>JAFGEP010000056.1 GCA_016931535.1 Bradymonadales bacterium
CCCCGATATGGTCCACGTGGCAATGGGTGAGGACGAGGGTGGAGATGCGGGCGGGATCGAGGCCGATGGTGCGGATGTTCTCTTCGATCTCGGCCAGGCTCTCTCCGGCGCCGGAGTCGATCAGGATCAGCTCGTTGTGGGCCTGGATCACAAACACGCCGGCGTCTTCGGGGGCCGAGAGCTCCGACCCGCCAACCATGTAGATTCCCCGGGCGATCTTCTCGGCGTCCAAATCGACCTCCATTTGCGAACTCAGATGGCCCGCTCTGTCGTCAACGGGGCCAGCGCGCCTCCCGGTCAGACTCCAGCTTGGGACTCGCCGTCCGGCTCATCGATGATATCCGGACAGGATCGGTTCACCGGGATACCCAGGACCCCGACCGGCGGCTCAGGCTCGGGACAGCCATGGAGCGCGGGCTGGTGCACCCGCTGGCTCAAAGCCCAGCGCTCGCGTACAAAGGCGGTCTGTTCGAAGTTGTTGTCGAGGGTGTTCCAGGCCCAGTGGTATCCGCGCTCCAGCTCCTGGACCGACATGGTCTTGGGCGTGTGGACCACGTAAGTCCAGTCGTATTCCTCCCAGTTGCGGTTGAAGATACGCCCCTCCCGATCGAGCTCATCGAAGTAGCGTGTTCCTGGGCAAGGGGTCAGAAAGTAGAAGGCATAGGCGTCGATCTCCAGGTCGGTGATGGCATCGACCGTATCCTGGAAGATGTTGGGTGTATCGGCGTCGAACCCGAAGATGAAGGTGGCGTCGACCAGGATGTTATGCCGGTGCAGAGCGCGTACGATATCGTGGTAGCGTTCGATGCGGTTCTGCATGACACGGCATTGGCGGATTCCCCCCCGATTGATACTCTGGAAGCCGATGCTGAAGGAGTAGCAGCCGGAGCGGCGCGCCAGCTCCAGGAGCTCTTCGTCGTATGCCACCGTGGTCGGCGCTTGCGACCACCACAGCTTGTTCAAGGGGATCATCCTCTCCATGAGCGACATGGCGTAGTCGCGATCCACGAAGAGGTTGTCGTCCACGAGGAAGATGAGGTTGTGGCTCAGCGTCTTCATCTCCTCGATGACGAGCTCGACAGGTCTCTGTCGGTGTGTGCCCCAGCCGGTGTACTGGAGGTAGCAGAACTTGCAGCACAAGGAGCAGCCGCGTGTGGCCTGGATCCAGGTAGTAGGCTGGGGTTGCGGTCCGTACAGGTCACGTCTGGGAAAGGGGATGGAGGCCATGTCGAGGGTCATGCCCCCCTCGTACAGGCCACCCAGGGTCCCGTTCTCGGCATCGCTCAGCACACGACCCCAGATAGGCTCGGCCTCGCCGCGCACCACGGCGTCCGCGTGCTGGAGCGCTTCTGTGGGCATCAGCGTCGGGTGGATACCACCCAGGACGACCCGGATCCCGAGCTCCCGAAAGCGGTCGGCGATCTGGTAGGCCCGGTTCGAGCGGTAGGTTGTGGTGGTGATGCCGACCAGGTCCCAGGGCTCGTCGAAAGGAACGGGCTCGCGATGCTCGTCGACGAGCCGTACCTGGTGTCCTTCGCTCAGGCCGGCCAGGATTCCCAGGGTCAGGGGGTAGGCCGCCATCTCGCGCTGGTAGTTCCGGTCGGTTTTTTTGTAGCCGGCCCACCGAGGGCTGATGAACAAGATGCGCATCGCCTCGCCTTGCGATGAAGAGCAGAGCATCCACTGGAGCGATCCAGATGACCTCATTATGTGGGTCGAGACAGCCGTTCGCAATGGGAGGGGAGGGGCCTTTTGGAGGGCTGGACCTGCCGGTTGGATCGGGCTCGTGCCCCGAGTGCGACCCGTGCTAGATTTCCGATACGACGAAGATTGTCCTGCAGAACAGTCGACGCCGTGGGTTTGGGCGTGAGAGCCGGTCTGACCGCATGGAATCGGTCCGCCGCGCTGGCTAACGGGTATCATGGCATGGCCAAAATCCTCTCTCTGGAGTTGACCGATCGATGCAACATGCGCTGTCCGATGTGTGTGACATCGAGTCATCGCCTGGGCTCGAGGGAGAACCTCTTGAGCTCGCGGGAGATCCAGCGGGAGATCCTGGAACCGGGGAGAGCCCTTGGCCTGAACAGGCTGGTTCTGGGAGGGGGCGAGCCGACGATCACCAGGGGTCTGCATGATACGATCCAGGCCGCGTTGTCCCTGTCCTATGACGTGGTGCTCACCACCAACCTGCTGAAGCCCGGCAGAAGCCAGATGAAGAGAATGCTCAAGCAGCTGGACCACCTCCGCCACGTCATCATGGTCTCCTTCGACTCCCTGGTCGCGGAGGAGATGAACCTCATCCGGGGTGGACGGTTCCAGCACGTCGTTCTGGCACATTGCCGCCTGCTGGTCTCTCTGCGAGGGAAGATGGGGGCGCAGACCCAGCTCATCGCCTGCCTGGTGCTCCAGGAGACGAATGCCGGCTCGGCGATGGAGACGGTCCGCTTCCTGCTCGACGAGGTGGGGTTCGACCGGGTGGTGGTCCAGCCGATGCACCGCTACTACTCGGTTTCTCTGGACAACTATCGCGAGCAGGCGGTCATGCTGCGGAGCCCCTCCTCGCCTCGGTTGAGCCAGGCGGTCGAGGAGATCTTCGCCGCCTCCGCGAGCGACGGCCGGATCACCCTTATCGGAGGCACGCCGCAAGCGTGGGAGCTTTTCTATCGGGATCCGCTCTCCATCCCGGGGCGTTGTCGGGCTCCCGAATACCTGTTCATCGACGCCTACGGAAATCTCAGGGGGTGTGTGGTGGGAGAGGTCCTTTCCAACATCCGGCTGGAATCGATCGGTGACTATCTCGCCTCCGAGCGATACGCGCGTTTCCTGGAGCTGGTCGCGGTCTGCAAGATCTGTATCCACCCTTGCTCTTGACGCTCACCCCGGCCTCAACAGCATCCGTGGATACAGATCTTGCACACCTGGGAGAGCTGGAGGAACTCCTGGTAGGCTGGGGAACCCAGGAGTTCGGTGATGGAGCCGTCCTGGATCCGGCCGATCGGCTCCCCCATGAGGCATCCTCGCAGCAGGCCGTAGGCATCGATGAACAGGTAGGTCGGAGCGCGGCACACACCCTCGATGGACAGGGGATCGTCGAAGAACCGCAGCCAGTCTTCGAGCCGCTGGTTGGTCGGACGCACTCGCGGATCCGACTCGGCTCGCAGGAAGAGCTTTCGGGCCGCCACAATCAGACTATCGCGGTGCTCGCCCCAGGTCGCCCGTTCCGGTTGGCTCCGGTAGTTGTGGCGATTGACCGACTGGTAGGGGTGCAGCGGTTGGACCACGACCTCGTCATAACCGGCCTGGTCCAGCAGGAAATCGATGGTGGGGCCCACAGAGGCGGCGTTCTCCCCCATCAGGACGATGCAGGCCAGCAGCCGGGTGGACGCCTCCCATTCGTTGCGGATCTTCACCAGCTGCAGGCAGCGCTCCTTGACGATATCGAAGAAGGCGCCCCCCCGGATGCGGTTCATCTCCTCGGAGACGATGGAGTCGAAGGAGACCAGGATGCAGTGACCGGGATCGCGCAAGGCTTCGACGAGCTTTCCCAGGCGGGCTTCACTGGCCAGCAGATTGGTTGCGAGAACAACCTGGTAGGACAGGGCGACGGCATCTTTGATGGTGGCGAGCAGGTGGGGGCAGAGGGTCGGCTCCCCTCCGCTCACGATCAGGTTGGCCATGCCGAGCGCTCGGCAGGGGGCAAGGATTTGATCCCGGATCTGGCGCCGGGTCAGGATCGGCTCCGAACGTTCCCTGTGACTCCGGTTGCTGCACATGGGACAGGCCATGTTGCACCGATCCGTGATCTCCAGGTAGATGGTATTGGGGGAAGCGAAGACCATGGGATCGTTCTGTGCTGCCTGTCGAGGTCCGGATCGAATCGACGGATGATGCCCGGCCTGTCATCGCAGCCTGAGGGCTCATAGTCGTTGCCGGGTGTCTGGTGACATCATAGCGCATCCACCTCCAGGACAGGGTGATTTCTCGGATACGGCAGCTACCTGACCCATGATGCGTGGGAGTTCGGCGCCATGGGCGGTCGCTTTGGTGGGGCCATAGGATGTCGGTGAATCGGGGCTAGTGGCCCTGTGCAATCCCTACCGAGGGGCGGGGTGAAACAACCGTTCGTGGTGAAGCAAGGGGGTTCTGATGATTCCGATCGACCAGGAGATGCGGCAGCGGATTGAGAAGATGCGTTGGTACCACGAATTCGACCTGGGGGAGGGGTTGGTGACCAGGCCCGAGGCGCCCTATCGGGACATCTGGCGGATGATCGAGACCTTCCTGGCTCAGGT
This sequence comes from Bradymonadales bacterium, assembly GCA_016931535.1. Taxonomy (GTDB): domain Bacteria; phylum Myxococcota_A; class Bradymonadia; order JAFGEP01; family JAFGEP01; genus JAFGEP01. The sequence continues at coordinate 4,293 of JAFGEP010000056.1, forward strand.
CGACTTCGCCGGCAAGACGGTCCTGGATGTGGGGTGTTGGGACGGTTACTGGAGCTTCTACGCCGAGCGGAGAGGAGCCCGCAGCGTGCTGGCCGTGGATGTGGCCGACCAGCGCTGGGGTGGCTGGGAGTGCTTCCAGGTCGTCCACCAGCTATGGGAGTCCAGGGTGGAGTCCAGACAGGACATCAGCATCTACGACCTGGCGTCGCTAGGAAGCCGGTTCGACATCGTGCTGCTGCTGGGGGTCTACTACCACCTTACCCATCCCAACTACGGGTTCACCCAGGTCAGACACGTGCTCGAGCCAGGGGGGACGGCGGTGATCGAGGGTGGTGTCATCAACGATTCCCGGCGTTCCTACCTCCAGTTCTACTACGGACCCCAGGGGGACGAGCCCTATCGGACCGATCCCAGCAACTGGAACGTCCCCACCCGCCGGTGCCTGCGGGACATGGTCCAGGCCAACTACCTCGAGATCCTCGCCGAGGAGTACCTGCTGCAGGCGCCGGCGGACCTGACACCCGATCGGAACGAGCTCGGCCGGGCGATCCTGCTGGCCAGAGCCGTCGAGCGCTCCGACTCCAACTATCACTACCGTCCCCTGCTCGGCTTGCACCGATACGACCCACGGTTCTCTTCGCCATAGCCCCAAACGATTACGTGGACTGCACGGGGCGACTCTAGCCTCTGGCCGGGTATTCCTCCCCCGAGACGGAGTCCGGGGGAGGTGTCGCGGAGCGACGGAGGGGGCGACTCTAGCCTCTGGTCGAGCCGTCCTCCCCCGAGGCGAAGCCAGGGGGAGGTGTCGCGGAGCGACGGAGGGGGCGATCCTAGCCGCTGGACAAGCTGCACCCGCGTAGCTGGCGGAGGGGGCGATCCTAGCCTCTGGCCGAGCGATCCTCCCCCGAGGCAAAGCCAGGGGGAGGTGCCCGCGTAGCGGGCGGAGGGGGCGAAAGTCCAGGCTCCGCGGGTCGCCTAGACGTTGTGCATTCCAATCGGTCGATGCCAGGAGATGACCGCGCTGGCCAGTTGCGGCCACGCCTCCAGCTACCTCCCCTTGCTGCCGCTGATTGGCTCGATGGGCTGACGGCCGGGTTTGCTTTGTCGGGCGCTCGCTGGCAGTATGTGCCGGTCTTTCAAGCTTGGCGACGCAAGCTGGTTGTATCTTCCAGGACTGCGACAGGGTGAGAGCAGGAGGAGCAGTGCAATGGGGAAGGCCGCCACCAACACCATCATCGAACGGGTCGCCGCCTGGGCCGCGGCGCTGCGCTTTGTGGACCTGCCCGACCGCATCGTCGATCGGATCCGCTTGCAGATCGGCACCAGCATCTCTTCGGCGGCGTTGTCCCCCTGGCACGAGCCGGCCCAGGCCGTAGCCAGGGCGCGCAGGAGCCGGGGGGATGCGCTGGTTTTCGCCAACGGCGCCCGGCTCGATCCGCGCGATGCGCCCTTTGTCAACTCGGCGTTTGCGATGTCCCTCGACTACGATGACTACATGGTGGCTTGCCATCCCAGCCACAGCGCGGTGCTGGTGCCGCTGGCTCATGCCCGCCGGCTGGAGGAGGTCATCGTGGCCGCCGCCGCGGCCAACGAGCTGATGGGTCGGTTGTCCACCGCCTGCCTGCTCGGCCCGCTAAACGGACAGATGACCACCTATGTGCACAATGCGGGAGCATCGCTGGCGCTGGGGAAGGTGCTGGGTCTGTCTGAAGGCAAGCTGGCCCGTGCCCTGGGGATCGCCCTGTACCAGCCGAACTACGCCCTGATTCCGGGCTTCTGGAACGAAGGGTCCAAGACGGTCACCGGTTCGACCGCGCTCGACGTGGGTATGCAGGCTGCCCGCCTGGCCGAGGCGGGGCTTGATGGGCCCATGGATGTCGTCGAGCACCCGATGGGGTTTCTGGCCACCTTCGCCTTTGCCCGTTTCCCCGGCCTGTTCGAGGGACTTGGCCAGACCTGGTTCTCCGATACGCTCAGCTACAAGCGCTTTCCCGGCACCTCCTATATCAGCGGGGCGGTGGAGGCCACGCTGGAGCTGTCTGGCGGCCTGGCGGTGAGCCCGGAGGAGATCGACGAGATCCGGGTGGCCACCACCATCTTCAGCGCCACCGTCGACAGCCTTGGTTCTGCCGCTCTCGATCGGGAGCCGCTCGACGCCAACGCCATCAACTTTTCGATCCGACTGTCGGTGGCGTCGGCGCTGCGCTTCGGCGACCTCTGGCCCTGGCACCTGCGTCCCGAATCGATCGCTCCCGAGTCCGGAGCCATCCGGGCCATCGCCAGGAAGGTGCGGGTGGAGCACGAGGTCAGCCAGAGCATCGACCTTTTGGGCAGCTCGCCGGTGAGTCTGCGCATGTTCACCAACCTCGGGCTTCGCGGGGTCCTGGCGCTGTTGGGGCATGCCCGGCGTTCCAACGCCGCCTCGGGGGCGGCCGGGAGGAACCCGACCAGCCTGCGCGGGATCCTGGGGAAGATGCCCGGTCTGCTTCGGGATCTGCGCAAAGCCCGCGGGGGGAGGGTCACCGACCTCGACTTCGACACCCAGGCCTTTCGCATGGTGCAATCGGCGACGGTCAGCCTGCGCTCTCGGGGCGATGTGCGCCAGTCGAAGGTGGAGGTGCCGATGGGGGCCTGCGGCCGCAACCACGAGGAAGCCAGGGGACTGGTCCGGCTTCGCCTGGAGCATGCCTTTGGCGACCAGGCGCCTGCGCTCTGGGATCTGCTCTTCGACCATGACGCCGAGGTGCAGGCGCTCTATGCCCTGGCGACGCCGACAGGCGCCAAGCGGTGAGGGGAGCTCCTTTATCTCGGCCGCAACGCCATGTGGTGTCCGAACCGTAGAGATCCCCGTTTTGGTCCTGCTGGAGGCTGATTGTCGGGGTCGTGGACTGCCCTATCCATGAATCACCGTTCAGTGACCTGTCCGACCGGCGCCGGCCAAACAGGTGCGTTCTCCACAACCGGCCGAGTTGTGGCGCAAAAGGCGTCAGAACTCTGGGGTTGTAATGGTGGCGCCAGTTGGCCCAGGAATTGTGGCGTCCGCCAAAGACCAAGCTCGGTATGCCGTAGGTGCGACACCTGGAAGCTCTGTCAGTCAGAGGTACTCCGCTGTACCGGTTGTCTCGGTCAGAAATGGGATCAATTGCCAGCGCACTGCGGTGGAAGGGTACCCCCAAAGAGTTGTAGCGCCAGGCTGTACCCGTAGGGGTTGTCATTGACGTTGACGGGAGAGCGGCCGAGACAGGGGGGGATGGCGGTCAAGTCCTCCAGGCCCGCGAGTGCCGAGAGGATCCGGGCCAGATCCGCCGGTTGCTCACGGTGCGCCAGGTGACCCGAATCGGTCAGCAGGAAGAAGTGCCGCTTGTCCGCCGGTGCTGTTCCGGTAAACCCACCTAGTTGTATGGCGTTGGCGAAACTCACCCAGGTGTCCTTCCACCCCCAGACCGCGGTTACGGGTAGACTTTCTGCCGGTTCCGGGCCGGCCCAGACGTTGTAGCTCATCTGCAGAGCGACCGTTTGGCAGGCCGCGATCCGCTCGGCGTAGGCATCGACCAGCTCGGGATCGACGATCTCGTCTTTGGCGGCCGCGTCGAGCAGAACATTGCGAATGGCCAGCCGCAGCTCTTCGGACGGCGCGACGCCGGTGGCCTGCTGCGCGATCAACCCCAGCACACCGGCGATGGCCTGGAGCAGGTCCCCTCGGTCGATCGGGTCGATGAAACCGGCCGACAGCAACACCAGGTGTGCGACCTGCTGGGGGTGGGCGGCCGCCAGGTGACTGGCCACGACGCCGCCGTGACTGTGCCCGACCAGTACGACCGGCGGCAGGTAGAGCTCGGCAAGCGCCGCCGACAGCGCGGCGGTGTAGGCCGCCGGGGTGCACTCCTGCAGCGCCGGCGATCCGCCATACCCCGGCAGCTCGATCACCACCACCGGAACCTCCCCGGGTAGCTCGGCGAGTAACGGATCCCAGGTTTCCATCGAGTCGAAGTTGCCGTGCAGCAGCACCAGCGGGAGGAGCGGGCCATCGAAGTTCCCCCGGGTCCGGAAGCGAAGGCCGCTCGTGGTCCGGCCTTCTAAGGGTAGCGTGGCAGCCGGTGACGCGCGGCGCACGGACTCCACGCCAGGTGACGGGTTTTCGATGGCTTCGTTCGGGTTCTCAGCTTCTTGCGCCAGAACCACACCCGGCCTGACCAGCACCAACGTCAGCATCAGGATGAAAACGGCGGCACCCGTTGGTGCCATGGTCCACGTCGGTCTTGATCCCATTTCCCCCCCTTATTTTGCTTGGTGTTCAGCGGCTGGCCCACGGTATCGGGCTCTGCCGTTCCCCCGGCTCGCCATTTCCTGTGAATGGAATGCACAGGCTTCCGGTCGGAGACGTTACCGCCGGACCAGGCTGGCTTCAAGTCGGTCAGTGCACCGCGTGGCCAGGAGGGGTCTGGTTTTCTGCCTTTCTTCAGAAGGCGGTGCCGTCCAGCCGGGTGCCCGGGCTGAAGGCAACGCCGGCGCTGCCTTCTGCATCGGTATGGGGAACGAAGGACCCTACGAGATCGGGCGACCGGGTTAGCGACTCGTCCGCGGCAGGCTCCAGGCTGCATTCGCCCTCCGCTTCGCCATAGCAGAAGCGGGCCACCACCGCACCCGCGTCGTCGAGCAAGAGAATGTGATCGCTCGGCATGGAGAGGTGAAGGCCGAAGGGGATACCGGGATCGGCGGCGTTGGCCGTGAAGAAGGTCGCCCCCTCGCTGGCATCGGGAGCGTCTCCACCGCCGAAGATCACCACGGCATGGCCCGGCTCGAGGGAGAATCCGGCCCCGAAGGTGTGGCGGGGGAGGGCAGGCAGGTGGCTCTCCACCAGGGTAAAGCCCTGGAGGTCCAGGGCCGACTCCGCCGTGCTGACCAGCTCGACGAACTGGTCTTCCACCGGATCGGCGTCGCCGTCCCCGTTGGGATCGCCTTCGACGGTGCCGTCCGTCAGCACCTCGTTGAAGAGGATCCGGCCGTACAGCTCACTGATGGGACGGCCATCGATGGTTCCCACACCGCCATCCGCATCATCGGCGTCCAGGTCGGCGCCTGGCTGCAGGTCCGGTTCGGTCCCCAGGTCGGGATCGTCGGTGGGATCCTCGACGGGGTCTTCGCCCAGGTCGCCCGCCGTATCCAGACCCAGGTCCTCGGCGGTGCCGTCATCGGAGCAGGCCGGCAAGACAAGCAGCAACGCGATGTTCAACCAGACAAGCGCTTTCATGGCAGCGGCACCTCCACCGTGAAGGGAGCGAGGATGCCGTCTGGAGGCAGGGCCCAGTACCGATCCGGATCTCCGTCGAACCAGTCGTAGGCGTTGAGGGTGGGGCCGACAGTCTGAGCGTAGTAGTACCCCAGGGAGGAGGCGGGGACCTGGCGGACCTCGCCCGGCAGCACGATGAACTCGGCGGTCCCGCAGGGGTCGCAGGTGTGCGTGGGGCCGTTGCGCTCCTGGAACAGCACGGAGTGCGCGCTGTAGGGGTTGGTAAACTGGAAGGGTTGCGCTGCAGGGAAGTTGTCGCGGTAGGTGTAGCCATAGGGGCTGGTGGGGCAGACGATCAGCTCGTCGCAGTAGCCGTAGTACCATTGGGGCCAACCGATGGCCTGGTACCACCAGATGCCGCCCTCGGACATGTTCTTGTCCACCCAGAAGGAGGTGTAGGAGGTGACGTCGCTGCTGTCCGGGCAGGTATTGGTGCCCGGGGTCGCGCCACAGGGGGTGGCGTCCCAGTTGGCTGCGCTGTCCGCCACCGCCAGGCTGATGCGGTAGAGAGAGTAGCCATCGCCCGGATCCGAGGGGTAGCGGAAGGCATCCAGGATGGTCAGCCCATCGACGTCGTAGAGGCTCACGTGGTGGGTGGTCGCCATGGAGCTCGATCCGAAGTTGCTGTCGTCGATGGTGAGCACCACGGTACCGGGGGCGATGTCATATCGGTCGTCGTACTGGGGATCGACGATGAGCGCAAACCCGCCGGGCGGGACCACCGTATCGCCGCCCAGGTAGGGAACCAGCCCGTCGCGTGCGGTCGCCCCCTCGGGGCCCACGATGAGCCACATGCCGGCCAGATCGACCGACCGCTCGCCCAGGTTGATGAGCTCGATGAACTCTCCCTGCCCCACGTCTTCCGTGCCGGCCTGGTTGGACATGATCTCGGTGAGGCGCAGCTGCTTGGGCAGGCCGGTCTCGGAGGCGGCGCAGTTGTGGCGGCCAGGCGAGGAGCGGCTCTCGCAGTTGGAGGCGGTCCAGTTATCGGGCGAGTCGAAGCCCCGCATGTCGATGCGCTCGGCGGAGACCCCGTTGCCGGGGTTGAAGGGGTAGCGGAAGCTATCGATGGTCTCGATGCCGTTGGTCGCCAGCAGCCGGATCGGATCGGTCAGGCCCAGGCTGGACCCCAGCGTGGTATCCGGCGTGGTGAGCAGGACCAACCCTGCGGGCAGATCGTAGTCGCCGGCATACTCCGAGTCCACGATCAAGGCGTATCCGCCGGCGGGAACGAGGGTGCCGTGGCCCTGGTAACCGGTCAGAGTGTCCACGGCGTCGCCGTCGTTCAAGATGAGACCCGCCGCGTCCACCGGGTCGATCCCGCGATTGTACAGCTCGATGAACTCGCCGGTGTCCTCGTCGAGGGGGTTGGCCATGACCTCGGTGATCACCAGGGGCAGTCTCGGCCCGGAGCTGGCCGAGGACACGCAGTTCAGGTAGCCGGGGGAACAACCCAGCTCGCACGACGACTGGGCCCAGTTCCCCTGGATGTCGCCCAGCGACAGCGACACCTTCTCCACCGACCGCCCGTCGCTCACTTGCAGCGTGCGGGTGTAGGTGTCCAGCACACCCCCCGAAGCCGATATCAGGGTGATGGGATCGTTGACCGCCAATCCGTTGCCGATGGCGTTGTCGGTGACCGTCAGGAGGACGGCGGTGGGATCGATGAAGACCAGCTGGTCCTCCGGCCAATCGGGATCCAGCACCACCGCGTAGCTCCTGGCCGGGATCACGGTCCCGGCGCTGGCCCAGGCGACGATGGAGTCGGTGCTGTCCCCGTCCGAGATGGTCATCGAACCGGCATCCACCGGATCGTCCGTGCCGTTGTACAGCTCGATGAACTCGCCGCTGGCCTCGTCGAGCGGGTTGGACATGATCTCGCTGATGATGAGGCCGCTGGCCAGGGTGACGGGTGCACAGTTGGAACGGCCGGCTGACTGGGTGCAGGGGGAGGAGCGCCAGTTGGTCTCCAGGTCTGACCCTTCCAGGTCGAGCCGCTCTGCGCTCACGCCGTTGCCCGGGTCGAACGGATAAGCGTAGGTGGCCAGGATGGTGACCCCGTCGGTGTCGTAGAGGGTGATGGGGTCATTGGTCGAAAGGCCGTTGCCCAGTGTCGTATTGCCGACGGTGACCACGGTGGTGCCCAGGGGGATGTCGTAGCCGCCCGCGTACTCGGAGTCGATGATGACCGCGTAGGATCGGGCAGCGACGGTGGTCGTACCGCCGTTTCGGGCCACCACGACGTCGGTCGCGTCCCCGTCGCTCAGAAAGATGCCGGCCAGGTCGAAGGAGCTGTCCGACCCGTTGTAGACCTCGACGAACTCCCCCCGGTCCTCGTCCACCGGGTTGGCCAGGACCTCGCTGATGACCAGGTCCACGGTGGCTGCGGGCGACCGGAACTCGTAGGCGCCCAGATCCGGTCTTCCACCCTGGGGCCGCGACATGCCGTCCAGGTCGGTGTCGCTGGTCACGGTATCCGCACCGGCGTCGATGGCGGGGGAGCCGGTTCTCAGTCGGAAGTCTCCCGCGCCGGGATTCAAAAAGAGCGGGTCGAGGGAGATATCGCCCGAGCCGGGAGCCGCCAGGTCGGCGTAGTCGATGGTGTTGCCCCAGACCAGGTTGTTGTAGTTGGCGCTGGCGGCATACGTCTGTCGAATGATGCCGGCGTTGTTGGAGACGATGATGTTGTTCACCACGACATCGTCGGTCGTCATGTAGCTGCACACCCCCCCTCCGCAAGCGTCGAGGTTCGCGCCGAAGCCGTTGCCGATGATGGTATTGTGGATGACGGTGGGGGAGGAATCGGTGAAGATGCGGATCCCGGTCAGGTTGTTGAACAAGATCAGGTTGTTGGCGATCAGGGGATGGGTGGGGTTCTCGCTCAACGAGATGCCGTACTGATTCTGGCGGATGGTGTTCCGCTGCGCCTCTCCGTAGAAGCCTTGACCGAGGTAGAGGCCGAAGTGGAACCCTTCCACGATGTTGTCCGTGATGATGGCTTCGCCCCGGGTGATGTGGATACCCACCGGAACGATCCCGAGGTTCTGTGCCCCCGTAGCCGTGACGGTGAAGCCGCTGATGGCACATCCATCGCCGAACCGATCGCTGTCAAAGAAGAGGGTGCCATGCAGGAAGGTCTTGCCGGGGCCCGCCCCCACCAGGATGATCCCGTCGCGAAGGGTCAGATTCTCGGTGAAATGTCCCGCCTCTACCAGGATCGGCACATCCGGTGTGGCGTTGTCGATGGCCTGTTGGATCGACTCCCCTTCCGAGACGGCGACCTGCAAGGTGGATAGAGGCTCTTCCAGGGAAACGGGCTCGTGACAAGCCAGCATGGTCCCGCCCAGCAGGATCAGCCCTCCCAGCAGCAAGAGGAAGCGACAGGATGGATGGTTCAGCTTCATCGTGATTCTCCTCGGGGGATGGTGTGTCTCGTGTAGTAGACCGCAGAGCAGGGTGGATCTCGCTTCCGGAGAGGGGGCCGATCCCAGCCGGCGCGGCGCTTTGCGAGGGGGTTTCATCGGTGTTGGCCAGCTTGCGACTCGACCAGGATACACTATCCGAGCGATCGAGTCTTCAGTTAATCCGTAGGCGGGTGTGATCATCGAGCGTTGGTGGAAGCGACAGGAGTACACCGAAAGGTCCGATCGACCACGGTCTTGACGACCTACGCGGCTGCTTCACCGGACTGTACCGTGACTTACAGGGGACAAGCACCATCTCGATGGCGACTGCCAGGAAGCCAAGCTGGCCGTGTGGGTAGATCGCTGTCCACTCAGAAATCGAGAGCCGAGGCCTGTTGGTTGATGAGTTCCTCGGCAGTGTGGCGGGCGACGAGTACGATCCGGCCTTGGACGAGCTCGCCGTGCTAGTCAGGAAACCAGCTCGTGGCTGAGGTTCCGACCGCCACTTGACTACGG
>JAFGEP010000057.1 GCA_016931535.1 Bradymonadales bacterium
GTGCGGGAGTCCGGAAACCTCCGATTACCAAAGGCCCAACGGCGCCTTCACATTTCTTGCCGGTGGATCGGGGCGATGCCGCACCGCTCGTCGAGTCGGCATTGGATCCTGGACAGCGCCTAGCCTGATGCAGGTTGGACCGGGACGAAGTGGTGAAGAGAGGCGGCGGCCAGCGCCAGGCCGCACCCGGTCAGATCAGATCGCCGGTGAAGGAGAAGCCCAGCGCAACGAAGGGAACCGCCTGGTGCACGTCGACCCCCGTCCGCCAGGGGTGCTCGATATACCAGTTGACCAGCAGAAACAGCGTCGGCTGGTCGAAGAGCACCTCCTCCTCGCGATTGAAGAACTCGTAGGCCACCAGGGGCCCGATGCGGTGGGTGGTGATCGACTTCTGATCCTCCTGCGGGATCCCCCCTCCGAAGTCTTCCACCGCGTAGTCTACTCGGGTGTAGTTGTGGCGGATTCCAGCGGTCAAACCGAAGTCGGTGAGGTACAGGATGTCGGCGTCGTTGAGGAAGGCCCACCCCCCATTCTTGAACAGCATGTCGTTCAGGATGTCGTAGTAGACCGGGTCGTCGGCCCGCAGGTCGAAATCCGAGTACAAGGTCCGGAAGTTGGTGCGCGCCGCCACCGGGCCGACCTTGAGCTGGAGCAGGGCGCCCAGGATCAGCTGCAGGCCGTCTCCGTCATAGTGGGTCCCCAGGTCGCTCAGCTCGGAGAGCCTGGTGTCGCTGAAGTCGTCTGCGGCCGAAGGGAAGGACTGCAGGTAGTCGAAGTTGCCGAAGTACTGGAACCAGTCGAGACCTCCGTACAGCTTGAGGATGGACAGGGGCTGCACCTCGATGAGCCCTCCCAGCTTCACAAAGGATGGGCTGAAGCTGGGGGTGAAGCTGACGCTGGCGAAGTTGGTCGCGAGCAGCGGGGATTCGCTTCGGTACAGGCGATAGCTGTACGTCGCCTGGACATGGTCGATCAGCCCCAGTGGGTTGTATCGGGCGATGAGGGTGTTGCGCAAGGTCACATCATGAGGGGAGTCGTTGTCCTGCGTCTGGGCGGTTGCCATGGAGGCAACGCAAGATAGCAGGAACAGGATGGCGACCAGGAGTACCCCACGAGATTTCCAACGAGGCCCTGCGCACGTTCCCATCTCTTTCCTCCTCTTTTTGTGTGGAACGAGGTGATTGGAACGGAAAGAGGGTGGCTTGTCAAACTTGCGACCCCTTGGGTGGAATCAGGTTTGGTGGCGTCAGGTATGCTCCAGCCCTTGTTTCGCCCCGTGGTAGCCACGCGAGATCGCCTCTGGCACAGTAAAAGCTAACCGACCGCCGCGCCATGCCATCCTTGGTGCCGTTCGGTGGTGCGGGTATAGTGCTGCAAGGCTGTGCCAGTGGACCGGACGCTTCTGGTTCGGGATCGGGCACGACGGAGATGCTCTTTCAGGCGGCAGGTATGACCCAACCAGAGACCGGTGTTCCCGGTGTACCTACAGGCAGGCAGACCGGCGAGGAGACCGCCTCCGACGCCAACCGCCGGTTCTACGACCAGGTACTGCCCGGGCAGCAGGACTACTGGCGCCTCATGGCGGCATCCCGCTTCCGGTTGGACACGCTCCTGGACGCGATCGCCCGGCGAGACCCCCGATCGGTGGTGGACCTGGGATGCGGCGGAGGGCAGCTGCTGCGACTGGTACGGCAGCGGTTGCCGGCTGCCGAGACGGCCGGGGTGGACCTGTCGGAGGCGCAGATCGAAGCCGATCGGCGGGACGACCCTGCCGGCCGCTACCTGGCCGCCGATCTGTCCCAGCCCAGCCGATTTCCGGAGGACTGGCAGGGGCGTTTCGACGTGGTGGTGGCCATGGAGGTGATCGAGCACCTGGACCGGCCGGAGCTGCTGCTGGCCAACGCCAGGGATCTGGCGCGGCCAGGAGGCGGGGTGCTGCTGCTCTCCACCCAGAGCGGGCCGATCTCGCACAGCGAGCGGCGGGTGGGGCATCGACGGCATTTCAGCCGAGAGGAGATGTCCCGCTTGTTGGAGGAGGCCGGGTGGCGGGTGGAGCGTGTGTGGAATGCCGGTTACCCGTTCCACGACTGGTCCAAGAAGGTGGCCAACCTGAGGCCGGACTGGAGCATGCGGCGGTTTAGCGAGCGGCCCTACGGCTGGTTCGAGAAGGGGGTCTGCCTGGCCCTCAGGACGCTCTTCCGGCTCAACTCCAAGAAACGGGGTGCCCAGCTGTTCGCCGAGGCATCCCGACCCTTCGCCTGAACGGGGAGCTGACGGACGGCAGCTTCTGGGTATTCGTTACACGTAGATCGGTACCATACTGCGTATGCCCAGAAAGGGGCCTCTTCCGGCAGAGCGCTACCGGTAGGTACACCATCTCCTCCGACCGGATCTGACGACCGGCGTGCCCGGTGAGGAGGACCCCTGATCGTAATGTCGCGGTGCCAACTTGGACCTTGACTTTCCGGGTCCTGCAGGACAGCGCAGAATAACGTGTTGGCCAAACGGCATGACATCTGCATCCTGGGTGAGCCGCACCATCGACATGGGAGAGGTCAGATGATGGACTTCGGACACGGGACGCTGCGAAAAGAGGGAAGGGAGGCTGGCTTGTCGGTTGAGCGAGCGCAAAGGACCGGGTTGCGAGATGCGATGATCGGGCTGGTGGCGCTGGCCGCCGCCTTCCTGTGGCTGGGATGCCCGAGCTGCCCATACGAGGCCCGTTGCGAGGGTAATGTCCTTCATACCTGCTGGCTGGGGGTGGACCAGCTGGTGGGCAGTCCGGCCCGAGACGCCGTGGAGTGCCGGGCCCCCAACCCGGTCTGTGTCGATCTCGACGACCGAAATGCCCAGTGCGTGATGGATGACCAGGCGACCTGCCAAGAACCGTTCGATCCCTTCTGCGAGGAGGGGGCAGTGGTGGACTGCGTCGAGGGGTACGAGGTCGCCGAGGACTGCGCCGGCAATGGCAACGGTTGCCACGACATCGACGGATCGGTGTTCTGCGCCGTGGCTCCCCTGACCCCCTGCATCATGGGCGAGTACCGGACCCGCTGTGACGACACCCGCGTCCTCTCCTGCCAGCGTGGATTCGTGACGGCCCGCGATTGTGCGGCATACGAGACCCCCACGTTCTGCGTGGAGTACACCAGCGAGTATGGCCGCAGCGCCTACTGCTATTGAAGCGGGGCGACAGAAGGCCTCGGTGCCGGGCTCTTTCGAGCCACACGGTTCACCATTTCCGGGCGTGTGGCCGCGAGCAGCGCTGACCTGTATCGCGCAGCTCACCAGCTCGGTGGTATATTCTGTGTACACCGCCCGATAGGCAGGAAGACCGCGATGCCTTATGATGCCACCCCGACCGGTGGCAGCCGCCGGTAAAAAATGCAGATGCAGGAGAGACCATGCCGATCGTAGCCAAGCTGACGGAACGCAGCGAGAAGGACGAGCGACTTCACCGGATACGCCACAGCACCGCCCACCTGATGGCGGCCGCGGTGCAGTCTTTATGGCCGGAGACCAAGCTGGCCTTCGGTCCCGCCATCGAGGACGGTTTCTACTACGACTTCGACACCGAGCATCGGTTCTCCGACGACGACCTGCGGACGATCGAGGCCAAGATGCGGGAGCTGGCCAGACGAAAGGCGCGGTTCGAACGCCAGGAGATCCGCAAGAGCGACGCGCTGGACCTGTTCGTCCGCCTGGGTGAGAAGCTGAAAGCGGAGCACGTCGAGACGCTGCCCGACGGCGAGATCACCCTCTATCGCAGCGGCGACTTCGTGGATCTCTGTGCCGGGCCCCATGTGGAGCACACGGGGCAGCTCCAGCATTTCCAGCTCACCAGTGTGTCGGGCGCCTACTGGCGAGGCGACGAGAACCGCGAGCAGCTGCAGCGCATCTACGGGACCGCCTGGGAGAGCCGCGAGGAGCTGGAGGCTCACCTGGCCAGGCTGGAGGAAGCCAAGCGGCGGGATCATCGGGTGCTGGGCAAGGATCTGCGCCTGTTCGACTTTCCCGAGCTGGCCGGTCCGGGGCTTCCTTTCTACCTGCCCAAGGGCGCCCATATCCTCCAGGCGCTCAAAGACTGGATGTGGGACCTGCACGTCAGCGGTGGCTACGGACACCCCGAGAAGTGCTACGAGCCCCTGCTCACGCCCCACATCCTGAAGACCGACGCCTGGCACACCAGCGGGCACATCCAGAACTACCGCGAGAACATGTTCATGGTGTACAGCCTCGATGAGCTGGACCAGGGGCTGCTCGCCCAGGAGTCCAAGGAAGGCTCCAGCAAAGAAGGGCTGGGCAACTACGGGCTCAAGCCCATGAACTGCCCCGGTCACCTGATGCTGTACAATGTCGGCACCAAGAGCTACCGCGACCTGCCGGTCCGCTACTTCGAGTTCGGCACGGTCTACCGCTACGAGCGGGCCGGCACGCTCCATGGCATGCTGCGGGTGCGCAGCTTCACTCAGGACGATGCCCACATCTTCTGCACCCCGGAGCAGTACCCAGACGAGATCGAAGGGGTGTTCGACTTCTGCTGCCATATCCTGGACACCTTCGGCTTCGAGTACCACGTCGGCCTCAAGACCCGCGGTGAGAAGCGCATCGGTGACGACGCCATCTGGGACATGGCCGAGGAAGGCCTGCGGCGTATCCTCGAGAAGCGCGCGGCCGGCAAGTACTACGTCCAGGAGGGAGACGCCACCTTCTACGGACCCAAGGTGGACTTCATCATCAAGGACTCCCTGGGACGAGACTGGCAGGGTGGCACCATCCAGCTCGACTTCAACCTGCCCGATCGGTTCCAGCTCGAGTACGTCGACGCCGACAACCAGCGCAAGCGTCCGGTGATGATACACCGGGCCATCCTGGGGAGCTTCGAGCGGTTCTTCGGCTTGCTCGTCGAGGAGTTCGCCGGAGCCCTCCCGCTCTGGCTGGCTCCGCTCCATGTCCGGGTGCTCCCCATCGGCGAGGCGCAGGCCGACTACGCTCGTGGCGTGGTCTCGGCGCTGGGCCAGGCCGGCGTCCGCGCGGAGCTGGATGACAGTGCGGAAAAGCTGGGCAAGAAGATCCGCAACGGCAAGACCGAGAAGATCCCGTTCTTGGTGGTGGTGGGAGCCCAGGAGGTCGCCTCTGGAACCATCACCGTCGAGGGGTACTTCGACGGAAAGATCAGGGAGGTGACCCGGGTGGAGGAGCTGGCCCAACGGATCCACCAGGAGATCGCCGCCAAGACGCCCCGGCGCCGTTGAGTTGGCGGAAGCCGGTTCCGTGACCAGGACCGGGCGAGATGCGCGTCTCGGCAAGAAACCTGGTCGGCGAGGCTTTTCCATGGCGTTTACCAGACGGGTGCGGGCAACCTGCCCGCTGCTGCTCCTGCTGTTGACCGGATGCTCCTCCGGCGGTGAAGACATCCAGGACTGTACCGACGCCGCCCAGTGCGACCCGGGCCAGAGCTGTATTGACGGTGTCTGCGTGGACCAGGCCGGCGATCTGGATAGCGGCCTGCGCAGGGACCTTCCCGGCGATGCCCCGGATTCGGCCGACCAACCACAGGATCTGGAGCCCGCCGATCTCGACGTTGGGGACAGCGGCGAGGGAGGCGCCGAGCCGGATCTCGCCGCCGACGGAGAGCCGCTCGAGTCAGACGCCTCGGGAGACACCGCAGAGGCTGGCGACCCGGTAGAGGACACCGATCCGCTGGCCGGCCTCAGCCCCCAGTGTGCCGGTTTCTGCCAGGCGTTGTGCGATTTTCTGGAGGAGTGTGGCAAGCACGATCCCACCTGCCTGGTGCGCTGCGGGCAGTCCACGCGCATCCAGCAGCTGTCGGCCGGGGCCTGCAGCGAGGGGGCGCACGTGATCGGCCTGGAGGACTGCCGTCTCTGGCTGGATTGCGGGGGTCAGAGCTGCGCCATCGACGAGATGTGCCTGGAGATCATCCCGAGGTTCAGCTACCAGTGCGCCCCGCTGTGCGACCACACCCAGGCCCAGCCGGCCTGTCCCGCGGGCGCCGATTGCAGCACGGTGGCCGATGCGGCGGGCAGTATCATGTCCTCGTTGGGGATGTGCTGGTCGCTCTTCTGAGCGATTGGAGCCGTGGCGCCTTCCTCCACAGTCCTCGAGCCCCCACCGCTTGTGGCGTTATCGCCCCTGTTCTCTGGATGCTGGCAGGAGCTGGCCTTTTCTGGTCGACCGCATCCCTGGGCCATGGATGGTCCCAGGCGGCCTCGGCCTGCCGCTGGTTTTCGACCGGGGAGCCGCGTGGGTGTTGCCGGCTACGGCTCCTCGTCCTCCGACTCGATGATCTCCCGGGCCATCTCCATCGCCTCCTCTGCGATCTCGGCGATCTCCTCGTCGTCGTCTTCGGTCAGGCGGTTGAGCGTCTCGAGGGATTCTTCCGGTCGGATGGCCGCCATGGCGGTGATGGCTGCCACTCTGAGGTTCTTCTCGGTGGAGGTGTTCACCGCGAGCTCGGACACATGGGGCCAGGCCTCCGGAAGAGAGAAGTTGCCCGCCGCACAGACCGCCTCGTAGTGGAGGTCCGGGTCGGTGCTATCCAGGGCCTCGATGATCTGGGCTTCGAAGCCGGGAATGTAGCCCATGCAGAACAGGGAGGTGAGTCGCCAGGTGGGGTCGCTGCTGGCGTGGGCTTCCTGTACCGCCTGTGTGTGCCAATCCTCCGGCATCCGCACCGATGCCTCCAGGGCGGCTCGGCGCACATCATCGGGGGTCGACCGGTCCAGGTACAGGCTGTGCAGAGACCGCTGGAGCTGCTCGATCGTTTCCATCGAGATCGGCTCTTCTTCCTCCTCCTCGTCCGAGGCTGCCAGCGCTTCCAGGCCCATTCCGATGGAGATCCCGGCCATGCAGCGAAGCTCGTCCTCCTCGCTGCCGCGGCACAGGACATTGTTGAGCTCCACGAGAAGCTGGTCGTTGATGACCGACGGAGTACCGGCCATCTCGGCCGCCAGCAACCGCTCCAGGGGGTCCGCCTGGGTGTCGCGCAGCATCGCGAGGACCAGCTCCGCCATGTCGTCAGGCCAATCCCAGGGAGGCAGCTGGCTGAGTCGCTGGAGATCCGAATTTTCCTTCTTCTTTTTTCCCATGTCTCGTGTGGTGGTGATGGGTTGTGGTTGGTCCCGATCGGCTGTCGCCCTCTGGCTCACAGCGGGCGGGATAGTATCCAAGATGCCGGCAAACCGCCACATTGTTCGGGGCATGGTCTGCTGTCTGCGGTCGAAGGTCGGCTTGGTAGGTTTGTTGACGAGGTCGGCTACCCGAGATCGCCGATCTAGTCCGGGCAGCTACCCGACACCAGCGTCTCGAAGGGGTGCTGGTCGTCGGTTTCATCGAGCGGCTCGGGGGCTGGCAGCAGGCAGGATCCGGTGCCCACGGTCAGGGTGCTCTCCAGGTAGGAGGAGACCAGGGACAGCATGCCTGCGGTCACCTTGATGGCGAAGTCGAGGTCGTTGGGCCCGGAGGTATCCAGCACCAGTAGCGCCGGGGTGGTGGCGCCCGAGAACAATATGCTCATCACCTCGTCCATCGGCCACTCTGGCAGGTCGCTGAACTGCCCGACCAGCCGTTGGAGGTCGAGGTCGATGTCGAGATCCAGGGCGGGTGTGACCTGGATGGCCCATTCGCTTCCCTGCATGAAGAGGCGCAGGCTGACCTTGCGGCTCTGTTCGGCGTTCAGATCGACGCTGATCAGCGGTTGGGAGTTGAAGGTGATCCGGGAGGTGGTCGGACCCATGGTGATATTGTCGAGCAGGATGGACTCGGTCGCCATGTCCAGGGAGAGCTCGGCGCCGATCCCGTCCATCAGGAGGCCCAGGTCGCCCTCGGGATCGTCGCATTCCTCGTAGTCGGGGTCGCACTCGTAC
The DNA here is from genome assembly GCA_016931535.1 of Bradymonadales bacterium. Classification (GTDB taxonomy): domain Bacteria; phylum Myxococcota_A; class Bradymonadia; order JAFGEP01; family JAFGEP01; genus JAFGEP01. Next base: position 7,887 of record JAFGEP010000057.1, read on the forward strand.
ATCATTTCGATCGGCCCGTGGAACTCGGCGTCCCGGATGTCGGAAGTGAACCAGAGACCCTCCAGGGTGCTGTTGATCTCCGCTTCCAGGATGGGGCACATAGGGTCCATCTCGAAGGTGAAGAGATCGTCGGGCTGGGTTCCCTCGTTCTCGATGGTGAACTCGAAGGTGACCGGTGTGCGGACGGAGAGCTGGGCCGAGTAGTTGCCGTCTCCCTTTTTGGCCAATCCGGCCTCGATCCGTCCCGAGATGACCTCGGGTATCTCCCAGGGGTCTTCTTCGTGGGAGGAGATAATCTCCATGGTTTCCTTGAGGTTCTCGAGATCGAGGATGGCCGCCACCTCGTTCTGGTAAATGCGGAAGTCGGCCAGGTTGGAGACCTCTTCTGAGGTGCCGATCATCATCTCCAGGTAGACGTCGCCGGCAGCGGGCGCCCAGGCTTCCAGCCGGACTGGGACCTCGTCCCACACGCAGAACTGGTCGGGGAAGTCGGGATTCCGGTCGCACAGCAGGTCGGGGGGGATACGGAAGGTGACCAGGCAGCCGTCGGAGAACTCCACGTTGTCGGCATGGAAGATATCCTGGGCGATATCGCCGGCCAGCTCTTCGGCACCCGACTGTGCGCCGGCAAAGTCGATCCCCAGGGTGCATTCCGGTTCTTCTTCCGGGCACTCCTGGTTGATATCGAGGAGCTCTTCCAGCTTGACGATCAGGCTGGAATCGTCCAGGAAGGCCAGGGAAGCGGCCAAGCCGGTCAAGTGGGCGCTGATGTTGTCGTTCAGGTTGGTCACGGCGGTGGTAGAGCCGAGAGCGACACAGCTGCCTTCTGTCGGCCTTTCCCGTTCCAGGGTTTCCTCGGGAGGACAGAGGGGTGCCTCGACCACCTCTTCGTCAGGTTGGTCCGGGACGATCTCCTCCACCAGGTCGGGCTCCACCTCGACAGGCAAGTCCTCCACCAAGTCGGGCAGGACCTCCTCCTGCTGGTCGGGGACCATGTCGGACTGGCCACCGGTGTCGGTGGCATCGGCATCGTCCTCCGGTGGTTGGCCCTCATCCTGGTCGCTACAGGCCATCAGAGAGGCCGACAGGAGAAGAGACAGCCAGAGAGACAGAGCGAACTTGGGCATGGTGCAGACTCCTTTTGTTTTTTCCCCGGTCGCAACCTGGCGAAAGTGTAGTTTCGATCTGCCCGAATGCAACCGGCATCTGGACCTGAGGAAACCGTAGTGGCCTGTCGGATCGCTGTCAAACCTGCCTGAGGGGTGGGAATAGGCCTTGTCAGGCCATGCCATACCCGGCTAATACAGGGGAGAGATAGACGAGGGTGGATGGTTATGGGACAGGTCAAACCGCTCGAACCAGGTGCGCTCTACCGTCCTTGCGACGTGGAGCAGCTCGATTTCCAGACGACCGACGACCTGGAGGATCTGCACGATGTCGTCGGGCAGGCCCGCGCCGTGGAGTCGATCCAGTTCGGGATCGGCATGCGACGCCGGGGTTACAACCTTTTCGTGCTCGGGCCTCCGGGTGCGGGCAAGCACGCCGTGGTGAAGGAGTACCTGGCGCGCAAGGCGGCGACCGAGCCGACTCCGCCGGACTGGTGCTATGTCAACAACTTCAAGGAATCAGCCAAACCAACTGTAATGAAGCTCCCCGCTGGGCAGGGCGAGGTGCTGCGCAAGGAGATGGAGCAGCTGATCGAAGAGTTGCAGACCACCATTCCGGCCGCCTTCGAGTCCGAGGACTACCGCACCCGGAAGCAGGAGATGGAGGAGGAGTTCCAGGAACAGCACGAGAAGGCGCTGGCCGAGGTGCAACGCAAGGCCAAGGAGCGCAGCATCGCGCTCATCCGCACCCCTGCAGGGCTGGCTTTTGCCCCGCTGAAGGACGGGGAGGTCGTCGCTCCCGAGGAGTTCCGCAAGATGACGGAGCAGCAACGGGCTCAGGTCGAACAGGATGTCGGCGATCTCCAGCTGGAGCTGCAGCGCGTTGCACGCACCGTTCCCAAGTGGAAACGGGATACGCAACAGCGGATCAAGGAGCTGGATCGGGAGATCACCAAGGCCGCCGTAGCAAACCCTATCGAGGAGCTGAAGAAGAAGTTCAAGGAGCTGCAGGTTGTCCAGGAGTACCTCGAGGCGGTCGAGCAGGACATCATCGACAACGCCGACGATTTCCAGAAAGAGGAGGAGGCCTTGTCACCCGGCATCCCGGGCCTTCCTTCTCTCCGGCTCCCCTCTACCGTCCACTTCCGGCGTTACCGGGTCAACCTGCTGGTCAACCAGCAGGGGGTCAGCGGGGCACCCGTGGTGTACGAGGACTACCCCACCTTCTCCAACCTCATCGGTCGGGTGGAGCATATCGCCCAGTTCGGCGCCCTGATGACCGACTTCAACCTGATCCGTCCCGGTGCGCTGCATCGAGCCAATGGCGGGTACCTGATGCTGGACGCACGCAAGGTGCTGACCTACCCCTTTGCCTGGGAAGGGCTCAAGCGGACTCTTCACTCGGGTTTCATCCGCGTCGAGTCGCTGGAGCAGATGCTCTCCGTCGTCAGCACGGTCTCGCTCCAGCCCGAACCGATCCCGCTGGATGTGAAGATCGCCCTGGTGGGGGATCGTTTTTTGTACTACCTGCTCTATCAGCTCGATCCGGACTTCCAGGAGTTGTTCAGGGTCGCCACCGATTTCGAGGACGATCTGGAGCGAAACCCCGGCAACGATCTCCTCTACGCCCGCATGATCGCCACCCGCATCCGCAAGAGCGGTCTGATGCCCTTCGATCGGCAGGCGGTGGCCCGCATCATCGAGCACGGTGCCCGGCTGGCGGGTGACGCCGAGAAGCTCACGGCCCAGGTCCGCTACATCGGCGAGGTCATCCGGGAGACCGCCTACTGGGCAAAGGAGGCGGGTCACCAGGTGGCGACCGCAGACGATGTCGAAAGGGCCATCCAGGCTCAGCGATATCGTTCCGGCCGCCTGCGGGAACGGGCCCTGGAGATGGTCCAGAAGGGGGTGCTCTTGATCGACACCGAGGGGGACAAGACCGGCCAGATCAACGGACTGTCCGTGATCAAGCTGGGGCAGTTCGCCTTTGGCCGGCCCAGCCGGATCACCTGTCGGGTCCGCCTGGGCAAGGGGGAGGTGGTGGACATCGAGCGGAAGGTGGAGCTGGGCGGACCGCTCCACACCAAGGGGGTGCTCATCCTGTCGGGATTCTTGTCGGCCCACTATCTACCCGATGAGCCGCTGTCCTTGTGGGCGAGCCTGGTATTTGAGCAGTCCTATGGCGGGGTGGAGGGAGACAGCGCCAGTGCCGCCGAGCTATTTGCCCTGTTGTCCGCCGTCGCTCAGGTTCCCATCAAGCAATCCCTGGCGGTGACCGGCTCGGTCAACCAGCACGGAGAGATCCAGGCCATCGGAGGGGTCAACGAGAAGATCGAGGGGTTTTTCGATCTCTGTCAGGCTCGGGGATTGAATGGCCACCATGGGGTGCTGATACCCCATGCCAACCAGCAGAACCTGATGCTGCGCCGGGAAGTGGTCGAGGCGGTAGAGAAGGGCCAGTTCTCCATTTACGCCATTCGGACCGTAGACGAAGGGATGGAGCTGTTGACCGGTCTGACGGCAGGTCAACGGTCTGCGCGCGGCAGGTTCCCCCGCAACAGCCTCAACCACCGGGTGGAGAAACGGCTGAAAGCGTTCGCCGAAGCCCGCAAGGAACACGAGAAGGGACAGAAAACGGGGACCGGCAAGAGGAAAGGCACGTCCAGGAAAAAGAAAGGGAGCTCCTGATGACCGACAAGATCGATGTGGCCATCCGGCGGATTCTGGTCGCCATCGATGGCTCCAACCACAGCCTGGCGGCGCTGGACGCGGCAGCCGAGCTGGCTGCTCGCCTACATGCCGACCTGGCCGGCCTCTTCGTGGAGGACATCGACCTGCTGCGCTGGGCAGGTCTGCCCTTTGCGCGGGAGCTCAGGTACCCGACCGTCAGTGACCACCCCGTTGACGAGTGCGCCATGGAGCGCCAGCTCAGAGCGCTTGCTTCCCAGGCGCGCCGAGCCCTGGAGGAGGCGGCGGCGCGGCGCCAGGTCCAGTGCACCTTTCGAGTCGTCCGCGGCCGGGTCGCCCCCAAGGTCCTCGAAGCGGCCAAGGAGGCCGATCTGCTCACACTCGGCTTTGCCAGCCGGCCGGTCTCCGGGCGGGTGAAACTGGGATCAACCGCGCGAGAGGCTGCCGAGAAGGCTCCCCGCTCGGTCCTCCTGCTGCAGACCGGATCCACTCTGCACCATCCGGTGGTCGCCATCTTCGATGGATACGAGCCCTCGCGCCGCGCTCTGAAGGTCGCTACCAGCCTGACCCCCGCCCAGGGGGTTTCCCTGACCGTCCTGCTTCTCTGTGAGAGCCCCGCCAGGGCTCAGACCCTCCAACAAGAGGCGCAGGATCTGCTGCGCCTCCTGGAACGGACGGCGCGTTTCCACCTGGTTGGAGGCTACACCGCTCAGCACCTCCTGGCAGCCTTGACCTCCCGGCGCGGGGGCATGCTGATCATCCCGAACAGCCCTCTTTTGCCCCCCCACGAGGTTCAGCGGCTGGTAGACGAGCTGCACTGTCCCGTGTTGCTGGTCCGGTGAATCGCTAACTGCTGTCCGTCTTTTTCTTTCCGGCCAGCTTCTCGGAGGCGAACAGCGCTCCGGTACGCTCCAGCTCTTCCAGGGCGGTCTGCAACCGCGCCTCGGCCTGTGTGTCCCCGGTGCGGCGCGCGGCAGCCAGTCGTTGGGTCAAGACGATGGTGGCACTGCCCAACTGGTGCAGGTCGCCCCAGCGCATTCGCTGCCTGGATCGTTTCTCCGGCGTGTCCAGGGCCTCATAGGCCTCCTGGATTTTCTTGGCCACCGCCTGCGCCTTGGCCTGGAGCACCAGGTCGGCGGCGGTGAACTCCGTGCCCGAGCTGTAGAGAGGATGCAGCCGGTGATAGGCCTCCTGCGGCTCGTCGCCTACTGCCGTCCAGTGCAGATCGAGCGCCTCGAACGGGTTCATGCGATTGCGCTGGGCATGGCGATGCAGCACTGCTGCCACCCACTCGGGAGACGGGCCAGTCTGAGCCTGACCGGTCAACCCGTGGCGCACCGCAGCCTGGGCACCCGCCCGGAAGGCCAGCAGGATGGGCTTGTCGGTGTTCCGGCGGGGTAGCCAGACCAGTCGGATACCGTCCTCATGGATGCTGTCTACCCGGAACAGAAAGGCGACGGGCGGCAAGTCCAGCGAGCGGATCTCCAGCAGAATATACTCTTCGGGTCGCACCGGGTCGGCGATCGGCACGGTGATGGCGGACTCCTTCAGCAGAGTATCGGCAAACTCGATGGCCTTCTCATAGCGGTCGAACGAATGCTCATGACGCCGATACTGGCCGCCCGCGTGAAATCGGATCCAGTCCTCGAGAAGCTCGCTCATACTGGCTGAAAACTACCACGCCCCGTGATCGTGCGCCACTTTTGTGTCCACGATCTGGCCCACGAGATGGATCCAGGGTAGATCATTCTGAGTCAGGGCGACCTCGACCCAGACCACCGTGACCTCGATCCGCTTGTCATCGTAGGAAAGGTCGTGAAAGAGCACGCCCAAACCCGCACCTTGGAACATCCCCGGCTCTACACCGGCGGGATCGATCTCGTCCGCGCCGGTGCTCCCCAGCAGATCCAGCGGCTGGTGGTGGACTCTACGGGTTTCATCCAGGCCAGTGAGGCAGAGTCGCAACAGGTGATCTCGTTGCCTGGAGAGGCGGTCGTGCCGGGGTTCATCGACACCCATGCCCATCTCACCTCTCTGGGAGGTGGGCCGGGTGACCTGACCTTCTCGGAAGGCGACCCGGTGGAAGCGGTGCTGCAGCAGGTGAGAGCGGCGGCTGGAAAGCTGGCCTCGGACGCCTGGATCACCGGGACGGGGTGGAGTGACCGCTGCTGGGATCCCCGGTCCTTTCCGAAGGCGGCGGTCCTGGATACCGCCGCGGGCGGCCGACCCGTGGCGCTCTTCCGCCACGACCGCCATGCCCTGTTGGCCTCCACCACGGCCCTCAAGTTGGCCGGCTATAGCAGGGTGAGCGCCGATCCACCGGGTGGTACCATCCAGAGAGAACCCGGCTCCGGGGAGCTGACCGGTCTCCTCATCGACTCGGCCATGGACCCGCTGGAGGCTATCCTGCCGGAACCGAGCCTGGAGGATCTGGCTTGCGAGGTGGAGGACAAGGCGAAGCGGTTGGCCTCGATGGGGGTCACCTGCGTGCATGAGGCCTATGTCACGCTGCCCACCTGGAAAGCCATGTGCCGGCTCGTCGAGGAGAATCGGATCACGGTCCGGATCAGGGCCATGATGGCGCCGGGATGGTCAGACATGCCGGCGGCGGCTCAACCCTCCCTGCTTCGGGTCATGGGGGTCAAGGGGTTCGCCGATGGCTCACTGGGAAGCAAGGGGGCCCAGCTCAGTCAGCCCTATGAGGGATCGTCAAGTCGGGGATTGGCCGTGCAGAGCGACGAGGAGCTGGACCGGCTGGCCGTTCTGGCCAAACAGCTCGATTCGCAGCTGGCGGTGCACGCCATCGGAGATGGAGCGGTCCGTCGGGTGCTCGACCTGTTCGACCGCGCCTGCGCAAGCCGGGAAGAGATCCGGCTGAGGCGGTGGCGCATCGAGCATGCCCAGATCGTGCACCCCGACGACCTGGGCAGGCTTACCGGCATCTGTCTGGCCACCCAGCCCATCCACTACCTGGCGGATCTCCCCTGGGTCGCCGACCGGATCGGCACCCACCGGCTGGCCTGGGGGTATCGAGCCCGGTCCTTGATGGAGGCGGGTGCCGTGGTCGGCTTCGGCTCCGACTTTCCGATCGAATGCGGCAATCCGTTGAAGGGGCTGGCCGCCCTGGAGCAGGACAGCCATGCGGAAGCGCTTGGCTGGAACCGAAGGCCAGAACAACTCGCCCGGCCGGTGGCGCTCGACGGGTACTGGCAGCGGGCGGCTTACCTCGCCTTCGACGAGCGGATGCTGGGGCGCCTGTTGCCCGGCTTCCAGGCCGACCTGGTCTGCCTGGACGCCGACCCTTTCACAGCGCCTTCACTGGATCGAGTGGGGGTGGTGGCCACCTATGTGGGGGGGAGATGCGTCTATCCTTGATCCCTGCCTGCCGATGGCGTCCAAGACACGAGGCTGGGCCAAGGGTTTCGGTGGCCGGGAGAAGGAAGCAGGGGGTTGGCCGGCCGTGGGTCACATGAGCCGTGAGTCGATCGGCTGAAGGCGATTCCCGAAGAAGGGAGGGATGATGGCCGAGGTCCGCAGCTGGAGGGTATCGAACGGGCTGGTCTCGCTGGCTCTCCGTTCGGTAGGCGGAGGACCCGAACGGGCGGTGGTGGTCCTCGTCCATGGCGGCCCCTCCCTCTCTCATCACTACATGGAGGGGCTGGAGCTGTTGGCCTCGGACCGGTTGCAGGTCGTCAGCTACGACCAGCGGGGCACGGGCGATTCTGGCGAGGATCCGGCCGGAGGTGTTGGCCTGGAGCAGCAGGTGGCCGACCTGGAGGCGATCCGCACGAGGCTGGGCAGGGATCGGGTCCACCTGCTCGGCCATTCCTGGGGCGGACTGGTGGCGATGGCCTATGCGGCAGCTCACGCATCCCGGCTGGCGTCGCTGATCCTGGTGGACTCCATTCCTCCCACTTCGGAGGGCCTCCAGGCGGCCCATCGGAGATTCTTGGCCCGCCAGCGGGAGCTCGTGCGCCAGGGGGTCGTCGCCCGCAGGCTGCCGGCGGTGACCGGGGACGACTGCAGGCCCCGTTTCTTGTCCCTGCTTCCGGTCTACTTTGCCGACCCTGCCCGTCCGGCCACAGACGAGATCCTGCGCACAAGCTGTCGGGAGCGGGTAGGGCAGCGAATCTGGGATGCCACCTTGCCCTACGACCTGCGGGAGGGGCTTTGCCGGCTGGCTCTTCCCTGCTTGATCCTCCAGGGGAGCCGAGACCCCTTCGGACTGGACATGGTCCAGGAGATCCGGCTAGCTCTAGGGGGTTCGAATCCCCAGGTCTCGATCCTGCCGGAGTGTGGGCACTTCCCATGGATCGAGCGCCCGGACCTGTTTTTCCCGTTGGTCGGCGACTGGCTTGCGCGACTCGCTTGACCGAAACGCAACGCGTTTGGGGCGCAACCGTCGAAGAGCCGAACTCGTCACAGGAGGAAACCGATGAAGGAGATCATCAGCACATCGTCAGCCCCCGCAGCGATCGGACCCTACAGCCAAGCGGTCAAGGTGGGAAACCTGCTCTTCTTGTCGGGGCAGATCCCCCTCGATCCGTCCACCGGTGATGTGGTGGCAGGGGAGATCGAGGCCCAGACACGACAGGTGCTCGAGAACCTGGAAGCGGTCCTGCATGCTGCCGGAGGCGGTCTGGACAACCTGGTCAAGACCACCATCTACCTGACCCGCATGGAGGAGTTCGCCCGGATGAACGCCGTGTACGCCGAGTACTTCCACCAGGCGCCGCCAGCCCGGGCCACCGTCCAGGTCAGCCGGCTACCCAGGGATGTGGCGGTCGAGATCGAAGGGATCGCCATCCTGGAAGAGAGGGCGGTATGATGGGGGCATGTTCATGAAGAGAACGGATTGGAAAGGCAGGCTGGTGGCCTTTCTGTTGCTGGGCCTTTTGGGTTGTGGTGCTTCCTACCAGCGGGTGATCCCCCCGGACTTCCCCGAGATGCAGGGCGGCTGGGTGGGCCTGACCCAACAGGTGCCATCCTCGGCCCGGGTGGTGCTGCTTTCTACCATCGAAGGGTCATTCTGTGATGCGCTGTCCTCGGTGCTACTGGATCTCCACCGGATCTCGGATCTTTGCGCCCTGACCGGTGACGCGCTGGGTGTGGACCTGGATGAGCCGGCATCGGTCGAGCAGCTCGGCTTGCTCTTGGGAGGGGGAATCGCCTTGTTTCTCTACCAGGACATGTGGGTGGGCGTGGTGGACCTGGTGGATGCCGACTCCATGCGCACGGCGCTTCGACGAGCCCAGCAGCGAAACCCTGACCTCCAGATGAGCTGGAGGAGGGTCGGGGGCGATGCGGTCCTCCGGATTGCGACCGAGGTGGGCGTTACCGCCCCACCGCGGGTCAATGCCATGCTGACCGACAGGCAGCTGATCGTCCTCGTCGATCTGGCGGCCGTGCCGGCTGTTTCCCTGACGGATGCCGTGTTGGAGCACACCCGGGATGGAAGCTGGGGAGAGAACGTCCTGTTCCATCCGGTTTTCTGGGAGGCGATCCAGACGGTGGGAGGCGACCCGCAGGCGCTTCACTACTTCGAGGGATCCGCCTTGTTCACCAGCCATCCCTGGGATAGAGCGCCGAGTACGGCGGCGACCTGGTTCGGGGCGCCGCCGCCGGCGGAGCGGTGCAGGGAGGTGGCAAGCCTCATCTCCGAGGGCGTACCCCATGGGTTTGGTGTCCTGCGTCGGAGCCTGGAAAGTGGGGAACAGGGCTCCGGCCAGCGTGAGTTTCAACAGCTGACCCTGCGCCTGGACGAGGACAGCCTGCCACGGGTTGCAGCGCTCTTTCCGCCTGTGACCATCGAGCACGAGCTGCTGGAGCGCGAAGCAACCGCCTCGGCATTTCTCCAGGTGCAACCCGGCGAGCTGACCCGGCAATTGAGGGGGTGGGGGGATGTCGCCGGCTGCCCGGGGCCCGTCTCGATTCTTGGCATGCTGGGGCGGATTGCAGCAATGGCCGCCCGATACCCGGAGCTGCTGGAGGTGCTGGACGGGTTGGTGGGGGCGGTGCTTGTCGAGCTGCGGAGCTTGAGTCGAATCCCCTACCCGGACCTCCTGTTGGTGCTGGGCACGCAGGATCCGGCGCGGTTGTCAGGCCTGATCAGCTCGGCGCTCGAGTCCGAACTGGGGGTCGCCGGGTCGGCCCAGTCGGTCAGTGGGCTGCCTGCCGTCCAGTACCGGGTGGCCTTGTTGTACCGCCTGACGCTGTACCAGGGTATCTCGGCGTTGGGCGTGTCACTCGGTCGGGTGTCGACCGACTGGGTGGCCTCGGTGTTGAGCCGGACCGAGACGCCTGGCGATGCCTTTTTCGGCTTTTTCCTGGACGGCCAGCGACTCAGGGGGGCGATTTCGGCCATGGCCGACATCGCGGCGGGCGATGTCCCCGATCCCGAGCTGGCGGAGGGGCAGAGGATGGTGCTGGACCGACTGCTCGGGGATCTGAGCGATCTGGCCTGGATGCGGGTTGTGGCCCGCCTCCGGGACGGTGCCATTCTGCTGGAATCGAACAGGTTTGCCGCCCACCCCGATCGGTGATCGCCCGATTGCTGCGGAGAGGGCGGCTCCCCTCACCGATGCTTGACCTGGTAGATCGCCAGGAGATCCATGGTCAGTGCCACCCCGTAGTGCAGAAAGACGCCCAGCAAGAAGCTGCGCGAGCGCAGCGCCAGCGTGCCCAGTATCAAACCCGCCCCGATGGCCGCAAGCGACTCGGAAAAGGGCTTGCCGAAGTGGATCATGCAATAGGGGATGGTCATGATGAGCACGGCGTAGTACCCGAACCGACGCTCCAGACCGAACAGGAGGAAACCGCGGAAGAAAGCCTCCAACGACAGAAACTGGAGGAAGTAGCAGAGCTCGAAGCCCCAGAAGTGCCATCCGCCCAGTGCCGCGTCTGCGTAGAAGGGGTACTTCTCCTGGAAGCTATGGCGCAGACTGGCCAGGTAGAGTAGGGGCAGGATGGCCACGAACAGCGCCAGGTATATCGGGATATGCCGCCTGGTCCCTCCGATCCGGTAGCCGTAGCCGGTTGGTGACTGGCGAAGGACGAAGACGATCAGCAACAGGGGGACCACGATGCGCAGAACCAGGCTTGCTGCGGACCAATAGACATAGGGCACCAGGTCCAGGTAGGGCCAGGAGACTCCGAAGGTCCGGATGGTCCACCCCATGTGGTTGGCGCGAAAGTAGTTGGTCCGGCCGTAATAGTAGAACACGGTTAGCAGGACCGGCGTGACCAGCAGGACGAAGACGGTACGCCACTCCATCAAAGGACCACCCGGGTTTCGCCGCAAGTCGTCGAAGAGTGCTCTGAACCGACGGGTAAGCCGGCGTAGGGGTGTCGATTCGGCAGGTTCGGTCATCGCGTTTGATCAGTCCTCGATGTGGTATCTGGCCAGCTTCCGGATAAAGGTGGTTCGCTTCATGCCCAGCAGGCGCGCTGCCTGCGACTTGTTTCCCTGGGCCTTCTCCAACGCCTCCATCAACGCCGACCGCTCCACCTCCTCCAGGCGGCTCTCGAAATCCTCGCCGACAGCAGGAACCGTTCGGCTCTCCGACAGGTCGGTCCGGTCGATGGTTGCGCCGGTTCCACGGGCCACGGTGTCCCGGAGGCAGGAGATCAGGCTGTGGTAATTGGTGGGCCACTCCTGGTGTTTCAGCCACTCCAGCGCATCGGGCGAGAAACCGGTGGTGACTCTGCCCAGGCTCATGGCCCATTGGTGAAGGTAGTAACGGGCTGCTCGCTCGATGTCATCGGGCCGTTCCCTCAAGGGAGGCAGTTCGATCAGGCCCGCATCCTTGGGGACCGGGAGGGGACGCAATGGCGCCTTTCCCTTCGGCCGGCTCTCCGATCGGTCCAGAAGGACCAGGCGCTCCGGCCCCCTCAAGGCGGCCTGGAGTACCTGGCCGGCCAGATCCGGCTCCAGCAGGGACAGGTTCCGGATGATCATCGTTCCGTTCTCGGCCAGCGCCAGTCGACCCGGGCAGTCGGCTTCGCCCGCCAGCTCGGCCAGGACCAGGGCTTGCGGGATCAGCGAGCAATCCATCGCGACGCACTCGGCGCTGTTGTCGGTCAGCCGGTGAAGCAGTCGAGCGGAAAACTCGCGGCCCGAGCCGTACTCCCCTCGAATCACCAGGATTTGCTCGTCCTGATGGGCTTGCAGCAGCTTGATCTGCTCCTCGGAGACCAGGTCGGGCTCGCCAATCGGATAGAGGGAGGAGAGTAGAGTTTGCCGGTCATGCAGCAGCGCAGCCTGCTTGAGACGTTGGGTCTCCTGTTGCGAGGTGGAGGTGGTCAAGGCCGGCTTGGAGCCCCCGTGTGCGCTCGACACTTCGATCTGCTCCGGGGTCTTGCGAGCGCCCATCACCCGGGTTCCGTCCGGTGTCTTCCGCAGTCCCATGACCGGGATCCCCTCGGGGGTCTTTCGAGTGCCCATGACCGGGATCCCTTCGGGGGTTTTACGTGGAGTTGCCACTCCGATCCCGTCTGGTGTTTGCCGGGGACCCATGACCGGGATCCCCTCGGGGGTTTTCCCGATGGCCAGGGCTGTGTCCGCCTGTTGAGAGGTGGCCGCCGTTCGAGCCATCAGGGTGAGGGCACCTTGGGCTGCCGCTGCACGCAGCTCGGGCCAGATCTCCGGATGGCTGAAGAACTGCCGCTGCCAGCTCTCCAGGGCCTCCGAGCTGGGGGGGAGCAGCACTTTGTCGGAACCCTCCGGCCTGCGGCTGATCAGGTGGACCCGCAGATCGTTGACCTCCTGCTTGGCTCCTGGGGGCTGAAGTGGCAGCGCCAGTTCGACCCCCACCGACCGCTCCAGGCCGTCGAAGGGATTCTCCCTGACCTCATCTCCGCCCTTGATGGTCTTGTAGCGGGGGAACATCCCCCCCTCGGCGTCCAGCAACTCGAGCAGACCGGAGACCTTCTCGTCCAGCTCTTCGGGGATCAGCTTGAACGCTCCGTCGGTCGAGAGGGAGGCGTGGTCCATGGGCGTTGGCAGGCGCAGACTGACGGATCCGCCGTGGAAACGGATGGCATACTGGGGATCCGCCAGCTCCAGCATGCGCGCCGCCTCCTCCAGCTGGGTGACGAGATCCGGTCGCGGTCCCATGAAGATCGCCAGTGGAGAGACTTCGGTTCGAATGGGCAAGGCCACCATGTCTCCCAGCCATTGCACCGCCACCAGACCTGCCAGGTGAGGAACCCAGCCACCGTCGAAAAACTGGGTGGAGTGTACAGCCAGCGAGACGACAGCCGTCACCAGGAACAGGCTGGATACGAGGGTTCCCAACCAGGAGGGGGCCAGTCGAAGCGCCTCCTCCTTCTGAAGCCGCTTGAGCTGAGCCGCATACAGGCCGATGTCCACCAGGTGGTACAGCACCGTCAAAAGCGCTCCCAGCAAGATGAGATCTCTCAGCTGGTCCAGCACGAAGCCGTCCAGGCGAGCGCCCCACAAGCCCGGGATGGTCCGGATCCAACCGTAGAAGGAAGCCAACAGGAGGACCGCAGGCGGTATCGCCATCCCCAACCTGGCAAAAGGTGCCGGCGATCCCAGCGGCTGCCATCCCCGGGATTGGTGGACAAAAAGGGAGAGCGGCCGCCACACCATCAGCGCTACCAAGGCCAACGGTATCAAAGCGGGATCGGCCAGGAAACCGTCGTGCCACGTCAAGAACGCCAACAACACCCCACCCAGCGCCAGCGTCAATCCCAAGAGATTCCAGCGCCGGCGAACCCGGCTCATCACCTCGCTGCGAGCCCGGATGTGGGCCAGCACTACCGCTCCCAAGGCCAGTATCAAGATGACCACCGGAAGTACCGGCCCAGGGCGCTTGACTCGATGGGCCATCCCGACGATCGGTTCCTCCGGTACGCTCACGGTGAAGAGGGCCGGCTGATCTCCGTTCATCGCCATCCATTCGGCCATCCCACGGATGTCCAGCACCCCGCTGATCCGCCGGCCGTCCACCGCCGTCACCTGGAAGGGTCCCCGCAGCACGGCAGGCAGGTCGCCCCGGGCGATCGCCTCGGGGGTCAGGGGAACTGCGATCTCCCAGTTGGGGCGGGCCAGCTCGATGAACACCTGATCACTGCCCAGTGCCCGCAGTGCGCCCCGCAGGTCCGCGTCCCGGTGTACCTTTCTCCGTCCATCGAGGTAGATGTAGCGGATGTGGTCTCCCGGCAGGACCGTCATGCCGTCGAGGCGCAGGCTCGATCGGGTCACGGTCAGGTGGTTGTCCCAGGTCAGTCCTCCGATCCCGTAACCACCCCCCCGCCCCACCATGAGGATAACCAGCAGGAGCAGGAGAAGGGCCGCGATGAACAGGGGTTTGCGGAGTTCAGACTTGCCGTATCGATATTCCAACTGTCGCTTCCAACTATTTCAACGTCGGATGACTTCCGATTATACTGGGTAACGAGCCATCGCCGGTAGTGGTTCGTGCCCACGGCGAGAGGTGATCCACCGGCAACAGGGAGCTTCATGCCGCTGCTCAGACAAATCCCCAAGCAGGAAATTGTGGGCCGGTGGAGTGTCGGCCCCCAGACACCGGCCACGGTCTACCGCTTCCAGTCGCCCTCCGGCCGCCGCAAGCTGGCGGGGTTGCGGATGGCGCTCTCGGTCTTCTCCGAGCTCTCCAACCTGGGCATCAACCTGCTGGACCACGCCGTGGACTTCGCCGAGCAGGTGTCCTTCGGGGAGAAGTACCTCCCCAATCGCCTGCGCCATTACCGGGGGCAAAAACGGCTGGTCGTGCTGGTGCACGGCTACGCCCAGGGCAGGGCTGCCTTCGAGACCATGGAGCGGCTTTTGTCTACCCCCTTCTTCGACATCTTTCCCATCACCGCCGGCTACCAACCATACAGCCAGGATATCCGGACCAGTGCCGAACAGGAGCGGGAGCGGATCGAGTACATCCTGGCCCGGACCGACATCGAGGAGATCGCCCTGGTGGGCCATAGCCAGGGTGGACTGGTGATCCGGGATATCATCCAGCGGCAGCAGTTCACCGATCGGGTGCGCCACTGTGTCTTTCTGGCGACCCCTCACATGGGCACCTGGGCAGGGGTGGCTGGATACCTCCACGGGGCGGTCGCATCGGTCCTGGGGACCATGTGGAAGAAGGCCCGGATCGAGGGGGAGAGCGGCAAGCAGATGATCCCCCAGAGCGCCTTCTTACGCTCGCTCAATGAACGGGACCTTCCGGGCGGCATCGCCTATACCAACCTCTACAACTACATCGATCCGCTGGTTTGGCCAGCCAGCTATGCCCGCCTGCCGTACCCTCAGGCGCACAACATCCTGGTGCTCAAGATCGGTCACTTGCAGGTGCTCTATGATCTACAGGAGTTGGAGATCGTCCTGCGGGCTCTGATGCTGGAACGTCCCGAGGAGAGCGATTTCGCCTCGGAGGTGGTCGGGGTTGGAGAGGTCCTGGAGACCCGCGACATCCTCGGTGAGTCCGCCCAGTACGGGGAGGTGGTGGCCACCGCAACCTGAGGTGGTCGGGGGACGCCGGCTCAGGTGTACTTTTTCTCGCGCATCAGCTGCTGCATCACCCGGTCGTATTCCTGATCCCAGGCGCGGCTACCCTCGGTGAGGTTCTTGATGCGCTCCCGTACTTCGCGCTCGAGGACAGTCTCGTCCTCTTCCATGTACCGTTTGATAATCTGGCTGATGTGGCGCCGCAGATCGAGATCATCCCAGTAGATCTCGTCGATGTTGGTGCTGTGCATGAAGGTTTCGAGGAGCTGGTCCACGACGTAGTCGATGGCTTCGGGACCGGTCTTGAAGGCGGAGTCGAAGGCCAGCCGCTTCTTGATGGAACCGACCGAGCCGTGACCCTCCTCGGACAGTGCCCGGGCTCGGTTGGTCAGGTCCCGGTCGACTCTCAGGTACTCCTTCAGTACACTCTGGACATCGAGCTCGGCCTCCTGCACCTGCTCCGGCCGCACATCGATGGCCTCCTGGTCGCGCAGGCTGCGGATGATCTCCTCGGCGATGTTCGCCACTCGACCGGCGTACAGCTTCATGGCAACCCTCCTGGCGTTCCCGCCTCGCTGGCGGCGCCTCTTGCAGACCTGCCGAGCCAAATGTCCCATAGTTGTGGTCCAGAGGCCAGAGGCTTGAAGCGGGTATCCCCCCTTTCTGCGATTCGCCACCAGCCTGCATCCCGTGGGGCAGGGAAGGGGATGACCGTCTCATCTCCACGCCAGTACCCTCAGTCGGCCCATGCCAACCAATCGTCCCACCGAAGACAAGGTCGGCCAGACCAGCTCGCGGCCGGCCGCTGCCAGGCGGCTCCCCAGGCGGCCCAGAGAACGTCGGGGGGAAGGAGGGTCGAACCTCCCCATCACGAGTTGGTATACCGACTCTTTGGCCAGGTTGACGGCCGTCCCTTCCAGCACTTTCCCTTCCCAGATGAGGTACCCCGAGAGATCGCCGAAGGAGAGCAGCATCGGTTTGGCCGACGGCACGAACGGTAGGAGCGACCTTCCCGCCACCAGGCGCTCCAGGTTTCTGGCAGCCAGGCGCCCCATGTCGAGTGCATGGTACGCCTGCTTGGAAAGCCCCCCCGGAAGGCTGACGAGATCGCCGACTCCGAATAGACCTTCCTGTTCGATGGACTGCAACGTCTGCCCGACCTCCAGCCACTCTCCCGGTCCGCCTGTCAGGCCGCTTCTCTCGAGCACCGGTGGCGGCCCGATCCCACCCGTCCAGATGGTCAGATCCGAGGGGATCTCCCTCCCGGAGTGCAAGCGGACGGTACCTTCAGTCACCTCGATCACCCGCTCCTGCAACAGTAGTTCCACCCCATATGGCTGGATCAAGCTGCGGAGATGTCGGTCCACCTCGGGTGGTGCATCCCGCAACAGACGCCTGGCACCATCCACCAGGTGTATCCGGATGCTCTCGTAGCTCCGGAATCGACGCAGGATCTCCCCGAGCGTTTCTACTCCCTCCAGCCCGCCGCCCACCACGACCACGTCGAACACTCTGTTTTTGCCCGCCAGCTCCGCAAGTCGGGAGCCAATGCCGGCGCAATCGTCGACCGACTTGAAGAATCGCGCATGGTCGCGCGCGCCGGTGACCCTCTGGGTGGCATCCACTCCGCCCAGCGCCATGATCAGAAGGTCGTAAGGCAGACTGCCACCGGAAACCAGGTCAATTCGGTGGTTGTCCGGCTCGATTCGCGCAACCTCGTCGAGCAGAAAACGGTGACCCATTCTGGCGACCAGCTCCGCCAAAGGCAGCCGCAGGTGTTCCGGCTTCTTGACCCCCGAGACCAGCTCGTGGATCGCGGGCAGGTACTCGAACCACTTGCGGCGGTCCACCAAGGTCACCTGACATCGACCTGCCAGCTCCTGCGCCGCCGCCAAACCGCCGAATCCACCCCCAAGGATCACCACCCGCGTCATGCTACCCTCCACTGTGTAAGGCTCTGGATCGCACAGATATTGTCGCAAGGGAACCATTCCTTGCAGCGCGTTGCCTCTTGCCCGCATCGCCTTGCGCCTTGATCCCCCATTGGCTACAGTGGTCTGGTGGTGTTCGATGACGGGGTTTGCTGGGTGGTGCGTCCATGGTCTCGCCGGAACAGCCGATGGCATCCATTGCCGCCGCCAGGCCAGGGAACCAGCGCTGGTTTCCGATCCTGGCGATGGTCACCGCCATGCTCGGCTGCGGCACCCCCGACGAGGAGCCGGTGGACATCGGCCTGGACGTCGCCCAGGACCTTGTCCTCGATCCCGATGCTCCGGCCGACCTGTCTGACCTGGACCTCCCCTCGAGCAGATGCACCCCCGGTGCCAGGCGCTGCATCTCCGACCACTTGGCCGAGATCTGCAACGAGCAGGGGGAATGGGAGCAGGTGCCCTGCGCCGATGACGAGCTCTGCTGGGCCGGTCAATGTGGCCAGGTGGGTACCTGCGACCCCTATGAGGTCCAGGAGTGTCTCTCCTACGACCGCTACCGGGGATGCAACCCGATCGGTACGGGATACGGCGAGTTCGCGGTCCCCTTCAACATGACCTGCATCGTGGACGGCGAGGGGGTCCACCAGATGGTCGTCCGGATGTGCTTCCAGGGTCAGACCCGGTGCCAGGACGAGCAGGTGCTGCTGCGATGCGCCCCCTCTGGGCTGGAGTGGGAGGAGGCCACCAACTGCACCCTGCAGGATCCCACCACCGTCTGCGACGAAGGCCGCTGCATCACCCTTTGCCAGTACATGGCCAAGCGGGATACCTACGTCGGCTGTGAGTACTGGGCGGTCGACCTGGACAACGCCTTCGTTTCCGCCGGCCACAGCGGGTACTACGACGCTGCTGGCGCCCAGTTTGCGGTGGCGGTCAGCAACTACTCGGCGATCTTGACCGCCGAGGTCACCATCGAGGATGCCTACGAGATCCTGGCCGAAGGCACCGTTCCTCCCGGCCACATGGTCGTGTTCGAGCTGCCACCGGCTCGGATCGAGGGCACCATGCACGGTCTAGAGGCCTACCGGATCACCTCCACCGTGCCGATCGTGGCCTACCAGTTCAACCCCCTGGAGGACGAGGAGGTCTTCAGCAACGATGCCTCTCTCCTGCTGCCCACCAGCAGCCTGGGGACCGATTACCTGGTCATGACCCGCAGACAGACCTTCGAGCAGCTCAAGTGCACCCTCACCGTGGTGGCGGTGGAGGAGGGGACCACCGAGGTGACCGTCACCTTGCCTCCACGCACCGATGCCAACCCGCTTTACACCCTGGCGGGATCCGACATCCCCGCACTGCAGGGCGGCGACACCCTGGTCTGGAACCTGCAGCAGTTCGAGCTGCTGAACCTGGAGACCAACCGGCTGGGGGCCGACCTGACCGGGACGGTGGTGCAGTCTACCCGCCCTGTGGTGGTCTTCCCGGGTTCCGAGGCGTCCAACGCCCCCAACACCGACGACTGCGTCTACCGGCAACGGCAGCAGGACTGGGTGTGCGCCTGGGACCGGGAGACCCCCTGCTGGGATCCGGACCGCCAGGAGCCCAACATCGGGTACTGCAGCAACTTCATCACCTGCTGCGCCGACCACCTGGAGGAGCAGATGCTGCCCATCTTCGCCTGGGGTCGCTCCTTCAACGCCGTCCGGAGCGCCCCCCGGGGTGACGAGGCCGACGTATGGCGCATCATGGCCGGCGCCGACGAGGTGCAGGTCACGCTGTTCGGCATGCCCGATGCCGTCGGCGAGCCGATCCTCACCACCTATCAGATCGACACCGGCGAGTGGTTCGATTTCGAGAGCCGGGCGGACTTCGAGATCGCGGCCACCGGTCCCATCTTCGTCGGTCAGTTTCTGGCTGCCGAGCTGGCACCGTCGCCCCATAGCGTTCCCAATCCCCCGGAGTTCCCCCACGACGCCGGCACCGGAGACCCGGCCTTCATCACCGTGGTGCCCCGCGAGCAGTACCGTTCCGACTATATCTTCCTGGTGCCGGGCGAGTATGCGCATAACTGGGTGAGTATCGTGGTGCCGGCGGGAAGCGACGTGAACCACACGGACGAGGTGGGCTCGGAGGTGATCGACGGCGATCGGTTCGAGCCGTTTGCCTCCGGGCAGTTCGCCGCCCTTCGCTACGAGCTGGTGAACGAGGGGTACCACCGGTTGTGGGCCGAGCAGCCGTTTGGTGTCATGGTCCACGGATACGACCAGTACGTCAGCTACGGATACCCGGCCGGTCTGGACATCAAGAAGATCAACCAGCGGTGAGCTTCACCACCGGTGAGAGGGAGAAGGCCACATGTCTCGTCGACAGCGCATTTGGACACTGATGGCGGCTGCTTTGGCCGCCGCCTGGATGATCCTGTCGACTGTCTCCGGATGCGGTGACGACACGAGCCCCACCGCCGATCAGGACGCCTCCGATAGCACCGGGGAACCGGAAGAGGACCTCTCCCCCACCGATGCCCCCCAGGACTTCGATCGGGCTCCGGATAGCCAGCCCCCCGACCAGACCGGTGACTTTGTGGCCAGCGACGCCGACCTCGACGAGGTGATCCGGCCAGATATCCCCATCCAGGATGCCCAGCAGGAGGACATGACCACCGTCGAGCCGGCCATGGAGATCCGCTCCATCTCTCCAGAGCGCGGTCCAACCTCCGGCCAGACCACCATCCTGATCGTCGGTCTCGGTTTCACCGCCGACACCGACATCTACCTGGGGGGGGCTCTGTGCCAGAACATCGATTTCGTCGACGAGACCAAGATCATCTGCAGCACCCCCCCCAACGCGGCCGGCACCTATCACGTCAAGGCGGTCAACAACCGGGAGGAGTACACCCTGGAGAACGGCTTCACCTACTTCGCCCCGATCCGGCTGGACTCCCTCGATCCCGCCCGCGGGCCGAGCCGCGGGGGCATGCCCTCCACCGCCAGGGGCGAAGGCTTCACCTCATCCACCCAGCTCAGCATCGGCGGCCGAATGGCGATGGCCATCGAGGTGGTCGATTCCGGCACCGTCCGGTTTCTCACCCCGCCGGGCGAGCCAGGACCGGCCCGGGTCCAGCTGTCGAGCGAGAACGGCCTGGCCAGCCTGGAAGAAGGGTTCGAGTACTACGATCCCATCGAGATCACGCGCCTTCTACCCGCCGCTGGCCTCGCTGCAGGGGGAGAGGAGGTGCGCATCGCCGGACTGGGCTTCACCACGATCGAGGACCTCGAGGTCCGTTTCGGCCTGCTGACCGCCGAGATCCAGTCCGTCGGCTCGCGCGAGATCACGGTCACGGTCCCGCCCGGTCCCCCCGACAGCACGGTGGATGTCACCGTCTCCAGCCAGACGGCGGGTGCCTTCACCAGGGCAGATGGGTTTTACTACTTCGGCGAGGCGAGCGGGCTGGCGCTCTACCTGGTGAGCCCCAACCGGGGGTCCACGGCCGGTGGTACGACCGTGGTCCTGTCCGGCACCGGCCTGTCCCAAGTCACCCAGGTGACGATCGGTGGGGCCGCGGCGACCTTGCAGGATCTCACAGAGTTCCACGACAGCTACCGGATCGCCCGGACCCCTCCCTCCACGGCAGGCCCTGCCGATGTGGTGGTCGAAACCGCCACCGGCTCGTATACCCTCGCCGACGGCTTCACCTATCTTCCCGCCATCGACGTGACCGCCATTGGGCCCGACCGCGGGGACATCGCTGGTGGGACGCCGGTCACCTTGACCGGCACCGGCTTCACAGCCGGGACCAGCGTCACCATCGGCGCCCTGCAGGCGGCTGACGTACAGGTGCTCACTTCCACCACCATCTCCGCCGTGACCTCCCCAGGAGCCCTGGGACCGGCCGACGTGGTCGTTCGCACGCCGGAAGGCGTTGAGGACACGCTCCCCAAGGGGTTCACGTACACCGCCCAGGGCCAGATCTTCGGCATCACCCCACTGCGGGGAAGCATGGCCGGCGGTACCTATGTCATTGTCCGGGGAGCCGGTTTCTTCGAGCCGGTGCAGATCTTGTTCGGAGGGGAGCTGGCCTATGAGGTGACCTTGTTGGATTCGGCCACACTCGCCGTTCGTACCCCCCCGCACTCCGAAGGCTACGTCACGGTCAGCGCCATTCTGGATGATGGTCAGGTCTTGACCTCGCCCGAGCGGTTCCTCTACTACGACCCGCTCAGCATTGTCGGCGGCGTCTGGGGAGAGGAGGTCCTGGGAGCGGTGAATGTCACGGTGCTGAGTGACAACGGCTCGCCCCTGGCGGGAGCCTTCGTCATGCTCAACGTGCGCGAGGACTCCCCCCATACCGGCACCACGGACGCCAATGGCCAGGTGACCCTCTCCGGGCCCGATCTGTCCGGTGAGCAGACGGTCACCGCTACCCGGACCGGCTTCTCCTCCTCCACCGTCGAGGCGGTCAACGCCGAGAACATCACCGTGGTCCTGAGCTGCGTACCCGAGGGCCAGTGCTTCTCCAACAGCGACTGCCGCCCGGGATTCGTCTGCATGTGCGGCCCCCCCTATGGCTTTGTCGGCACCTGCGTGGTCGAGCCCGAGTGCGGCTTCGAGATCACCAGCCAGGAGCAGTTCGAGCAGGTCTGCTCCATGTCGTACGACCCCACCCCCTTCGGCGTCATCACCGGGAACCTGACCGGTGTCCACAAGGTGGACGACCCCGGACCGACCGAGCGGATCGTGGGCGCCGTCTTCACGACCCAACCCCACCCGTTCCAGCGTTCACCCATCGATCCGGGGAGCGGAAACACCATGCCGGATGATGGGCCCTATACCCTCAGAAGCCGCATCGGCGAGGTGGCGCTGGTGGCCCTGTGCGGGCTGTACGACGACGAGACCAATGTCTTTTACCCCAGCTACATGGGGGTGAAACGCGGCCTCTTCATCGTGGACGGGCAGACCTACACCGTGGACATGGAGTGCAACATCCGGCTCGATCAGACCATCTCGGTGAAATCCCTGTTCGCCCCCTTCACACCCAACGGGCCGGACCACTACCTCCATCGTCCCTACCTCCACTTCGGCTCCGAAGGCTACTTCGGTGGCGTGGTGACCATCGAGGGCACCGCGGATGTGCTCTCCAACGACCGTTTCGCACCGCTGACCGGAGAGCTGGCGGGGCTTTCCTACTACATCCAGGGAGGAGCCTTCACCGGCTCCAGCTGGCCCTACTCCTACACGGTGCGACCAGGGGTGACCAACCTGCAGGAGCTGGTGGTTCTCCCCGCCTTTGTTCCGGTGCCTTACCTGATCACCCCGGCCGACGGCGGCATGCTGCTGGAGCGCTACTTCGAGTGGTCCATGTCCACCGATGTGCGGCCAGATTTCTACTACATCCTGATCTACGATTTCTACCAGACCATCTACTGGGAGGTGGTGGTACCCGGGGACCAGACCTGGTTCAACCTGCCCGACTGGCCCCAAGACGCCCCCGTGGGGTTGCTGCCGTCGGGGACCCTCCTCATGCAGATCATGGCGATCGACGCCATCAACTTCGACTATGACCAGTTCACCTTCAACGACCTCTCCATCACGAGTTGGAATGGCTACTCACTCAACGTCTTCCTCTTCAATGTGCCCTGATCCGCCCCCTTTTCCGACCCGAACCGGCAGGGGAGGAGGGCTGGGTTTTCCAGCTTGGCTGATGCTGGCTGCGACGCTACTCTGGCCTCTGCAAGGGCTGGCCCAGAGCGCCCAACCGCAGTTTATCCGCCTCTCCTTCAGCCATCCGGATGCCGCCCGGACCATGACCATCACCTGGACCACCGAATCCGGGACCGCACCCTCCCTGGTCGGCTACGGCCCCGAGTCGGAGAACCAGTTTACCGCCGAGGGGATCTCCTTTGCCGCCAACGACGGCCTGGATACGATCCACGTGGTCGAGCTGACCGACCTGGAGCCGGCCACCACCTACTATTATCGGGTGGGGGGCCCGTCCACCTGGTCGGAACGGTTGCAGTTCCGCACGGCACCCGACGACCCCTGCGCCCCCATGCTGATCGCGGTCCTGGGGGACAACCGCCCGGATGTCGACTGGCTCCCCCAGTTCCACTGGAACCCGATCCTGTCCGAGACCGTCAGCAACGCCCCCGATCTCCTCGTTCACACCGGCGACCTGGTCAAGACCGGCAACGAGGCCGCTCAGTGGATCACCTTTCTGGAAAGCTCCGACCCCCTGCTGTCCACCGTCCCCTTCATGGCGACCATCGGGAACCACGACGACGGACCGACCGATGGCGATGGAGCCCACTACAACCAGGTATTCAGCTTTCCGGTCAACGAGGTGACCGGCACCGAGGACTACTACTACTTCACCTATGGCGACGCCCTCTTCGTTTCGCTGTCCACTCAGACCTTCTACCAGGGTGAGACCCCCTTCCAGCAGCAGGCCGAATGGCTGGACCGGGTGCTGACCGAGAACCCCAGGACCTGGAAGTTCGTCTACCTCCACCACCCCCCATACACCAGCCACCGCGAGTTCGACCTGGGGTTCACCGAGATCCAGTTCAACCACCCGCCCAACGAGCAATCCCAGAACGCCGCCCTCATCCCGGTGTTCGACCGCCACCACGTGGACATCGTCTTCGCTGGCCACAACCACTACTACGAACGGTTCGCCCCCCTGCGACAGGGAAGCCAGCCGGAGGAAGGCACGCTGGCCGAGGGGTTCGCCGACGGCACCGCCTACGTCATCACCGGTGGGGGCGGTGCGCTCACCTACGACGATTTCGACATCTTGGGGATCACCATCGACCTGGTCGACTGGGTCTGCGGCTCCTCCACCGGCAGCGAGGTCTGCTCCGGCCGCCACCACTACGTGTTGATGAAGATCGAGGGGCCGACCTTGACCTACGAGGCCTGGACCACCGCCGAGCAGCGGTTCGGCAACGACGAGGCCTACATCGAGATGATCGACTCCTTCACCATCCAGAAGGAGGCGCCTGACTGCTCCATCGAGCCCGAGCTGGACACCGAGCCCGCCGATGCCGGTCCGCCCGACCTGGTGGAGGAGCCCCAGGCCGACCCGGCGGTGGCTCCTCCCGATGTGCAGCCGGAACAGGGGGAACAGGAGGTGGACCAGCAGGCCCCCGTGGTGGATGAGGAAGAGGAAGAGGCCCCGGCCGGCACGACCAGCACCCCGTCCGGTTGTAGCTGCACCACCGCCCGACCTCTGGGATCGCGGCCATCGCCCGGATGGCTGTTGCTGGCTGTTGCCCTCGGGATCTGGTCTTTCGGGAGGCGGCGGTGTCGGTAGCAGGTCGTCAGTAGGTCGAGACCTGATCCCCAAGCCGACCGGCTGGCCGGTGGAACCGGGAATCGCCTACCCGCATGGTCTTGCGACATCCACCAGCTTGTCGACCTGGAGATTGGCGGTTGCCAGCCTGTTACTGGCATCCATCCTGCTGGAGGATCCGGAACTCGACCCGAGTGTTCTGTGCCCGTCCTTCGGGGGTGTCGCTGTCGCCGATCCGCTGGGTGTCTCCGTAGCCTTCGGCCACCAGCCGGGTCCAGCCCATGCCGCGCTCCATCAGCTGGTGACGGACCTCTTCGGCCCGCATGATGGACAGGTTGTAGTCCACGTCGGCGGAGTAGATGGTGTCTACGTGGACCGCGATCTCGACCAGCTGGATATCCCGCTGGAATTGGAGCAGGGCCACCAGCTGGTCGAGCACGGGGTAGGACTCCTCAAGGATGGTGTCGCTGTCCAGCTCGAAGTTGATGGGCCAGTAGATCGCGATCTCCTCGCAACGGATGAGCTCGACCT
Source organism: Bradymonadales bacterium (assembly GCA_016931535.1). Lineage (GTDB taxonomy): Bacteria > Myxococcota_A > Bradymonadia > JAFGEP01 > JAFGEP01 > JAFGEP01. Next base: position 32,919 of record JAFGEP010000057.1, read on the forward strand.
GGGCGTCAGGGCAGCCGTCGTCGTCCTCGAAGTTGTTGACCGTCTCGGCGTTGTCGGGGCAGATGTCGACCCCCTGGCAGGTGTCGGCGTACTGCTCTAGCAGGCCCATCTCGCTGACCCAGGGGTCGCAGATCCCGTCGCCGTCGTTGTCGGCGTCGGGGCAGCCGTCGAAGTCTTGCCATCCATCCTTGTCCTCGGCGACGTCGGGGCATTGGTCGACACCCTCGCACAGGGAGGCATAGATCTCGCTCTGGCCGAGCTCGGCGACCCAGGGGTCGCAGATCCCGTCGCCGTCGTTGTCGGCGTCGGGGCAGCCGTCGTCGTCATCCCACCCGTCGAGGTCTTCGGGTTCATCGGGGCAGGAATCGTCGATGTCCAGGACGCCATCGCCGTCGTTGTCGGCGTCGAGGCAGCCATCTTCGTCCTGGAAGCCGTCGAAGTCTTCGGCCTCGTAGGGGCACTGGTCTTCCCAGTCGAGGTAGGTGTCGTCGTCCTTGTCGGGGTCGATGTAGGGGCCATAGCCGACCCCGAAGAACCCGCGCCAGCTGGGATTCCCGAAGCCCTCGCCCAGCCCGAGGCCACCGCCCGCTTCCAGGAGCAGGCCGTCGATCGGCATGTACTTGATGCCCAAGAGCATCTCCAGCGGGCTTTCGGCCCAGTCGATGTCAGAGGCCAGGATGGAGGTTTCGCCGGACAGCTCTCCCATGAGGTACATCTGCAGGGGCAGGTGGTAGGAGATCCCCAACCCGTAGGTGAGGGTATCGTCAATGGCGAGATCGGCGAACTCGTTTTCCGGCCGGACCATGTACCCCACGTTCAGGCTCATTCGCAGCAGGTCGCGATAGGCGTAGTCGAAGGCCAGCCGCGGCTCGACCCGGACACCGCCCTCACCCTGGAACTGGTCCTGGTCTCCCACCGGGATGTACACGGCGCTCAGGATACCCAGTGAGATCCCCCCCGGTTTGTTGAGAGATTCGGTGGAGTAGATGAGGAATCGAGGCACGGCGCGGATGTCCCCCAGGCCGAAGCCGGCGTCGGGAGCGCTGTAGACCAGGTGGGTACTCTCGCCCTCCTGCATCAGGATCATCGGGACCGACACGCCGAGCTCGAACAGGTCGAACAGTCCCACGGCTCCCATCACGTCGGCCACCAGCTGGCTGTCTACCACGCCGACCAGCTGCTCGCCGTCGGGGCCCCGGAGCACCACCGGGCCAGAGGCGTAGTTGATCATCGCCCCTGCATTGAACAGCCCGTGCCCCAGAACGCGGGCCGAGGCGACCCCGAAGTAGTTCACCGTCTGACTGGGCAAGGGGTTGAACTGCTGGGCGTCAAACCCGCTTTGAGCCTGCGCGCCCTGACTCTGGAGAATGGCAAAGCTCAACACCAGAATTCCCAGTAGTCGAACTCCCTGAACAACCCTGCGGCTCGATGAAGGTTCCATCGCTCGCTCCCCGTGACTGTCTGTTAAGACGCGAACCTTTCCTCTCGTGCAATGTAGCCGAGCGGCGAATGTTCGATCCTCGCCTCTACCGGTGAAAGACACCGCCTACCATAACGAGCTTTCCGCTGAGATTCCAGATCCTCATGCATCGAACCCGTTTTTCCGTGAAGCGACCACGTGCCCCTTGTGGCCCGGCCGTGTGGATGGATAATCAGGCACCATGAAGATCACCCCCATGATGCAGCAGTACCTGGATGCGAAAGAAAAGTACCCGGATACGCTCGTGTTCTTTCGCATGGGGGATTTCTACGAGCTCTTCTTCGATGACGCCCGCACCGCCTCCGATATCCTCGATATCACCTTGACCAGCCGCAGTAAGGGACCCGACGGAGAGAACATCCCCATGGCCGGTGTGCCCCACCACGCGGCCTCGGGGTACATCCAGAAGCTGGTGCGGGCCGGCTTCAAGGTGGCCATCTGTGAACAGCTGGAGGACCCAAGCCTGGCCAAGGGCCTGGTCGATCGCGACGTGGTGCGCGTGATCACGCCGGGATTGTGCCTGGAGGGTGACGGCCTGGAGGCTCGCGAAAGCAACTTCCTGGCCGCCTTGGTCCCCTTGGGTAAGGGATCGGAGCCTTTCCTGGTCGCAGCCTGCGACATCTCCACCGGTGAGGTGCACCTCGCGGAGGTGGTGTCCGCGGCATCCCTCCCGCGCGAGCTGGACCGGGCGTCGGTCCGCGAGCTCCTGCTCCCCGAAGGTCTGGCCGAGCTCGAGCACAACCTTCAGCGCCACCCGAGTCTCCACCTGACCATGGTCCCCAGGGACTATTACAAGGCCACCAGCCTGATCCGTGCGATGCGGGATCTCGATCGGTCAGGGGGCGACGCTCGACCGGCACCCGGCGCGATGTCGGTCGAAGAGGTGGAGGCCTACCTGGCGGAACTCAAGGAGCTGGACTACCGACAGGAAAAGGGGGCACGGGCCGGTCTGAGCTGCCTACTCCGCTACCTCCTGGCTACCCAGAAACGGATACCCGCCAACCTCTCGACCATCCAGATCCAGCGACCTCAGGATCACGTGGCCCTGGACTCCGCCACCGAGGCCAACCTCGAGATCTTCGAGACCCTCATCGGCGGCGCCCGCAGCGGGAGTCTCCTGTCGGTGATCGACCAGACCGTGACCGCCGCGGGCGGGCGGCGGCTTCGAACTGTCCTGGCCTATCCGCTGATCGATGTGGAGCAGATCAACCGGAGATTGGACGCCGTCGAGCAGCTGACGGCCAGCGAGCTTCGCCGCTCGGCCATCCGCGATAGCCTGCGCCAGGTGGCTGACATCTCCCGCCTCACCGGACGGGTCGTCAACCGTACCGCCTCTGCCCGCGACCTGGTGGCCCTTGGCCGCTCGCTGGGGCAGATCCCGGCCCTGCTGGTGCTTCGAGAGCCTACCGATCCCCCGCTGCTGGCCGAGAACTTCGACCAGATGGACCCCTGCCAGGACCTGGTGGAGCTTCTGGGCAGCAGTCTGGTGGACGATCCTCCTCTCTCGACGACTGAGGGAGGGATGTTTCAAGAGGGGTACCATCCCGATCTGGACGAGCTGATCGCCCTGAGCCGCGATGGCAAGAAGTGGTTGTTGGCCTACGAGCAAACGCAGCGCCAACAGACCGGCATCGACTCCTTGAAGGTCAAGTTCAACAAGGTCTTCGGGTACTTCATCGAGGTCACCAAGGCCAACCTGGAGCGGATCCCGGATCACTACATCCGCAAGCAGACCCTGGTCGGGGGAGAACGGTTCTTCACCGTGGAGCTGAAGGAGTACGAGGACAAGATCCTGCACGCCGAAGAGCGCCGCTCCAAGCTGGAATCCCGCCTTTTCGAGGAGCTGGCCGCCCATGTGACCGCCTGCGTCGATCGACTGCTTCGAACCAGCTTGGCCCTCGCCGAGCTGGACGTGCTGGCCGGCTTCGCCGAGCTGGCGGTTCGAAATCGGTATGTCCGGCCGGTGGTCGATGACTCCCGCATCACCCATATCGAGGACGGTCGCCATCCGGTAGTGGAAAAGACGACCGCTGGGGAGCGGTTCATCCCCAACACCGTTCACCTGGATGCCGACAACGAGCAGCTCCTGGTGGTCACCGGACCCAACATGGCGGGCAAGTCCACCATCATCCGGCAGGTCGCGCTGATCGCCCTGTTGGCCCAGATCGGCTCGTTCGTACCCGCCGCACAGGCGACCCTGGGCGTGGTGGATCAGATCTTCAGTCGGGTCGGCGCCAGCGACAACCTGGCCCAAGGGCTGAGCACCTTCATGGTGGAGATGACCCAGACCTCCCACATCCTCCAGCATGCCACCGAAAGAAGCCTGGTCATCCTGGATGAGATCGGACGGGGAACCAGCACCTTCGACGGCCTCTCCATCGCCTGGGCCGTGGCCGAGTACCTGGTGGACCACATCGGCGCCCGCACCATGTTCGCCACCCATTACCACGAGCTGACCGAGCTCGCCCGGAGCCGGGAACGGGTGCGCAACGTGAGCGTGGCGGTCAAGGAATGGAACGACGAGATCGTGTTTCTCCGCCGGCTGGTCCAGGGCCCCTCCAACAAGAGCTACGGGATCCAGGTGGGACGACTGGCGGGGCTGCCCGGCTCCGTGGTGGAGCGCGCCAAGCAGATCCTGGGCACGCTCGAGCTGACCACCCACGATCCCGACAGCGGCCCGATCCACACGACAGCCAGGCGGAAATCGGCCCCCGACGCGGCCCAGCTCGACCTGTTCGCCGCTCTCCCTTCCGGCCAGTTGACCAGCGACCTGCTCGCCAAACTGGAGGCGGTCGACCCGGACACACTGACCCCCATCGAAGCCCTTCAACTCATATACTCCTTGAAGCAGACCCTGAAATCGGGGTAACTGAGGGGCCGAGAAATCACCGGCCGTATCACTGAGGAGCTGCCATGAACACGTTGAAAGAGGTCGATCCGGAAATCCACCAGCTGATCGCTCAAGAGGAGATCCGCCAGCGCGACTCCATCCGCCTGATTCCCAGCGAGAACTACGCGTCCAGAGCGGTGCTGGAGGCTACCGGCTCGGTGCTCACCAACAAGTACAGCGAAGGCTACCCCGGCAAACGCTACTACGAGGGCCAGGAGTTCATCGACCAGGTCGAACGTCTCGCCCGCAACCGGGTCAAGGCGCTGTTCGGGGTCGACTACGTGAATGTCCAGCCCTACTCCGGTTCGCCCGCCAACCAGGCGGTCTACCTGGCCCTCTGTCAACCTGGGGACCCGGTCATGGGCATGGCGCTTCCCTTCGGCGGCCACCTCACCCACGGCTGGAACGTCAACTTCTCCGGCATCCTCTACAAGTCGGTTCAGTACGGGGTGAACCGGGAAACCGAGCGGATCGATTTCGACGAGATCCGAAGCCTGGCCCACGAGGTCAAGCCCAGGCTGATCTTCGCCGGCACCACCGCCTACCCCCGCGTGCTGGAGTTCGACCGCTTCGCCGAGGTGGCCCGCGAGGTCGGCGCCTACCTGGTGGCGGATATCGCACATATCTGCGGGCTGGTGGTCGGCGGGGTCCACCCCAGCCCGGTCCCCCATGCCGACGTGATCACCTCCACCACCCACAAGACCTTCCGCGGTCCCCGCGGTGGCATGGTCATGTGCCGGGAGGAGCACAAGAGGGCGATCAGCCGCGCCGTATTTCCTGGACTGCAGGGCGGACCCCACAACCACACCAGCGCAGCCATCGCCGTGGCCGCCCATGAGGCTGCCCAGCCTGCATTCCAGCAATACGCCCAGCAGATCGTCAAAAACGCCAGGGCGCTGGCTCATGCCCTCCAGGAGGAAGGGTTCCGCCTGGTCAGCGGCGGCACCGACAACCACCTGATCCTCCTCGACCTCACGCCGCTCGGCGTTCCGGGCCGTCCCGCCGCCCAGGCACTCAACCGGGCGGCCATCGTCACCAACTGCAACAGCATCCCCTTCGACCCCCGCAAACCGTTCGATCCCAGTGGGGTCCGGATCGGTACACCCGCCATCACCTCCCGCGGGATGAAAGAACCGGAGATGAAACGCATCGCCGCCTGGTTTGGGACGGTGGTCAAGCACATGGACGATGAGGATCTCATCCAGCGAACGCGCAGCGAGATCGCCGAGTTCCTCAAGGACTTTCCAGCACCGGGGCTAGAGCATGTATAGCCTGCTGATTGGACTCGGTAGCGGAACGCTGATCACCCTGCTGGTAGGGTTCCTGCTGGGCTACCCCCGGATCGTGGTGTGGTACGGGCTCATCCCCGGCACCATCGTGGCCGTGGGGGCCTTCATCTACCTCAGCCGACGGTTCGGCAAACAGCTCGAACGGCTGATGCTGCGGGTCCAGGAAGACCTCCAGCAGAAGAACCCCTACAAGGTCGAGCCGGGGAAGATCGACCGGGCCATCGAAAACCTGAAACAGGGCTATCGCTTCAAACGCTGGCTGCTGCTGTCCAGATCCCAGATCGATGGACAGATCGGCCAGCTGTACTACCTGGACAAGCGGTTCGACGAGGCCAAACCCTACCTGGAGCGGGCTTTCACCCGAAACTGGATCGCCAAGGGGATGCTGGCCGTCCTCTACTACAAGCGGAAACAGTACGACAAGATGAAGCAGATCTTCCAGATGACCGTCAAGGCCACCAAGAAGGAGAGCCTGCTCTGGAACCTCTACGCCTACTGCCTGTGGAAGATCGGCGAGCGCGATGCCGCCATCGCCACCCTGGCGAAAGCGGGTGAGATCCTCAAGGATGACCCCCGCATCGAGTCCAACCGACTGGCGCTCCAGAAGAACAAGAAGATGAAGATGAGGGGTTGGCAGGAGATGTGGTACCAGTTCCACCTGGAGGCCCCCCCTCAGCCCAAGATGCAGTTCGACCACAAGCAGATGTACCGCGGTAGATAGACCCGATGTGAACAGGATGCGTTGCTCGGGCATGGGAGAGACGCTGGAGCAAATGACGGGGTGCACAACGGGAGAGACCCCCTCGGCCCGAGGGGTGCGGACCGCGACACAACTCCCTTCACCGGCTGGTCCGATCCCGTTGGTGGCTGGCAAGAGAGGCGCGATCGCAGAGCTCGGCTCACTAAAAAGCCGCTGAGCCCAAGTAAAAGGAGACGACATGGGTGTTGGCCGCAATGATCCCTGTCCCTGCGGCAGCGGACTGAAATACAAGAAATGCTGCGCCCGAAAGGATGAGATCGAGCACCGGGTCGCCGAGCACATCCGCCAGGTGGACGAGGTGCTCGATGAGCAGGCCACCGTCTATCGCGTCTGGTGCGAGTGGCGCAAAGCCAAAGAGATGGCGGACTTCAACTTCCTGTACGACCTGATCGCCAAGGACTGCCCGCTCAACGGCCAATTTGCCGATCGGACCGCATTTCTGACCGCCTGCGACGACGGAACCGACCAGATCCCCTCGGGGGAACCGGCCCGCTTCAAGACCCTCCGGATCATCGATGGCCAGGAGGCCTTCCTCCTCCAAACCCTGGGAGAATCGGAGCCAGGACAGCTCAACGTCCGCTGCGAGCGGATCCACTTCCACCGGACCGACCGGGGATGGCGCCTGTGGGAGTTGACCGTTCGAGAGGTCCCCAAGTCCGAAGAGATCCCTCTCTCTCTGGCATTGTTCGAACAGGGCTCAGAGGCGACCGCTGAGCTCCACCACCCGGCGGGCGGCCAATCCTCCTAGTTTCCTGAGACTACCGGCGACAGACACACCTCGACCCGGATCTCGTCCCCCCTGTCCACCACCACCTCCTCCTGCCCGTTGAACAAGATGTCTCCCTCCGAGTCGCGACCGTCGATGTTGACCAGGTAGCGATCGGCATCCACACCCAAAAGCGCGGCCTCCCCCACCAGGCAGGATTCCACCTGGTTGTACTGCTCGTAGTCCTGCTGGTCGAACAGGGAGATCGTCACCTCGATGACCGAGTTGTAGCTGCACATCCGGCTGTTCTCAAAGTACCAGCTGGCCGTGATCTTGGCGGGCAGAGCCGACAGGCGGACGGTCCCCACTCGGGTGTTCCCCTCGCTGCGTACCTCGACATCGCGCAACACGGCGCCATACCGATCGCGCCCGTCCGCGCTGCGACCCTGCAAGGTCACATCGTAAGAGGCCGGAGTCAGGCCGCCGATGGTGATCTCCCCATCACCACATTCGTAGGAATACAGCGAGGTCCCCTCCTCTCCACTGGCCTTCAATCCCACGATGACCGTCCGGATGCCGGCGGCTTCACAGCCACCCGTACCGACGATCCAGCCCAGCGAGAGGCTCCCCGGCGGCAAGTCCACCGGATCGGTTCCACAGGCCGGCAAGACGGCCAAGATCGAGACGATGATGACAGCACCGAAGCGTTTCATGAGGACCTCATTGTGCCGGGGGCGACCGGCAGGGATCGATCCGTGCCAGAAAGCGGATACCGATCGCGGTTCGCCCGTTGCATCAATCGAAATCCTGGCCCGTTCCTGCCGGGAGATCAAGAAACCGCCAACCCGACCGGCGTCCGGATCATTCATGCCATTTGGCATACTCTGCCAAGCCTTTGCAGGTCGCGAACCTGGGAACGGCGATTTTTTGGCCCTCGGCTTGTCGGCCCGTAAAGTAGGGATGTGGGTGTGTGTATGCAAATGTGCACATCTGTTCAGGTGCACACCCCTGACCTCGGTTTCCAGGAGGGCGTCGATGGCCATGAGGCACCAGCACGGTTTACACGCATCGGTCCTTGTCGTCCTGGCTCTGCTCGTGATGGGATGCGCGGGTGTGCAGACCGCGCCGGCACGGCGAAACCCCTATCGTTCGGAGCTGTTGAACGCCGATTTCACCAGCGCCTACCCCCGTGCGACCGATGTCGATCCCTTCGGTCTGGCGATGGCCTCTTCACGACAGGACGGCGACTCCAGCCAGGCCCGCCTGGCCACCGCCGACACGGGCCCTTCGCTGTCGACCGGAGGCGATCGACGGGATCCGGCTGCCGTCCGCGGAGCGAACGCCCCCTCCATCCCACCGGACACCCTCTATGACCCCATGGTAGCGGCCCAATACGTGACCGAGGTATACCGGGCCAACGACACTCCCACTCATGAGGGCAATCCGTCGAATCGGGTGGACATCGTGGACATCTACCGGCATGCCCAGCGCAACGGGACGATCTACCACTCCACCAGACCGGCAGTGGGCGACCTGGTCTTCTTTCACAACACCTACGACCGGAACGGTGATGGGCGGGCCAACGACTGGTACACCCACATCGGGGTGGTGGAATCGGTCGATGAGCAGGGCAATATCTCGGTGCTGAGCTACCTGGATCGCCGGGTGTCTCGGACCTATCTGAACCTGGAACAGCCTGCGGCCACCCAGAACGATGGGGGTCGTGCCATCAATACCGCGATGCGGCTTCCCTCTCCCTCCGATCCCCCCTACACCCAGTACCTGGCCAGCGAGCTGTTCGCTGGTTTCGGGAGTCTTTTGGGGGAACGGAACGAGTTTCTGGTGATCGACAACTGGCGGCCCGGGATGAACGTCGCCCGGGCGGATTGAGCGTTACCGGCTCACCCCTTATTTCCGGTTTCTTCTGAAGGGAGCCCGGTGTGGGCGGCTCTCCCCCGATCCTTCCTCCGCTGGTGCCGTGGATGCGGGGGAGGCGGAGTGTTCAGCGGGTGTCGTGAGCTGGATCTGGGGTGCTTCTGGTCCCCTCGGCAGGATGATCGGGAGGATGGCGGCGGCGATGGTGGCCAGCGACTGGGTGTCGGGGCTGAATCGCAGCGCGGTGCCCTCCTGGAGGAACCAGCTCTGGAGCTGTTCGGCGGTGGGTTGTGCATCGGCGAGCGCCTCCTCGTTCTGGAAGATCCCGATCACGAGCGCCTGGAGGGTCTGCTTGAGCTGTTGGGCGGTTTCGGCGGTAGAGGTGGAGAACACCACATCGAGCTTGATCGACCCGAGCTCGGAAGCGTCCTGGCTCAGACGGACCTCGATCCGGTCGATGGACTGCCCCACGTCGCCGGGGGTGTTGAGCCGTCTGGCGTAGTCGGGATTGACCACCACGACCAGGTGGGCCAGCAGGGTGGGGTCGATCTCCACATCGCCGACCCGGGCCGTTCCTTGCCGCTCAGCCTGGAGACCGGCAATTGCGGCTGCTCGCCGGGAGCCGGTGAACAGGAAGTGATCGGCGACCACCTCCACGTGGGTGTAGGTGGGAGGGGTCCACCCCGAGGGGCCGAACTCTCCGCGGCAGATGGTGACCGGAGCGTTGTTCTCGTAGGACTCGGAGTACAGCACGCATTCCTGGACGTGGTTGGCGAAGGGGGCGATGGCGCGGTCGAACTCCTGCCGCGTCCGGTCGATCAGCTCCGAGGCAGAATCGCCCAGTGCGGTATGCAACCCCTGCAACAAGGTGTCCAGCCGGTCGTTCTCCAGCAGCCGTTCGATCTGGATGTGTCCGGCCAGGATGGCGCCGTCAGGAACCAGGCCGAGCAGTTGACGGGTCGATGATTGCGCCCAGACCGTGGAAAGAAGTGCTATTTGCGTGAGAACCACCGTGAGGGCGATCGCTATGGCTTTGGTTTTTTTCATCCGGGTGCCTCGTTTTTTTGTTTGCCACGATACCGTTGCCAGCTTGGACGGCCGGGCCGTCTGATTATTTCAAGGGGCCGGTCGGGGCTTGTGGCGTACTCGAGCCCCTCCTCCGGGAGAAAAGTGGGGTGGGGTCCGCCCAGGATGACGGGCACACCCGCCATCCGCGCCTTGTAGGCAAGATCGTAGGCGGCCGGTGCGGTGGAGGTGGTGCAGGAGATGCACAACAGGTCCGCCTGAGCCACCAGGGAGGCGTCCACTCCCGTCCTCTCTTCGATGAGCACGGATACGTCGTATCCTCTGCGGGCTGCCAGGGTTCCCAGCACGAGCAGGCCGAGCCGGGGCAGTTTGTATCGGGAGAAGACGTTGACTCCGGGTGAGCGGGGTTCCACCATCACGATCCTACGCCGTCTCATCACACCTTTCCTGTTCCACGGTTGGATTGCAGCCGCGCTGCGCCAATACCCTACTCTTTCGCTGGAATGTTGAGAAGCCCTCAATCCGTTATCTGGCTGGTTGAAACTTGCGACGGTTGACGACCGTGGCATTCTCTCCTATGTACGGTGTCCATTGGACTCCATTCGATCGGTTGACGAGCAGGTGGCTGAACAGAACCCGCCCAGAGACGATGGGACCTCCTCCAAGGAGGAGTGCCTTACGCCAGTAACCAGGCCCAACGAAGGCTTGCAGGGAGAGATGGGCGAGCTGGCTCGTCCACCCGTGGCCAGCGTTCCGGTAGGGACCGTCCTGGCCGATCGGTACCGGATTCTCAAGTGGATCGGCTCGGGCGGCATGGGAGCGGTCTACGAGGCTCTGGATCTGGACCTGGAAGAGCTGATCGCGCTCAAGCTGCTGCACGGGGATCTGGGTAGCGAGCGAAAGTACCGGCAGCGGATCCGAGAGGAGGTTCGACTGGCCCGGCGGGTATCCCACCCCAATGTGTGCCGGGTGCACGATCTCGGCTACCATGGCCAGCAGCTCTTTGTCACCATGGAGCTGTTGCGGGGGCAGACCCTCCGTTCCCTGTTCCGTCGAGAGGGTCCGACCTCGCTGGCCCAGGCGGCTCTGGCGCGCCGAATCGACATTGTGGTGCAGATCTGCTCTGGTCTGGCGGCTGCCCACAGCGCAGGGGTCATGCACCGGGACGTCAAACCGGACAACATCATCGTGGAGGAGGATGGGCGGGCGGTGCTCACCGATTTTGGCATCGCCAGCCTGGCTGCCGAGCTGTCCAGGAGGCACCTGGTGGCGGGGACTCCGGGCTATATCGCACCCGAGGTGCTTCGCGGGGAGCCCTTCGACAACCGGGTGGATGTCTACGCCTGTGGTGTCCTGGCCTGGGAGCTGATCGCCAGGCGGCGTCCCTTCAAGGTCCCCGACATCAAGACGGCTCGGCGTCTGGCTCACAGCCGCCCCAAGCTTCCGCCGTTACCCCCCGAGTGCGCTCCGCCCATCGTGCTGGAGGCGCTGGATCGGGTGTTGGCCCAGGCGCTCGCACCCGATCCCGACAGCCGCATGCCTTCGGTGGAGATGTTCGCGGAAGCGCTGGCTCGGGCAGCCCGCGGCGACGAGCCGATGCCGTTCTCTCTCGACACCCGCCAGCCGGCGGGGTTCTACCGCGTCGGGGATCTCGTCAGCTCCCCCACCCCCTGGGGCATGGCCAAGGTGACCCCCGGCAGCGGGGAGCCGCTCCATACCCCCAAGGACTCCGGGATCTCCGGCGAGTACCTGGCCTATAGCACGCCGACCCAGTCCTCAGGGCGGGGGCAGGTGGCCGGTGCACGCCGGAGCCAGATCCGGGTGGTCTCGGTGCTCCATTTCCGTCCCGAGCCCACCTTCCTTGGAGGTCCAGCCCAAGCGGAGGCCGAATCGCCGCAAGCTTCCCCCAGCGACCAAGGGTCTGCTCCCTCCGGCATCTCGGTGCTGACCGGTACCTCCATGGACAACCTGGAGCGGGTGGTGGTCGATTTCGGCGGGACGCCGATCCTGGTGACCGACGATCGCCTCACGGCGGTGTTCGGAGCCCCCATCGCGCTCGGCGACGATGCAGCCCGAGCCGCTCGAGCGGCGCTCACCCTGGTGGAGATCTCGGGGAACACCGGAAGGGCCGGGATCGACACCGACCGGGTCCTGTTCCGCTCCAGCCCCGAAGGGACGCCCAGCGCTTCGGGTGATGCACTGGCGCGGGCTCAGGAGCTGGCCAGCGATGCCAACGCCGGTGAGGTGCGGGTGTCTCCCGCCACGGCCCGCCACCTGGTTGGTCGGTTTTTGACCTCGGAGGTGCCTCGCCTGACCCAGAGCTTCGAGAAGCGGGCTTTGATCGTGCACCCTCAGGCGCCTGAGGGGGCCATGCTGGGGCTTGGTGACCTGCCGCTTTTGGTGGCTCGCAACCGGGAGCTCGGTCAGCTGGAGGAGCTGGTCCGGCAGGCCTGTGAGAACCGCTCTCCGCGCTACGCCACCGTCTTGTCTCCACAAGGTTACGGCAAGAGCAGACTCCGCCTGGAGTTGACGCGTCGCTTGCGAGAGCGCCGGGACCTGGAGTGGTTGGTGGCCAGGACCACACCGCTGGGGGAGGCGGCCCCACTGGCCCTGCTCCATGCTGCCAGCCCGGAGTGGTTCGCTTCGGCCACTGGCAAGGAGATCCAGAGTCGGGAGGCGGCCTTTACCGCGGCCCGCCGATGGCTGGTCCGACGCGCGGCGCGGCGTCCGGTGTGTTTGCTGATCGAGGACCTGCACTGGGCCGACGATGCCTCCCTGGCGTTCTTGATGGATCTCCGGCAGAGCCTGGATGGGGTGCCGGTGGCCATCTTGGTTTTCTGCCGCCCCGACCTGGAGATCCGCTTGCCCGGCTGGTTTGCTCCCCTTCCCTCGGAGGAGGCGAGCCACCTGGTCATGCGGCTCGATCCTCTCGATGACCGTTCGGCCCTCGAGCTGGCTACTGCCCTGGCCCCGTCGGCAAGCGACGAGCTGTTGCGCGAGCTGGTGCAGCGCGCGGAGGGCAACCCCTTCTTCATCGAGGAGCTGGCCCGCAACCTGCAGGAGCAGCGGATCAACCACTCCACCAGCCCGATGGTGTTGCCCCCCACCGTGGAGGCGGTCATCCAGGCCCGCCTGGACCGCCTCTATCCGACAGAGCGGGAGGTGGCCTGCGCGGCCGCCGTGGTCGGACGCGAGTTCTGGCGGGAAGCGGCCCGCGCCGCCCTGGCCGATCGGTCCGCGCTCAGCGACGTCCAGCTCGACCTGGCTCTGGCCGAGCTGGAGAGACGCTCCATCGTCTTCGCCCTGCCGCCCTCCGGCCTGGATGACGACCGCTACACTTTCGAGCACACCCTGGTCCGTGACGTCGCCTACCAGCAGCTGGCCCCCTCCGACCGCCGCCGGGCCCACATCGCCGTGGCCAGGTGGCTGGAGCAGCGGGCCTACAGCAAGGAGGCTCCGCCCGATCCCATGCTCATCTTTGCCATCGCTCGCCACCTCGACATGGGCGGCGATCGAAGTGGAGCGAGGGAGGCCTATCGCAGGGCCGGAGCTCGTTCGCTGGAGCTGTTCGCCTACCGGGAGGCGGCCCGCTCGCTGCGACGGGCTCAGGAGCTGTCGGAGCATCCCGACGCCGATCTGCTGGAGAAGCTGGGGGACGCGGTCCTGGTCGCCGAAGATGTGAAGGCCGCCTGGACCGCTTACCTGGCGGCATTGGACCTGGTCTCCCAGGACAGCCTGTTGACCGCCAGGTTGTACGAGAAGCTTGGGGGCTGTGCCCAGAACGAGGGAGATGCCGCTTCGGCCGTCGCCTGGTTCGAGAAAGGGCTGGCCGCCGTCGCTCCGGAGGGAGCGCTCACCGAGGAGGCCCGTGAAAACCCCACCATCCCGGCCTCCCTGTACAGCGCCTTGGGGTGGACCACCGGGTATGTCCTGGGCAACCGAGAACGCGGGCTGGCAGCCTGCGAACGGGCGGTGGCGCTGCTGGAGGGCACGCCCCACCAGCGCGATCTGGCTCATGCCTACAGTCGTCTGGGCACCAACTACATGCGCATGGGGCTGTGGCGCGATCAGACCTACTGCTACCAGCGCCAGCTCGAGATCGCCCGCGAGCTGGCCCAACTGGACCTCCAGTGCTACGCTCATGTGAACATCGGCGTGGCGCTCACCAACCTGGGCGAGATCGACCAGGCCCTTCAGCACACCCGGGAAGCGCTGGTACTGGCTGCCCGCATGGGAGACTCCGGCACCGCCGCGCTGGCCCGATCCAACCTGGCCGGTCTGCTGATCGAGAAAGGCGACCTCACCAACGCGCGCATCGAGCTGGATGAAGCGCTGCGCGTGAGCAAGAAGGTCGGAATGCGCACCTTCGTCTCCGAAGCGCATACCTACTATGCCCGATTGCTCTACCTGTCGGGAGACCTGGAGGGTGCCATCGCCATGGCTCACCAGGCGATCGAGCTGGCTACCCGCTCCCAGGATACCGTCGATCACGGCATCGCCCTGCGCATACTCGGCTTGCTGCTGGTTCGCCAGGGCAAGCTGGAGGATGCCAAGCAGGCCATCTCGCAATCTCTGAGCTACCTCAAAGACGCCGATCCTTGCGAGGAGGCGCGGACCCAGGTGGCTGAGGCTCGGCTCCTGGTGGCGGGAAAACAGCCCGGCGACCTGGAACGAGCTCAGCGGTTGCTCGATGCCGCCCAGGAGACCTTCACCCGCCTCGGCGCCTCTCTCGACCTTACTTACCTCCACCAGCCCCAGGACATCCGGTAGCCAGGTCTCAACCGCTCCGACCCGACAGGTCATTTCGTGAGACCCCACCAGGCGGTGCCAGCGCCAATGCGCCAATTGCCTATTTCGCCGCCTTCCCTCCCTGTGCTAAGCTCGGCAGACGTTGTTTGCGCCCGGCGGGCTGGAACAGGTGACCTGGGCCGGTGGTTCGAATGATCGCAACACCCAGGAGGGGCGAGGTTTAGACCAGGGTCTCATCGGTCCCGTTCGCGGAGAGGAGAGAACAAGATGAAACGGTACCTGTCGTGTTTGGTGGTTGTGGTACTCACCCTCGGTTCCGGGGTGGTGATGGCCCAGAACTGGCGGCGTGAGCCGACGTTCGGTGCCACCTACCTCAACAGCGGGTTCATCCCCGATCCGGCCGAGTATCCCTTGACCGCAGGGGGTGGCCGAGATCCCGTCAATGTGGCCACCTTGGGACTGTCCGACTCCTTGACCGGTCAGTACTGCGGGCAGGCCTTCATCACGCGTGCCCCCGATTTCCGCTTCTACTTCGAGCCATCAAGCCGTTTCAGCTTCCTGCGATTCTACGTCGTCACCCACAACGGAGCCGATGCCACCCTCCTGGTCAATCAACCCGATACCACCTGGCGCTGCAACGATGACTCCTTCGGGACCCTCATGCCCTCCATCGACTTTGTCAACCCGATGCCGGGCCAGTACGACATCTGGGTGGGTACCTATGATGCCTCCTCCAACAACCCCGCCACCTTCCACGTGACCGAGCTCCAGCAGAACAACCCCGGCAGGGTGCTGGGCGTCACCTCGACCGCACCACCTCCCCCGCCGACACCCCAGGGACAGCAGATGATCGCCGGCCTCAATACCACCACGTTTTCCGGCACCTACGCCCCCATCTCGGTATCCGCCGGCTTCCTGCCCGACCCCGTCGTGGTCTCCGGCAGCGGGGGGGGAACCGTCTCCGTCCCCAACATCCGGATCACCCCCGTCAATGGCCAGAGCTGCTCCGGCTGGGTCACCCCCATCCCCAGCCACATCATGACCCTCTCCTCCAACTTCTCCTACATCCGCCTGGATGCCATGGCACAAGACGGCGGCGACACGACCCTGATCCTCCAGGATCCCTACGGGAACTACTGGTGCAGCGATGACGATGGAGGGAGCTTGAACCCCCGCATCCAGGGGGCCCTCAACGCCGGGATGTACCGCATCTGGGTGGGGAGCTACGGCGCCGGCCAGACGCATCCCTACAACCTCAGCGTGACCGAGTACCGCCCATGAGCCGTCGATCCGCCACCTTGCGTGGCTCGATCACGCCTTTACCCCTCGAGGGGGGCCGCTCGTGGCTGGTCTCCTCCGTTTCACCCGGCTCACCGTTTCCGAGCGAACAACCGCGAGCGGCGCTTGCCAGTGCCGCGCCGCTCGCTGGGCCAGTGGAGGATTCTGGGAGCTGTCTTTACCGGTGTCTCCAGTGACCCTGCCGGATACACTCGACAGGGACCGGCCACCTGCTGTGACCGCCAGGACACCGCGCTTCCGCCCCATCCGATCTTCCGGGTATCGCCTGGCCTGGGCGGCAGCTCTCGCGTTTCTTTTCGGTTGGATCGGAGCGGGCTGCCGCAGCGATCGTGTCGCTCGGGAGGCCCCTGCCCAACCCATCGTCCTGCTGCAACAGGTCGCCGAGCCATCGACAGCGATCGGCGGATCGCCTGGACCTCAGGATCGCGTGCCATCCGTGGTCTTGCCGCCACCCTCCGCCGAGGGAGGAATGGCTCTGGGCGACGCCCTCCGCCTTCGCCGCTCCATCCGATCCTACACCTCGGATGCGCTGTCGTTGGACGACCTCTCCCAGCTGCTGTGGGCTGCACAGGGCATCACCCATCCCGAGGGACGACGCACGGTGCCCTCCGCCGGCGCAACCTATCCGTACGAGCTCTATGTGGCTGCCGATCGGGTCGAGGGCTTGGATCCCGGCCTGTATCACTATGTTGTCGGTGATCACCGATTGGATCTGGTCACAGCGGGAGCGCTTGGACCGGCGCTGGCCGACCTGTCCGCGGGACAGCGCTGGATGGCCCAGGCTCCGGTCTTCTTGGTCCTTTTGGCCGATCTTTCGCGCACCGCGGTCCGGTACGGTGATCGTGGCGAGTGCTACGTGTGGCTGGAAGGGGGGGGCATCGTCATGGCCGTGTCGCTCCAGGCCGTCTCTTTGGGGCTGGCTACCGTGTGCGTGGGCGCCTTCGACGATGACCGGCTCCAGGCGATCATCGGCGGCGATCTGTTGCCGGTCGCCATACTGCCGGTGGGCAGACCGAATCGATGAAGCGCCGTTCGACTGGTGTCCAGCGGGCCACGCCGGCCCCGACCCGTTGGGATCCCATCGTGCTGCCTGGTCGCTCTTCGCGCTCCTGGCGTTTCCTGCGATCCGGCCAGCGACTGCGGTAGAATGCGGATACTGTCGGTTTTTTTCCCCAGGATCGCTCTTCTCCTGGGAGGCGATTGGTGCCAAGAAAGGGGCTGGTCGATCCGCGGCGACGACGGGGGAGTCCATGGGGTCGAATGAGGCAGGGGATCGGGGTGCGACACCGAGAGGAGACGCACCACCGGTCCAGAAGAACCAGTTCGGCACCTTCGGCGGGGTGTTCACCCCGGCCATCCTGACGGTTCTGGGCGTCATCATGTTCATGCGCGCCAACTTCGTGGTTGGCCACGCTGGAATTCTGCACGCTGGCCTGATCCTGATCTTGGCCGCCTCCATCTCCTTTCTCACCGGGCTGTCGATATCTGCCATTTCCACCAATACTCCGGTGGCCGGTGGAGGGGTGTACTTTCTCATCTCGCGCTCCCTGGGGCCGGAGTTCGGAGGGGCCATCGGTCTGACCCTGTACCTGGCACAGGCGCTGTCGGTCCCTTTCTACGTGCTGGGGTTTACCGAGGCGTTGGTGTCCACCTTTCCCGTCCTGCAACCGCACTTCATGGTTATCACGCTATCCACCGCCACCCTGCTGTTCGTGATCGCCTATGTGGGGGCCGGTTGGGCGATTCGCGTCCAGTTCGTGGTGCTGGCGGTGTTGATGCTCAGCGTGTTGGTTTTTCTGGGAGGAGCTGCGCTGCAGTTCGATTGGGGCCGATTTTCCGACAACCTGGGCGTGCCATCCGACTCTTTTCTCTCGACCTTCGCCCAAGGGGCACCGGAGATCTTCCAGCGGCACGGTTTCTGGCTGCTGTTCGCCATCTACTTTCCGGCGGTCACCGGCATCATGGCCGGGGTCAACATGTCGGGCGACCTGAAGAACCCGGCTCGCTCGCTGCCTCTGGGAACACTGGCCGCCATCGGGGTCGGATTCGTCATCTACATCTCCCAGATCATCCTGTGTGGAGGAGCGATCGATCGGGGACAGCTGATCGCCGATCCGTACAACTCGCTGACCAGACTGGCATTATTTGGTGCCGGGTTCCTGGTGACCGCCGGGGTGTTCGCCGCGACCCTGTCCAGCGCCATCGGGTCGTTCGTGAGTGCGCCTCGGGTACTGCAGGCCCTGGCACGGGATGATCTGTTGCGATTCGTCCGGCCTTTTTCCCAAGGCTCGACCAAGGGTGACGAGCCGAGACGGGCCTTGTGGCTGACCCTGTTGCTTACGGTTGGGGTGTTGGCGGTGGTGGGTGGGGGAAGCGGTGGAGCAGCGCTCAACCTGGTGGCGGCGATCATCAGCATGTTTTTCCTGGTGAGCTACGGGGTGACCAACTTGGCTGCCTTTGTGGAAGTGGTGGGACAGAACCCCTCTTTTCGACCGCGTTTCAAGTATTTCCACTGGGCAGCCGCCCTGGCCGGAGCGCTGGGGTGCATCGGCGCGGCCCTGGCGATCGACCCGGCTTCGGCGCTCATCGCCACCATCATCACTGCGGCCATCTGGTACTACGTGAAGCGTCGCGGTTTGACGACCTCCTTTGGAGATGCCCGGCGGGGTTTCACCTTTTCGCAAGTCCGAAATGGCTTGTTGAGACTTGAAGAGAGTCGCGTGGACGCCAAGAACTGGCGGCCGACGATCCTGGTGCTGTCCGGCAACCCGAATACGCGCTTGACACTGGTTACCTACGGCCTGTGGTTGGGGGCGGGTCGAGGTCTGGTCACCATGGCCCAGCTGTTGGTGGGGCGGTTTTCCGACCTGGTGGAGCAGCGAGAGCAGTCGTTGAAGTCGCTCAAGGAGTTCGTCTCACGCAACCGGATCCCGGCCTTTGTGGACGTTGCGGTGGTGCCCGAGTTCGACGTGGGGTTGCAGGTCTTCTTGCAGTCCCACTCCCTGGGACCGCTGAAGCCCAACCTCATCCTGTTCGGCTGGTCGGATGATCCGTCACGGGTGCCCTCCTTCCTGGAGCATCTGCGCGTGGCCGCCGAGATCGGCATGAGCATCTTGCTCCTGGTCGACCGGGAGCTGCCATCTCCTGGGGAGAAGATGCGGATCGATGTCTGGTGGCGGGGTCGCGAGAACGGTTCGTTGATGATCATCCTGGCCCACCTGTTGGCCAGCAACCAGGAATGGGTGGGGGCGACCATTCGCATCATCCGTGCGGTTGCCCACCCAAACGAGAGGGAGGAAGCTCAACTTGAACTCGCCCACCTGGTCGAAGCGGCCCGGGTGGAGACCGAAGTGCGGGTAGTGGTCTCGGATCGCCCCATTGCGGAAGTGCTGCACCGGGAGTCTGTGGGGGCGACCGTGGTGCTTCTCGGTTTCAACCTTCCCGCCGTTGGCCAGGAGATGGAGTTCCAAAGTCGTTTCAACAAGCTGCTCTTGGGGCTCCCCACAACCTTGCTGGTCTGCTCCTCTGGAGAGGCCGACCTGGCCGCCTGATCGAAGGCGAGTGAGTCGATCGCCGATAACCCTCGTGGATTGCGTGGGTTGTACGGGGTGTAGCCTGGGCATTTCCCCTCGCCTACGCGACTCCACCACCCACCGGCGGTTACCTGCCGGTAACCGCTCGGCGGGTCCCGGTGTCCAC
>JAFGEP010000058.1 GCA_016931535.1 Bradymonadales bacterium
CGGCCCCCTCCGGCGCTGCGCGCCGGCCCCCTCCGGCGCTGCGCGCCGGCCCCCTCCGCCCGCTACGCGGGCACCTCCCCCGCTTGCGTGGCAAGCGGGGGAGGATCAGAACGCTTGCTCGGTTCCGATCGAGATGACGCCGTAGGGATGCGACCTGCGCTCGCCCAGCGGGATCCCGTAGTCCAGGCGAAGGGGCAAGGCGCAGTACCAGGGGATGACCCAGCGCACGCCCAGGCCGACATCGGCCAGGATGGGCTGGCTCCCGTCCAGCTCGAACACGGTGCCGAGGTCGGCGAACAGGACCAGGCTGAACAGCTGGTAGAGGATCTCCACCGGAGCGGTCCGCAGCTCGATCTGGCCGACCACCTCCCCGTCTCCCAGAAACTGCCCGGTGGCATAGCCCCGAAGACCGGTCTGCTCCCCGAAGTCCAACAGCGGGGTGGTCAGCCGATCGGTCCTCCAGATGCCGGTGGTGGCCAGGTGGAGGCGGACCGGACCCAGGACAGGGGAGGCGACAGTCACCCGGCCGCTGATCTCGCGATCGTGGGTCTCGCCACCGGAAGGTTCCAGACGGAGCCCGGCGGACAACATGCCGGTGGCGATCCACCCTCCCATCAACCGGGTATAGCTGGAGGTGGTGTGGAACAGCAGGTAGTTGCGGTCGGAGCCTAGCGCGGTGGGGATCAGCTGGACTCCGACCAGGAGATTGGGGCCGGTGGCCAGGTCCTCCGAAAAGCCGAAGGTCCGGTGGCGGCTGACCGACTCGTACCGGATCTGGTGGAACCGGTAGGCCGCCGAGATGGTGCCGGTGGTCTCTTCGATCGGCAGGACCTCTCGATGGAAGGCGGTACGGGTGCCGGGTGCTGCCGTCTCGTCGAGCAGGCGGTAGCGGCGGAGGCGAAAGCCGGGACCCCAGGAAAGGACGTGCCGATTGTGCCGCCCCAGACCATGGAGCACCCTCAGGTTCACATCGAGCAACCGCTTGTCGAGCTCGAACGGGACCCGCTCCACCTCTTCCGAGTCCGGGTTGTCGAAGGTTCGCACCTTGGACCCCACCAGGTAGCGGTCGATCCCCAGGTCGTGGGTCTCGGTCAGGGCGAAGCCGATGCCGTCCGGAGCGTAGTACAGCGGCAGCCCCAGCAGGAAGAGGTTCTGGGTTCCCTCCAGGTGAAACTTCCAGTAGTTGAAGACCAGGTTCACCTCGTCCAGGACGGTCACGGGGGTGCCGGCCAGATCAGGGGTACCGAACCGGGGCCCGAAGGTGACGGTATCGATGGCCAGAAGCAGGTTGGGGGCCACCGACCAGCCGATGCCCAGGATGTTCCACTCCGGCAGCGAGAGCATCTCCCCGAATGGGGGAGGGGAAAGCAACCGGGACTCCCAGGTGGCGTGGAAGGAGAAGGTGTCCCGGGTGATCACCAGCATGTCCACGGTCTGCGCCGGATCGGAACTGACCACCGGCAGCATGGCCACCACCGACACCCGGGTCCGCCGCCGCAGGTTTCGGATGGAATGGTAGACCAGCTCGGCGTCGTACGGGTCGCCCGGCTGCCACAGCACCTCGGTCTGGACCACCCAGCTGGGCGTGAGGGTGTGGAAATTGTTGAGCCAGGCCAGGTTGGGGGTCTCGTCGGGATCAAAGATGTTGCGGTTGATGACGATCAACCGGCCGAATCGCTTCCCTTCCGGGGAGGTCTCGAGCTGTAACCCCAGCTCCGACAGGGCCCGGTCCACGGCGCGCCGTTCGATCCGGCTGAGGGAGAGATAGAGCTCGGAGCCGGAGGCCTCCAACTCACCCGTCACCCCCGCGGCGGACAATAGGAGCAGCAGGATGATGATGACCCGCCGGGTCATCCGGTTACTCCGACTGGGCGGTTGCCTGTCAAGAAGGAGCGAGAAGGTCGCCGAGATTGCTAGTATTCAACAACGGTTTCACTGAAGCTGTATTGGAAGGGACCGGAGCATCCCTCCGGAACCACGGTTGTTGCCCCTGTCTCCTCCCAGTCGATGGTCACCTCTTGCATGGTCAGGTTTATGTTCGCTGCGAAGGTGGATCCAATCACGCCGTCGCCCGTGTTGAGTTGGCTGATGTGGACGATGCCGCCGGCAACAGGCATGTAGTCCTTGTCTCTGGTGTAGGCCACAATGCAGACCCCACAGGTGTCGTAGCCGGTGTCATCTTCAGTGATAGTATAGGTGATATCACCTTCGGTCGGACCTCCGTATTCGGTCCAGATCTCGACGGATAGCCCTTTGGACCACCCCTCCGCGGTGGCTACGTCGATCCAATAGTAGCCCATGACATTGTATTCTGCGTCCCATGAGGCTTCCTTCTCCCCATCTACGCCAAGACCGGTTATGCAGGCAGGAAAAACCGTATCGTTGGTCGGGTCGGTGGTGGGATCAACCGTCACGTCCGGGCGTGGCTCCACAACGGGATCGGTGACCGGATCGATGGTCGGGTCGGGGGTCAGGTCCACGGTCGGTTCCGTGACCGGATCGATGGTCGGGTCGATGGTGGGATCCGGGGTCCGGTCAGCGGTCCGGTCCATGCCAGCATCCTGAGCGACATCTCTCGGCTCGTCTTCATCTTCGCTGGTGGGGCAGCCGGTACACAACAGCCAGATCGGAACAGCAAGCAGCAGCAATCGAAAACCCTTCATCGTAGCCTCCCAGTAAGTGGATCTGAAAACCCGGACAATCCGGAACATCTGCCGACCCCGTCGACGAGGGCGCAGTCTAGCGATTTCACGGCCGGCTGTGAAGGTGTTTATTGACAGCAGAAACGGTTTTCTGCGGAGCTAGTCGGACGGGGGCGTCAGTCGTTCTCAGTTCCCGTCCCGGCCCCCGGCTTACCGTGGGCCGGACCTGTTCGGCGCCATTATTCCTCGGGAAATTCCAGTACGGTCTCGCTGAAGCTATGCCCAAACCATCCGTAGCAGCCGTCTTCGACCGGCACGGTTGGAAAGGGACGGGTACCGATGGCCACCTCCTGGAAGTAGGTCTCGAAACTGGCCGCAAAGAGGGTGTCGACCGGGTCTTCGCCCGTCGTCAGCTGGTCGATTACGATGTGGCCGGTTTCGGCGATAGGCATGTAGGTCGTGTCGGCGGTTTCGAGCAGGATGCAGATCCCACAGGTCTCGTAGCTGGCGTCGTCGTCGGTCAAGGGATACGTCCCGGGACCGAGAGGTCCTCCGAAATCGGTGTAGAGCTCGACCCTCATCCGCATGGTGGGGATCGTATCGTCGTCATACCAGACGTAATCGACAGTAGTATCGGGGTCGTCATAGGCCCCATAGGCTTCGTCCACGCCACCTTCACCGAAGCTCTCCTCGCAGCTGTCGTTGAGATACCCATAGTAGGGTTGAACGGGCTCCTCGAAGCTGTACTGGAGCCGCCCGTAGCAGCCATCCTCGACCGGGATCGTTTCATAGGTCTGCCCCGCCCAATCGATCTCCACCTGCTGCATGATGACGTTGAGGCTCCCCTTGAAGGTGGAGTCGACGATTCCGAAGCTGGTGTCGAACTCATCGATGATGAGCCTGCCGCTGTCGGCGACCGGCATGTATTCCGCTGTGCCGACAAACCCCACGATGCACAGGTTGCAGGTTGCAGCGCTTTCCTCCTCGGGACCGATGAGATAGGTACCGGGGGTGATCGGATCGGTTCCGGTAGACAAGAACGAGAACATCAGCTCCATGGACCAGGTCGCGGGATCCAAGGTGTCGTCCCAGTAGTACTCCAGTAACGCGTTCTCTCCGTCGGAGATACCATAGGCGTCGGTAATACCCCCCTCTCCAAAACCGGGTGCACACTCGTCAGTAAAAGCGGGGACTCCCGCTACGGTTTCATCGAAGCTGTACTGCAACCGACCGGAGCATCCGCCCACTACGGGGGTGGTCACCCCGGTGCCCGAGGCGATCGTCACCTCCTGCATGACCACGTCCAGGCTCCCCTTGAAGGAGCTGCCGTCGATGCCTGTGCCGGTCGTGATGGCGGTGAAGGTGATGCTGCCGCTGTTGGCAACCGGCATGTAGATGTGGTCCTCGTCATCGAAGGCCACGATGCACAGGCTGCAGGTCGCGGCGCTGGCCTGGTCCGCGTCGATGGGATAGGTGGTGGCCGTGATGGGCGCTGTGCCGGTGGAGAAGACCTGGAACATCAGCTCCATGGACCAGGTGGCGGGATCCCAGGAGTTATCCCAGTAGTGGTAAATGACGGCATCGACTCCGTCGCTGTCGCCCAAGGTCTCGGTCAAGCCAGCAACACCGAAACCGGGGATGCAGTCGGTGAAATTGTTCACGGTTGGATCCGTCGTTGGATCGGTCGTGGTGTCGGTGGTGGTGTCGGTTGTAGGATCGACGGTTGGATCGACGGTCGGGTCCACGGTAGGATCGACGGTCGGGTCCACTGTGGGATCGACGATCGGATCGCTGACCGGATCGGTGGTCGGATCCGGCCTGTAATCCTGGGTCCTGTCGGCGCCGGCATCTTGACCCGTATCGACAGGTTCATTGTCATCCGTGCTGGACGGGCATCCCGTGCACAACAACCAGATCGGAACCGCAAGCAGCAGCAATCGTATCCCTTTCATCTCTCTATCTCCGTGAATGGTACATTCCGGTCGGATAACTTTCACAGTTACGCCGAACCCGCAAGTATCTCAGCAGCCGAATACAGTAGCGTTCTTCTCAGCTGTTGTGAAGAAGGACCACAAACCTGCCGCCAGGGCTGCGAATCCCCATCTGGACCGAGAACCTCCGTTGGGAGGACGCTCCTGGTCCTACTGCAGCGCCGAGCAGTCGTTGGGGGTAGGGGCGCTCTGGATGCGCCAGCCCTCCGGGGTCCGCTCGATGGAGCTGCCCGCAGGAGCGTCTCCCACGTCCGGGACGCCCGGGATGCCGTTCTCGTCCGGGAGGTTGTTGGAGTTGGGGCTGTCGTAGATGACGGCGTCCTGGGGGATGGTGGCGCCGGTGATCTCGGTTGCCGGCAGGCGGAAGAGGGCGACCCCGTCGCTGGCCGAGCCCGCGTTCTGTATGCCGTCGTTCCAGTTGTACTCCTGGTCGAAGACGGGATTGTAGTTCAACTCGTCGCTGGTGGTTCCTCCGATCACGAAGCAGCCGCCGGCGTCTAGGGTGCCGGTCAGCTGGACCCGGCGGTAGGTGTAGTCGGACCCTCCTGTTCCCAGCGAGTACTCGGAGAGGTCCAGCGTGACGCCGCTGCCGTTGTACAGCTCCACCCATTCGCGGCCGGGGTCGTTGCTTTCCACGTCGTAGAGCACCTCCGAGATGACCAGCCCGATGGGCGGGACGTCGGTGATGTCGATGACGGCCGAAGCCTCTCCTCCATTGGCCGATGCGGTCAGGGTCTCGGTGCCCAAAGAGGTCCCCGTCACCTCCACGGCAACCCCCATCTCCCATTCAATCAACGGATCCGGCTGCGCAAAGCTGAGGCCGGTCCCCGGGGTCGAGGCCAGAAAGACGGTCAGGCCGTCGGCCCCCACCGGCGTATCGAGCCAGACCCACAGGATGGTCGAGCTTTCCACGAGCAGCTCCAGCTCCACAGGTTCGATCGATTCGACCTTGGGCAGGCGATCGGCAGCCACGACCCGGATGTCGGCCAGCAGGGTCTGGTCCCCCAGGCCGACCTCGATGCTCACCGGCTCGTCGGCGGCGGATACCCCGGTGGCCACCAGGGTGAACTCGGTGACGTACTCGGGCACCGGAAGCTCCGCCGGTACGGCCACCACCGCCGGATCGTCGCTTTCTAACGAGAGGGTGATGCCCCCCTCGGGGATGGGCCGATCGAAGGTCACCACCAGGGGGGGATGGGTAACGGCGTCGATCTCTCCCAACTCGAGGTAAGTCAGCGAAGGCTCGACAGAGACCAACCTGGGGGGCGCCTGACCCAACAGCACCACGTCGGCGCTGTCCCGGGGCACCACCTTGCTGTCGTCGTTGGCGAACCGCAAAATGCCGGTGATCTCCAGCTGGTCACCCTCCAGCGGTGCGGGCGTGGTCTCGTAGATCCAGTCGTCGACCAGCAGCAGCTCGTCCAGGAGGAACTCCCCGTACTGGTTCATCTCCTGGGTGACGATCCCCTCGACGTCGACCAGCGCACCCTCCAGGGGGATGGTCAGCAGGCCGTCGGTCGCCACCTCGGCGAGTGTCACCGCAACGGGGGAGGGCACCGGCCAGCCGCTGCCCTGGACGGTCACCCGGCTGACCTGGTCCAGCTCGACGGGGTCGTCGTAGACGGTGACCTCGCCCTCGACCGTCACCAGGTCGCCGACTGTCGGAACGGTCACGCTCTGGGGGTTGGTGGAGGGGATGTAGACCAGCACCCCGCTGTACTGCGCGCCGTAGGTTTCGTCCCAGAGGCTCTCGGGCAGCTGGATGTAGAACTGGGGGCTGGACACCCCGGTGACGATACCGCTGGCCAGCACCCGCGAGGCGAGCGGGATGGAGCCGTCCTTGATCTGGTAGATCGAGACCAGGCAGAGCGGGTTCTCCTCGTTGGACTGCAGGGGACACAGGTCGCATTCGTCACCCAGCCCGTCCCCGTCGCTGTCCGCCTGTTCCGGGTTGTAGTCGAGCGGGCAGTTGTCGTTGGTGTTGGTGTACCCGTCGTGGTCCTGGTCTGTGGGGTGGTAGAGGCTGCAGCTGGTGGTGTTGGCATCCAGCGGGCAGGGGTCGCAGACGTCGCCCACCCCGTCCCGGTCGTAGTCGGCCTGCACCCATCCGTCCACGGGGCGGAGCGGGTTGTGGATGGTGGGGCAGTTGTCCTGGTCGTTGGGGATCCCATCGGCATCCGAATCGGTTTCGGTCACCTGGCCGGTGAACTCCCCTTGCCGAAAGGGGATGCAGCTGGGCTCGTCGGGCGGTGGACCACAGAAGAACAGGTCGTAGGCGGTGTTGTTGGCGGCCTGCAACTCGGCAAAGGTCTTGCCGGTCTCCCGCTGGGTGCAGATGGTCTTGGCTACTTCGCAGACCCCACCCGGGATCGACTCGCAGCCGGTATCCCCACCCGGTAGCTGCGCAAAGAACGCGGTGTCTCCGTAGAGCGGGAGGCCTCCGCGCAACACCAGCACCACGTCGCCCACGGTCGCCTCGATGACGACGCGATAGGGGTTGTCGGCGCCCTGGTCGGCGAAGATGGCGATGTCGCCGGCCAGGCCCGGGCGCAGCGCTCCGGTGGCGTTTGCCACCCCCATGGCCCGAGCGGCATCCACGGTGGCCATCTCCCACAACCTCTGGTCGGAAAAGTAGCTGTCGTAGTAGGTCGAGTTGAGCAGATCGGCGCACTGCAGCTCTCTGAGCATGTTGATGGAGCCGGTGGGGGTCCAGTCGGTGCCCAACGCCAGCGTCACCCCCATCCGTTCGAGCAGGGTCACCGGAGCGGTGTGGCCGTACAGCGCGATGTTGGTGCGCGGAGACCAGACCACCGCCGTGCCCCGGTAGGCCAGGTCGGCGGCGTCTACCGCCAGCAGCGGGATCATGTGGATGTAGGCGCCGTTCGGTCCGGTCACGTCGATGCCGTCTCGGTCGCTCCGACTCAGGCACAGGTACTCGTTGCGGGTGACCTGGTCGATCCCCTCGGAAACGTGGGGGGAATAGGAGCTGGCTTCGAGCACGCTGGTATTGGGCCTGGTGGAGTAGTCGCAGTCGGCGGCCCGCAGCCCCGTCGAGCCGAGCGGGAAGGTGGCCAGGTAGACGGAGTCCACATCCAGCCCCTCCAGGTAGGTGCTGCGGTCCAGGTTGCGCAGAAACCCGTCCACCGCTCCGGCTCCCGACAGCGAGGTGGTCCCACCCAGCACCTGCCGCATCTCCCCCCAGATCTGCTGGTTGTTGCTGGCGCCACCCCGGACGGGTCGGTCGGCCTCGCTGTGATATCGCATGCCCAGCCGCCAGTCGTGGCGATGCTCGAAACGCTCCTCGCCCGGGTCGATCGGGAAGTTCTGGGTGTAGGTCAAGTGGTCGTGGGTGTTGATCAGACCGGGCGAGACCACCGCCTCGGCGCAGGTGAGCACGGTGGCGCCCGGCGCATCGGTGGCGCAGTCGCAACCCACGCAGGCGATATCACCCGCTGCCGACAGCAGGATCTCCCCTCCCACGTAGATGTCGTCGGAGAGGATGGTGGACCGGATGAGGAGCTTCCCATCCCCCGCGGTCACCTCGCAGGTGCCCGTCGCCGGGGGGGTGAGCAGGGCGCACTCGATCACCTCGACCGGGCCGGTATCGGCATCGCCGGCGTCGGCCAGATCGATGACCTCTGGTTGCAGATCCGCTGGAGCGTCGGGCTGGAGGTCGGCTGTATCCGGAACCAGGTCGATCGGGATGTCCGGCTGGAGGTCGGCCGTATCCGGCGCGAGGTCCCCAGGGAGATCCGGCCGGAGCTCATCCGGGATATCCTCCAAGAGGTCCTCTATAAGGTCCTCCCGGGCATCTTCCTCGCCGAGGTCCAGCTCTTGATCCGGTGGTCGGACCTCGTCGTCGCCGCAGGCTGGTGCGATGGCGACCGTCAGCATGAGCACGAGGCCGGGGAAATGGATACGAAAGGGATTGGTTGAGGTTTTCATGTCGAAAAGCTCGTCGGTATCCGCCGCTCTTGTCAAGTTATTCAGGAGGACGAGGCCTGATGGCGTTCACGCTACGCCATGGCGTGATCGCAAAGACACCACAGAGGGCACTCAGGGCGCCGTAGCTGAGCCCGAGCGAACGGATAAGGGCGACGTGACCGACTCGACTTCCCGCGTTCAGCGCGTCAAGGTCTGCTCTGCCTGGGAGACCCGTCGGGGTGGTGGTGCTCGAGGGGATCGAAGCGCTCGTCCACCTGGAAGCGGAGGCGATCGGCGGCCTGTAGGCTTGCTTGCAGGTACTGTGGCGATTCGAAGTAGTCGACCAGCGGCTGCTCGATGGCCAGGATCTGCTCCTCCGGCTCCCAGAAGAAGGGCCGAGGGGGGTCCACCGAGGCCAGCCGGACCTGCCCCGAGTACATGGCCCAGGAGGCATCCGCCAGGCTGAGGTGTGCGAGGTCGCGTTTGAGGGCCATCAGTCTCCCTTCCACCGCCGGGTCGAAGAACCGATAGCTCCTGGAGTAGATGATGGCGGCGTGCAGGAACTCGGGCCGGTTGATGATCCCGTGACAACGGAGGCGAAGGGCCATGGCACGGAACAGCCGATCCACCTCGTGAGCGACGCTCAGCCCCGGCTTCTCCTGGCCCGGCAGGACCGGGCGAGAGGCGTCGAACTTTCCCGCGGGGTTCTGCATCAACAGCCAGAGCAGGTAGAGCATCCGGATCTCCCGGTGGTGCAGTGCGGTGGCGAAGGGAGCCTCGGTCTCGAAGCGGCCGACGTGCAGGGTGGCCTCGGCCAGGATGCAACGAGGTTCCACCTTGCGGCACAGGAGGCGAAGCGTGTGGTAGTCGGGTTGGTCGGTCTCGAACTGCATCTCGAAGTCGGCCAGATCCATGGCTCTGAGCTTCTGGGTAACCCCGAACCGCTCCAGCCCGTCGCGCACCCCCTGCTCGCTGTAGGTTCCCAGGAGCAGTCGAGGTGCGCCTCGGGCTCCCACCAGGCCGTCGAGATCGTCGGTCTGGGGGAGCCCTGCCATGGCGCCGGGATCCACTCGTTCCTTGAGATGCTTCAACCCTTCGAGAAAGCGGCGAAGCTTGGTGGAGGCGTCGATCATCGAGGCGGTGTATTGGCGCTACTTCTTTTCCTTGGCCGATTTGAACAGCGGGTCCGCTTCCTGCAGCTCGCGTCGGAGCACCTTGCCCACCATGCTCTTGGGGAGGTCATCGCGGAACTCGATGTAGCGCGGCACCTTGTAGTGGGTCAGGTTCTTCTTGCACCACTCGTGCAGCTCCTCCTCGGTCAACTTGCCCTGGAACTCCGGCTTGAGCACGACCCAGGCCTTGATGACCTCGCCCGTCTCCCTGTCGGGCAAGCCGGCCACCGCCACCTCGCTGACCGCCTCGTGGCCACCTACCAGCTCCTCCACCTCCTTGGGGAAGACCGAGTAGCCCTTGTACTTGATGAGCTGCTTCTTGCGGTCGTTGATGGTGACCCTCCCCTTCTCATCCATCCAGCCGATATCTCCGGTCAACAACCACTTCTTGCCGTCCCACTCCTTGATCGTCTCGTCGGTCTCCTCGGGGCGGTTGAGATAGCCCACCATGACCTGGGGCCCAGCCACGCAGATCTCCCCCGACTGGTCTTCACCGACCCCCATCTCCCGCGTGGTGGTCTCGATATCCATGATCTTCCACTCGGTGCCGGGGAAGGGCAGGCCGATGGTGCCGATCTTGCGGTTGCCCCAGAATGGTCCGGCCGACACGACCGGCGAGGACTCGGTGAGCCCGTACCCCTCGACCAAGAGGGCGCTGGTTTTCTTCTCGAACGCCTCCTGCACCGGCCGATGCAACGGACCGGCGCCCGACACGCACAAGGTCATCTTGCCGGCCAGGTTGTAGTTGCCGATCTCGGGATAGTCGGCGATGCGCTGGAAGAGTACCTCCGCGCCGGCAAAGACCGATCCCTCTGCCGGTCCGAGCCGCATGATGGTGTCCAGCAGATCCTTGGTTGCTGGCGGCCTCGGGAACAGCAGCATCCACATGCCGGCATAGATGGAGATGTTCATCACGCAGGTCATGGCGAAGGAGTGGAACAACGGCAGCACCCCGATGTCCATCGCTCCAGCCGGAACCTTTTGCTCCAGCAGCCAGGCTCGCGACTGGATGGCGTTGGAGACCACGTTGAAGTGGCTCAACACCGCCGCCTTGGGAACGCCGGTGGTGCCACCGGTCATGATGTAGGTGGCGGGGTCGATCCGGGGATCGATGTCCACCTTGGGAACTGCCGGCGGCGTGCGCAAGAGCTTCATGAAGCTCAAGGCGGTGGGTGGCATCTTGCCCTTGGGGATCTTGCCCAACAGCTTGCCCAAGAACCGCTTGAATCCGAGCCCGTGGGCCAGATCGGCGATGTTGGTGCCGATCACGAAGTCCATCTTGATCTGGCCGATGATGGGGGCGACCGTCGGCTCGTACAAAGCGTCCAGGACGATCAAACCCTTGGCTTCCACGGTCTTGAGCTGGTGCAGCACCTCACCGGCCTTGTAG
Organism: Bradymonadales bacterium; assembly: GCA_016931535.1. Lineage (GTDB taxonomy): Bacteria > Myxococcota_A > Bradymonadia > JAFGEP01 > JAFGEP01 > JAFGEP01. The sequence continues at coordinate 11,120 of JAFGEP010000058.1, forward strand.
GTGGGGTTCACGCCGGTCGCCACCGCGCCCAGCCGGGCGAGCGCGTAGTAGGAGATGACGTACTGGAAGCTGTTGGGGAGCAGAATGGCCACCACGTCGCCCTTCTTCACGCCTAACTGGTGCAGCGCCGTGGCGAATCGGTCGACGTGCCCTTTGAGCTCCGCAAAGCTCATGAAGGTCTCGAGAAACCAGATGGCTTTTTTGTCTCCGTATTTCTTGGCCGACTGGTCCAGCATCTCCCCCAACGTCATGTCCGGGAAGTCCAGGTTCTTGGGGACCTCATCGGGCCAACCTGCCTCTTTTCCAAACCAGGGCTTGCTCTCGTCAACATGGAACTCTTTGGTCATGGGGGAGCCTCCTCCGACTTCTGAAATGGAATCCAAGGTGATGCCCTGTCCTTATAGCCCACCGTCCGCCCGTTGGCAATCGGTGGAATACAGGTTGGAGAGACGGTTGACAGTCGATCCGTACCACTCGAAGATCAGAGGTCGACGACCCGGAAGCAGCCAGCTCTCCATCACCCGCTGACACCTGTCTACTGCTGGAGACCGGCTGCCGACATCCGAGACGAACCATGGAGTCTTTGCCTCTGATCCGGCTGGGCTGGCCGGTCTCCAACGTCTGGCTCTTGCCCCGCACTGACATCGGGCCGGTGCTCGTGGATGCCGGGATGGCGGCCCTCTGGCCAGTCATACGCCATGGTCTGCGACGGCAGGGGGTCGTTCCTGGAGATCTGGCAGCCGTGCTGCTGACTCACCGCCACAGCGACCACGCGGGGAACGCCGCTCGACTCCACCAGGAATACGGCGTTCCGATCTGGGCCCATCCGGCCGACGGCGAGGTCCTGCGCGGCAAGAGCCCCTTGCCGAGGCTGAAGCCCGACGGGATGAGCGTGACCGCCTGGTTCTGCCGGCTGGAAAACCGATTTCCGGCCCGCACCGTGGAGACCAGGCCGCTGGAGGAAGGGGATGTGATCGCCGGTCTCGAGGTCCACTGGGTGCCGGGGCACACCGCCGGCTCCGTGTTCCTCTACCATCGCTCATCGGGCACCCTGTTTACCGGGGACATGCTATTGAACGGGGTGCCCCCCCTGATCACAAGAACCCGCCTCTGCCTCCCCTTTCCCCCTTTCTGTGACGACTACGCCCGGGCAATCGAGAGCCTGGACGCTTTCCAAAAAAAAGACCTGGACGTCCGTCTCCTGTGTCCCGGTCACGGCCCAATGCGGCGCGGCCCGATCGGGCGCGGTCTGAATAGGCTGCTGGAAGCAGAACGCGCCAAGGGAGATTCGAGGGGGACCTGATCGACCCCGGGCGGCGGCGCTGTTGCCCGGCCACCTGGAAACAACGGGTGACAAGGAAGCGAGAGGTTCACGAACGATGCAACGAGGGCTTGTGAGCTCATGATCGACCGCAGACAATTTCTTTGGCGCCTCCTCTTGTCCGGGGCAGGGCTCGCCGGGACCGGGGCGCTGCCGCTGTATTGCTCGTCCGATGGCCGGGGTGACACCACCGATGATCGGGGGGACGGCACCGATACCACTGGCGACCTGCCCGTCGATCTCGGGCCGGATCGGTCCGACCTGGACCAGGGAGGCGTCATCGAGCCGGTCCCCCGCCCGAACCCGGCGCGATGTCTGATCGAGCCGGTGCAGCTGCCGGGCGCGGGGGAGATCCTCGCCGAAGAGCTGGTCACGATCGAACCCGACGCGATGGCGGTGGCCTGGGTCACCCTTACGGAATGCCGATCGGTGCTGGCCATAGAGGCCGATGGCGAGCAGGAGCTGCAGTACACCGACGACGGTACGCCGCGGCGCTTCCACCTGCTGGAGGTGGCGGGGCTGCAACCCGGTCGGAGATACCGCTATCGGACCTGCCAGGGCGACCTTGCCTGGGAAGACCCGTTCGGCCTCTCGCCCCGCTCCCTGGTCACCCTGGCTCGACCCCCCGGTGCTCGGCTTTTCCGCTTTGCCACGCTCAACGATCTGCACATGGGCTGCGATGAGGTCGGTCTGATCAACGGCACGGGCCAGGCGTTTTGTTGGCCTGACCCCGACAACCCCCACTACCTCTTCTCGGCCCGTTCTGCGGTGGCCGAGCTGAACCAGCGGGGTGTGGACCTGGTCTTTGTCAAGGGTGACCTCAGCTCCGATCAACTGCTGGCGGAGTTCGAGCTGGCGCGGGAGGTGCTCGATGACCTGTCCATGCCCTACTACCCGATGCGGGGCAACCACGACCGGGTGGGCGAGAACCCCGAGGATTACTTTCTGACCGTGTTTGGCGACCTGCTACCGGATGGCCACACCTTCTTTGCTGTCGAACGGGCGGGGGTGCGGTTTGTCTGCCTGGACTCCAACCGGCTCGAGGACGGTTTCCCCTACCTGTCTTCCGAGCAGCTGGCCTGGTTGGCCGACGAGCTGGCCACCTCTCCAGACCGGCCGACCTTCGTTCTCCTCCACCACGCCGTCAGCGATCAGGCCGGCATGGTGTTTTCGCTGCTCGGAAGAAACCGACAGGAGTTCATCGACACCGTGGCACCCCACCCCCAGGTGGCCGGTATCCTGAGCGGCCACAGCCACCGGGATCGCGTCACCTTCGATGCCCAGCTGGGCCGCATCCCCTGCGTGGAAACGGCCGCTACCTTGCACTACCCGTCGGGGTATGCCGTCTACGACGTGTACCAAGGCGGATACACCCAGATCTCCTATCGCCTCTCCTGCCCCGAGTGCCTGGAGTGGGCCGAGATGACCAAGGAGCTGTACGATGGCAGAGGGGTGGAGCTGCTGTTCGCGCCGGCGGACCAACGGTGCTTCACCTACCTTTTCTGAATTCGGCCGGGCCGTCTGCCGGGCCTGGAAGACTCCAGCACCCGATGGTCACCAGAGGCTTGCCCTGTGGCACCGCCCGCCTGTCTCCCGCCTCTCGGCCCGGGTGCTGAATTCGGCTGGACCTTTCGCCCCACCTGGGAGACTTCACCACCCGTTGATCACCAGAGGCTTGCCCTGTGGCACCGCCCGCCTGGTTTTTTGCACCTCGGCCCAGGTTTTGTCGCACCACCTGGTGAAAAGCGGGTCATTCACAAGGCTCTCGAAAAACCGGATCCCAGGGCGTATAACCCGCACCACCATGGCGTGGATACAGACCTATACCGGGAAGCAGTTCTATCCGCTCGACCCCAGGCCGTCCGATATCGACCTGGTCGACATCGCGCACTCCCTCAGCCTCCAGTGCCGCTTTTCCGGCCATTGCCTGCAGTTCTACTCGGTCGCCGAGCACAGCGTGCGGGTATCGGCCATCCTGCCGGCAAACCTGGCCCTGTGGGGGCTGCTTCACGATGCCGCCGAAGCCTATCTGACCGATCTGCCTCGACCGGTGAAAGGCCGATTCCCGGAGTTTCGCGTGATCGAGGACCGGTTGCTGGAGGTGATCGCGCGTCACTACGACCTGGTCTGGCCGATGCCCGCCGAGGTCGCCCTGGCCGACTCCCGCCTGCTGGCCACCGAGGCCAGGGATCTGATGGCGGTCTCGCCAGAGCCCTGGGGACTGGGGGTGGAGCCGTTGGAGGGCCAGATTCAGCCCTGGCTGCCGGATCGGGCGGAAACCGCCTTTCTGGCCCGGTTTCGGGAGATCACCGGAACGATGCCGGGTTGAACCGATCCAGAGGGGGGTGAGCTCCCCTCGATCTGGCACAGCACCAGGAGGCCGACGATGTCTCGTTTCGAGGTCGGGTTGGGGAGAGATCGGTGAGGAAGTCCGCCGGCAACGCGACCATCATCCCGCTCGAGGTGCAGCGGCTGTGGATCCGGTGGCTGCACCGGGAGTGGGATGCGATCAACACCCGCTACCTGGCCGGTCGGCTGAAACGTCCCCAGATTCTCCTCGACCAGGCGGCCGGCCGCGACGGTTCCTGGAACCGGACCACCCGCTGCCTGACCATCAGTCTGCCCCACGTGCTGAGATCGCTCTGGGCCCAGGTGGCGCTCACCTTGCGCCACGAGGTGGCCCACCAGGTGGTCGACGAGCTGTTCGGGGGAGCGCAGGCGAGCCAACACGGCCCCCTGTTTGGACGGGCCTGTCGGCTCCTGGACCTGGAAGGCAGCCCCGACCTGGTCCGACCACCCTCGGCTGCCGACCAACGGGTGCTCGAACGGATCCGCAAGCTGATGAACCTGGCGCAGTCCGACAATCCGCACGAGGCCCAGCTGGCGATGGCGGCCGCCAACCGGTTGCTGCTGCGGCACAACCTCGAGGCGACCGAAGCGGTCCGTTCGTCTCCCTATGTCTACCGCTGGTTCGGCAAGCCGGTGGGCCAGATCCCGCTGGAACGCAAGCTGTTGTCCGGGATCCTCCAGGATTTCTTCTTCGTCCGCAACATCTGGATCCAGACCACCGAGATGTCCACCGGCCGCCCGGTCTACCTGCTCGAGGTGCTGGGCATGAGCCACAACGTGGAGATCGCCCGCTATGTCCACGGCTATCTCACCGACACGCTGGACCGCTTGTGGAACCAGTACCGGACGCAGCAGGGACCGATCAATAGGCCCAAAGCCATGCGGAACTCCTACCGCGTCGGCGTGCTGCAAGGGTTTCGACAGCACCTGGAGGCCGAGCGGGAGAGCTGCCGCCAGGAAGGCCTCATCTGGCTGGGCGATGCCTCCCTCAAGGAGCTCTTCGACCAGCGCCATCCAGTCAGGGATCAGTGCCGATCGGGGACCTACCTCGGCGGATCGGCCAACGAGGACGGCCAAAAGGCCGGCCGCTCCTTGCGGATCCGGAGCGCTTTGGTAGAGCCGCCGGCGTCTTGTCGAGGCCTGGCGTTGCCCTTCCGTTCCGAAGAGTCCTGAGCCGCCTCCTCCGAGCCAACCCTTCCCTCTCGATGCGTGCCCGATCGCGCCCGGAGCCGGGTTCGACCGCCCGCTTATTGACTCGCCGGAGGAAGATGGTTACTCTTTCTCTTGCACGGGGGCCGGTGTAATTGTTTATCTCTGAGACGCCGGTTGAATGTTGCACAATGAGTGCTGGCGTATTTGATGGCGGATGTTGGAGGAAAAAATGCGTAGCCCTTCCTCTACAGGTAGGCTTCACTACCTGCACTGGTGTTTTCTTCCTCTCGCAATGATCTTCTGGCTGACCGGGTGTCTGGTCGGCGACGACGATGAGAACAGGCCCCACTCCGATCCCGATTCGGCCGGACAGGCCGATCTCTCGGTTGATCTGCCCTCCGAGCTTGCCCCCGACCAGGTCGAGGATCCGGTTGTCGGACCGTTGTGCGATGGCGCATGCGAGGCCTCGCTGTACACCGAGTGCACCTGCGCTCCGGACGATCCGTGCGGTTGGCAAGGGGATGGCATCTGCGATGTTCCCTACTGCTCCGAGATCACCAGCACCTACTACCAGGACAGCGCAGACTGCCAGACCGGCCCGGTCTGTGACGGGCAGTGCGGCCTGGGCCAGTATACCGAGTGTACCTGCGGTCCGGACGACCCCTGCGGCTGGTCCAGCGATGGCTATTGCGACGAGACCTCTTGTGCCGTGGTGCGCCCTTCCGGCTACTTCGCTGACCCGGCCGACTGCGAGGTACAGGAGGGCACCTGCAACGGGGAGTGCGACACCGGTCAATACACCGAGTGCACCTGCGGTGCGGACGACCCCTGCGGCTGGGCGGGTAACGGGACCTGCGACCAGCAGGCCTGTAACGGCGTTTCGACTGGAACCCACTTCGACGACTCGGCCGACTGCAGTACCACCACACAAGACACCTATGTCGTCACCGCCGTGCGAGACGACCTGGACAACACCGATATGGATCTGATGGCGACCGGACTGAGAAACCTCGGGATGACTCAGACGGCCCAAAATACCAACGTCTCCACCTCGGCGCTCACCGGCTACCTTTCCCAGGAGCTGACGGTCCTCTATCACACTGGCCACGGGGAGTCGGGCGAGGTCCTCACCTCCAACGGCTCCATCCATTACAACCAGGTGACCATCAACGTGCACCACACCGTGTTCGCCACCTGCCTGACCCTCGCCAGATCCTGGGCTCAGGCCTTCGGCGACACCGCGCAGACCATCCTCGGTTACACCGACGTCTCCTATGACTACACCGACGACGAGGTGGCCGAGGACTTCCTGGATGAGCTGGGGCGCGGCAAAGGCTACATGGAGGCCTGGTACCTCGCCAACGACAGCCAGTGGTGGCTGAGCGACCGATGGGCCGGCTACGTTCGAGAAGGCAGCTCCATCGTGGAGTACTCGGCCCGCAGGAACAACTACCCCACGGCCAGCACCAAGCAGCTCGATCCCACCTTGCGCCAGGTCGGTCGAAGCGGCCGGCTGTGGATCGCCGAGTCGCTCCTCTCCGACCGGAGGCGGTTCGAGCCGGCCCAGCAGGTCGTTGCGGATCCTCAGGCAATCCCTGCGGGCCAGCTTATGCCGGGAGGATGGTCCCTGCTGACCGCCGGTCCGATCACCCCCGACCAGGCGGTCAACCTGGCCGAGACCTTTGCCGACAGCCAATTCGGAGGCCCCGATCCCGACGCGATGCTGGCGGACGTCATCCCGGTCATCTCCCGGACCGAATCGGGCGAGGAGACCACGGTGGGATACATGGTTCGCTACGCCCGCATGCTCGACGGGCTGCCGATCCGTGGCAATCGCACGGCGGACCACCTCATCCTGCTGGTCGGCCCACAAGGCGTGGTCGCCTGGTCGCGCTACTGGCCGGCGCTCGACGTGGCCCCCGCTCTGACCGCAGACGCCGGTACCATCCTGTCCGTCGGCGAGGCCATCAGCCTGGCTGCCGATCGGATCTCCATGTCGGTCAAGGGGGAGATCCAGCTGCTCGACGCCCGTCCCGTCTACGGAACCCGAGGTCCCAACGCCTCCTCCTTCGATCTCGTTCCCGCCTACGAGCTGATCGACCACGCGGGCGGAGCCGTGGTCATCGACGCCAGGACGGGGCTGCCGCTCTAGCTCGTAGCTCTTGCACTGATGCTGTCCTCCTCCCCCCAGGAGGAGCCGGGGGGAGGTGTCGCGAAGCGACGGAGGGGGTGATCCTCCCCCCAGGCGGAGCCCTGACTCTTGATCACATCTCGGGTCACGACCACCGACAAGGGCGACTCCTTCCTTGAAACACTGTTGTTGGGTGTCGCCCCTTACGGGGCTTGGTCTGCACGGATGCCATACACCCCGGGCTGAAGCCCGGGGCTACACCAGTTGCGCCCCCGGCGGGGCGCCCGATCCTCATGTTCACCGGGCGAGATCGGAAGCGGAAGATTGGGTCGGCATCTGGATGCTCTGGATCAACGCCCGAGCCTCTGCTCACCGGGCGAGATTGGAAGGGAATTCCTTTGGTGGTGTCTATACCGGATGGACGCCCAGAGCCAGGGTGGATTGGAGCCAGGCCAGCACCTGTGGTTGACGGGTTGGCCGCCCCGCCAGGGGCGGCAAGAAAGTAGCCCCGGGCTTTAGCCCGGGGTAACAGAGGAGAACCGAAAGGCAAGCCCCGGAGGGGCGACAGGAGGCCATCACACCGCACTTGCAGCCAAGGTCCTCCGCATTCCCTCCTGACTGGTAACCGGCTGGGATAATCCTGAAGCCGACCCGTTTGGTGTTCGGCTCTGGTTCCACCCGGATTCCAGGACCCAAAAACCGGCGATTCGCCGCATATCCAGCCATACTACAGAGAATCGGCAGATGTGACCGCGAGTCAGAGGCGGAGCCGGGGGGAGGTGTCGCGAAGCGACGGAGGAGACAATCCTCCCCCCAGGCGGAGCCGGGGGGAGGTGTCGCGAAGCGACGGAAGGGGTGATCCTCCCCCGCTGCCTACCCCCCCTCAATCCGGATCGGCCACGCAGGCCGGTGCCGGCGCGCAGTAGTGGGAACCCCCGGTCACCGTCTCGTCCATGGCACCCACCACCGTGTCCCCCGGCTGGGCCGATCGGGTCCGGTTACCGTCACCACCGGCGATGACGCTCAGTTGGCCGTCGGAGGCGTTGTCAGTCCCCCCCGCGACCAGGCTGGTAGAGCCGCTGGCGGTGTTAGTGTTTCCGCCGACCACGGTGGAGCCGTCGCCGGAGGCGGTGTTGGTAACTCCGCCGGCGACCAGGCTGTTGGATGCGCTGGCGGTGTTGTTTCTCCCGCCGATCACGGTGGAGTTGTTGCCATAGGCGATGTTGTCGTCTCCGCCGGCGGCCAGGGCGGCGTGGGCGGCGGTGCTATTGTCTGTGCCGGCGATGGCGGCGCTGAAGTTGCCGCCGGTGCTGTTGTGGTAGCCGGCGGCGAGGCAGCCCGGAATGGCCTGGTAGGCGCCTGCGCTGACCGGTCCCAGCCGGTTCTCGGTTCCGACAACCAGGCTGGCGAAGCCGGGGTAGGCGTGTCCCGGGCCGATGATGACGTTGTGGGAGCCCTGGGTGGAGCCGGAGAGGGGGTTGTTGTCGGAGTCCCGGTCTCGATTACCCGGCTCGTTGTAGCCGACGATGAGGTTGCCGAGCCCGTTGGGGGTGCCGAAGGAGGAGATGCTGGCATGATGGTAGGTGGAGCCGCCGCCGCTGCGGATGTGGAGGTTGGCCCCCTCGACGATGAGGTTGGTGCCTTCGCGACGGACATGCTGCAATCGGCTCTGCAGGTCGAGGACGGTCAGCTGGAGGCTGTCGATGGTATCGGCCTGCTGCTCGATGATCCCCTCGGCGATTGTCAGGGACTCCTCCAGGGTTTCGACCCGGCTGGTCAGGTTGGACAGGTTGTCCAGGGCGGCGTTGAGCTCGTCGAGGTCCACGTCCAGGTCGAGCTGCTGCTGGCCGAGGGGGGTTCCGGTCCAGCTGCCGGTGGCGTCGACCACCCGGGTCGAGCCCACGTACAGCCCCTCCGCGTTTTCACTGCGGGAGGCCACCTCGGCGCGCTGGGCGTAGGGGACGCTGGCCACGGGAAGGCGGGAGGGGAGGGTCTCGCCGTCGATGGTGACCTGCAGCCAGAGGGTCTCTCCGGTGAGCAGGTCGGCGTCGATGGGCTGGTCACCGGTTCCCAGGTGGATAAAGAAGGCTCCGCTGTCCACCGGGACGTCCGGGATCGACTCCGACCACAGGGGGGTCTCGGAGTCGATGGCGTCGAAGAGCTCGACCTCCATGTCCAGATCACCGGTGAACGGCTCGCCGTACTGGTATAGCACGCCCGCATATACCCACTGGGAGGGGGCGGAGGCCTGCGCCGGCACAGGAAAGACCGCCAGCCAGGTGATCGCGGTCAGCATTGCGGCGGCAACCGGGAGGAAGAGGCGAAGTCCTTTGAGGAAACCGCGAGCCCCGCGCTCGAAGACGGTCGAATCTGTCGCGCGATGAGCGGCTGAAGCCTTGCAGCTCGAATCGTGGTGTGTTGGGGGTTTCATGGTCTGGCTCCTCCGATCGGATAGAGGGTAAAGCGGGTGCTGCTGGCGGGCGGTGGGGTGTTGGCCAGCACGGCCGAGCGAAGCTCCCAGCGGTCGGTGGTGACCAGGCCGCCGCCGGCGAGAGGAAGGCCGACGAGGAGATAGCCGCTGGGAGAAACCGGTGTGTCGCCGTCGGCGTGGGTGGAGTCTTGAGCCCGGTCGGTCTCCTGCACCGCGGGATCATCGCTGCAGACCGCCGCGCACAGTGCAAGGGCGGCGGCGAACAGAAAGGGCAATGTGCGCATCTCTACCTCCCCTTGTCTCTGGGTGGACCTGTCTTGTGGTGGCTGTTTGGTACCGGCCCCGCGAGGAAGGCCGACGGAGCGTTCCGGTTTCTGGGGGTGATTCTCCCTGGCGGCGGGGTCTGCTGCGGGGAGTTTCTCGTCTCGGGGCACATTATTCGGCGAAGCTCCAGGGCAAGGAATGATAGATCCAGATCTCGCCTTCTCCATCCTGGATTCCGGCGCCGCAAAGGCCGATGACGGTTTCCGGCAGCTGGTCTCCGTCCAGGTCGCACCGAACGATGCTCCTCAACTGGTGTGTCGGGGCACCCCAGATCTCCAGGGGGGCGTTCTGCTCGTCCAGCCGTATGGACCGACCGAGCTGTAGGGGAGTGGGGAAAATCGCGATTCTCCCCGGACCGGAGGGATCCGTATGTTCCAGGAAATGCCCGAAGCTCAACAACACCAGGTCGTCCCGGCCATCTTCAGTGAAATCGGCCTGCTGGATCTCCTGGCCGTTCTCGTTCGAGTGGTCCAGTTGAAAGATGCTGACTCCATCGGCCAGGTAAGGATTCAGGTAGACCACATCCTCGGCGCGGTCTGGGAGAGACAGGGCGAAGGCCGTACCGCCCCAAGGGTTGTTCGTCTCCACCCAAACCGTCATCTCCGGACGGACGTCTCCCGCCACATCGAAGATCGGTCCGATCTTCGTTCGCAGAGCGTTCGAAGGTGCGCTGGTGACAAAGCTCGCAAGCTGTTGAATCGCCTGTGGCTCCTCCAGACTCAACGGCAAGGGCACCAGATAGGTACGTCCGGGCCTGACATCCTCACCAGGGTAGTAATGGCCGCCTGCATCACAGGCGATGATCGCCGGAGAACGGTCTGATGAGCCTTGATAGAGGGCCACACCGCCGCTACCCAAGAAGATTCCCATCTCCGGATCACCCGTGATCACCTGGTGGCCATTTTCGATGCTCAGGTAGTGCCTGCCCACAGTGGGGTTGGAGTGCAGCACCAAGGCGCCGGTTTCTGTCTGATTGACCCCGAACAGGATGTCCTGGTGGCCGTCTCCGTCGTAGTCGGCCACGCCCAGGGCTCTGATCAGGGCTCCATTGGTGGTCCCGAGAAAGGTGATGTCGGCCATGGCGGTGGACAGGTCTCGATCGATCGGCAGCCGTGTCGAGTCGTCGAATCCCAGGTAGACCAGCACCGCCCCCACATTGTACAGCTCGTTGTCGTCATACCCGGGAGTGGAGATGACCAGGTCATCCATTCCATCCTCGTTCACATCCCCCACCAGGGCACGGAAGTAATAGTCGTAGTATATGGCATAGATGATCCAGTCGTTGATCTCGGAGAGCGAGAGAACGGGCTCTTGGGGCAATGGCCCGAGGATGACCCGGATCTCGGGCACCAGCTCCACGACCAGGTTGGACCGACCGTGGGCTTGATTAGCCCAGGTCGCCAGATCTCCCACTCCATCCCCGTTGAAGTCGGCGCAGGCCAGGCCGAATCCCCATGCATCTTGCGGATCGACCCCGCGGATGACCTGGTCGGGCGCGCTCATCTCCCGGGAAAGGTCGAGCAGCCGCGGTTCCCAGTGGCAGGTGTGGTCACATCCGTCGTGGTCCAGCAGGTTGCCGTCGTCACACTCCTCGTCTCGGGAGAGCTCGACCACCCGGTTGCCACACCCTGCCGGGACGCATTCGATTCCCCGGCACACCCGCTCCATTCCACAGGCGGTGCCGTCTCCCACCGGCAAGCGGACACAGCCGCTGCCGTCGTCGGTGTTCTGAGTCTCCGGATCGCATCGGTCGGTCGAGCACAGGTTATCGTCGCGGCACCGCAGGTCGTGGGCCTCGTGGGTGATCTGGTCGGTTTCCTCGTCGCACCGGTCCACCGTGCAGTACCACTCGTCCGCCAGCTCCGGCGGTTCACCTGACCGGCAGACACCGTCCAGGCAGCGTTCCTCGCCGTCGCAGAAAAAGTGGTTGGAGCACTGACCGTCGGTGTCGCATTCCGCCTCTTCTGCACTGTCCTGGGCCAGGTCGGTGCGAGGCTCCTCTGGCTCGAGCTGATCCTCGAGGTCTTCGGCCTGGTCGCTCAGGTCTGGCTCGATGTCGGCGTCGGCCGCCAGGCAGACGGCCAGAACCGGATCGCAAGTAGTGCCCTGAGGGCAGCCATCATCGCTCTGCCCAGGGTTGCAGGCAGGATACTCGGCGCGGGGGCGGCACAAACCGTCCACGCATCGGTGGGTGAAGGGACAGCTGGCGTCGTTGGAACAGGTCCGATAGTCATGAAACAGAAAGCACCCCGATCCGGTCGTCCACGCAATCAGCAAGGCCAATATCAGTGCACTCTCGAACCACCGTGGGCGGCATGAGGCGATCTCGATCATTCGGCAGGCGCGTCCAGCCCGCTCGATCACCTTCCCCCTATGCGTCAGTACTTCCATCTGATGATCGCCCCTATGCCCCCTTGCAGGGGAAATCCCTCGATCGCATCGGGGATCCACTCGAATGACCTGTGGCGGTCGCCCGTCGGCAATGAGTCTTCCGCCGATAGGCCATCCCGACGCACTCCAACCGACCTGCGGGTGGTCATGCCGGCGAGAGTTGGACCGAACCTCTGGTGGCTGGAACTGGTCTGCACCGGCGCGGGTGCGTCCCCTTCCAGCAGAAGGAGGACGGTGCCTGCGATCGAAGCTGCCAATCCAACCGAAAAGCCGATCCAGGACAGGGCGGTCGCCGTATGCCCGGACTGGCGATAGTCCAGCAGGTCATTGGAGTTTCGGCAGACCGGATCGGCGTCACAATCCAGAAAATCACTGTAGGCGCTGGCCTCGAAGATGGAAGAGACGATGCCAACGGTCAGCGCGATGCCTCCCAGCCCCACCAGACCCCATCCCACAACCTCTCGATTCCTGCCGCGTTTTGCCCCGTCCATCCTTAGCCATCCCCGAGAGGTGAACGGATAAGCTCCGTCGACATCTCCGGCCGACCCAAGAGCCGCAACGATCAGCCCCGATTCGGAACCCGAAGGGGCCCTGAAGGCGTACTCCAGCGATTCTTCGGGAGCGTTGTAGACCGCAATCTGCATCATCCGCTGCGCATTCGATGGCTCGACCCACCCGACCAGGATGACCTGGTCAGCTCCAAAAAGGTCCCCGTATGCGCGTGCCAGCGGTGCCAGCATCACCGGATCATGGGACTGATCCGGCGTGAGCATCAGCTCACCGCTATCTGGAGACCAGACCTCATCGAAACGGGGATTGATGTAGATCGACCGCCGTTGCTGGGAGCTCACCATGTGGACCAGGCTTCGCCGGTTTCCGCACTGCACGACTACGGCGTGGCTTCCCCGGGCCAGCGGTACCTGGACCGGAGGGGTGGTTTCGATCTCTTGCCCGTTGAGCGATGCGGTGCAATCGGGAGAGGGCATCTGGATGGTCAGCAGGGGGAGGTCGAGGGCAAACTCCTCCCGGACCTGGATATAGTGTTCCACGAACTCCGGCTGGTACCAGTCCAGTGAAGGCGTCCAGAGCGGGAAGCGGCGCAGGCTCTCGCGGATGGTCTCCGCCGATCGCTCGTTGTCGCCCAGCTGGAAGTGAACTCTGGCCAACGCCAGGATCCCCCGCCTGATGATGGCGGCGAACTCGGGTCGGGCGCCCATGTCCGCGGTCCGATCCCAGAGCGAGACCAGCCCTTCCTGCGACAGGATGGCGATCGCCTCCTCCGGTTCCGCCTCGTAGTAGGCGTTTTCCCCTCGGACCACCTCCAGGCTGATCCACTCCAGGTTGACCCCTCGAGGTGTTTCATACCGCTCGCTCGCCGAGGGAGAGGGGCCGATCAGTGAAATGCAGTCGGCACCATGGGCCTGCTCTAAAGAAGCGGTCAGCTCTCTCGACAGGCTGCCGGCCGATCCGTGCCCGAAGTTGACCGGCAGCACAGCGATGGTGGGTTGCGCTCCTACCTGCCCAATACCTCCCAGGTAAGCGGCCACCGTGAGCAGTGCTGCCAGGCACGAACGACAGGACATGCCGGTCTCCTTGGTCTACGGCATCCGGAGGCCTGACAACGACCCGTGCTTCATGGCGCTGCCCCCACAGGGTTCGTTTGCCTTCGGACCTCCGATCCGCTGATTTGATTATCGGTAGCCAGTATAGAGCATGTCGCTCTCCAGTCCAGACCATCGGTGAACTCGAACCCGTGCCGAGCCATCAACGCCCTCGGGCGAAAGCCCGCTCTGAGAGGCCTCCTTGTCACTTTTTTGAGTCGGTATCGGTTTTTCGTATATTTGGCGGGGACCGAGCCAGCCTGAAAGGAACCGGCCGAGTGTGATCGGGATGACTTCATCACATCCGGACCCTACAGGTGGTAGGAAGGGCCGGGGTAGTCAGACTGCCATCGCCGGTCATTTTACCGGCGTCATCCAGGCTGCCGGCCCCCTTTGGGGCTCTTCGCAAAGACCAGGCTGCCCGGCACGATCGAACTGGTTGCAGGGAACGGATGGCCGCAGGATCAAAGCGGTATGGATCCTGCAGTCCCTGGGGGACAGGGGTTTCTGGACTTTAGAAGGACCGACTGGCGGAGGTGGAGCAGACCGGTTACCCCGACAGACCCGGAGGGACATGCACCGCGTTTGAGCGGTGGAAGTTCGGTGTGGACATCGCCCAGGGAGATGGGTGTGACCTGCAAGGATTGCACGATGAACACGCCACCTGCGGAGCGGTGGTTGGCCATGGGAGATCTGAGCCCGATACAGAGCAAGACACGGGGGCTGCTGGTTCTGTCCATCCTGGTCTTCTTGACCATCCTTTTGGCCTGGCACACCGGCCAGGCTCAAGAGCAGCAGGAGGCCTTCGTCTCGGAGTTCCTGGTATGGACTCTGACCGACGGGGGTGTCACTCAAACCGTCTGGTTGCGCGATGCAGCAAGCGGCCTTGAGGTGTTTGCCGAACGGTCTGGCCTGTATCAAGCGGCTGGGGATCATCTGTGGCGCTGGGAGATGTTCGAGCAGCCCCTGGTCCTGTGCAGTATCGAGGACTGGAACGACAGCGTTGGTACCTGCAAGCGGCCCCACGAGCAAGCGGTGAGCGCCCATCGGCTGGTCGACCTGCTGGATCGCACCTCTGCCCCGTCCCCTCCCGCGATTTCGCCTCCGGCGCCCCAACCCACGATTTCGCCTCCGGCGCCCCAACCCGCGATTTCGCCTCCGGCTTCCGCTGCCGCGATTCCGGCCCCGGCTTCCGCTGCCGAGGGCTCCTCTTCCGCTATCGAATCAGCCAATCCCGTCGCAGCGCCTGATCCCGACACCCTCTCCCTGTGCGAGATCGACAGAAGCTACCTGCCGTTGGCCGGGGTTGGCTCCTACCTGTTCGTCACCGGCTCGACCTATGAGTACTGGTGCGGGGCAGCCCACGGCTTTGCCCGGATGGAGTTTCTGGTCTACGACCTGGCCTCGGGCTCTTTGACGAACCTGTTCACCGAGGCGGAGGAGAGCGAGGTGCGGCGGCTGGGAGAGACGAAAGCCCTCTCTCTGCTGGAGGCCGGCGAATCACCACCCTTCTCGGATCGGCCCCTGCTGACCATGGTCCTGCCTTCCTATGATCCATCGGGATCGCTGGAGCTGCGCTACCAGTTCACCTTCGAGGACTGCTACGCCTGCTCCGACGGCCTGTGGGACTCCTACACTCGCTCGGTGCGGATGGCGGCGCCTTCTCTGCCCCTGGCCTTGCAGCCATATTCGGGGTTACCACGGGTGGTGCAGGGAACCCTCGCTGGCCGGCCAACGCCGGTCGCCGCCTTCGGCTGGAGCCGGATCAACCCGGATCCGTCAGTGCGAGACCGCCTCCTGCAGATCTTCCTGGGCGAAACGGAGCAGCCCCCCAACGATGTTCAGATCGAGGGACAGCGGTAGGGAGGGACAGGGCATGCCGAGCGGGATAGCCGCTATCTCCACCCACACGACGATCCGAGCAGGTCAGCCCCCCTTCCACACTTCGATCCTCCTTTCCAGGCCGGATCACGGGATGCGGGCAGCGATCTGGATGATCCCGTTGTTGGTTGGATCGGTCCCAAGGTAAGGGGTGTGGTCGTCGTACTGATCACCGAGCACGCTCAAAAGCCCGAGCTGGAGCTGTATTGCCTGCACCAGCTCCTGGTTGACCGGGCCATGTCGCAGGCGAGTGATCATCTGGGGACTCACTCCTACCAGAGGAGCCAGTCTGGCGGCGGTCATTCGGCGGCCGACCACCGCCACGAGCGCGCGGCGTGCCTCGGCGAGCTCTCTCGACTTGCCCTGCAGCCCGGATAGTGCCGTGGCGGCCAGGACAGCCTCGACGATCCGCTCCAACGGACCCTCAGACGGCTGGAGATCGGGTATCCCCAGGTGTCCGAGCAGCTGTTTTCTGCTGACGCGAGGGAGGTACCTGCGGACGTTGGCGATGGTATATCGCCCGATCAGGCGCATGCCGATCAGATCCGGTAGGTTGGTCGCTTCATGGAGCGGGTCCCAGTTCAACCCATGATGGCGGGATTGGCCCAGGATATAGTCGAAGGTGTTCGCCAGGTGGCGGATATCGCGAATCGGTTCCACATAGGCAGGGGCGAATCTGACATTCAAGCCCAGGCGACGGAACAAGCTCAGCTCGATTCGCCGGGCCAGCTGTAGGCCAGCCTGGATCTCGCAGACAGCTTCCAGGTGGAGGTGACAATCGGCCAGACCGAAACAGAGCAGGTTCTCCATCTGACCTTGAGCCAGGACCAGACGGGCTACCAGGCGCCTTTCCTCGGTCGTGGGGGCGATCACCCGGTCGTTCGCCAGTCGAATCCGGATATGCTGTGCAATACTGGTCATCTCGTTCTCCCTGGTGAAAGCGACAAAGCCGTGGTCTTTCCTCATGTGCGGTAAGGTGCGCCATTTTCTCGAATAGAGCAGTAGACAAGCTCCTTGGCAGGACAAGTCAGAATCCGACTGGGTTTTCGACCAAGCTCGGACCTCGTTGCATGTTTTCCATGCAAGTTCCGCTGCCAACCGTCACCCGGATATCTGTCGCCAGCCGCATCATCTCATGGAGAACGGTCCCTTTCGTCCAAGGGGTCCTTCTGCGGGTTGTGCCTCTACCTTGCGGTGGGGAGATGAATCATCTGGCCCCCGGAAGGTAGATCCTTGAGGGGTGAAAGAGGGAATGTCACCTCCTGGCCGTTACGGCCATCGCATTGTGGTCGTGCGGGGATCAATTGCTGCTCGACGAATCCAGTGGGCGACAGGGATTTCGAAAGGATGCCGATGATCGTATCGGATGCTGTAGAGGCGGATCCGCTGACTGGTCCAAGGATGGCCGTGAGAGTAGTCGGATGCCGGTGGGGGTCAGAAACCGGTGGGGGTCAGAAACCGGTGGAGTCGGAAACCGGTGGAGTCAGAAACCGGTGGAGTCGGAAACCGGTGGAGTCGGAAACCGGTGGAGTCGGATGCCGGTGGGGTCGGAGGCCGGTGGGGTCAGAGGCCGGTGGGGTCAGAGGCCGGTGGGGTCGGAGGCCGGTGGGGTCAGAAACCGATAGGGTCGGCGGGGTCGGAGGCCGGTGGGGTCGGTGGGTACGGAAGGCGGTTGATTGGATGCCGGTGAAGCCAGCGATCCGTAGGGAGATTGGGGGGAGGCGACGATGTCGGCCTATTTGGGTAGTGATTGAGGGTGCGTCCAGGGGTGAACCGCTGGAACAAGCGAGGCGAGGTGTAGATAATGCCCGATGACCGAGGAGGCAGAGTTTGGTGCGAAAGGCAAGCTCCAAGAATTCATGGGTCCAAACGGTGGTACCGACTCGACAGCAGCAGGGGAGAAGACTCGTATGACCAACCAGCGGGGAGACATCCCTCTCGAGCGACCGAAGGAGGACGGTCTTGTGGAAACCTCTTCGGGCCACGTGGTCTCCCTCGAGTACCACCGCATGCTGCTCGACGATCCGGTACGCATGGACGCCTACGAGCGGGCGATCCGGGCGCTGGTTAGGCCCGGCGATGTCGTGCTGGACGTGGGGTGCGGTACCGGGATATTGGCCATGCTGGCAGCCCGCTGTGGTGCCCTTCGGGTTCATGCCGTGGAGTCCACGGCGGTGGCCGCTCTGGCTGCAGAGCTGGTCGCCGCCAACGGGCTTGTGGATCGGGTGCTGGTTCATCGCCGGGATGCTCGCCGGATGGAGCCGCCCGAGCTGGTGGACCTGGTGATCAGCGATTTTCTGGGCCGCTACCTGATCGACGACGGCATGCTGCCGGTAATGGCCGCCACCAAGCGCTGGTGCAAGCCCGAGACCCGTTTCTGCCCCGAGCGGATCCGCCTGATGCTGGCCCCTGTCGGCGATTTCTTTCTGAGAGCCGTCGACCTGTTCACCGCTCCGATCTACGGCCTCGATTTCAGTGGAGCGCTGCCGTACGCACTGAACACCTGCTACCATGCCGACCTCCGACCTGAGGCGATCATGAGCCCTCCGGCCGAGTTTGGGGGGTATACACCGCCGGATCCCCCGGTACCGTTCGATGGCACCTTGACCTTCACTATTGCCCGGGACGGCCGGCTGCAGGCCCTGGCCGGCTGGTTTTCAGCCAACCTCGCTCCGGATGTCGTGCTGAGCACCGAGCCCGGGATCGAGACCCACTGGGGGCAGTACCTGTTTCCGTTGCCGCCTCACCAGGTACAGGCCGGCGATATCCTATCGGTGCACCTGTGGGAGCAGCCGGTCGGGGCGGACTCGGTGTGGCACTGGGAGGGTCGCCTGGCGAGGGGCGCGGACGCGCTCTGGGAGTTCGCCTTGCGGTCGATCTCCCAGTTGGGCCATTCCTTTGGAGCGATGTGATGGAAGGCCGCGGCTCGCGCGGTGGCGGATCCGATCCCCGCCAGATGTCTGTCCTGAAGGCGGTCATCCAGGCCAATGAGGAGGGTAACCGGGCCTTTTGCGAGGGGCGCCTGGAGGAGGCTGCCGCCGCCTACGAACGGGCGGTCGCCGCGCTCAGGCCCGGGCAGGTCCAGCCGGCCCGAACCGCTTACGAGAACCTTGGGCTCGCCTACTTCAACCTGGGTCGCTACCACGAGGCGATGCGCGCCTTTCTCCGCGCCCTCGACGGGAAGATGGATTCCAGGGAGCAGTCGCTTCGGTTTCTGACCAGCAGTGCGGCGTACCTGGGTCGATGTGCGGACGGCATACGCTACCTGAGGGGTTACGAACAGGCGTTCGGGCCTCATCCCGACGGCTGGACCCTCCAGATGCTGGAGGGTTTCGACCAGGAGCGCAGAAGGAGCTGGGCTGTGACCCTTGCCTGTTGAGCGGCTTCACGAAAGAGACTCATCCGGCGGTTGGGCTGGATGGATGGCGGTGAACGGAGAGAATCCTCTGGATCGCGGCCCTTTTCAAGGTAATGGCGGTGACAGCGCCGAAAGGCTACAACCTAAGTTCTGCGACCTCGGTCAGCCGCTGAAAGGCCCGCGACTCGCCCGACGTGACAGCGCCGAAAGGCGACAACCTGGTTCTGCGTTCAGTAGGGGCGGTCAGCAGGCCGGCCGCAGGTAGGCGAACTCCATCGAGGAGAGGTCCATGGCACCACCGATCATCTACAACCTGTTTCCCCGCCTGGCCGGCCCCATGGACCGCTGGAAGGAGCATGCCGAGCGGGCCGCGGCCTTGGGCTTTACCCATCTGTTCTTGAATCCGGTGTCCCAGCCGGGTTTCTCGGGTAGCTTGTACGCGGTGCGGGAGCACGACAGGGTCTGCACCGACTTTCTGCCCTCTGGCTCATCGCCCGACGGAATGAAGGAGCTGGAGCAGACTCTGCGGGGCTTTCGTGACCTGGGTCAAAAGCCGATCATGGACCTGGTCATCAACCATACCGCCATCGACAGCCCGCTGGTGGCGGAGCACCCCCGATGGTTTCGGCGTGATCCGTCGGGGAAGGTCATGAACCCCTCGGCCATCGATCCGGCCGACTCGCGCAAGGTGACGGTCTGGGGCGATCTGGCCGAGATCGACAACCAAGACAGCCCCGAACGGGAGGGTCTGTGGGCGTTCTGGAAGGCGCTGGTGCTGCGCAGCATCGATCTGGGCTTCGCCGGTTTCCGATGCGACGCCGCCTACAAGGTGCCCGCTCCGCTCTGGCGCATGCTGGTCGAGGCCGCCAGAGCGGTTGACCCCGAGGTCCGTTTCTTCGCCGAGACGCTCGGCTGCAAGCTGGAGGAGGTGGCTGCATTGCGGACCGCCGGGCTGGATTACCTGTTCAACAGCTCCAAGTACTGGAGCTTCGACGCCCCCTGGGCTCTGGAGCAGCATGAGTCCTTTGGCCGCATCGCGCCGTCTGTCAGCTTTCCGGAGTCGCACGACACCTCGCGGCTGATGGCCGACACCGGCGGCAACCTGGCGGTGCAACGCCAGCGCTACTTCTTGGCGGCCGTGTTCTCCGAAGGGTTGTTGATGCCCATGGGGTATGAGTACGGCTTCACACGGCGCCTGAACGTGGTGACCACCAGGCCCTCCGACTGGGAGGAGACGGGGGTCGACCTGACGGGGTTCATCCGCTCGGTCAACCTGCTGAAGCGCGAGACCCCGCTGTTGGGGAAGGAGGGACACCTCTTGCCCCTCGTCGCCTACGATCGCCCCACTCTGGTGCTGCGCAAGATCGAGCAGGAAGAGGCGCTGTTCATCCTGATCAACAAGGACTGGCACCAGTCTCAGACCATCGAGATCGCGGACCACTGGGCTCCGGCTGGCAGCCGTCTGATCCGCGTCACTCCAGAGGGCCGACTGGTCGAGGAGCCGACGGGGGAACGGGTAGAGATGGGGCCCGCCGAGATCGCGCTGGTGGTTGAGATGGCATCGGCCCGTCAGGAGCGCTGATCCGACCAGCAGGGGTAGGGGTTTTGTTCTCGCCTTGCTAGACCTGCTCAGAAAGCATGTGCCCCGTGAGGTCCTATCGAGAACTCGACCTGCAGGAGCGCCTCGTGTCCCAGATCGTCGGTTGGCGCCGACCGGGCGAGGTTGTACTGTAACCGGATCCGGCTGAACTCCGAGGGCAGGAAGCTGAGCGAGGCGCTGCTTCGCATGACCTCTTCGACGGCATCCCCGTTGACCCAGTCGAAGCGGAGAGCGGTGTTCCATCGCTGGGCGAAGCGGTAGAAGAGCTGGGCGTAGAAGCCGTCGTCGACCAGCTCCGATCCGCCGAGCTCGCGTCTCCTCCGCATGCCTTCGGCTGCAAGAGAGACGGTGGTGTAGCCGGTTCCGCGGGTTTGCCGATAGCGCAGGTAGAGATCGACACCCGCCAGCCAGGAGTCCAGCTCCGCGCCCGCCTCGCCGCTCGGACCGGTCAGAAAGGAGCCTCCGAGCACCAGGGTCCAGGAGGGGCTCATGGTGAAGGCGGTCTCGAGGCGACCGAGGGCGGCCAGGCGGATATCATCCCATTCGAGCTCCTGGTTGGCGTTTCCAAGCCCCTGGTCGAGGCCGGTCAATGCCGCCAGCCCATCGCTTTTACCGTTCAGGGCCTGGGCCACCAGCTTGATCATCAGGAGACGGGTGCCGGTGGGCAGCAGGTAGGAGATCTCCATGCCGGTGGCATTGACGGCCTCGTTGAGCAGGTAGCGGTTGGGCAGGTGGTTGTCGGCGAAGTCCCAGGTCTCCAGGTGGCGCATGTTGTGGCGTCCGAACTCGGCGAGAAGCTGGCCCAGCTGCAGTTGAAGCCCGGTGGGCAGGCAGAGGCTGGTCAGCTCGAGCTGCTCGAAGGCGAGCTCGGGGCCGATCCCCTCGATGGCCAAGAAGGCATCCACCCGGAAGTAGGGGTCGACGGCGGCCTGAAATCCCAGCTCGATCTCTTGGAACACGATTCCCATCCCCTCCGCCTGTGATCCGGGGAGGGGTTGGCCGTTGTGGTAGCTGGCCAACAGATTTCCAACCAGGCTGATGTTGGGGTTCATCAGGTTGCTCGGATTGGCGGACTGGCTCTCCGTGGTGACCGGAAGAACAATGGGGGCGTAAGGGTCTTCCTCCTCCTGAGCCCATGCTTGTCGTGGGGACAGCAGGTCGAGGGCGATCGAGAGCAGGCAGATGTGCACAAGAGAAGCGGTCAGGACGATATAGTGCTTGTTTTGCATGGTTTCTCTCTCACATGGCGACGCGCCGAACCAGGCTGCGTAGCCAGGCAATGGCCAAAAGGACGGTACAGCACAAGGTCATGGTTGGCCCGATGGGCCAGGCGAGCATGAAGGCTGTGAAATATCCCCCCGCAGCGGCCAGCGCTCCCAAAAACGGGGCGATCACGAATACCAGGGCGATGCGATCGGTCAGCAGGAGCGCGGTCAGCGGCGGGAGGACGATGAAGGCGAACACCGGAAGCGCCCCGATGGCGCGGGTGCTGATGGCGATCGCCAGGCCGATGGTCACCAGCAGGACCATGTCCAGAGCGTGAACGGGATGTCGAACGGCACGGGCGGTCACCGGGTCGAAGGAAACAAACAAGAAATCCTTCCTCAAGATCAGGTGCACAACCAAAATGGCGGCAGCAAAGAGAGGGACGATGATGACCTGGCTTGGCTCCACGACCACCCCGCTGCCGAAGATGATATTGTCAATGTCATGGGTTGCCTGGTTGAGATATCCGGCCAGCAGCACCAGGAGCGCGGAGGTCACCAGGTAGGCCACGCCGAGCAGCGATTCGCTCGATACCCGCTTGGACTCGCGCCACCAAGCGAAGCCCGCCGCGGCCAGGGAGGTGATCAGCAGAGAGAAGCCGAAAAGACCCAGGATGTCCTGGTACCAGGCGGTACTCTCCGACATCACCTGGTGTTGGGACTCCAGCCCCAACAACAGGCCCAGTGCCACCCCCACACCGCTCACATTGGCCAGGCAGGCGGTGACAAACACGATGCGCCGCAGCACCACGTAGATCCCCACGAAACCCAGGATCAAGGAAGCCACCACGGCGACAAAGATGGGCGACTTCCAGAGAAAGGACGATCGCAGGAAACGAGAAAACCGGCTCATCGGGGGACTGTACGAGGCTGCGCTAGCATCATCCCCAGCACGATCTCTCGAAGCGTAGCCACTCCCACGCCGTTGGGGCCGATGGTGGCGATGTTGGCGCCTGTGATGGCCTTGGTGGCCACCGGTTTGCAGGGATGCCGGGTCGACCTCCTCTCTGTCATCCAAAAGGATGGGCGCAAAATCACGGTTGCCGGCCGTTGTGCCAGGGGTGTCCCCCAGGAAGAGGGGCTCGAAGGCCTCGCTGCCGATCGGTGTGCCAGGGGTGTCCTCCAGATGGAGAAGCGCATCGAAATGGTTCGCATTCTCCAACCCTTGGCTGAATTCGGTTCGGTCGAGGTCGGTCGAATCGTTGGTCGACGTCGGGCTGCCGTCTTGCGCAGCGGCGACCGGGGAAAAAAGTAGTACCGCCAGCATCCAGACGACCGGAGCGAGTGCCGCCAATCCGGGCTGGTTTCTAGTTTTACGAGACTTGAGATGTTCGATGGGTGCCTGATTGTCGTTCATATTTGCTCGCTATCATTTCGGCGGTCTTGCCACTGAACAACCGTCCCACCGCATTGGGATCCAGGGCGAGGTCGGAGGTGGTCACCTTGAACCCCTGTCGTTCCCAGTCGCAGATGAAGACGGTCTCGACTCGGCCTCGCAGGTTGGAGAGGAAATGGCTCACCACCAGGATGGTGATGTCCCGCTCCTTGCGGAGCTGCTCCAGGGTGGCGATGACCTCGCACTCGCCCTGGATGTCCATGTTGGCGGTCGGTTCATCGAGCAGGAGGAGTTGGGGGTCGCAGGCCAGGGCCCTGGCGATGAGCACGCGTTGTTTCTGACCTCCCGACAGGTCGCGGAAGGGTTTGTGGGCTACCTCGGCGACCTTCATTTTCTCCAGGACCTCTGCTGTCCGCTGCCGGTCGGCTCTACGCACGGGCCGCCCCACGCCGATGAGCGGGTATCGGCCTTGCAGGGCGACCTGGAACCCGGTCAGGGGAAAGAGCAGATCGAAGGTCTCACGCTGGGGCACGTAGCCCAGACTGCCGGGTCGGCGGAAGATCGGCTGCATCTCGATCTGCCCGCCAACCTTGGGGAGCAAGCCCAGCAGGGTTTTGAGCAGCGTGGTCTTGCCGCCGCCGTTGGGGCCGATGATGGCGATGTAGTCGCCCTGGCGGATCTCGAAGTCGATGCCTCGCAGCAACGGACGACCGTCATAACCGATGTCCAACCCCTGGGCTCGGATGAGGAATCCATTTCTCGACATGGCTCATTCGCTCCGTTGGAGGCCATCAGCCAGGCGCTCGATCAGGAGATCGAGGGTGCTGATGTAGTCCTCGGTTCCCGGCAGAGAACCGGGCTGGGTGGGCAAGACGAGACAGGGGATCTCGATCTGCCGGGCTACCTCCTCGGCGGTCCGGAGCGGGTCCCAGGGGGTTACCAGCAAGGCGCGCACCGATCCGTTGCGGTGTCGGGTGATGAGCTCCGCAAGATGCCCGGGGCTGGGGGGCACACCCGGTAGGGGCTCCAGCTCCCCCGCAATTTGCAGTCCCAACCATTCGGCCAGGTAGGACCAGTCTCTGTGGTAGGTCAGAACCGCGGTTCCTCGAAACGGTTCCATGCGGGCCTGCCAGCTTTCCATGTGTTGATCCAGGCTGACCAGGAACTCCCGCAGATTGGCGGTGTAGATCTCGGCGCCGGCCGGATCCAACTCGATCAGCCGGCCTGCGATGATCCGTGCGGCACGGCGGCCGTTGAGCGGGCTGATCATGTAGTGGGGGTTTCCCAGGGGATGGACATCGCCCATCTCTCGGGTGGCTTGCTCCGGTACCTCGAGCCGGTGCTCGACAGCGGCCGAGCAGTTCAGGTGACCGGGCTGGCCGGCCTGTATGCGCGGATTGGAGCTTCCAGTCAGCAGCACGGGAAGCCAGCCGACCTCCAGCTCGAGCCCGCAGTAGACCACGAGATCGGCCTGGTTGAGATCGACCACCAGGCCCGGCTGGGCATCCACGAAGTGCGGATCCTGGGTGCCTGTGGCGAGGACGACTACCTCGGCGCGATCGCCGGCGATGGCGCGGGTGATGCTCCCCACGTCGGGGGTCGTTGCCACGATGTCGAACGCCAGGGCTTTGGCCTGGGCGCCCAAGGCCAGACCGAGGACCAGGGCGAAGAGCAGAACAAGGGGTTGTCTATGGAACCAAGTATTCATGGAGGTATCTCCCTCGATTTTTCCTGACGGCCTTCCGGTTCCACCGGCCGGTCATTCGGCCCAGCAGACGAAAGGTCGATCACACTCGGGGTACCGGCCTACAGGTACACTGCTTGTGCCTGGTACGGTTCCCCGGCAGGTTACATGCGTCTACAGATCAACATCTCACCGGATGGGGGCGGGATAGAACATCAAGGAAACCGGACAGCGCGCTCTTTGGATCGAAGCCCACATGGCTTGTTCGGCCTTCCACCGACCTTGCAGACAACGGGTGAGTCAACCCGTTCAACAACACACCAAGTCGGCTGGATGGCTGGACCACTCCGCGGATTCGGATGTCCTGATCGCCCCCAGGAGGGATCAGGACAGAGGTGGGGAGTGCTTGGGCGCTAGAGCAAGAGGGGTCAGCGGATCGGCGTGCCATTCGACGCGCAGGAAAGGCCGAACGGCGTTTACCACGGGCGAGGTTTTCGGCCCGCTATCGTTTTCGATGTGAGCCCAGGGGGTGGTGACGAACAGCAGGAACAGGCATAGCTCCTGCGTGAGAAGAACGAGAGGCTGCGAGGTACCGGGATCGACCCAAGGTTCTTCCGACCAGGGCGTGGGGCTCTGTCCGGCGTCGTCGAGCGTGACGCTGTGCACGAACAGCCGACGCTCGGTGTCAAAGACATGGCGCTCGGTGGCGAAGTCCTGGACCATGAACAACAGGACCAGGATGAGCTGAGCCGCCATGAGCGAGGCGACCAGCCGGATCCACCGAGGTTTCGTAGGAGCGAACATATCGTTCCCTATGGGGGAAGAACTGGTGCTTCCCCGCTGGATGACTTTGCTACCATATCCTGCGGGCAGATTCCGGTCAACGTGATCTCCAAAAGGGAGAAGGCGGATCCGGGCAGCATCGACCCCATTTGCCTCCAGCCCGCCGATTTGCTATAGCACTCCCCGTGAACGACTCGAACACCAACGACCAGCCTCTCTCTCCCTTGCCGACCTTCGCCGAGCTCGGAATCGATCCGGAGGTGCTGCGGGCCATCTCGCAGGCGGGCTACGAGAGCCCGCTGCCGGTGCAGGCCGCCTGCTTCGGCCCCATCCTCGATGGCCGGCACGTGGTAGTCCAGTCCCGCACCGGCAGTGGCAAGACGGCGGCCTTCATCCTGCCGATATTGCATCGCCTCCGCTACGAGGAGAGACGCCCGCAGCTCCTGGTCCTGGCCCCCACCCGGGAGCTGGCCTTGCAGGTTCACCAGGAGTTCGAGCGGCTGGGGCAGGGCACCGGCCTCGAATCGGTCTGCCTGTACGGGGGCACCCGTTTTACGGAGCAGCTGGACCGGTTGCGCCGGGGCGTCCACGTCGTGGTCGGCACCCCGGGGAGGGTGTTGGACCACTACCGCCGCAGGACCTTCCTGGTGGACGGGGTGGCAGCCCTGGTGCTGGACGAGGCGGACGAGATGCTCTCGGTCGGCTTCGAGGAGGAGATCCGCCGGATCCTCCACGCCCTGGTCGGCCTCGAGCAGGTCATGCTCTTCTCGGCGACCTTGCCCATGAGCCTCCAGGGGCTGATATCCCGCTACATGCGCGATCCGGTCTTTCTCGACCTCTCTCAGGACCGGGTGGACGTGGACCGCATCGAGAACGTCGCCTACCAGGCCGATCCCCACGTCCCCAAGATGCGGACCCTGATGGCGGTCGTCGAGGCGGAGGATCCCCCGGCAGCCATCATCTTCTGCAACAGGCGCAAGACCACCGAGAGCGTGACCGCCTATTTGCGCCGGCGCGGCTTCGACGCCTCCCTGCTCAACAGCGACCTCTCGCAAGCAGACCGCGAGGCGGTCATGGCCCGGATGAAGGCAGGGCACCAGCGCCTCCTGGTGGCCACCGACATCGCTGCCCGCGGCATCGACATCTCCCAGCTCCCCTGCGTCATCCACTACGACCTGCCCGAGGACATGCAGCTCTACGTGCACCGGACAGGACGAACCGGCCGCGTCGACCGCCACGGACGAGCCATCTCGATCTTGACCGCCAACGACAACGAGGCGGTCAAAAGCCTGGATCGCACCTACGGGATCAAGCTCACGTTGTTGGAGACACCCACCCGCGAAGAGACATTGCACATGCTGGCTGACCGCAGAATCCGAGAGATGAAGGACAAGATCGACGCCGGTCGCGTCATCCCGGAGGAGTTCCAGACCATCGCCCAGGAGATCCTGGCCGAGCCCGACGCCGAGTCGCTGGTGGCCCTGCTCGTGGACTCCTACCTGAGCGCGCCGCCCCCGGCTCCCGCCCGGGAAACGCCCCAAGCCTATCACCCAAAAACGAGACAAGGGGGGACTGGAGGGGACGCCCCGGGGCCCGGCGGTGGTCCGGCTGCGCCAGGGTCGGGTCAGCGGCCCTTCCGGCAGGGAAGCCGACGCCGGGGGGGCGGACGGGGCGGCGGCCGCCGCTCCTGAGCTGATCGCCCCGATCGCCTTGTTCGTGCGATCTTGTCGATGGCAGAACACGTTGCGCCCTGTCGGTGGGCGCCGTCCTGGTGACCCACAACCAGCGGGAGTTCGGCCGTGTCGAGGGGCTGAACCTGGTGGACTGGACCTGAGTCGCCCAGGAATGAGACACCGGGAAGAGTAAAGGCCAGGAGCCGACCGGGATCGGGTAGACCCCAACAGCCATCACCAGCTGCCGCCTGGTGGTCTGTGCTCCAGAGAGATTCCGCTCCAACCAGAGTTGCCGGGTGCAGATCGGAGACGAGGGGACAGGCGGCCGCTGTGGCCTCGCGAGGATCACCCTCCGACCGGTTCCGACAGCGGCGAGCGATCGGGAGGCATGGTCTTGCCGGTCCTCCGTTCCTGCTCGGCGAACTGCAGCTCGTACAGGTCGCGGTAGATGCCCTTCTTCTCCAACAGCTCCTGGTGGGTGCCGATCTCCCGCACCTCGCCCCGGTGCAGCACGACGATGCGATCGGCGTTCTTGATGGTGGACAGGCGGTGGGCGATGACGATGGCGGTACGTCCCCGTGTGCTCTGGCTGGTGGCGACCTGGATGGCCTGCTCGGTCTCGGTGTCGATGTTGGCGGTGGCCTCGTCCAGCACCAGGATCGGCGGGTCGCGGTAGAGGGTTCGGGCAAAGGCCAACAGCTGGCGCTGTCCCGAGGAGAGGCTCTTGCCGCCCTCGAGCAGGCGGGTGTGCAGCCCGTCCGGCAGGTGGGCGAAGATCCGGTCGGCCTCGATACTTTTCAGGATCTCCTCGATCCGTTCGTCACCCACCTCCTCCTCGAACAACGTGATGTTCTCTTTGAGGCTGTCGGAGAAGAGGAACACCTCCTGGGGGACCAGCGAGATCTGGGAGCGCAGGCTGTCGATGCTCCACTCCTCCAGATCCGCGCCGTCGATGCGGATCCGCCCCTGTTGCGGCTGGTAGAACCGCGCCAGGAGGTTTATGAGGGTGGTCTTGCCGGAGCCGGTCTGTCCCACGATGGCCAGGGTTTCCCCGGCGCTGATGGTGAAGGAGACATCCCTGAGCACCCACTGGTCGGCGTCGTAGGCGAACCAGACGTGCTCGAAGGCGACCTCGCCGCGCATGGTGGTCTCGAGGCTTCCGGACTGGGTGTACTCGTCGGAGGTGGGGAGGCCGAGGATCTGCTTGATCTTCTCCGATGCCGCCATGGCGGCCTGGAAGATGTTGTACTTCTCGCTCATGTCCCGGAGCGGTCCGAAGAACAGCTCCACGTAGCCGATGAAGGCCACCATCTCGCCGATGGTCAACGAGCCCTGCAGCGCCAGGGCGCCGCCATACCAGACGATGATCGCCTTGGCCAGGATGCCCAAGAAGCTCATCAGCGGGAAGAAGGTGGCGTGGGCCCGGACCGCCCGCATCTGGTTGTCGAAGTAGCGCTCGTTCAGGGAGTTGAAGGCCTCGACGCTCTCCTGCTGTCGGTTGTAGAGCTGGATGACGTTCATGCCGCTGAGGTTTTCCTGCAGCGTGCTGTTGATCCGGCCGATCAGCTCCCTTTCTGTGCGGTAGATCCCGGCGATCCGCTTGCGGAAGGCTCTCAACGCCCAGTAGACCAGGGGCAACAGGGCGTAGACGGCCAGCGCCATGGGAGCGTGGATCAGCAGCAGGGCCACCACGATGGCGGCCAGCATCACGACGTCGCTCACAAAGACCATCATGCCCGAGGTCAACAGCTCGTTTAAGGCATCCACGTCGCTGGTCACCCGGGTCATCAGGCGGCCGGTGGGGATCTGGTCGAAGGTCCGCCGCGACAGGTGCAGGCAGTGGTCGAGGATGTGCACCCGCAGGCGCGCCATGATCCGTTGGCCGATCCAGGTCATGAGAAACACCTGGAGGTAGCGGGTGCCGAAGGCCGCCAGCTCCAGGATCAGGAAGGCCCCGCACAGGATGGCGAGACCCGGCAGATCCTGCTGGAGGATGTGCCGGTCGATGGCCAGCTTGGTCAGGTAGGGGGCCAGCATGCCCAGGATGGTCGAGACCAGCAGGAGCGACACCGCCAGGACCATGACCCGGTACTCCCGGCGGGCAAAGGAGAGCAGCCACAGGATCAGCCTGGGATCGAATCGCCGGGAAGAGGGCCGCTCTTCGATGGGTTCCACGTCCTGCATGTCAAGCATGCTCCATCAGCCGCTGCTCCAGGGCGTGGCGGCGCCACATGGCGGCGTAGCGCCCCCCCAGCCTGAGCAGCTCCTGGTGCGTTCCATCCTCCACCACCCGGCCTTCTTGGAGGACGATGATCCGGTCGAGGTTCTGTACCGCCGACACCCGGTGGGTGATGAGCAGCACCGTGCAGCGGGCCATCACCGGCTCCAGTCGGTTCAGGATGGTGTGTTCGGTCTCGATGTCCATGGCCGAGAAGCAGTCGTCGAAGACCAGCACCGGCGCCGGTTTCAACAGGGCGCGCGCGATGGTCACCCGCTGCTTCTGCCCGCCCGACAGGTTCACCCCCCGTTCCCCCAGCAAGGTGTCATAGCCTGCGGGCATCTCTCGAATGGTGGCATCCAGGTCGGCCAGAAAGGCCGCCTGCGCGATCTCGGCCTGGCCGATCTGTCGGTTGAAGAAGGCGATGTTCTCCGAGATGGTCGCGGAGAACAAGAAAGGCTCTTGCGGCACCACCGTGATCAGCTCGCGCAGGGCCGCCTCGCCATACCGGTTGAGATCGGTTCCATTCAACCGGACCGATCCGTCCTGCACCGGAAAGGAGCGGGTCAACACCCGGTGCAGGGTGGACTTCCCCGACCCGATCCGGCCCAGCACCCCCACCTTCTGCCCGGCTGGTATGGCCAGATCGAGGTCGCGCAGGACCTCTCGCCCGGGGTCGTAGTAGAAGTTGAGCTTGGTGAACTCGAGATCCACCTTTCCGTCGTCCGGAAGGCGGGTGGCAGCGATGTTCGGGTCGATGGAGGGCCTGGAGGCGGTCGGGTGGTCGGGTGAGGCGGTGGGAGCGGTTGCCCCATGGATAGGCGGAGTGGTTACGGCGGTCCTGTCTAGGGATTCCCCTTCCGAC
Organism: Bradymonadales bacterium; assembly: GCA_016931535.1. Lineage (GTDB taxonomy): Bacteria > Myxococcota_A > Bradymonadia > JAFGEP01 > JAFGEP01 > JAFGEP01. The sequence goes on from JAFGEP010000058.1 coordinate 41,483, forward strand.
CGGCGCTGCGCCCGGTCGGCCTGGACTCCGAAGGCGGTGAACCCCTCCTGTTGGCCAAGATGGGCCTTGGTGATCTCCTCGATCCGCTTGAGCGAGGCCATTCCGCGCTGGTAGAGGTTGATGGCGAAAGCGAGCGCCATCACCGGCCAGCTCAGCATCCCCAGGTAGGCGGTGAAGGCCACCAGGCCTCCGATCGTGAATCCGCCCTGCATGACCGCGCGACCCCCGGCGTACAGCGCGATGATGGTGCTGATGGCCACCGGCAGCGACAACAGGGGGTCGAACATGGCGGAGAGCCGGGCCAGCTTCAGGTTTTGACCCACGTACTCCCGGTTCTTGGCGGCAAAGCGCTCGGTCAGCCGTTTTTCGCAATGAAACGCCTTGACCACCAGGATGCCAGTGAACAGCTCCTGGGTCAGGCTCGAGATCTCGGAGAACAGCTCCTGGACCCGGCGAAAAGCCCGGTGAATGCGGTTCTCGAAGAGATGCACCACCGGCACCAGCACGAGCAGGGGCAAGACCACCAACCCGGTCAGGCGGGCGTTGAGGCTCAACATGAACCAGATGGAAGCCGTTCCCATGAACACCAGGTCGAATATCGAGACCACGCCGAAGGAGAACATGGCCCGCACCGCGTTCAGGTCGTTGGTGGCCCGGGCCATCAGGTCGCCGATGCGGGCCTTGGCATGGAAGCTCTGGGGGTAGGCGCACAGCTTGCGGTACAGATCCGCGCGGATATCGGTGTACAGGCGATGGGCGGCCCTGGCCAGAAACATCCGCCAGGCGGCGCGGAAGCCGAACACCCCCACCCCCAAGAAAGCGATGGCCAGGCCGCCCCAGAACAGCTCCATCCATTCCGGCTGGCGCTCCAGCGCGTCGATCACCTCCTTGAGGACCAGCGGAATGACGAACTGGGCCAGGTCCACCAGTAGCAAAAAGACCAGCGTCAGGCCGTAGAGCTTGCTCTGCTGTTTGAAGTACTTGCCCAGCATGGTTCAGGTAAAAGGGAAGGCCGGTCGACCCAGGTTGTTGGGTGGTTCCTCGACCACTGGCCGGATTCGACGATCCATTGACGCCGAGGACACGATCGCTCTTGATCCCTCCAAGGGTAGATGCCTGGAGTCGGTCCGTTTCGGTTCGGCGGATTCTCCACGGCAAGGTATCCAGCCGCGACCAGCGTCCGCCAGGGGCGTGCGGCACATTGTACTTCCATTGCTTGCCGACTACACTACCCATAGAGGTGTGCATGGACGTCGAGGAGATCAGAGCATTTGCCCGGCGCGATCATGACCTGGTCGAGAATCTGAAGCGCCGATATTGGACTCATCGTCATCGAGAGGTGGGTCCGGCCGGTTTCTTCGAGTTGGGTAGCTGGATATACTACCACGCTCGGCAACTCAATCCCGAGTACCCCACCGAGGAGCAAAGGCGTGAAGACCTTGCACATCATGTGCGGTTAGCGCGGTTGCTCGAACAGGTGGCTGCCAGGACAGGGGAATGACCCCGTTTCTACCCACCATTAGCGGGTGAGTCAGTTGCCCTGTTGGCCGCCGCTTGCTGGAAGAGTGGGATGATCGAGTCACCATTTGCCTTGGTGCTGGCCGATCTGGCCCAGGTGCTGGAGCGCAGCGGTGTCAGCTGGTACCTTTTTGGCGGCCAGGCGGCGCTGATCTATGGTTCTGCCCGGCTCACTGGCGACGTGGACATCACGGTCTTTCCTGGTCGGCTGGCAGTCGACGAACTGGTACGGAACCTGGAATCGTGCGGATTCAAGCTGCGGGTGGTGGATGACCAGTTCCTTCAGCTGACCGGTGTTTTGCTGCTCATTCATCTGTTCACATCTATTCCGGTCGACATCGTACTGGGCCAGACCGGTCTGGAAGAGCAATTTCTTGGCCGTGCAGTCACTTGCCAGCTCGGCACGCTACAGGTTTGTGTGGCATGCCCCGAAGACATGGTCGCCATGAAGATCCTCTCGGGGCGCCCCAAGGATGTCGACGATGCAACCGCGATCATCGCGGCCCGCGGCGACCAGTTCAACCAGTCCTTGGTCGTCGAGACGCTCGGCCTTTTGGAGCGTGCGCTGGATCGATCGGACCTGGTTGCCGAGCTGGCGCGCATTCTCGAACTCGTGCAGCGGACGTGAGCAGCTGGTTCAGCAACCCCGGATGGAATGAGGCCCGATGCCACCGGGGTACTTGCGATCGGCCCAGAGAGGCACTCCGGTTCTGTTGACCGGCTCGATGCGATGATCGAGGTCGGATCTGACTTTCCTTGGGAGACACCGTCGCCTTGACTCAACCCTGTCTGAAGGTCCTGTTGGTCACCATGCTGGCCGCCGGCTGCGGCTTCTCCACGCGGTCCGTCCGCGAGACGCCCCCCGCCGATCCCCCGCTCCTGTTCGGGCTCCCGGTAAGCGATGTCCCCCTGGACCAGGCCAGTCCGGCCGTGGCCGAAGGCTGGGCCTTGACCCTCCAGATCCTCCAGGATCGGTTGAGCTACCCTGCCGAACCGGTGACCCTGTCGGAGTACCGTCAGTGGATGGATTCGGTTTTACGGCCGTGGCTGCTCGATCAGAGCATCCGGTTGGGAGATCTTCTGGTTGCGGTCGATCCGTTACGGGCCGGATGGCCGAAGGATCGGTTGTTCGCAGCGGTGGTACATGGGGCGTCCCACCAGGCGGTCGCCGATCAGATCCGTTCTGCCCCTGTGCCAAGCGAGATCAGCGAAGATCCGGAACGCAACGTCCTATTTCGAGATAGCCTTGATGACAGCGTCACCCATCTGGCCCATGAAGCGTGGTCAGCCTACCAGCAGTGCATCGTTGAGGCGGCCAGCTCCCCCCCTATGCTCAGAGGGTGGGGAGAACAGTGCGCTCTTCGAGCCCGCGACTTGCCTTTACAGGCCTTTTCCCCGCCTGCGCCCTCCAGCGCTCGGCGTACCATGGTTGGCTTGCCTCCGGTTCTCCCCCCGGAGTGCCAAGGTCGACCGCTCCGCTCACAGGAACTGGACGCTCCGCCACCCGACGAACGGGTGGAGATGGTGGCAGCCGTCGTGTACTTCGGGGACCGGTTTGCAGGGCAGGACAGAGAGAGATTGCTCGAGGAAGTGGGCCGCCACCTCGCCGGAATTCTCGATCTGCCCGTCCTTTCGCGCCAGGTGGTCCAGCGCGCCGAACGGCTGCATGCCGAGCGCAGGTTGACCGATCAGTCGCCGGTCTGCGGCCAGGCTCCTCCCCTGGCGAGCATTTTGGCCCACGACGATCCCAACCTGCTGCTGGCCGAGGTTTCCACCCGGTGCAGCAGGGTCGCCGATGTGACCGCGTTGACCGGGGTGCCGGGAGGGGCCGAGGAGGAGGTGACGATTCTCGTGGCCGAGGAAAACGGCAGCGACGGCGGACAGCCGGACGAGAGGACTGCCGGAGGCCGCCAGCGCCATTGCACGCTGACGATCAGGTTCGATCGCGCCGGTACCCACGACCAAACGGGGGCCCCCCCGCTCCAGGAGGCTGCGGTGAGGGGCGATCCATCTGACCTGGCATCCTGGCTGGAGGCGATCGACCGGCTCCATGAACCCAGCGCGAGGGAGGGTGTCTATGGCATGCTGGTATCGGCTTCGACGGTTTTCCTGCTGGTCGCCGATACCGATCCAGATCCCTGGCTACGCGTATCTCCTACCTTGCGTGAGCTGGAAGAGCAGATCCGGGCCTGCCAGCCGCTGCCGGGGGTGGCGAGCTACCGGCTGGCCTGGACCATCTCTCCCACCGGCGTGCCGGGTGAGGTGGAGGTCGAGCCGATCACCCCGCCCGCCGGTGACGTAGCCGAGATCTGCCGGTGCATGGCCGACATCCTCAGCCGATCGGCCTGGCCCTGCACCCCGAGCGGCCAGCCCGAGCGGGTGGAGGTGCAGCTGTGCGTGGGGCGCTGATCGGGCGGTCGGATCTGGCGCAAGCTTCCCGAGACCCCC
>JAFGEP010000059.1 GCA_016931535.1 Bradymonadales bacterium
CGCGGAGCGACGGAGGGGGCGATCCTCCTCCCCCGAGACGGAGTCCGGGGGAGGTGTCGCGGAGCGACGGAGGGGGCGATCCTAGCCTCTGGTCATCCAAACCCTATGGCATGAGCACGCCCCGGCTTGAGCCCGCACTCCTCGGCCAGGGCTGCCAGGAGATCGCCGGGCTTCCAGCGTTCGTCGAGGAGACGTGCCTTTCGCAGAACGGCGGCGAAATCACCTGGGGTCAAGTTGTCCAGTCGATCCAGGCGGGCCGACATCTCTCGGTCTTGCGTCCGTTCGGTGGGGATGCCGAGCGAGGCCGCTGTCCGTTCAAACAGGAGGCGGCGGCGGTCCGGTCTGAGGTAGTCGAACCGGATCTTGAGGTCGAAGCGGCGGAACACGGCTGCATCGAGGTGTTCCACCAGGTTGGTGGAGCAGAGAAACAGCCCCTCGAACTGCTCCATCTGGACCAGAAGCTCGTTGACCTGGCTGATCTCCCAGCGTTTCTCGGCGTTGCGGCGATCGGCGAGGAAGGAGTCGGCCTCGTCGAGGAGCAAGGCGGCCTTGGCCTGGCGGGCCTGCCGGAACATGTCGGCGATGTTCTTCTCGTTCTCCCCGACATACTTGCTGAGCAGGTCGGAGGCTCGCATCGCCAACAACTCCTTGCCGATGGTGGAGGCAAGGTGGCCGGCGAAGGCGGTCTTTCCGGTGCCCGAGGGCCCATACAGGCAGATGGAGGCCTGGGACGAGGGTTTGAGAGCACTCATCAGCCTGTCGAGGTCACAGTCGGTGTTGAGGAGTGAGAGATCATACGGCAATCCGCCAGAGCGCTCGCCAGCGCAGGATGGGGATTGCCTGCGCACCGACAGGGCCGACTGGATGACCTGGCCCAGCTGCAGTCGGGTCTGTTCGGGGTCCTGGCTTCCGATGACCCGGACCACTCTTGCGGCCTGTTCGATATCGGCCGGCCTGATGTGATCGTTGGCGGCCATGGCCTCTTTGCACGAGGCGGCGACCGACAGCCCTGCCAGGTGCTTTTCGATCATCGCTCGCCTGGCGTCGCGGGGTGGCGGTACCATCCTCAGGACATAGTGGAACCGCCGCAGGATCGCCGGGTCGATATGGGAGACGCGGTTGCTGATCCAGACGGTGGGCACGGGGTTCTCCTCCAACAGCCGGTTCAGCCACCCCTTGTGATCGATGGGATGGGGGTGGTCGGCCAGGATGTCCAGCAAGGAGGGGGCGGGGAGGACATCCTCGATCTCGTCGAAGAGAAGAATCGGCCGGGGCTGCTTGACTAGCAACCGCTGGCACACCTGGTAAGCTGCGATCCGATGGCGCCTCGGCAGCGGATCGCCGTCCGGGTCCTCGATGGCGACCTCGAAGGGAGACAGCTTGGCTTCGGCGGCCAGCACTCGGGCCAGCTCGGTCTTTCCCAGACCGGGCTGGCCATAGACCAGGATGTTGACGCCGACCACCCGCTGCTCGACCGCTCGATCGAGATAGGGTACGAGCAGGGCCAGCTCGCTCTCTACGTGGCTGAAGTCGGCCCGGGTCAATGCGCCTGGCTTGATCGGACGATAGAAGCAGGACAGCATCGCATCCTGGTTGTCGTGTGGGCTCGAGAGCAGGTCGACCAGGATCTCCATCACCGCCAGGGGACAGAGGAAGTTGCGTTCCATTGACATGCGGATCCGAAGCAGGCCGGTTCTGGGCAAAAAGGCGGAGCTCCTCAACGCGTCGGCCACCTCGCCGCTATCGAGCCCCAGGACTCGGGCCAGCAAGGTGTACAGCTGGCGGGTCGAGCCGATCCAGTGATCTCGAAGGCACTCCTCGATGACCGGATTGGTGTTGGCCATGACCCCGAAGGCCAGCAGCTCCCGCTCGCTGGGGTTGAGGTCACACAGCCGACCGAACCGCTCGACGTTCTCGAACAGCTCTCCATCGCGCTCGATCCCCGCGCTCTCCAGCGCCGCTGCTCGGGTCAATAGCAGCTCCCGGAAGGGCTCGGCCTGGATCTCCTCCTCTGCGTTCAACTCCGCAAGGCCGATGGCCTGCAGTATCTGCTCCTTCCAGCCGTAGGATTCGATCTTGCGGTAGGCCCCCGTCTCGACCAGCAGCCTGGACGTCCAGAGCGCCAGCTGATCGGAGACGCCGTCGGGATGCGCCTGGGTGCCGCACCCCGCCCCCGCCGTCCTGCTCCGGCCACGCCGGGCCACGCCCGGTCTCCGCTTTCCGTCCTGTTGTCGTCGGTTGGTAGCCATGGTTGGACCCGACTCTAGCAGACATCTGCGACAAGTTGTGTCGCATGAGGAGGGGTCCTGGAGTATCGGTGGCGGATTGTCGATCGCCCACCAACGACGGCGACGGCAACGGCAACGGCGACGGCGATGGCGACGGAAATGACAGGTCGGACGACAAAGAGAGAGGACGAGAGGAGGACAGGTCGCCAGGTCGAAAGGTCGACACAATCTACGGTCGAGCTGATTAGTAGCCAGCCTCAGCCTGGGGGGGGTGGAGCGCAGGAGGAGGGCCTCATCGGTGGCGGCGACGGTGGCCGGCTTCGGGAACCGGACCGGCGGAACTGGCGGTAGAGGAGCATGTCGAGCGCGGTGAGCAAGAGGCCGAGGCCGATCAGGACCAGCAGCGACCAGATGGGCCAGACGATGACGAAGCCGCCGACCAGACCGAGGATGCCTCCCAGCAAGGTGATGTAGCTGAGCTTGTCGTCGGCGAAATCGAGGAAGGCCTGCTCGATCTGGTCGGAGGTGACGGTATTGAGCTGTTTCAGGACCAGCGCGGGCACGTCGACCTCGCGGATGAGGGACATGGTCACCCGGGTGATGGTGCGATCGATGGCCTGGTGGCTCCGCTCCAGCTCCTGGGGGAGGCGAGCGACCAGTTGATCGACGTCGACCGCCAGACGGTCGATGGTGTCGGGCAAGATATCCAGCTCCTGGTCGACGATGCGCAGCAGGGGCGTTTTCCAGAACCCTTTGAGGCGACCGATGATCCAGCCGGGCATCGACTGGCCGGTGTAGTAGAGGAACCGTTCCTCGGCCGTTTTCAACAGCTCGCTGCGGAACTCCTCGCTCTTGGAGAGGCGTGAGGCGTACTCGAAGATCATCCGCTTGGTGTCGCTGATGAACTCGGGATCGGTGACGATGCGATGGATCTCCTCGGCCGTGGCGGCGGTGAGCCTGGGGATGAGACGGCTTTCCTCCAGCTCGCGGCGGATGATCTCCTCGTTGATCAGCTTCTCGCAGACCTCGTTGGCCACCTTGACGATGATCTCGGTGCGTTGGGAGGGGATGAGCCCCTGTCCGAACACGGGGCGGTTGACGTGAGGCCAGAACAGCATCTTGATGGCCACCCAGTTGGTCCAGTAGCCGATGAGGCCGGCGATGGAGCAGCTGCGGATGACGCCGTGGAAGTCCCAGAAGATGGAGAGGAAAAACAGGGCCAGGCAGAAGGGGGGGAACACCTTGAGGGCCCATCTCAACCCCTTTCCGGCTCGGAAGGCGAGCTGTTCGATGGTCAAAGACTCGAGGTCGCCCGACCAGAAACGGCGAGGACGCAGCGGTAGACCGGTCTCGGGGTGGGTGCGGAACTGCTGTCGCCACTTGGAAAACCAGTCCCGAACCCCCTGGATGTGCTGGCTCGCCCGGAGAATGCCGGTCTCTTTCGGGGGAAGGGAGGGTGATGGCTCGTCGGCGTTGGTCATGGAGTGCTCGCACCGGTTGAATCGCTACGGGGAGGGGATGATAGACCGTGCGAGGTATGGTTGCCAGAGGGTCAGGCTCTACACCAAAGGCGTTGCGGGAGGAGATCGGTGAGGCTGGCTATTGTTTTGAACAGAGAGCGAGTTGGGAGCGGTCCGGGGCGGTAGAGAAAGAGAACAGCCCGGGGTGCTACTGCTCGCAGGCCCCCAGGTGGGCCAGCGCCACGTAGGCCGCCCGTCGATTGCAGTCGTTGCCGTAGGTTCGGCCATCGCAGCCACAGACGGGTGCCCAGACAGCGGGGCACATGGCGATTTGGGGCTGGACGCAGACGCCCTGGTAGTCGGCCCCACAGGAGGGCTGGTCGCTGAAGTCCAACCCGCTGTAGTCGCACACCAGGCCCTCGGCGCAGGGGAAGGCGGCGAAGCCGCCGCAGCTCTCGCCTTCTTGCCGCCCATCGAGGCACTGGCCGTCATGGAGCACGTCGACCGCGCCGTTCATGGCGGCATAGCAGGAGTTGGTGTAGGTCTGACCGTCGCAGCCGCATACCGGGGCGAGCACTCGGGGGCAAGCGGTGGGGAGGGGCTCGCACACGCCGGGGATGTCCGCAGCACTGCAGGCGTTGTTCTCGATGCTCTCATCCCAGTTGCAGTACATGCCCTCGGGGCAGGGGCCCAGGCCACTGGCCCCACAGGGGATGTCCTGGTTGGGCGGGATGCACTCCCCGACCGCATCTCGGCAGCTCAGGGTGAGGTGATACTCGGCGGCGACCCGCCGGCCAAACGCCAGGTAGTTGTAGGTCGTGGCCACGACCAGGTAGCTGGCCGAGGCCTCGGTGCTGATCTCGATGCCGGCGTTGTAGGTCCCCTGGTAGTAGTCGTCGTTGTAGGCGATGAGCTCCCAACCTCCACTGACCGTCTGGCGGTACAGCAGCAGGTATATGTCCTGGCCCAGGCGGCTGGCCAAATCGATGAAGGCGTCGGGACAGCCGCCCTCGAAGAACCAGAAGTGATAGGGGACTTGCCGGGTGAGGTTGGCGACCGTCAGCTCGCACCAGGGCAGGTCTCCCTGGATGGTGGCGGAACCGGAGTCGGCAGAGCCGAGGTCGGTGACCGCCAGGCTGGTATCCCCGGAGGCGATCTCCTCCTTGGATTCCACCAGGGCGGAGTCTTCCAACAAGCAGGCCGAAATCGAGGCCAACACAGCGACAACCGAGAAAAGCAGGGGAAAACGACGCGACATCTCAACGACTCCAGTGTTACCCGCCGGTCTTGTCACCGAGAGATCCGGTTCCATTCGAGGATCCAACCGCTCTGTCGCCACCTTTGGCTTCGGGATCCTACAAAACGACGGCTGTTCGCTGCGAATATAGCAAGATTTGTGCCAGGAATCGGGGCCGGCTATACTCGCCCATCTCTCCCCCTTTTTAGGAGGGGCGGTCGTTTGATGAGCCCCATTTTGAGGCATTCAAGCCACACCCGACCAGGATCAACCGGTGGGTAACCCGCTCCAGACGGGATACGCCGGGCAGCATCGGCAGTTGAGCCATGGCAACCCGAGTGGCCACCGGCGAGGGATGGAGGGCGGAGGTGTCTCTTGCCTGGGCGACCTCGAGGCCTGGTCCCCCGGGGCGTTCTTGGGGGAGGATTGACAGGGATGATCTCCGGCGGTTCGCTGCCGTGCGCTTCCACCGTGGACTGGTGACCAGCGGCCAGGCAGCTGCCCATGACTTCCCTGAGGGCAAGGGTTCCGGTTGACTGGATCGGCCCCTGGCGGGTAATGCTGGTCTGGCGCGCACAGGTCATTTTCCACAGCAAGGATTCGACGATGAACAAGGTGAAATGGCGATTGGAAGGCAACCGTGCCCATCGATCGGTGGTTATTTCTCTGGCTCTCTGGATGCTGGCCGGTTGCTCCGAGGACCTTGAGCCGCCGGCGGTGGTCCCCGAGGTTTCCGTCTCGGCAGATTGGGACGACCCGTTGGGATTGTCGCCTCTGACCGTTTCTTTCGGCTGTGTCTCGGTCAAGGGCGAACAACCCTTCGGATACTCCTGGAGCTTCGGAGACGGGGTGACCTCCACCCTGCAAAACCCCACCTACACCTACTCCAACGCCGGAACCTACCAGGCCACCTGCACCGTCATCTATAGCAACGGCAACATCGGACAGGACAGCATCCTCGTCCCCGTCGTCCTGGACACCGCACCTCAGGTGCTCATCTCGGCCAACCCGATGGTCGGTTTCGCTGGCCTCGAAGTTCACTTCGATAGTCGGGTGACCCAGGGCAACGGAACGATGAGCTATCTGTGGGAATTCGGCGATGGCGCCACCGCCACCACCTTGCCCGCCGCCACCCACACCTATACGAGCCCTGGCATCTTCCAGGCGATCCTCACCGTGGAAGACCAGGACGGCGACGTCGGCATTGCCGTGGTCCAGGTGGTAGTAGGTACCAACAGCCAGCCTGTGGTTGTCGCCTGGGGCGCCCCCTCGTCCGGGGTGTCTCCTTTGCAGGTTCAGTTCAACTCGGAGGTGGTCGGCGGCGACGGTCCTTTCGCTTACCTGTGGGATTTCGCTGGCCAAGGCACCAGCTCCTATGCAAATCCGATGTTCGAGTACCGATA
>JAFGEP010000060.1 GCA_016931535.1 Bradymonadales bacterium
AGAAATTCTTGCAACTACTTTTTATTAGTTGGTTAGCGTTGTAACTACACGAATGTGCGGCGGTTCGTGATGCTTTATTAATATCAAGTACTTGCGGGATCAGCGAAAATACCGTGATCAACTTGGGACCGACCACTCGGGCAGTTCTGTCGGAAATAGCGACAGAGGTCGTGGAGTGACCGACCACTCGGGCACTTCTGTCGACCTGAGCGACAATTGGAGTGAGAAGGACTCCTAAGTTTCCTCCTCCTTCGCTTGGCCCATCGCGTCGATGTCGGCGATCTGTGTTGACGGGGCACACCCCCCACCCGCCAGCCGGCTTTCTTTTTCGGTCCAGATCCGGAAACAAAGGTGCCCGGCAACTTCGGGGGTGATCGGTTTCGCTGCTTGCGCGCCCAAGATGGGGCTGACGGGTGTCGTGATGCCTTCCTGCGCCGCCTCGAGTAGCGTAGACTTCCCGGCCATGAAAGGACGGCTGACATGAGTCGGGTGGCGTTGCTCGGATACGGCCGCTTCGGGCGGGCGCTAGGAGAGCTGCTGCAAGAGGGTGGACACGCGGTGCGGGGTGTAGATCCCCATGTCGAGATTCCTCAGCAGATTCGGGCGGACTCGCTTGATGAGCTGGTGGCGGATGCCGACTTCGTGATCGTGGCGGTTCCCGTATCCGAGATGCGCAAGGCGATAGAGAGCCTGCTTTCCCACCTGAAAGAGGACCAGGTGGTGCTCGACGTGGGCAGCGTGAAGGGGGGACCCTATTCGGTCATGGAAGAGCTGCTCGGAAATCGGATCCCCTGGGTGGCCACCCATCCGCTGTTTGGACCGATCAGCCTCGCGCTGGGCGAGCAGCCGCTGGTCGTGGTGCTCTGTGCGAGTCCGGCTCACCCGGATGCCGCCAGGCGGGTCAGAAACCTGTACGAGGGGATCGGTTGTCGCGTGGTGGAGCAGGAGGCGGACGCCCATGACCGGTGGATGGCCGAGACGCACGCGTTGGCGTTTTTCATCGCCAAGGGGCTAATCGACATGGGGGTGACCGCCGATCCGGCGCTCGCTCCTCCTTCCGTGCGGGCGCTCCTGCGAATCATCGAGACGGTGCGGGCTGATGCAGGCCATCTTATCAGCGCCCTGCATCGCGAGAACCCACACTCCGGCCGAGCGCGCGAGCGCTTTCTTCGCGCCTTGACCCGGCTCGACCAGCTTTTGGATGAGGGGGAACCCGATTCGATTCCAGCGGGTCAACAGGCGAGGACGGTCGATCTGCCGGGATCGAGCACCGATGTCCCCGGCCTGGTGGAAACCCGGGAGCTGATCGACGAGGTCGACCGCGAGCTGGTCTCCTTGCTGGGCCGGCGGGCCAGGCTCGCCTTGCGGGCTGGCAGGAGCAAGGCGGCGATGGGTCTGCCCGTGCTAGATGCCGAGCGGGAGGCGGCGTTGCTGGCAGAGCGACAGGAGTGGGGGCGGAAGCTGGGTTTGGGCGGGGAGCTCGTCGGTCGTCTTTTCGAGGAGATTCTCCGCTGCTCCCGGCAGCTCCAGGAGGAGCAGCTATTGAGGAAGAACTCGCCATGATCATCACACTCGAACCGGACGCCCCCACGGCACAGCTCGTGAGGCAGAACTCGCCATGATCATCACACTCGAATCGGACGTCCCCACGGCGCAGCTATTGAGGCAGAACTCGCCATGATCATCACACTCGAACCGGACGCCCCCACAGCGCAGCTACTCGATGCCATCGGACAGATGGTCCGGCAGCACGAGGGGATCGAGCTGAGAACCTACGAGTTTGTGGGAACCACCCAGAAGGTGACCGAGATCCACCTGATCGGCAATACCCGGTCGGTGCCGACCGAGCCTTTCGAAGCGTTGCCGGGCGTGCGCCACGTGGTGCGGGTCTCGGTGCGCTATCGGCTGATCAGCCGGCAGCCGGGGGTGGAGACTGCGGTCGGGTTCACCTATAACGACGTCCACTTCGATGAGAGCTCGGTGCACCTGTTTGCCGGACTGTGCGCCGTCGATACCCGCGAGCACGCCGGGGAGATGATGCGAGCGTTGGCTCGAAACGGCCTGCACACGACGCGGATGGGGGTATACAAGCCTCGCACCAGCCCCTACGACTTCCAGGGGCTGGGCACCCCCTGCCTTCCCTGGCTTTTCGAGCTGGCAGGAGAGAACGGCATCAAGGTGATGGCGATCGAGGTCTGCGACGCGCGCCACATCGAGGAGGTGTTGACCGCGCTCGAGCAGGCCGGAGCGCCGACCGGGGTGATGCTGCAGATCGGCGCCCGCAACGCGCAGAACTACGAGCTACTGAAGCAGGCGGGCCAGCAGCGCACGCTCCCGGTGCTCTTCAAGCGGGGCATGGGGCTGACCATCGAGGAGTCGCTCAACGCCTGCGAGTACATCGCCAGCGAGGGCAACACCAACATCGTCTACTGCCTGCGAGGGGTCAAAAGCCACCTGTCGGAGCCCCACCGCAACCTGGTGGATTTCGCCCACGTCCCGGTGATCCGCAGCTTGACCCGCCTGCCGGTCTGCATCGATCCCTCGCACAGCGTGGGCAGGCTCAGTCGTGCTCCGGACGGGCTATTGGACATCTTCCATGCGGTCGGACAGGGGGTGATCTGTGGAGCCTCGATGGTGCTGGTGGAGTTCCACCCCCACCCACTGGCCGCCCGCTGCGATGCCCACCAGGCGCTGAGCCTCGATCTGCTGCCTCGGCTCATGGCCTACGTCGAGCGGGTGCGCCGGGCCTACGAGGAGGTGAGGGAGATCGCCGCTTCATAGGCCAGGATCGCCCCCTTCGTCGCTCCGCGCCGGCCCCCTCCGCCCGCAACGCGGGCACCTCCCCCGGTCTCCGTCTCGGGGGAGGAACACCCGGCCAGAGGCTGGAGTCGCCCCCTCCGTCGCTCCGCGACACCTCCCCCGCTCGCACGGCGAACGGGGGAGGAGGGTCATCTCAGCCGTTCAGCCGCCAGAGGGCGAAGTTGAGAGCCGAGGCGAAGCTGACCCAGGCCAGGTAGGGTAGAAACAGGATCCCCGCGATCGGAGTGGCCTTCCAGAACACGACCGTGGTGGCGACGATGGCCGCCAGTAGCAGGCCGATGTCGATGAGCGCCAGGTCGATCCGATGCAGCCCGAAGAACAGGATCGACCAGGCCGAGTTGAGCAGGAGCTGCACCGCGAACAGGATCAGCGCCACCTTGGCACCCTGCCAGCCCAGCTTGCGCCACACCAGCCAGACCGCTACCGCCATCATGGCGTACAGCAGGGTCCAGACCGGTCCGAACAACCAGCCCGGTGGGGTCCACGAAGGCTTGATCACGGACGGATACCAGTCGCGCACCGCTGGACCGGTGACCGCACCGCCGATGGCGGCCACGCCGAAGGTGACCAGCAGGAACCCACCCAGCAACAGCCAGGTACCGGTGTTTTTCATGGTTCACCCACAAGATTGGCGAAGAGGAGCATGGGAAGCGGAGGTCCCCTGATCGCCTCCATTCGCGGTATGATAAAAAGTTCCAGTCCGAGATACAAGGTGCGGTGTTCAACCAAGGTCTCCTTGACGACCTCAACTATTCCGTATAGTTAGGTCCGACGCTGGGCATGGACGTCACCGTGATGCAGATCTTGGCACTTCGGGAAGGGGGTGGTGTCTCGAGGGCTGGTCAAGAGCCGGGAGGCCAGGTGGCTGGTTGCCGAGGCAACCGAGAATAGGATCCAAGGAGCGAGGTGAGGGATGCGGCTGAAGGAACAGATCACCGAACGGACCGCGGCGGCTACCAATGTCCTACTGGGGATAGTACTGCTTGGTTCGAGCGTAGTCCTGGCAACCATGGGGGGGTCCTCGTACAGCACAACAAACTGGTGCATCTCCTACGCCCTGGTGGGGTTAGGTACCTTGCTGGCAACGGCCGGCCACGGTCTGGAGATGAGGGCCAGTACCTATCGGCTTGTCTGGCGCTTGATATTCCTGTTGGTGGGCACTGGAATCGGCATGTTCGGGGTCGCTTGCCTCAGCGATCTATGGGGACAGGATGTCGGTAGGTCAGCGATTCCGTGGGTGCTGGCTGGCAGCCTGGTATTTATCTTGTGGTCTTCGTTGGATCGGAAGTTGCCATTCTTTCCTCTGACACTGCTTTCGGCGCTGGTGCTTCTGTTTGGCTTACCGTCCTACGTCTACCTGATGTGCCAGGGAACGTTGCCAGGTGCTGGACACAGGTTGGCCGGGATGGCGATATTAGGGGTGAGTGCGCTGGTTCAGGCGAAGCGATCGGTTTCGTTCAAGTTGATATGGCCTTTCGACCATAACGGTGTTTACCACCTCCTCAATACTGTCGCTCACCTGCTGGTGTTGCGTGGAGTGGTTTTATCGGTCGTACAGATGGATTAGGCAGGTAGAGAAGTGGGAATGCGACAGGAACCTCGGCAGCATCACTGGTTGACCAGAGCTAAGGGCCGGGGCCGAGGGACGTAGAACGATGGCCGAGTGGTCGTGGTCCGAATGACCAGGTTTCACTCGACACACCTGTGCTACCCCTTCATCGCAGTCTCCGTCCGATCGAGCAGCCTTTGCGCATCGTCCGCGGTGAGCAGGCTGTCGTTGTAGCGCAAGGTGCACAACAGCCCGTTGCCCGTCTCCCGCACGAACAGGTAGAGGTCGTACTCCCGGATCTTGCGGCCGATGGGGAACGGCCTGGCCTTCCCGAAGAAGGGGATGTC
>JAFGEP010000061.1 GCA_016931535.1 Bradymonadales bacterium
CATCTTGTCCGCAGCCGGTGCCATCGGGGCAGTAGTACTCGGTGGTCACGTCCTCTTGGCACTTGTAGCTGGACGATCTGAAGTTGCCACCATCACAACATTCGCCGACGGAACATTCGCCGACTACGTCACTTGGGCAACAGTTGTAATTTGTTTCGTCAAACCAGTCACACCACTCGTAACCGTCATCGCATACACACTCACCGTTATGAATTCTTGCATGATCACCACACACATCGCCCTCATTCCATTCGAAGCTGGAATCCCGCCCGCGCTCCTCATCGCCGCAAAACACTACTAGCAGTCCAACAAATGCCATCACGAAAATGCGGCAATGTGTCTGCACGAGGCATACTGCTTGGTTTTTAAGGAACCTTTTTACCGCAGAGAGGTAGAGGTGGTTGCTTTGTTCTGATCTCATTTCCACACTCCTGGTGTATTATCCGAGTTCACCCTACGTTTTTGAAAATGCGAACCATTCGGTCGCTTCTCACCAGTAATGCCCGCCCATTGCGCGGCCGCACAATCTTTCTTCCCCAATGTTGTGGTTTTCGTCATGAGAGAGATCCTATCTGTGGTTATTGTCCTTATGGCTGCATTTCTGCCAAGCCAACCTATCCCGAACGGTCTGGTATTGCCTCAAAACAGTGCGAGTGTATAAAAAGCTATCCTCAAACAAATCGATACGCGCTGACTCGTGAAATCAGCAAAATGCGTGCCGAAGCAAACCATGGCTTTTGGCCTAAATCACAGAGGACGTGCACTGTCCTGGATGTGTGATCGTGTGATCTTGAGCGCGTCGCGCTTGAACGGATCACAGAAATGAGTGTTTTTAAGGGGTGCTGAGGCAATTAGGCGACATGGCACTTTCCATCGATTTGCGAGAACAGGCTGTTGTGGCCTATGTGAAAGGTGAGGGCTCAGTACCCGGCCTGGCGCGCTAGTTCAGGATCGGGAGATGCAGTGTGCAGCGTTGGGTGAATCGGTATCGGGAATCCCGCTCTCTGCAACCACAACATGATGGGGGCTGGCAGCCGCTGATTTCTGTGGAGGGGCTTGAGCAGCGGGCCGGATGAGGGCGGAGCTGGATGCTACATAGGCCGAGCTGAAGGACAAGAACGCCCAGGTAACCAGGTTGGTGGTTAGCACCTCGACCATCAGCCTGACACTGGGCCGGCTTGGCCTGGGTTTTCTTGTCAGGAGATCCTGGGCGAAAAACAGTTTGAGGCCGGAACAACCAGCCAAGGTTCGACGGATCGATCTTCCACCCGGCGCAAACCCGGCCAGAGGCTCGCTGTGCTACGCCCTCAAGGAATGGGCAACTCTCTGTGCGCCGTATCCCGATCACATCGCCTCGTGAACTCTTCCTCGACACCCTGTGCTGCGCCCTCAAGGAGTGGGCCAACTCTTTGCACGACGTATCCCGATCACGTCGCCTGGCAAGCTTTCCCTCGACACCCCGCGCTACCCCCTCCAGGATCGGGCCAGACCGCCGGACAGCCTGTTCTGGTCATATCGCCTCGCCAGCTGTCCCTTGACACCCTGTCTGATGGAGACAATAACCACTGGCAGCGGCTATCATGACGGGTTCGTGCTGCCTTTTTGGGTCGCCCAGCGCTCCAGCGGCCCAGGGGCAGAGAACCGCCAAACCCAAGCGTGAAGAGCAGGAGGTTTCCCTGATGGATACGTCGGCACCAACGCTCCTACAGCCATCCGAAGAGCCGGTGGTCTACCTGGCCAGGCGGCTCCAGCTCTACGAGCGCCTGGTGCGGGAGCGCCTGCTCGACGAGATGCCGAATGGACCCGACCTGGGCGAGCTGGCCGAGTCCATCGTCGCCTTCGAACGGCAGGCGGAAGCCCAGCACCATATCTTGCCGATCCACTTCATTCGAGCACGCACGGGGATCGAAGGGGTGGCCGAGGACATCCTGTTGCTGGCTGCCGGGATCGAGATCGATTCGCCGCTGGCTGCACTCATCGCGCGCTACTATGGCCATCCGGATCAGGGATACGTCTCGGTCGGGCTCTGCCAGGCGCTGTTCGGCGGCGATCGGGAGTCGAGGCTTCGGATCGCCAGGTTGTTGCGCCCGGGTGGCCTGCTGCTCGATTGCGGGCTGATGAGGCTCGTTCCCCGTGACAATATCCGCTTGGAGCGGGGCACATACCAGCTCACCCCGGCACCCTTCCTGCCTCCATTTCTCCTGGGGGATGCCTGCGACCCCGAGCCGCTGCACGATATTGCCGAGACCATCAACCCGGCGGTTTCACTCCAGGACATCTCCCTTCCCGAACCCGTGCGCGCCCGCCTGGTACGGCTGACCAGGCTGCCGGGCTTGCCGGGGTCGTCCTTCGAGGGCCGCGGCGGGCCGGGGGGCTTCGATGTACCCCCTGGGGTGTCCATCCTGTTGACCGGACCGCCCGGAAGCGGGCGTCGCCTTGCGGTGACCGCCCTGGCGCAGGAGCGTGGACACCGGTTGGTGCGCGTCCACTCCGACAGGCTCGCCTTGCAGACGCTGGCCAGTGCCGCGTCCGCGCTCGATCTGGTCGTCCATTATGCCTGGTTCTTCGACCACTGGCTGCTGTTCGAGGACTGCGACCGGCTGTTCGGCAGGGAGGGCGATGGTGCGAGGGCGGGTTATTCCGCCCTGCTGGAATCTCTCCTGCAGACGACCGCGGTGACGACGTTCTTCACCGCCGAGGCGGCCGACAGGCTTTCCGAGGGCATCCGCCAACTGCTGCTGGGCGCCGTCGCCATCCCGTCGCCGGATCGACGGCGTCTCCAGGACATCTGCGCCTTGAATGCCCCTGAGGACCAGAAGGAGCGCAGCCCGGCCAACTTCTCCAGGCTGGTCGAGAAGCGCGTGCTCTCCGGGGTCACCATCCGCAACGCCATGTCGGTGGCAGCCCGGCTCGGCAGGCTTCCGGATGCCGCCGCCGATCCCCTGGCCGAGATGGAGTGGGCTGCCGAGGGGCTGGAGGCGGCCAGCCTGGGCACTCTGGCCACCCGGACCTTCGAGAAGCGGACCCTGGCGGACCTGATCCTTCCCCAGGAGCGGCGGTCCGAGATCGAGTCCATCATCAACACCGTAGCGGTCCGGCGGCGGGTTCAACGGGATTGGGGGTTCGAGCGGCTCTCCTCGCGCGGCCTGGGCCTGTCGTGCCTGTTCTACGGGGAGTCGGGGACGGGCAAGACGCTGGCCGCCGAGGTCATTGCCAACACCGTCGGGCTGCCCCTCTACCAGGTGAACATGGCCGAGGTGGTCAGCAAGTACGTGGGCGAGACCAGCAAGAACCTCAAGCGGGTCTTCGCCGAGGCCGCCAAGAGCCAGTGCGTCCTGCTCTTCGACGAGGCGGACGCCATGTTCTCCAGGCGGACGGAGGTGAAAAAATCGACCGACCGCTACTCCAACATGGAGATCAACCTGCTGCTGCAGCTCATGGAGTCCTACGACGGCATCACCATCTGCACCACCAACCTCAAGAAGGGGATCGATACCGCCTTCGAGCGCCGATTCAGCAGCGTCGTGTACTTTCCGGAGCCGGATGCGAAGCTGCGCCTGGCCATCTGGCGCCATCATCTGCCCCCGGAGGCGCCGCTCGGCGAGGACCTCGAGGAGGAGTTGCCCCTGCTTGCCGAGGAGTACGAGCTCTCGGGAGGCAGCATCCGCTCGGTGGTCCTTCGCGCCGCCTACCAGGCCGCCATGGACGGATCGCCCATCTCCGAGCAGCACCTGAGAGAGTCGATCCGCCAGGAGTACAGGGCCCTGGGAAAACTGGTCCGGGAAAGCGAGTAGAGGTTGTAATGAAATCCCCCCGTTGCATCTTGATGGGTTTACACCATCGGACTCGCGATTTATCTTTTCTGCGTAGTTTGTAATCAAGAGGCCAGTAGTGGGCAAAACACCGATCCAGCTCTTCCAGGAGCGCGGCCCCGTCTCTGCCGACACGATCAAACGGCAGGCGGGAGCAGGTCTTACGGGGCCGTCCACGGCCTTGCCCTACCTGGACCAGATCCAGCAGTCCTTCGGACCGGAACACGACCTGTCGAACATCGGCGCCCACCTGGGCGAAGAGGCGGACATGGCGGCCAGGGCCATGAACGCCAGGGCCTTTACCGCGGGCAACCGGGTTGCGTTTCGGGGGAAGCCCGATCTCCGCCTGGCGGCCCACGAGGCAGCCCATATCATCCAACAGCGCGCCGGTGTCTCCCTCGACCAGGGGGTGGGAACGGCCGGCGATGCCTACGAGCGCAACGCCGAGGCGGTGGCGAGCCGGGTCGCCAGCGGCCAGTCGGCTCGGGATCTGCTGCCGGCCTCGACCGGCTCCCAAGAGCGCGTCGGCGTGCAACGCTACCTGGAGGCCACCGGCCCCCAGGGGCCCGGACGAATCACCGACGAGCAGAAGGCGTTCGTCAGCCAGGACAAGGGAGGGGGCGGCCAGATCCTGCTGGCCACCAAGGATCTGATCGAAAGCGCAAACAAAGGCCTGGCCACGGCCGGTGAGGGCGGCAGCTTCGTCCGCCTGAAGGAGACCGGATTTTCCGTCGCCCAGGACAAGACGACCCTGTACCAGGTCCTCCCCAAGTTCGAGAACCCCAAGGGCAACAAGCTGTTCCACAAGGAGATGGTCGAGGCCAACAAGCCGGGCGGCAAGGACTCGGAGGGAAACAAGGTCGACTGGTTCAAGATGTACACCGACTGTGGCCGCTCCTCGCGCAGCGTCATGGGCTCCAGGACCCTCGCTCCCAAGGCGCTCCTCAAGATCGGCGGCCTGGCCATGGAAACCAACCGGGCCCTCGAGCCCGGGGGCTGGACCGATGTCGTCTACTACGCGGGAATGCTGGCCTTCCTGAAGGACCAGGCCAACGCCAAGTACCTGAAGGAGGGGGTTCACTTCGACCAGGTCATCAACACCACCGAGCCAAGCGACGCCGCCTACCTCGAGGGCATGGTCAAGTTCATGACCGACCCCGCCAATGTCCCCTACATGAAGGAAAGAGCCCACTACATCAAGTTCCCCATCTGGGCCAACCTGTCGGACGAGGCCTGCCTGTCGGGGATGCAGACCTTCCTGAACGAGACCAACGTCAAGAACATGAAGGCGGAGACGCACTACCACAAGGTCGGCGGGTACAGTAACGACAAGAAGGACTTCCTCTACCTTTTCGCCCAGCCAACCGATGCCAAGCACGCCCGCACCCTGCTGAACGCGCTCACCCCGGAAGGCAAGAGGGCTTTTTGGGACGCCTTCGAGGACCGGAAGTACAGCTACATCTTCAACCCACCTCGCGACCTCAAGCAGGCCAAGGAGTTCTTCTCGTCGCTGAGCAAGGAGGGGCAGAAAGCCTTCACCGAATCGGTGGCCGTCAAGACCTCCAAGAACGTGTTCAGGGAGCCCAAGCACGGCCAGCAGGCCAAGGTCTTGTTCGCCGCACTCAGCGAGGAGGGGCAGAAGGCCTTCGGCGCCACCCTCGAGATCAACGAGGCCGCCAACCCCGAGGTCGGCGAAGGTTACACCATGGCCACCGGATCGGATATTCCAGGATTCACCAAGGTGGACAAGATGACCTGGAACTTCCACTGGGCAGGCGTCGTGATGAAGGCCGCCTCGGACAACATCACCCTCGAGAACTACGCGATCACGTTCAAGGAGACGGGAGACCCCAAGAAAGACGAAGAGAACATCCAGAAAGCCTCCACCTGGGTCAACCTCAACTGGGTCTTCCAGATGTACGGCACCAAGAAGGAAGGGCAGACCTTCCACGAGCAGCACCTCAAGAGCGGCACGCATGGCTCCAAGGCGACCACCTTCCGGGTGAAGGTGTGATGGCCGACATGGCAATCCGACAGGGAGCCCTGCTGGCCCCATACGACAGGCAGATCGTCACGCTCCAGGGCCGCTACGAGGTCGAGGACATTGGTCCCTACGGGGTCATGGAGGAGCTTCCGGACGGCCGTCTCGTTCGAGTCACCAGGCTGGTCTTCCTCACGCTCGAGGACGGGGTGACGGTGCGCCTGTGGGTGCGCCCCGACGAGGAGATGAAGCGGCTGAATGGAGCAGAAGTCGCGGCGACCGGAAGGCTGATCATGCCCGGTCCGCCTCCTCCCAGCCACGTCTCCGCCCCGGACCAGGCCCCCTCCCTGATCGAACTCACCGAGATCGCCGCGGTACAGTCCCGCTGAGCCGCGCGACGACCGTGATGCCGGCCCGCCTGGGCTGCCTTCACCGGCGCGTCGATTGCCCACAGCGGTGGTGACCTCCTGGAGGGTTAGTCCAGACCTGCAAGATGCCCCTTCCGTGTGCGGGCGCGGTATGGGGGACCCGGATTCTACAGCGTCAACCGATTTGAATGAACATTGTTTGGGCGAACCGTGGAGCCTGGACTTTCACCGAGCCGGAGTATGGACACCGGGACCCGCCGAGCGGATACCCCAGCAACCGCCGGGGGGTGGCGGAGTCTCGGAGGTGGATTGCCTGGCCATAGGCTAGGATCGCCCCCTCCGTCGGCTGCGCCGCCACCTCCCCCTGGCTCCGCCTCGGGGGAGGATCGCCGGTGGTTGGTGGAGTCGCGTAGGCGAGGGGAAATGCCCAGGCTCCGCCCCGCGTAGTCAACGAAATCGTTTTGGGCTATAGCGAGGCGTGCCAGGGCGTTCCAGCCCAGAATCGTCCCATGGCTCGAGGGGTCGAGGCAAGGACCTGCTCAAGCCCACAACGGGGCTCCAGCCCGACTCGGCTCATCCCATCTCACAACACCTCCCACGAAAAACGTAGCAGCACGTCCTGACTGAGTTGTAGCTCGTCGGTGACCTCCTGCTCCAGGAGGAGATCGAGAGAGTAGTCCAGGGCGACGAAGGAGGCCAACCTGAAGCTCAGCCTGTTGCGCCAGTCCAGGTCGGGATGGTCGAACGCCTCGAAATCGGCAAAAACCTCCAGGTCGGTGTTGTAAGTCAGAAACCGGGTGAGCCGCAGGTCGCTGGTGAGGACGGCCTCGAGACCGGCCTTGGTGAAGTCCTCGACCTCATCCAGCTCCAGCTCGGTCGTCAAGGGATCGTCGTCCTCGGTGAAGAACTGGTTGAAAAAAGACTGGCGAAAGCCCACACCCAGCCGGAGATGAGTCGTGATCCAGGTGGTCCCCAGCAGACGGAGATTGGCTCCGATGCCCTCGCGCAATGCCACCGAGGGGAGCGGTCCGCCGGTGCGATAGGGATCATCGGCGGCCACGAGCTCATCCTGGGTCGTGCCATCGGCCAGCAACCGCCGAATCGTCATATCCTCCTCGGCCGTCACCTCTGACGGAAAGACCGCCGCCAGGGCGCCAAAGCGCACGTAGGGCCCGAACCGCTCGTGGAAGAAGTAGCTGTACAGCAAGTCGAGACGAATGCGATCCTGCGCGACTTGAAAGGGTACTGGCTCGCCCTCCGCTCCCTCCTCGATCTCCAGGATCGCGATGAACGCATTGGCCCCATCGTCGAAACCCACCATGGTATCGACGAACAGCTCGCCCGTCAGGATCAGCTCGTCATCCTGGCCGGCCAGGTTGTTGCTCTGTGCAAACCCAGCATTGAAGCCCAACAGGATCTGCTTCGACCAGTCGGTCAGACCGACGGGGCTGGCGAATTCCTCGGCGGAAACCACGCCGGCTCCCCGAAGCTCGCCGGTCTCGGGATCCAAGACGAGCTTGTAGTGCGCCAGCCCTGCGGCCAACAGGTGGACGGTAGAGAAGTCGACGCGGGCGCGATAGTTGGAGCCGGGCCGGACGATGCGGTACAGACCGGGCGGGAGCAGCCAGGTGCGCAGCCGCTCCCCCTGGAGGGTGTCGGCTCCGAAACCGATTCCGTACAGCTCCCTGTCCGTCGCCCGAATCAGCTCGTAACTGCCGCGATGCGGGATGTTGTTCTCATCCACCACCTCGAGCACCAGGCCCGCCCACTCGACCGGGACGACGACGGTACGGTCGGGAGGAACCGCCACCTCGACGGAGACCATTTGAGACAAGGCGCCGCTGCCGACATGCACCAGGTAGTCTCCTGGTTCGACCACCAGGCGCCGGCCGGTCGAGCCGCTGGCGACGCGGTGGCGGTCACGAAACACGATAAACTCCGGCTCTCTCGTCGGATCGGTCATGGTTGGAACGAAGATCGCCCCCATACCCGGCGGCACCAAGGTCGGATCAGCGGCAAGTTGCTCTTCGACGCCTGCAGAATCCCAGGCGAACAGGTCGGTCAGCTCCTCGGCTGCTGTCGGTGTTTCAGTCTGGGCAGCAAGGGGCAGTGCGCTTGCCAGCAGCCAGAGCAAGACCGCCAACGAGGAGATCCAGCACTTCGGTGTGCGATATGGTGCCACTTCGGCGCACGAGCCCACAGTGATGGGAGTCAGGAACGTAGGCTGTCGCGCGCATTCAAGAAAACTGCGACCAGAGGACCAGCTCCTTCCCACCTGGCAACTCCTTGTACGATGCGATTGGTTTCCAGTCTGGCGAATATGGAGACAAACAGGGCAACCGCACATCCAATCCCTCCCAAGACTCACCCACCCCGGCTTTCTGATAGGCATCGAGGTGATCCAGTATTACCACATTCCTGGGAAGCAGTGTTGCCATCATCGACAGCGAGAAAGAGCTAGCCAGGCCCGAACGGTCGTCCGCCTTTGATTGCGCTGTGCTTTCCAGTAGTACTTCACACGCGCCTGTGCTTCACTCGTTCGGCGTCGGCCTCGGAGGTTCCGGTGATTCACCTGGCCCTGGAACAACGGGCGGAACTGTCGTGGCGGGATCCCGACCGCAAGGTGTTCGGTGCAAGGAAGCACCAGTACCGCAGCACCCTTGTCGAAACGGCTGCGGTGGAGCACCTGGAAGCGTATCTCGGGGTACCGCTGCCCGCCGAGTACCGGGAGTTCTTGCTGCGTGTGGGTAGCGGTGCCGGCCCCTACTACGGCGTTTGGGGTCCGGACGAAGCGTTGTCCGAGCTGAACAGACTGGGCCAGGAGTACCTGGCCGAAGAAGGCAAGGCGATCAGCCCAGCGGCCAGCTTCCCTCTCACGGCCGAGGATCTGCGAGACATCGCGTTGGGGATGGCTGCCGGGGTCGAAAGGTTCTGGGTCGAGCGGGATTGGCCCTGCGATGGGTGTCTGCCGATCTGCGAGCAGGGTTGCACCTACTACTCGGTGCTGGCCCTCACCGGTGAGTTTACTGGTCGGGTGTTCGACCTCAACAACGCCTTCGGGTACTACGGTGAGTGGCTGCCAGCCCGCCGCCCGCCGGGTTGTTGGGAGCTCGAGATGCCCAACCCGCACGAGCTGCCGCGGTTGCCCAGCCCGCCAACGTTCGGGCAGTGGTTTTCAGGTTGGGTGGAGCAGTGCCTGAGCGACTTGCCTGCGTGCCGAACCAAACACCGCACCTGACCCAGCTCACCCCCCGGCAATTCGGAAAGCATGGCCGCCCGAGCCGAAGGCAAAGCCCAGGTGACGAGGTGCATCAAACCACTCCGAATCGACGCAACAACATCAGCCCCAACAGTAGGAGAAGCATGATGATCCAGGTCGTGACGGCGAGCCGGGTGGCACGCTTCGCGCGCTGTTCCTCCCACCATGTCCTGGGCCCCACCTTCTGAAGGAGGAAGGTTCCCACGGCAGCCAGGTTGATGCAGGTCACATTGGTCGCCAACAGCATCACCGCACCCAGGGCATAAATCCAATAGCCCCCACCAGCGAGCAGGCCGGCGACCACCAGCGGAGGGAGGAGTGCCACGGCGACCATCACACCGACCACCACGGCAGGAATACCAGTGGTAAACGCCAAGGATCCGGCGGCCCCCAGGCAGGCAGATCGTCCCGGTGTACCGTCCGGGCCATGGAGCGCCACCAACTCCCCTGCAGATCCGCTGATCCCGATTGAAGTGGAGGAACAGGTGTCCGAACTACGGATCCTGCCACAACACATGCTGGGTCGCGTTGGCCAATCGATCGAAGCTCCGGACGGTCTGTCCTGTGAGCAGCATGATTTGGTTTGCAGAGTCGACAGGCCGCTTGGCACATGCCAGCCTGAACACGGCTAGGCAGACCCACCCCATCCTCCATCCGATCGAGGTCGACAGGCCATTTGGCGCTTGACGGCCCGACCACTTTATTCGTTCCATCCCCCCCAGAGAACCCGGCCGGTGTTTAGAGTGACCGTAAGCTGTGCAGGTAGCCACACGGGATACCGGCCCGCTCAATCCGGTTCCCTGTTGACCCGAATGATCGTATTCCATGCGAGGAAGAAAACCTTTTTCGCGTGCGGAGAGCAAGTCGGTTCCATGAGACACCTGGACCGCATCACCGCCCTGCTGGGCATCGCGATCTTGGGGGCCGTGGCCGTCCTTCCGCCAAGCGGCTATCCCTGGGGCAAGCTAGTCCTGGCGGGTGCCGGGATGGCGCTGGCGGTCTTGTCGTTGCTTAGGGGAAGCGGTGTTGGCGCGGCCATCCCGCTGGTGGCTGGCCTCCTCGGTCTTGGCTTTACTGCCGAGCTGCTCTGGCAGCTCGCGATGGCGGCGGCTCTAACCATCTTCCTGCTGGCATCCAGTGTGATACCCCGACTCGGCCCGTCCGGCTGGTGGAGGCTCGGCACCCTGCCCTGGCTTTCCACGGCCGTGTGCGCCGCGGTCACCCCCGTCGGGCTGGTCGCCTGGGTGAGGCTCGCCGACCCCGACCTGTCCAATCTGCTCCGGTCGTTGCCCCAAGCCCCACTGGCCGCGCTGATCTTGGGTGGCATGTTGTTCGCGCTGGTGAACGCCATCGGCGAGGAGTTGATCTGGCGAGGGTTGTTCCAGCACCGGCTTGTAACGCTATTCGGACCCGCCGCAGCCATCGCTATCCAGGGGATCTCCTTTGGTATCCAGCACACGCACGGCTTTCCGAGCGGAGCCACGGGTGTCCTTTTGGCTGGAGCCTGGGGTGTAATGCTGGGATGGCTCCGCTGGCGTTCTCGGGGAGTCCTGGCACCGATCCTGGCCCACCTGGTAGCGGACGCCACCATCGCGGCCATCGTGCTCGTGCTGGCCCGGGGGTAAGACGGGGTTCAATCCTTCAACCTGCCGTCTCAGCCACCTCACTCCAGCAGCAGATCGGACCGCATCAGCACGACGTTATACGGGTTCCAGGTGCTCATCACGAAGTAGACCGCCGAGCCGCCATCGATGGACTCGGCGAGGGGTGCGATCTGGTAGGGTCCGTACTCGCCGCCCCACTCGTTCTCCCGTCCGGGATCGTGCACCTCGTCGCATTGCTGCACCAGGTGGCTGGTGTGTATGAAATGGCAGTAGCCCCCGTCATCCCAGGGGTGGAACAGGTTCTGGGAGTCGGACCAGGGGCCCCAGGGGTAGTCGGCCGTGCGGAACCGAATCCCGCGCGGATTGATGCAGTTGTAGGTCATCAGCCACTTGGCCAGGTGCGGATTCCATTCTACCGACAGCTCCCCTACGCAGGGCTCGTCGTCGAACAGCAAGGACGCCTCCGACTCGTTCTCGCTCCACTGGGGGATGCAACGGTCCTGGGAGGTTCCGACAAAGTACCGGATCGAGGAGGGGTTCTCGATCTCCTCCAGCGGCTGCCAGGCCAGGGCGACCGTCGACTGGCGATACTCGCCGCTACCCCAGATCAACAAGCTCTGGCCCGAGGCAGCCGGTAGGCCCGGGTGCTGCTCGTTGTCGATCACCACGGCGCTCAGGTTGATGAAATGGCCCTCGCTGGAGAGGTCGGAGATGTCGGCCACGTACTCGAAGGTCCGGCCGTCATCCACCGAGCGGGCCAGGATCGAACGCCCCATCACGTGCTGGGAGGAATGGTCGGTGGTGAAGTAGACATACATGGTGCCGCCGACCGAAACCCCCTCCATCGGTACCTCGAAGGCACCCAAGCTGATGCCGGGCACGACGAGCGGATGCCAGGCCCCGCCGTCGCCCACCAGGAAGGTCAGGTCCAGGCAGTTGGAAGGATCGGTGTCCTGGCTGTAGGCGATGGCATCCTCGTCCAGCATCCTGGCTCCCACCGTGTCGCCGAACAGGAACCACAGGGCGCCCTCGTGCTCGAAGCTGGCCCCTAGGTCGGTCCCGTAGATGTCGGCCCGGGTGTAGGTGAGATTGACCGTCTCCTGGTCCCGCTCCCGGTCGTACTCGCCGGTCAGCTGGCAGATCTTGACCGTCCCTTGATCGCCCCTGACCACCGAGGGTAATTGGGAAGGGTCGACACACAAGTTGATCGGCAGATCGCCGTCGGCGAGCTGATCCGGCTCCTCCTGGGGGCCGTCTGGGTCCAGGGCGAGGTCCGTGGGCTCTGAGGCGCTGTCCTCGGCGGTCGTGGGGTCATCATCGGTTGCCAGATCGCCGCCGTTTGCCTGGTCCTCGCCCGACAGATCCCGAGCCGCCCGTCCGCTCCCGGAGGAACAGGACAGGCAAGCTGCCGGTATGAGCAGCAACCAGATCCATCGTCTCGACCGGTTCGCATCCAGCATCGGGGCACCTCACTCGTCTGGCAGGCCACAGCGCCTCCACCTTCCAGGGGCACACCGTTTCCTGTACCACAGAATCCAACGCCAACCCAGCGGGCCAGGGCGCCAAGGTGTGATCAGGATGCGTTGCGCGGGGCATGGTCCAATCCTTCGGCCACAAACCCCTGACGGGGTTCGCACTCGGATTGGACCTGCCTCAGCGATGATCGTCTGCTCATGGGCTGACAGCCCGCCGAATCCGGTTTCGCCTTCCCTCAGTGCAGCCCACGGTCTCGGGGCTTGCTAGTAGACTGAACTGTGGCTCCCCGTCACGGTGCAGTCCGGTGCATGAATGCGCAGGTTGGCAAGACCGGGGTCGGCCGGACAATTACCTTGCACAAAATCGACGGTGTGGCCGTGGAGCTCCGCTCGGGTGGGCGCGCTCCCGTGGTCTGCGGGTCTGCGGCGCAGTGGACCTTTGCGGCCGAGATCACTCGTTGCGAAGCCGGAGATCCAGCTCGACAGAGGCGCCGCCCTCCAGCTCGCGGGTGATCTCGACCGAGGTGGTCTCCAGCCGCTCGCCGCTGTCGATGTTGGTCGTGGTCGCCAGCAGCACTGCCGCCTCGGCGCCCGCGAATGGATGAGAAAACTGCCCATACCAGCCGGAAGAGCTTCGTGTGTTGATGGGGTTCAGATGCAGGAAATGGAAGTTATACTCCCCACGTCTGAGGGTGATTCCAACCTGGAAGACGCGGGGGTCGGAGGCGAGCGCGCCATAGAGGGCTGTCCGTTGCTCCTCATCGAGCACCCTGCCAGGTCCGAGCTGCTCCCAGGCGACCGGACCGGTGCCGGCCAGGATGGCGGCCGCCCGTTCCAGCAAGCCGGAGACCGCCTCCTCGTAGGGCGCGATCCGGTCGATCGCCGCCTGGTGCTCGGGGCGGATGCCCGACGGCGCGTCGCCACCGCCTTTGTCGCAGGCCAACCCCGACAAACCGAAAACGAGGATCAATCCGCCGAGACGGATGGTTCTTCTTCTGTTCATGCTTCACCTCCATCCTGCTGGATGCAATCCGCAGGGGCTGCGGCCAGATATCCGGGGTATGGTCCGAAAGGTATTACACTGGTTGTGCTGGTAGCATCACAGCAATCTGCATGGCCATCTTCGTTCCGGAAAGGTGACGAGCCAGCCGTTTTTATAACTTGCCGGTATCCTTTTTCCACTGGACCAGTTCGACGGTCCGGTCGAACTCTCTGGCCGCGTAGGGGCCAAGGAATCTGTGAATGATCTTGCGGGCTTCGATCAGATCGACAACCCCCGAAGCGATGAGAAACTCCAGATCGGCATCATCCTTGCCGTTGCGGCCGGCGACCATCTTCATGGCGGCCAGGTGCTCCGGCGTGACCACGGGGGCGTGGGCGCCGGGGAGCGTTCTGGCTTGCGCTATCGCTTCCTCGTACAGCGGGCGGAACTCGTCGTGGCGCAGGACCAGGTCAACCGGTACCCCATTGGGAGACCGTGTCCTGAAGCCTCCAAAGCTCAGCGGCTCACCTGGAGGCAGGGAACCAAGCATCCCGTCTGCGGCCATGTCCACGTCGCCCGTCAACCTGGGAGATCCATAGAACTGCATCGCGTACCCGCCAATGAGAGCCAGGCGCACATTTTCGAGAGACGCCAGCTCGGCGATCTGCCGAATGGCCTCGTCCAGGGTAGCGGGATCGAGGAACTTGCTGCGCTGGTAAGACACGGCGGATCTCCAGATTGTATGGCTGGTGGATGTTCCCTGGAAGGACATTCTACGGACAACCTGCGGAAGAGCCAAGGCATGGCGGGAACATTTCCGGGCGGCTGAGGGCGGCTAGGGGGAGAGGGCCGCAGGGTCACGATCAGGTTCACGATCACGGTCACGTTCACGGTCAGGGAGAGAGCTGGCCGGGTTGCACAACGGTCGGAGTGGGCGGCTATGCCGAGTGGAGGGTGCGGTCGATGATCTCCTGCTTTGTGGCGGGAGACAGGTCGTCGAAGTAGGCGCTGTAGCCGGAGACCCGCACTAAAAGCCAGGGGTGTTTTCCCGGATGGTCCCGGGCCTCGATCAGGGTGGCCGGGTCGAGGATGTTCATCTGCACCTGCATGCCGCCCTTGGCAAAGTACCCCCGGACGAGGCCGGCCAGGGCGCCGATCCCTGCTGACCCCGACAGCGAGGTGGGATCCAGCTTCAGGTTGACATTGCTGCCGTTGCGGGCGCAGTCGGCCAGGTGGAGGCCCGCCGTGGAGCTCAGGCTGGCGGTGGGGCCAAGCCGTTCCTGGCCGTTGGCAGGGGAGAGGCCGCTGGCGAGGGGCTGGCTGGCAAGTCGCCCGGAGGGGAGGGCGCCGGTGGTCTCGCCGAAGGCGACGTGCCCGGTGACCGAGTAGAAGCCGGCGAGGTAGGGGCCACCCCGCGTGTTTACGTGACGGGCGAGGGTGTCCGAGAAAAGCCTCAGGACCAGGTCTACGTAACGGTCTGCGGTCGGGTTGTCGTTGCCGTACTTGGGCGCCGAAAGCAGGTAGCCGCGGATGTGCTCGAACCCCTTGTAGTCGCGTCGGCAGGCTTCGATCAGGGTGGCCAGGTCGCACCGCCCCTGCTTGAAGACGACCTGGTCGATAGCGGCCAGGCTGTCGGCCACGTCGGCCACCCCGATCCCCTGGACGCCGCTTGCGTTGTAGAGGGTCCCGCCAGAAGAGGCGTCGGTTCCCGACTCCA
Source organism: Bradymonadales bacterium (assembly GCA_016931535.1). GTDB lineage: Bacteria > Myxococcota_A > Bradymonadia > JAFGEP01 > JAFGEP01 > JAFGEP01. The sequence goes on from JAFGEP010000061.1 coordinate 15,199, forward strand.
GGCAACCATCGAGCAGCATGGAGGTCAGGGGTGTCGGGTGGTAGCGGGCGTTGGCCCGCTCGATGGCCGCAAGGTCCTCGATCAGCCGGTCCACCAGGAGCTCCACCTGGACTCGAAGCCGATCGACCAGCTGGTCGGTGGAGGTGCAGTGTTCGATCGGGCCGTTTTGGGCGCCGCCCTTCTTGAGGCCCAGGGCCCACTCGAGGCAGAGGGCCAGGTTGGTCAGGGCGGCATCGGTGGAGCCGAAGGTCCGGCAACAGGAGACCGGCTCCACGCATCCCACCGGCGAGTAGTCCCGTGCGTGTTCGAGTGTCATCCCGCGGGCTTCAAGCATTGGCACCACGATGTCGTCGTTCATCAGGGAGGGTGCCACCGATCCATCGCGCAGCATGCCGCCGATCCGCTCCAGGTAGGCGGGTGGGCTGTGGGCATGGATGCGGGCGTGGTAGTTCGGCTGGCGCATGCGCAGCTCGTCCATGGCGTCGAGGAAGAACCAGGTCAGGTCGTTGGTGGCATCGTTGCCCTGGGCGTCCTGTCCGCCGACCACCACCACCTGGCCGTTGAACAGGCCGCCGTGGAAGCGGGTGATCCGCTTCGAGAAGACCGGGATGATCTCGCTCATCTTCACGGTGTAGCAGCCCACCAGCTCGCGGGCAGCCTGCTCGTCGATCCGGCCGGCATCGAGATCGGCGCGATAGTAAGGGAACAGCACCTGGTCGAGCCGGCCCGGAGAGACGGAGTTGTCCAGGCTCTCCATGTTCAGGGCGATCTGGGCGAAGAGGATGGTCTGGAACGCCTCCCGGAGGGTTCGGGCGGGAAACCGGGGGATGCGGCGGCAGACCTCGACGATCTGCTCCAGCTCTCGCTTGCGGTTTCCGCTGGTCTCGTCCTTGTCGATCCAGCCCGCCTCTTGGTTGAGTCGGTCACCGCTCTCCGCCATCCCATCTCCAGGTTCCCCGTCCCGATCGAGGCTCTGCTCTGGCCCACGTTCGCGAGGGACGCCTTGTTCCCATCCGCCGGACCGCTCCGACACCTGGTGCTTGGCAACTGTCTCCCTTCCGCCCGACCGTTTCTGCTCCTGTGGCCTCGCGCCCGCGCCCCGCTCGCGATCTCGCCTGGAAACCTCTCCCTGTACTCCGCCGACCTGCTCGATCTGCCGGAGCGCCTCCGTGACGTAGCCATCGGCCAGCTCCTCGAGCGCCGCGCAAGCGATCTCGACGGCCTGGTAGAACTCCTTCTTCCCCTCGTCCTCCGTCAACTGGCTCAGGCGACGCGCCTCCTCGGCGATGCCGGTGGTGCCCAGGGCTAAAAGCCGCGGATAGTCGGGCACGAAATGGGAGATGCCGCCGGTCTCGTTGATGAGGTAGCGTTCCCCCTTGAGCTGCTCGGCGACGAAGCGCAAGGCGCGGATGCGGGGGAAGGCCTTGAGGGACAGAAACCGGTGGAGCCAGAAGGGCATCACCCGGGTCGCCAGCTCCAGGGCATCCTTCTTGTGGATTTTTAGCGGGTTCAGCCCCCGCCGCTGGAAGGAGAGCAGGTCCTCCATGACGGCCACCCCGTGCAGCTCGGGGAAGACAGAACCACCGACCCGGTGGGTGCTGAAGCAGCCCACAAGCAGCTCATCCGGGTAGATGGCGGCCGACCGGTTGCGCAGCACGTGGCGTAGCGCCTCTGCTTTCTGGAGGACCATCGGCTTTTTGTGGTTCCTCCTGGTTCGGAAGTACTGGGTCACCAGGCGGGCCCGCTGGATGCAGATGGCAGGTACGGAATCGTTCACGGCCTGGCGCAGGCGCCACACCCGCGAGCTGAAAGCGGATCCGGGCGGTCGGGGAGACGTTTTTCTCTTACTCCCCTCGTCCACGGCTTCGCCCGACTGAGCAAGGCCGCTCGGCACGCCGGCTTCAGCCACGGTCTCTGCGCCCTGGCCGGATGGTTGCGGCCTGACGAAGGCGCCCGCTGCCTCGTCTCCGGGGGTGGTCTGCCATGTCGTCGCCTCTTCGACCCGCGCCTCGACCGGCGTCGCGGTGGCTTGCAGCTTGGCCTCACTCCCCCCCGCCTCGCTTCCCTGGAAGGGAGCCTGTTGGCCCACTCTCTGTGGTCCCTCCTGTGGCCGAGGCTGGACGCCCGGGAGATCCTCGGCTCCGGCGCGGGTGGAGCCAGGCCCGGATTCGCAACTTGAGCGGAATGGGCGGCTCCGGATGGTCTGACCGTCTTCGTCAAGCAGGACCTCGACTCCGAGGTCCAAGAATCGGCGTCTGGCGATCTCCAGGGCGTTGGCCGCCTGCCCAGGGGAGATACCCAGCTTCTTCTGCTCTGTTCGCAGGCGGGCGAGCTTCGATTCGCCGCCGTCGTGGTAGGGGAGCAGGCGGATCGAGGGCCGGCCCAGATCCACGAGAAGCCGAGCCAGCGGCTCGATGGAGGCCTGGCTGTCGTTGTAGCCGGGAACGACCGGCATGCGGAACAGGACATCGGCGCCGGTGGCCAGCAGCCGCCGGGCGTTCTTCACGATCGATTCGGCCCCCATGCCGGTCAGCTCGATGTGCCAGGCGACGTTGCCGGTCTTGAGATCGAAGTAGAACAGGTCGGTATGGGGCAGCACCTGCTCGAAGGCGTTCCAGGGAACGGCCCCACCGGTCTCGATGGCGGTGTGCAAGCCCTCCTCGTGGCAATGGGCCAGGATCCGGGCCGCAGCGGCCGGCTGGCACAACGGCTCTCCACCCGACAGCGTCACGCCGCCGCCAGTGGCCCGATAGAACTCCCGGTCGCGCAGCAGCCGCTGGACAACCTGGTCGGTCGGTTCCTGCCATCCGATCTTGCGCAGGGCCTCGTGGGGGCAGACTTCCGCACATCGCCCGCAGGCGTCGCAGCGGCTCCAGTCGATGCGGACTGGACCCTCCTGTATGGCATCGTTGGGACAGACCTGGGCGCAGCGCAGGCAGCCGGCACATCGGTCGGCGTAGAAGGCCATCTCGGGCTTTGCGGTCAGCGACTCGGGGTTCTGGCACCAGGCGCAGCGCAGCGGACACCCTTTGAAGAAGGCGACCGTCCTGATGCCGGGACCGTCATGCACACAGAAGCGCTGGACATCAAAGAGCAACGCGGGTGAAATCGATTGGGGTAGGGTCATCGATCCATCATTCCTGGTCGGATTCGAGGAGATCGGCGTCGAGCAGGTCCTTGGGTCGACCGCTTGCCCGCTTGTTGGCAATGAGATCCTGCCTGCCCAGGCAAGGGATGACCAGATCTCCGATCTGCACGAGCAGTCGATTGGGAATGGCATCCTCGAACTCGACGCCGGCGATGGCAGTCAGGATGTCGATTCTGCAGGGTGGCAGCCCGATCTGGAATGCCACACCCGGTGTTTGCAGATCTTGGCTGGTGAGGTCTAACAGCGGCGCGCCGAAAGATTCCAGGGCTCGCATTACCTTGACTGCATTGTCGGGATGGGGTCGTATCCAGATGTCCAGGTCCCCGGTCGCTCTGGGAAAGCCATGGGCCGCCAGGGCATGGGCACCCACCACGAGGAACTCAGCCTCGGCCTCGCACAGTGCGGACAACATGTCGACAAAGTCGCGGTTCATCCTCTCTACCCGTCTTGAACATCCAGGCCTGCAGGGTGAGCTGCCAGACCATGGACATGCGCTCACCCGGAGTCAGGTGCCGCACATCGTCAAAGGTGCTGACTTCCTCCCGGTTTCGGACGATCCGGGTCAGGTAACGAGAACGATCGAGCACAGCCATGGTCTCCTCGACAACACCAGCCATCGTCATTCTACTGCAGAACCGCTGGCGAGCGGAACGGTATCCGCCTGATCAGACCGAGACGCAATCGGGCACAGCGCCCTGCCACGAAAACGGCGAGGGGAAAAGAGAGGCGCCGCTCACACCGGCAGGTCCGGGCCGCCGCCAGGAGCCAACACGCCCAGGGCGTCGAGAATCCGCCGGTCAACGCTCAGCATGGTGAGATTCTCGAAGTGCTTCGAGGCGAACAGGAAGGTGGCCAGGTGTAGGGCATCGAGCGTGCGCAGATTGGCCAGCGGTGCGACCTCGCTCGCCTTGGCGCAGATCTCTGGCGTAAGCTCGAACAGATGGCATCTCGACCACAGCGCCGCGAGCTGGCGTGATGCCGAAGCCAGCTCGGCTTCCGAGAACCGCCCCCAAAGGCGCGCCCGCAGCACCGCCCTTGCCGACTCGACCAGGGACAATCGCGAGCTGATCAGGATGTCGGCGCTGGAGAGCACCGCCCCGAGCTCCGGAGAGAGTCCCGACTCGAAGATCGCGCGCAGTACCGCCGAAGTCTCGATGTAGACCACCTTCACCAGGAACTTCCTAACCGGTATCTTCCCGCAGCTCGTCAAGGAGCTTCTGTGCAGCGCCCCACTCCAAACCAAGCCCACGAGGTGACCAGCTCCAATCGCCCTTCCGCTGGGCAGGCATGGAAAGCACACACGCATCCGCCAGATCCTGGAGAAGGACGTCCGGATCGTCGGCAGCCAGGCCGTGTCGCCGAGCGGGACGGATCTCCGCCACCACCTCGTCCCTGTCGGTGACCAGAATGACCTCGCCCGCCCGTGCCATACGGATGTACTCGGACAGTTGCGCCTTGAGCTTCTTGATGCCGACCGCTTTCATGGTTCCATTGTAGTCACTGGTGGTCACCGGGTCAAACACTCGAACACTGGCAAGCTGGTGGCGGACACCGCGCGTGTACTATACTGCACCGCAAGCTTATGATGGAGCTCAGCCCATGAAGCAGATCCTGCCCATCGACAGCGAGACTCTCGCCACCTTCTGCCAGAAGCATCGCATTCGAAAGCTGTCTCTGTTTGGGTCGGTGCAAAAAGGCACGGCAGGGCCCAACAGCGACATCGATCTGCTGGTCGAGTTCGAACCGGGTGAGAAACCGGGGCTGCTTCGCCTTGCGGCCATGGAGATCGAGCTGTCTGAGAGGCTTGGAGGGCGGCGTGTCGATTTGCGCACGGCCGAAGATCTCTCACGCTATTTCCGCCAAGAGGTCATACGCACCGCAGAGGTACAGTATGCGCGAGGATGATCGCATTCGGGTCCAACACATGATCGAGGCCGCCCAGGAGGTTGCCCGTTTCATCGCGGGGCGTGAGCGGTCCGATCTGGACACCGATCGCATGTTGCTCTTCGCGGTGGTTCGGGCGATCGAAATTCTTGGCGAAGCGGCAAACCGAGTCACCGAGGAGACCCGAACGGGCGCCACCCAGATCCCCTGGAAGGCGATCGTCGGCATGCGCAATCGCATCGTCCACGCCTACTTCGACATCGACGGGGACATCGTCTGGAAGGCAGCCGCAGAGGAGATTCCCGCACTGCTCGCGCTGCTTCGACGGCTCCACACACAGACCGAAACAGAGTGAACACACCCATGAACCGTTGGAAAGAACAATCGATGAAATCTCCCCCTCCCGCCATCCCACTGTCACCTGAACCCCGGGTCGTCTCGAAGAAACAGCGGCAGAGCCAGACCACACCTGTCCTGTCGGCCCGCCTCGCTCCGATCGCCCTTCTGCTAGCGATGGTCCTGGCGGGGGTCACCCTTTCCTCCGGCGCACAGGCCTTCACACCGATCCCGCCCTACCCGGCCGACGCGGTGGCGGTCGCCGACGTGGAGGACAACTTCGACCCGCTCCGGCAACAGATCGCGCAGTTCCAGAGCTCGGTGGGGGCGACCTACCAGGTCCTGGTGGTCGCATTCTCCGATCGCCTCGATCGGGTGGGCCCCGATTACGGGGATGACACCAACGAGTACATCAACGCCGTGGTGGAGGCCTGGAGCCCGTCGGTGGACCCGGCCAAGGGCGTCATCATCGTGCTGTCCATCCAGAACCGCGACATCATCGTCCATCCCGGCTCGCGCTGGGCCGAGCTGGGGTTCGAGGGGCCGGCGGTGGTCCAGGTGATCGACGGGTCGGCCTTCGGCCCCAACGCCAGAGCGGGCAACTACAACGAGGCGATCATCCAGCTCATCCGAGCCGTCGATCGGGAGCTGGAGCGGCGAATACGGGCACGGCAAAACGAGGTCGCCCGGGAGGTGGCCGCCATCCCCAACCACCTGGCCGCCCTGGACGGGATCGAACAGCGGCTCGCTCAGACCGAGTTCGACACGACCAGCTTCTATGAACAGCTGGAGGAGATCCGGACGACACTGGGGCTGGCCCAGTCCAATCTCCAGGAGCGAGACACCGAGACCGCCGGCTCTCTCCAGCTGCGTACGGCCCGTACGGCGCTCAGTGGATTGGATCGCGCCGTCAGTGAGATGGAGACCAGAGCCCGACAGGTCGTGGAAGGAGTTGAGCTGCTGGGAACCCTGCGAAACCGGAGGGCAGCGCTCCCGGCCTGGCTGGCGGAACACGGGCAGGATGCGGCACGCTACCAGACCGAACTGGCCGAGGTCGACGCCATGCTGGAACGAGCGGGCGCGCTGGTCGGCGACATCAACGAGACCTACGCTGCCCAGAATGAGCTCAGCAATGTTCGAAGCACGTTGGACATGATCGAGCTGAAAGCCTCCATGTGGCTCAAACAGCACAGATTCTGGACCCGGACGGTACCGCTGGTGGCCGGGATCATCGCGGCCATCCTGCTCCTTATCGGTTTTCTGGTTTTTCGCGGGGATCGCCGGCGCAAGAGACGGCGAGCGACGGAACGGCTGGAAGAGTGGGACGCCATGCTCTCCACCGCCAGCGAGCGGCTGGTGAACCTGGAGAACGAGCACACCCTGCTGTTGGGGCGGGCCGACATGGCCGAGCACTTCAGGGGGGCGACGCGAGAGCCGATCACCGAGCTGGCTCGCAAGGTGGACGCGCTGTTTCTGAGCTTCGAGGCGGCTTCGGGGCTGTCTCAAAAGGCAGGTCAACTGATCGAGGCGACGGGGCCGCTCACCAGGAAGGGGTTCGTGGAGGCGGACCGCCTGCTCACCGACCGGGAGGTGGTGGCGCGGACCGAAGATGTGAAGGAGCGGCAGCTGTTTTTACCGGATGTCCGCGAGGTCCGCATGCCGGCACGGGAGCTGCTCCGATCGATGGATACGACCTATACCGAGGTGATCGAGCAGCTCAAGCAGCTGGAGGCCGAGGTCGCCAAGAGCTGGGGGGAGATGGAGCAGACCAGCGCGGAGCTGGTCGAGGCGACCGGCGCTCTGGAAGAGCTCCTGTCGGCGGGCGGCTTCGAGCTAGTGGTATACGAGGAGGCCGCAGAGAACCTGGCCCAGCGCCAAACCGTTCTCCAGGAGAAGAGCGGTGTCGACCCGCTGGGCTCGGCGGAGGAGGTGGGCCGGCTGAGAGCAGAGGTCAAGGGGTTGCGGGATCGATTGGCCAGGCTGCGGCAGCTGTCCTCGATGCTGGAGGAGCGGGTCAGCCCCCGGATCGGAGAGCTGGAGCAGCGGCTAAGCAACACCCGGAAGACCGAGGGTTTGCGTCTTGCCGAGCCGGGGTTCGAGCCCGATGCCATGCTGGATCGGGCCCAGGAGCTGGAGCTGTCGGCGGTTTCGGCGGTGGCCGAGGGTGAGGAGGTCAGAGCGCTCGAGAAGGCTCGGGAGGCAGCGACACTGCTCGACGAGCTCTCCGGATTGGTAGACGACACCCTGCGGTCGAGAGCGCAGTCGAGTCAGACGATCGCGGAGCTGAAGGAGCGGGGCAAGACCCTTCGCGCCGCGCTTCCCGAACGGCGCCAGCGGATCGCTCAGCTCCAGGAGGTCCACTACGACTCGGCGCTTCAACCTGCCCTGGACAACGCCCAACAGGCGGAGGAGGTGCTGGGTTTTGTGGACCAGATCCTGGTAGACGCCCTGCAGGCCTGCGGAGACGGTGAGCAGCGATACCTGGCTGCCGCCGAGCTCATCCGGCGGGCGACTACCCATCTGGACGAGGTGGACGCCCTGTACCAGGAGATCGAGACCAAGGCCGAGTTCTTGGCCGAATGCCGGCGGCAGGCGGAGGCGGCGGTGGCGCGGGTCAAGGTGGTGCTGTCCCGGATCCGTGCAGAGCTGGCTTCGGATGTCCCCTTTGCCCAGGCTTCCACCAAAGAGCTCGAGGGAAAAGCATCCGGCAAGCTGGAGCGTCTCCAACAGGTCATGGTCGCCACGCGCATCGACTGGCGAGCGGCCTCGAAGCGGGCAGAGCGGCTGGAGAAGATGGTGTCCGACCTGTCGGACATCGTGAAAGCGGAGCGGAAGGCTTACACCCACGCCACCGAGCTGCAGACCGAGCTGGAGAGAAAGCGCAAGGCGGTCCAGGCGCTGCTCGACTCCTCGGAGGTCGACCGGCCGGCCGCCAACGAACGGTTCCAGACCGCCGTAGAGACCATGAAAAACGCCCAGAAGCTGAGCAAGCGTGAAGAGGTGGACTGGGTCCAGGTGCTGGGTATCCTGCATACGGCCGACACCATGCTCGACGAGAGCGAGAAGCTGGCGGAAGAAGATGCCAGGCTGGACAGGTCGGCCCGGCAGGGCATCGCTGAAGCCGAGTCGGCCATCCGTGATTCCGATCGGGCATACGGCCACGGTATCAGCGCCGACCTCGGCACCAGCCGTCAGATCCTGGCCGCCGCTGCCGGCCTGCTGCTGCAGAGGAAGTACGAAGAGGCCCTGTCCCAGGCAACCAAAGCCAGGACCAACGCCATCACGCAAAAGCAGAAGGCGGAGTCCAGGGTGGCCCAGCGCCAGCTGGAGCAGATCTCCTCCGCTCCCCGCTCCTCCTCCTGGGGCAGCAGCAGCCGATCCAGCTCCAGCTCTAGCTCCAGCTCCTCCTGGGGCAGCAGCCGATCCAGCTCCAGCTCCTCCTGGGGCAGCAGCAGTTCCAGCTCCAGCTCCAGCGGGAGGTCCTCCTATGGCTCCTCCTCGGGCCGCTCCAGCTTTTCGAGCTCCTCGGGCCGCAGCAAGTGGTGACAGGCGGGGGGAAGCCCGCCCTCACACCGGCGGCAGCACCGGCTGTTCCGCTAGATAGATGAGCTGGATGTCCCGATTCACCAGGAAGCTGGGGTCGGGATTGATGCGATCGGTCATCGTCTCCGGATCGATCAGGCCGATCGCCAGAATCCCCATCCGTGCGCGCAAGGTGTCGGACAGGTCGCCGAAGGCGACGGGGCAGGAGATGTCGTCCGGGATGAGGCCCAGGTAGACGCTATGAGCGCCGAGGCTGGCCATCTTGATGGTGATGGAGGCGGTACCCGGCATGCGGGTGGCGTGGGCCATCAGGGAAAATCCCAGACGGGTGGTCTCGATCACCTCGGTGGCGCCCGCGGTGACCGCGTGATCGACGTTCTCGGCATCCAGAATCTCGGCCACGATGTGCAGCGGCCGCAATCGACGCTGGGCCACCGAGCTGTGCTTCAGATAGGAGCGGATGGTGAACACCGTCATGATGGAGATGGCATCGGCATGCTGGGGCAACACCTGTCTGGAGCCAACGACGATGGCCGCCGAGGCATAGGCCATGCGCACGCGGTCCAGCTCGCTCTCCTTGGTGGGGTCCCCGTTGACCCAGATGAAACGGTTGGGGATGTCGGGCGGCCGTTCCCCTTGAGAGAAGACGACCAGCACCTGGTCCGTCGCCTCCAGCTCGGCCAGGATGGCGTCCAAGAGCATGCGGGCTCCCGGGTCATAGCCACAGATCACGACATGCTTGATGAAGGTGCTCATGCGAACGTGCTCCTCCCCCGTGGTGACCACCGCCCGCACGATGGTGTGGCCCACGATGCCGGCGAACAGACCGATGGCGAACAACCCCGAGATCATGAGGCAGCCACCGATCATGCGGCCGATGGTCGAGATGGGGTGAATGTCGCCGAACCCCACGGTGGTAATGGTGACCAACGCCCACCAGACGCCATCGCCGATGGAGTTCACATTCGGATTCTCCCCGGCCTCCACCAGGTAGATGCTGAGCCCCCCCACCAGGACGCACAAGAGCAGCAACGTCAGGCCGAACCCGAACAGGAGCCGGTTGTCGCGAAAGGCGCGCATGATCCCGGCCAGAGGGCTGCCATAGTGAAACAGCCGGCTGGAGCGTGCCAAGCGCAGCAACCGAAAGGCCCTCAACCCCCTCAGCGCAGGAACCAGTGCCGCCACCGTGAGCAGGTCGATCAGGGTCAAGGGCCTCAAGCAGTACAACAGCCGGCCCAGCAGGTGGGCTCGAATCCGGTCTTTCCTCGTGTGCCGGGTGAAATCGACCACGGGAGGATGAAAGGTCAGAATGCGCAGCCCGATCTCGATCCCGAACAGGACCAGGACGATGTGGTCGACAAAGACCAGGTGGTGGACCTGGGGGTGGTCTTTGCCCAGGTAGAGCTCCACCGCGAACAGCAGGATGGAGAAGGCGATGAGCGCCCAGACGATGCGGTCGACAACCCGGTAGGAGCGGCTTTGCGGCCTGTGAAAGGCGGTCTGGATGGCATGGAACCCGCGGTGCATCAGGCAACAATCTGAACCGGCGTGGCTTCGAAGTCAAAGAGAACGCCGCCCATCCGGATCGAGCCGGCGGAGAGATCAAGTTGGAACGGCGCAGACCGTTACCCGCAGTGTCTCCTGGCCAAGATCTTCCAGAACAGAGCTGAGCTCCTTCAAACCGACGGGGAGCTTGTCCAGCAGAACTCGAACCCGAGACTGTTCGAGAAGCACCATCCAGTCTCGCAGCCAGAAAACCAGGCTGGAGGCGACGAGATCGATCCCGCGATCCAGCAGGAAGGGCCCGATCTCGACCGCCACCAGGTTGAAAGCCTTGACGAAGACGGAGCCGCACAACTTGGGAAGGTCCGCCTCCTGGGGCCGATGGGTGATGTCGGCCCGCAAGGCGGCCACCGGGCTGTTCCGGCGCATGGTGATACCGGCAATCCCAGGCATGGCGGCCGACAAGCCGAGCGTGGAGCCAGGCTGCACCCGGGCCCGGTCCAGGTCGTCTACCGGCTTTCCGTCCAGAAAGATCGTGGAGATACGGTGCTCCAGGTAGTCGGCCGGCAGGGTCAGCCTGTCCAGCAAGAACCGTCGGACACTGAGAGCGCCCGATAGCGGGGCGGCAAACCCAAGACGGACAAGGGCGGCGAGGCCAGGCAGGGGTTCGGTGGGGGTCTCGAATCGGACCGTGCGGCGGGATCCGGTCGGAGGCTGGTCCTGGCGTCGAAGCATCATCACATCTCACCGAGATGATCGCATTCTAGCCTGTTCGAGGGGAGTGGCAACACCGCTGGCCGATCGAAGAAACAAACACCCTCTCTACCTGCCATCGGGTGCTCAACCAGGGGTTGACAAGGGACCCCCAGGTTACGGCCTTGATCACAGCCAGACTCGACAGGTGATCGAGAGCCACCAACTCTCGATAGGATCTCCACGCTGGCGGTGGAAGAGAGGATCTCCGGATGCGGTGAATTTCACTTTGACAGATCGGATCGAACCTTTTAGGAATAGGGGTAACGCTCAATGATCAGTCCATGAACGGGAGGATTCTCGATGCCCAGAATTCTACGCATCAACACCAGGGAACGCACATTTCGGGTCGAACCGATGGGAGCCTACCAAGGGCTGGGAGGCAGATCCTTGACCTCCCGCATCGTCCGAACGGAGGTCCCGGCCACCTGCCATCCGCTGAGCAAGGCAAACAGGCTGATCGCCGCGGTTGGCGTCCTGACTGGTACTCCAGCCGCCAATGCGGGGCGCACCTCGGTTGGCGCCAAGTCTCCGCTGACCGGGGGGATCAAGGAGGCCAACGTCGGCGGAGTGTTTGGAACCAAGCTGGCCCGACTGGACTATACCGCTGTGGTGCTGGAGGACAAGCCGGACCCCGATACCGACCCGTGCACCATCCTCATCAACCGGGAGGGGGTGTTCATTGAGAATGCGCCGCACCTCAAGGGACTCGGAACCTACCATGCAGCCGAGATCCTCCACGAGAAGTATGGAGAGAAGACCGGGATCATGGTGATCGGTCCCGCCGGCGAACAGATGAACCTGGCTGCATCTGTGCAGTTCACCGACCTCGACGGGCGGCCCGCACGGGCTGCCGGTCGAGGCGGCATGGGAGCGGTCATGGGCTCCAAGAAGGTCAAGGCGATCGTGGTGGACAGTACTGGCGCCGATCCAGTGACCATTGCCGACCCGGAGCGGTTCAAGCAGGCCACGAAACGCTGGACCGAAATACTCAAAGGACATCCGGTGACCGGAGAAGGGCTGCCCGCCTACGGCACCGCCATCCTCGTCAACATCATCAACGAGGCGGGGGCGCTACCCACCCAGAACTTCCGGAGGGGGCGGTTCGAGCATGCCCAGGAGATCAGCGGGGAGAAGATCGCCGAGACCATCGCGCGGCGTGGAGGGGTGGTCAAGGAAGGGTGCATGCCCGGCTGCATCATCCAGTGCTCTCAGTGCTACGTGGACGAGAGCGGACAGTACCTCACCTCGGGGCTGGAGTACGAGACGGTGTGGGCGCTGGGCGCAAACACCCTGATCAAGGACCTGGATCACCTGGCCGCGCTGGACCATCGCTGCGACGACCTGGGGTTGGACACCATCGAGACCGGAAACACTATCGCGGTAGCCATGGAGGCCGGTATCCTCCCCTGGGGGGACGGCAAGGCGGCGCTGGACTTGCTGGAGAAGGTCCGAACCGGCGACCCGCTGGGCCGCATCATTGGCAATGGAGCCATCTTCACCGGCGCAGCCTACGGTGTCGATCGGGTGGCAGCGGTCAAGGGACAGTCGTTGCCGGCCTATGATCCGCGGTCGGTCAAGGGGGTCGGAGTCACCTACGTCACCTCACCGATGGGGGGTGACCACACCGCCGGTTACGCGGTGGCGCAGAACATTCTGAAAGTGGGGGGAGATGTCGACCCGCTGACGAAGGAAGGGCAGGTTGAACTTTCGAAGAATCTGCAGATCGCCACTGCCGCCATCGACTCCACCGGTCTCTGCCTGTTCGTGGCCTTCGCCGTGCTGGACGCGGCCGACGGCGTGCAAGCCGTGGCCGATCTCATCGCGGCCAGGACCGGAATCCCGTTCACGGTCGATGATGTGGTCGCGGTGGGGACCAACACCTTGAAAGACGAGTTCAGCTTCAACCGGGATGCCGGTTTCACCAGCCACCACGATCGGCTGCCAGACTTCTTCTCGGAGCCGCTGGAGCCCCACAACACGGTCTGGGACTTCCGCGAGGAGGAGCTGCAGGCGGTGAAAGCCGGGATCCTGGAGTGAAGGGACGCGTCTAGCCCAACGGCCATCGAAGACAGGAGGTCTGCCAGCCGGGGAGGAACGGCATCTCCAAGTCGAAAACTGCCCGGTTCCGCAGGCCGATGGGTGACCAAGACATGATCATCTCCGTTCGCTGTTTCGCCACCCTCACCCCTTTTCAGCCGAAAGAGGGGGAGGCCCTCGACCTACCGGCGGGGATGTCGGTTGGAGAACTGGTGGCCTTGCTCGGGTTGCCAGCGGGGGCGGCCAGCGTCCTCTTCGTGAACGGCTGCCGGGTCCCAGCCGACACGAAACTGAAGGAGGGAGATCGAGTCGGTCTGTTCCCCGCTGTCGGCGGCGGATGATGGCGGCGATGGGGGTTCGACTCAGTCCAGCAGATCCAGGTAGAGCGACAGGCCGCGCCCATCGACACCGAACTGGAAGGTCTGCATCTGCGGCTGCTCGCTCCGCTGACCCCCAAAGATCTGGTCGTAGTTGACTGTCACCGCCAGGTGGGCGAGCAGGGCGTCGAGAAACCCTCCGGCCAGCTCGTCGGCCCGGGCCAGGATCTGCCCGCTTCCTCGGCTGCCGGTCACCTCGACATCCTGGAGGGCGAAGGAGACCCCCTGAGGCGTGGCCTGGAAGGCGACCGCGGCGGCGATGTCGGCCGTTCCGCACATGCTTCCGGTGCGCCAGATGGTCGCCCCGGCACGCAGGAGGCCGTCGTCGGTCGAGCCGAGCGACTGCATGGTGACCAGCGTGTCCCCGGACTCCTGGGGATTTCCCTCCTCGTCGTAGGCAGCCGGGATCACCCTCTCGAACAGCATACGACGAGCCATCGAACCCAGGAGCTGGGGGTGGACCACCAGGCCGATGTCGGCGCCGTCAGGAAGCTGAGCCGAGGGGGCGATGGCCGCCGAGCTCCCGATGGGTAGGTTGGACTGCATGGCGATCACGATCGTCCTGGATTCGGGGTGGACAAACGGCCCCCGCCCGGCGAGGACCACCTCTCCCATCCCGATCTTCCAGGAGTCCAGGGTGAGGATGGAGGCATCCTGGAATCGGGACTGCAAGAAGGCGGTCAAGGCGCGTGACACCAGGGGCTGCACCGTCTGGAGGATGTTGGAGGCGAGCTCGTTGGTAAAGTTCAGCTGCAGACCGAGCACCTCGACGGACTGGAACTCGGCAACCAGCTCGGTCTGGGCATCACTGAGGGGAACCAGCCGGATCGGCATCTGCACCGCGATGGCGCCGGCCCCCCGGGGCAGGTCGACGTAGGGGAGATCGAGGCCGACGTCGAAGGGGACATTGGCCTGAATGCAGCTGGGGCAGGCTCCCTGGCCTCCGATCTGGAGCAGCGGGATCCGGGGCTGGATGGAGACGGTCAGGCGCTGCCCAAGCACCTCGGCGGACTCGGAGAGCTCGGGGAGACTGGCATCCGACAGGCGTCGGAACAGGGAGTTCACCGCATCCTGACTCAAGATGAGCGCCATGGCATAGCTCTGGGTGCTGGTGGAGACCGAGGATAGCAGCTCACCGTGCGACTGGAACTCGGCGGTGTACTCCTGGGAGTAGTCGGTGCACTGCCCCCAATCCAAAGACTCGAACCAGGGTGCCGCACTGCAGGCTGCCAACAGGATCGTCAATGATGCGGCTGCAGCGATCCGCACGCCGGAAAGGTGGTCGCGGAACTTCGTCCTCTGCTCATTTACCTGCATGGTGTGCTCCTGGGTTGATCGTGTGTGGTGGTTCGCGCCGGCCGGGAGTTGACCTCCGGCCCGGAAATGGGGTCATTGACTCAGGCCTTGGCCCGATATGTTAGCCCAAATGAAGCACGATGGAAACCGGGAGATTCTCCGACGGGGTATCCCAATCTATTCACCCGCAAATTACTCGGAAACTGCAATTGGTCGCCCCTTCGGCTCCCACGGTTTCAAGAACCGCCATCAAGACATTGGCTGCTGAATAGTTCAATTTTACAACCCAATCAGGTTGACAAGAAGTACGGTTTTGCCTAATGTTAGGGCAACAATTATCAGCCGAGCGGTGTTCGCCGCTTTCCCTCGAAGGATAGGGCAGACATGTCGGGCACTGATATGGGGTAGAGATGAGTTCGAGAATCGAAACCAACTATATGGACAAGGCAATGGAACGGAGTCGTTTCGAGCAGAGCATTTCCGATTCTCTACGTCGTATCTCGCGAGCCCTTGATCAATACAGCCATCAGCTGACCCGGCAGTACGGCTTGACCGGTCCCCAGCTGGCTTGCTTGCGCTACCTGGTCCAGGTGCAAGAAACCAACTCCAGCCATCTGGCCAGAGCGGTTTCCTTGAGCCAACCGACCGTGACCGGAATCCTGGATCGGCTGGAGGCGCGAGGGCTGGTGACACGCACCCGAGACACCGAGGATCGGCGTGCGGTCATTCTGAGACCCACGGCGGAGGGGACGGCGATGGCCGACCAAGCGCCCTCCTTGCTTCCCACTTGCTTCTCCGAGTCGCTGTCCAAGAAGCACGAGGGAGCACAGGCGCTGTTCGACTGGGTCCTGCGCCGATTGGCTGCCATGATGGGGGGTAGCGAGGAGGAGATCACGGAAGAAGAGGAGCACCTCTGCCACGAGAGCCTGTTGCCTGGACAGTTGAACCTCGCCGAGGAGAACGATTCGAACTAGAAGCCGCTTTCGCGCATCGGATTCGGCTCGCCCTCCCTCCTCCGAAAATCCGGTGGTACCAGGTCCGGTCAAGGGACCACATTGCTCCACAACCCAAGCCAGATCAACGGGCACACGGCTGGGCGAGAGAGGTGTCGTCCATCGCCCGGGTATGGTTGTCCCGACCTCCATGATGTAGATTCCTACTCAATGGGTTGCAGGAGAACAGCCATGCCGGAAAACCGAACTGAATCCTTCCAGGAGAACGCGTCCACCCGAGGTGGGGAAACACCGTTCCGACCGACCTGGTTTGGCCTGGAATCCAGAACCGGACGGTGGTTGTGTTCTCTACTTTTCAGCTGCCTGGTGGCGGCAACCGGTTGTGGCGACGAGCAGGACAGCCGCGGCTTGCCTGACGGGGACCGGGATACGCCCGAAGAGGACACGGCCTTCGACAACGGCGCCGAGACCGACCTGGCGGCGGAACCGGATGCACAGGCAGACATGGAACAAGAGGAGGAACCCTCCCCCTGGATCTCCTCGGTCCGCTTCGACCTGGAGGCGGCACTGGCAGATGACTTCTTCGCCTTCCCCTACCCCAGCGACCTACGGCTGTCGGACTCCGGAAGTCCCGACCTCACCAGCTTTCCCACCTACCGAGGGGTAGGCAGCTTGCTTGCAGAGGCGGTGGCCCTGGTGGAGGAGGGCAGCGCGGGGTTCAGCCCGCTGAGCGCCGTCTTTTTCACCTTCGAGGTGCCGCTCGATCCGGAGAGCTTGCCGCAGGAGGTCGACGAGACCATGACCACTGACGCATCGGTATTCCTGGTGGACGTCACGCCGAGCTCCCCCACCTACGGTCAGCCCCATCCAGTCCAGGTCATCTACAACGAGGCGGGGGGTGGCTACTGGCCGGCACACACACTGGCCATCCAACCGCTGTTCGGCATCCCGCTGCGCACCAACACGACCTATGCCGCGATAGTGACCGAGGCCGTCCGCTCCCTGGAAGGGGACCCGCTGGTGCCGCCGGAGGTGCTGGCCCGGCTGGAAGAGCTGCTGGCGGATGATCCCGGTGCCGATCCGATGGCGGAGCATTTCCGGCCGCTCTACCAGGTGCTCCGTGAGCTGGGAGAGGAGGGGCACGACCCGGTGGCTGCCACGGTGTTCACCACGTCGGAGCCGGCAGCCGACCTGGTGTCCCTGCGCAACTGGATGGTGCGGGAGCTGGCGTTACCGACTGCCAAGGATCTGACACTGGTGGAGCAAAGAGCGGGGTACTCCATCTACGAGGGAACGTTCGACTCGGTGGAGTTCTTCACCGGCACCTCGCCCTACCGCAGCTTTGGAGAGGGGCTGATCGGGTTCGACGAGCAGGCGGAGCCCCTGGCAGCCACGCCGGTCGAGCTGGCCTTTGCGGTGACCGTCCCGGTGGGCACCATGCCGGAAAGCGGGTGGCCGATGGTCCTCTACGGGCACGGGCTGGGGGAGAACCACAGCGGTTTCGTGAACATGACCGGCGCCGGTCTGGCTTCGCGGGGAGTGGCGGTGCTGGGCCTGGATCCGCCGTTGCAGGGAGAGCGCAACCCCACCGCCCAGGACGACCATGACCTGATCGTGGGGCTGGCGGTGAGCAACATCGTCATCGGCAGGGAGATCCTACGGCAAGGGGTGCTCGACGAGGTCCGAGCTGCCCAGCTGGTGCAAGCCGGCTTGACCATCCCGGCCTCGGTTGCGGCAGACGGCCAGGAGATCGGGTTCGACCCCCAGCGGGTAGCCTTCATGGGCCACAGCGAGGGGGCGCAGATCGGCGCCCTGCTGGCTGCGATCGAGCCCAACCTGGGTGCCTTCGTGCTGTCGTCGGGCGGCGGGGGGGCCGCCATCACCATGCTGGAGCTGGACACGGCCGGGATCGACGTCGCCGAGGTGGTGTCACTGGCTGTGGGGATCGATCCCTCGGTCGAGAGCCTGGATCTGTACCATCCGGTGGTGGCGGTGGTGATCCAGCCGTTGCTGGATGTTGCCGACCCGTTGCACTTCGCCCGCCGGATCTTTCGCGAGCCGGCAGATGGGCGACCGCACGACCTGGTCATGACCGAGGGGTTCCTGGATCTCCTGACCCCTCCCAACTCGACCGAAGCGCTGGCTTCCGCCGCCGGTTTGCCGATCGCCGAACCGGTGGGACGACCGATCGAGGCCTGCGACCTGCAGGGGATCGGCAGCGTGACCCTGCCAGCCCAGGGCAACCTGCCCGAAGTCGGGGAGATCCATCCCACCGGCGCCCTGCTCCAGTTCCCCGAGCTGGACCACTACGTCATCTACCGCAGCCTGTCAGCCCGAACTCAGCTCTTTGAGTTCCTGAGAAGCTCGCTGCAAGGCGCCACCATCCTGCCGGCACCCTGAAGCCAGACGGGACGAGCGATGCCACTCTCCGTTCGGGTCGAGCCCCTCCCGGTTGGCACGAGAACTCCCGTTTTCCGGAGGTCAGCGCCGGACCCTTCACCACCCAGTCGACGCAACGGTTCGTTCAGAGCGGGTTTCGCCAGCGAAGCCCTGGGAACCTGCCAAAGTCGGTGTCGCTGGAATGCAGCTCGGCCTGGTACTCGATGGCCAGCGCCGCCAGGTGGGCGTCGGTTGTCAGTCGTCCAGCGACGCCCAGGGCGTCGAGAAGGCCTGTCAGGATCAGCAGGTGGCGGGGCCCCGGGTCGAGCACCCGCACGGGTGGCCTGTCCAGCCAGGAGGCCACCTGGGCCAGCACCTGAGCCGGTCGAAGCGGTGGGACGAGAACGGCCGGATGGGTCATCAACCTCACGAATCCCAGGATGACCGCCCAGGGCAACCCGAGGGGCTCGCCCTTGCGCATCAGACCCTCGAGCCAGGTGCGCGCCTGGCGATGAAGCGGTGCGTTTCGACTGTAGGCATAGACCAATAGATTGATGTCTGGGATGATCACCGCCCGCCCCGCGTTTCCTGGAGAAACTCCTCGACCTGAAGGTCGTCCGCCAGCTGGTTGAGCTTCCCCAGGTCAATCCCAGGTGCGAAGACCCCGTCATGCGGCTCCAGCACGAATTCGGGCAAGGATACGGTCCCTTCCTGGGCGCCGAGACCGCGACGCAGCACCTCGTTGAGGGTCTCCTTGAATGACAGGCGGCGGCTGTTTGCAAGCTCCTTCAGCTTTTCGGCGAGGTCGGGATCGAGGGTCACGGTGGTTCTCATGAAGACATCATGATGCTCAACATGGGTGATGTCAAGATGCGAAACCGGGAGAGGGGAGTCAACCGATCGGCCGCGCTGGTGGGGATCAGCGGATCCCCATGGCCACGAACAGCCGGTCGATCAGGGAGGCGAGCCGAAGCTGGGCGGCGCAATCAACCACCCAATCGTCGTGGTGGTTGCCGCCCAGACAGCCGTCGGCTTTGTTGGAGAAGGCGTTTTCCAGCTGTGCCCGGACGGGCGTGACCTGCCCGAGCTGCAGCAGGTGGCCGACAACCGCCAGCCTGTGCAGCAGCCGGGTCCGGGAATCCTCTGGATGGGATGCGAAGGCCCCGTCGGGCAGGGTCTGGATCTCCCGCACGAGCAGCGCCAGCATGCTCTCAGGGGTGGGCTGGCAGATCTCCTGTTGATCCGGGTTGTAATCCAACGGGCAGTTGTCCTCCTCATCGGGGACGCCATCGCCGTCCCGATCGTAGTCGAGGCAGAGCGGGTCATCCCACTCCTCGTCGCAGTGGGCCAAGACCAGCGGGGCCAGGTCGAAGACCGCAGGGGTCCGCCCGAAGAGGTTGTCCTCGACGACGAGGAGGCGCAGGGTGTCCTCCATGGGAATGGTCAGGAAGAAATTTTCGGAGTCGACCACTTCGGGTTCAGTGTCGGGCTCGTAGAAGCGGATGTAGGGATGGATGATCGTGGCAGTGCCGAGCTGGAGCCCGGCGCTGTCCTTCCAGGTCAACGTCACCATGTGGGAGGCCGGCACGAAGTCCGGGCTGATGCCGGTCACGATCTTGCCCCCCACCAGGTCGATCCCGGTCTGGCTGGCCGTCAGCTGGGTCACCAGCAAGGGCTGGACGAAGACCTCGCCATCGGAAATGGGTTGGTACTGGTCGAGCACCCACGCGACCCGGATCTCGCCGTCCCCCCCCCACGTGCAGTGGGAAGCCGGATCTCTCCGGCAGTCATCCATGATCCATCCGGACCAGCCGGCCTTGGCCCATCCGCCCTGGCACGCGGTGAACGATTCGCAGAATCGGGACGACCAGGAGAGATCCTCACAAGCGCTCTCTGTCTCGTAAATGTTGGGGAAGGGGTCGGGCTGCCAGTAGAAGGTCGTGCAGGAGGGGGCGTCGTCGTACTCGTCGGCCAGCCCGAACAATGCATGCCCCATCTCGTGCTGGAGGGTGCGGGGGCTGACAATCTCGGTGGAGAAGAGGTCACCCTGGGCATAATCGCGGCAATCGTCCTCGTGGATGATGGCGGCTGCATCGGCATGTGGGCAGGCGGTGCGCCAGTTTTGCGGTTCCTGCCAGGAGCAGTATCGGAGCTGTTCGGTCCTGGTTCTGTTCCACACCAACTGGACCTCGAACGGGGCGCGGTCGTCCGGATCGTTGTAAAGCCAGACGTTGAACTTGTGGGCATGCTCGGCAACCCCGGTCGGCGTGCAAGTCCCGGCCTCTCGGGCTTCCGGGGAACAGCCGTCCTGGGTGAGAAGCCCGTCGATGACCAGCGCCAGCGCATCCTGGGTGAATGTCTCCAGGTCGTCTTCGTACTCCTCCGACATCAGGAGCACCACGTCGATGTGGCCCAGGCTCCAGCCGTTGTACAGGAGGGGAAGGCAGGTTGCCGTGCACTCCTCCGGGCAGATCCCGCCACAGTCGACGGCCGCCTCGTAGGGCCCCATCATGCCGTCGTCGCAGTCGCAGGCATCGCCCACATCATCTCCATCGGAGTCAAGCTGGTCCTCGTTGAGCTGCTCCGGGCAGTTGTCGCAGACATCTCCCATGCCATCGCCGTCGGTGTCTTCCTGGCTCTGGTTGCCCATCAAGGGGCAGTTGTCGACCACGTCCAGCACACCGTCCCAGTCGAAGTCGTCGATCGGCCAGCTGAGAAGGGTCCCTCCGACCATCATGTCGGGCGGTTCCCCGGAGGACTCCGGATCTTGGTAGAACGCCTCCAGGATGAACCCCTCCGGGTAGGGGCCCACCTCGACCAGGCAGGTCAGCGCTGCACATTGGGCCACCTGGGTGCGGTTGACGGACAGCACGATGAACGGTTCCAGGGCTGGCACCAGGTACTCTCCCTTCACGGTGACCAGGTCGGTGGCGGTGACCGGCGAGGGGGAGAAGGAGAGCTCGAACTCACCGCAGGCACCAGGGCTCTCCTCCTGGTTGGAGTTGAACACCGTGGGACAGGTGTCGCAGGCATCACCGAAGCCGTCGCTCTGCCAGTAGCAGACCTGGGGTCCGGGGCCGACGATCGCTCCGGTTGAGAGGTCGCCGAAGGAGCCGCCGATGATCATCGGAGGGGGATCCTGGTCCTCACAGACCCAGATCCGATCCGAGTCGGTCTGTTTGGGGTTTGGATGTCCGGGACAGTTGTCGCAGTCGTCGCCGAGGCCGTCCTGGTCCTCATCCAGCTGGTAGGGATTAGTCACGTTGGGACAGTTGTCGCAGTCGTCGCCGAGGCCGTCCTGGTCCATGTCCAGCTGGTCGGGGTTGGAGACATAGGGGCAGTTGTCGTGCAGGTCGAGGACGCCGTCGCCATCCGAGTCGACCAGGCTCGGATCGACGATGCTCTGGCCGGTGACCGCCGCGGGCACGATCCACAGGGCAACGAAAAACAGAGTCCCAAATGCTCTCATTGCATTCCTCCTTGGCATCAGGTGATTCAGGGCGAAGAGGCCTGCCGGTTCTTCTTCCCAACCTTGCCAGGTGTCCGTTACGGCAGCCAGTCAGCCGTGGGAGCAGCTTCCGGTCTCTTTTGTTGTTTACTGGCCAATCACTGGGAAAATATAGAATCAGCGGGTGCGATAGCAAGCCATTTCCCGACCTGGTGAAAAAAGTCGCCAAAGCCGCCGGCAGCGCTGTGTCCAATGGGTTCTGCACTGCAAACGATACCTCCGGACCGGTGGCTTTGGCCGGCGACTATGGCCGATCCCTACCTATGGACAGGAAGCTGGGGCGTAACCGAATGGATTTGCTGGCTATTATTGGTTAAACCGCGCCGGGCTATTGGATCATCCGCCGATCGGGAACCGTGATACGCACCGTCCTCCTTGTGTCGGGCGGTCGAAGGCCGGCAGCCGGCCGGGAGATCGACTCTCCTGCGGTGGCAGAGAAGGCTGCACACAAAGTTACGCCGGGTCAATCCGCTACCTTTTCCCGTGCGATCCGATTGTGTGGCCCAGGCACAGCGAGATTGACAGGAGGGATGGATAGCGCGACAGGTTAGATGGATACTGGCTGAAGCATCGAGCTGCATCTCGGTGATGGGCCCGGCCGGCGGATCGACCGCGACCGGCCCGGCAGACAAGGAGACGAGCCGTGAACCTGTGGAAGACGGCCTGGCGCAACGTCTGGCGGAACAAGCGCCGATCGGTGGTCACCATGGCCGCCATGGCGCTGGCCTTGGCGGTGCTCATCCTCTACTCGGGGCTGGTGGAGGGGTACATGCGAGGTCAGGAGCGGAGCATGATCGACCTGGAGATGGCCGACATCCAGGTCCATGCCGCCACTTTTCTGGATCGCCCTTCGAAGTACACCTACATCGAGGAGCCGGAAGCCCTGCTGGAAGCGTTGGACCAGGCTGGCATTCCGGCCTCTCCCCGTCTGCTGGCGGGGGCGCTGGTGGGATCCGAGGATGCCTCGGCCGGCGTCTCTCTGCGGGGGGTCGACGTGGAGCGGGATGCGCGGGTACTGCGGATAGGTCAAGCGATCGCGTCGGGGAGCTGGCTGGATCCAGCGGATCCGGGAGGGGTGGTGCTGGGCCGTCGGCTGGCCAAGACCCTGGGGGTCCAGCCGGGGGACGAGCTGGTGGTTCTCACCCAGGCGATGGACGGTGGCTCGGCCGACGCCCTGTACCATGTGCGGGGGATTCTCAAGGGGATCGCCGACGGGACCGATCGCTCGGCGATGTTTTTGACGGAGGGTGCGTTCCGGGAGCTGCTGGCCTTTCCACGGGGGGTGCACCAGCTGTTGCTCCGCCGGCCGGCAGGGGTGGAGCTGGAAGCGGTGGCCGAGCAGGTGCGGGGGCTGGCGCCGTCGCTCGACGTGCGCACCTGGAAGGAGCTGATGCCGACCATCGCCCAGATGCTGGAGTCCACCGAGGGGTTGATGGTGATCATCTTCGGCATCGTGTACCTGGCGGTGGCCATCCTGATCCTGAACGCGATGTTGATGGCGGTCTTCGAGCGGATCCGGGAGTTCGGGGTGTTCAAGGCGATCGGAGGAGGGCCCGGTCGGGTCTTTGTTTTGATCCTGGTGGAGGCGCTGATCCAGATCTTCCTGGCCATCGGGAGTGGGCTGGTCCTGGCGGCGCCGGCCATGTGGTACCTGAGCCAGCATGGCCTGGCCATCGGTAGTCTGGGCGGGGTGTCGGTGGCCGGTCTGGCGATGGAGACCACCTGGTATGGGGTATATTCCGGGCAGAATCTGGTCACTCCGGTGTTCATGCTGTTTGTCATGTCTTTGGCGGCGGTGCTGTATCCGGCCCTGAAGGCGGCCTGGATCCGGCCGGTGGCGGCCATGCGCTACCAGTAGACCGAGGTGGGATATGCTGCGAGGCCCCAAGCTTTCAACCATGGCCCGGCGGAACCTGTGGCGTCACAAGCGTCGCACCTTTCTGACCTTGCTGGCCATCGCCTTCGGCATCTTGCTGGCGGTAATCTTCACCGCCCTGCAGGACTACAGCTTCTCCCAGATGATCGACACGGCGGCGCGCATGGGGACGGGCCACGTGACCCTCCAGCATCCGGATTACCTGGACACCCCCAAGCTGGCCCTGACGCTTCAGGGGGGAGAAGCGCTGCGGGAGATCGCGATCGAGGATCGAGACGTACTCCGCGCGGTGGAGCGGATCAGCGGAGAGATCTTGATCGCCACCGCCCGGGACAGCTATGGGGGGTACTTCCTGGCTTACGACCCCACCCAGGAGGACACGGAGACCCTGGCCTTTCTCGAGGGGATCGTCGAGGGGCAGCCGTTTGCCAGCGCCTCGGACTCCGGGGTGATCCTGGGCCGGATCCTGGCGAGAAACCTCGGCTTGGAGCTGGGGGATCGGGTCGTTTATCGCCTGGCAGACCGCAACGGGGAGATCGTGGGGAACCTCGGCCGGCTCACCGGCATCCTGGATACCGGGGCGCCGACCACCGACGGGGGGTTGTGCCTGCTGCCGATCGACACCGTGCGGCGGGTGCTGGGGTACCAGGCCGACGAGAGCACGCAGATCGCCCTGGTTCTGAGCGACTCGCGCAAGAGCGCTGCCGTGTCCAACAGACTGGAGCGCCAGGTGCCGTCCCAGGTCGCGGTGCTGACCTGGGACGAGGTGAGGCCCGAGCTCTCGGGGTTCATCGCCATGAAGGTGGGGGGCGCCCGCTTCATGGAGATGGTCATCATGCTCCTGGTGGCCGCCGGGATCTTCAATACCCTGTTCGTGAGCGTGATGGAGCGGAGCCGGGAGTTCGGCATCATGATGGCCATCGGTCACTCGCCAGGACAGATCTTCGCGCTGGTCATGTGGGAGAGTTTGTGGCTGGCACTCATGGGGCTGGTAGCCGGGGCGGTGCTCACGGCCTACCCCTACTTCGCGCTGTCCAAGGAGGGGATCGACATGTCCATGATGATCGGGAAAGGGACCGAGATCTCCGGGATCGGGTTCGATCCGCAGCTGAGTGTGGGGATCTTCCCGGAGAACCTGTTCTGGATCGGGACGGCGGTGATTGTGGCCACCTTGTTGTCCGGGCTCTATCCGGCCTGGCGGGCGGCCCGGGTGCAACCTGTGGAAACCATCAAGCTGGTGTGAGGTGGGTTGTGAGCGAGAACGACATCGTGGTGGAGTTGAAGGGCGTTACCAAGGAGTATCGCCAGGGGACGATCACCGTGCCGGCGCTTCGAGGTCTCGATCTCACCATCGGACGGGGAGAGTTCACCGCCCTGGTGGGCCCCTCCGGCTCGGGCAAGACGACCGCTCTCAACCTGATCGGCGCCCTGGACCGCCCCACCTCGGGGACGATCCTGCTGGAAGGCCACGATCTCACCGCTCTGGGCGGCCGGGCCCGCGCCCGGTTGCGCCGGGACCGGATCGGGTTCGTCTTTCAGGCCTACAACCTGATGCCGGTGCTGACCGCCTACGAGAACGCCGAATCGGTGCTGGCCCTGCAGGGGGTGCCATCGGCTCAACGCAGGGAAAGGGTCCTGGCGTTGCTGGAGGAGGTAGGGCTATCGGGGATGGAACACCGCCGTCCCGACCAGCTCTCGGGCGGCCAGCAACAGCGGGTGGCCATCGCCCGGGCCATCGCCGCCAACCCGGCCATCGTGCTGGCCGACGAGCCGACCGCCAACGTGGACTCCGAGACCGCCGACCGGCTGCTGGCCATCATGGAAAAGCTGAACCGGGAGCGGCAGGTGACCTTCCTGTTCTCCACTCACGACCCCCGGGTGATGGAACGGGCACGCCGCGTGGTGCAACTAGTGGATGGACGGGTAGCCGACGACGAGAGGCGGGAGTCGGCCATGGTTGACTAGCGGGGTCGGGAGCACAACCGCCCGGCATCCTATCGAGCCCTTCGATCCAGGGGAAAGACAAGCCAGAAAACGCAGCGCCTACTCCGGCGAGTCGTTCGCGCTCTAGAAGTAGATGATGTAGGCGATGATGCCCCACAGGCCGAGGATGATGGCGGCGTATCCCAGGGGAACCTGGTAGACCGCCAGCTTGGCTCTCACCTCCTCCCCCTTCTTTTCGGCCTCGGCGTTCTTGCTCAAGACATACTTACTGATCAGCGCGAACCCCAGGATGAACCCCAGAGCCAGCTCCAACAGGCCGGTCACGAAGTAGGTGATCCACCACAGGGGAAAGATGCGGAGCACGATGGTGATGGTGAAGGCGTGAATGATCGTCACGATACCCCAGATGCCGACGACCACCCCGATCCACCCCTGGTAGGGCAGCAGCTTGTCGAACAGCTGTTGGGCATCCGGTTTACGTTTCACGATCGCCGATGCCGAGGCGAGAACGCCACATAAAATGAGAGCCAGTGCCGCGATCAGTGCCATTCGATCCTCCGGTGTTGAGTGCTGGTGTTGAGAGAGCCCCGTCCGGTCGCGCCATTCGAAACCGGGGTGCGTGTCAATTACCATGCGACCGTGAGGAAAGAAAGTTCCGAGACCCCACTCCTCCTGAGTGGGCTGGGGAGATGGCGGCAGAGCTCTGCAGGATGCGGCGAGGGGGGTTGCGTCTACCCAGCGCCAGGATTTTCGGGTACCTTGCGGCGCCATGAGTAGACGACACCAGATCATCGCAGGCTATGTCCGGTTGTCCTCGCGGAGGCCTTTCGTCCTCTTGCTGGTCTTTGTCGCCCTGACCGCCCTGGCCGGCTGGGGCATCACCACGCTCGACATCCACATGGACCTCAAGAAGCTGCTGCCCCAGAACACGGCTTCGGTCCAGGCGTTGGACGAGATGGAAGCGCGCCGCGGCAGCAGCGACCTGTACACCATCGCGGTGGAGTCCCCCTGTGCCCGCGCCAACGTGGCCTTCATCGAGGATCTGACCCGGCGGATCGAGGCGGATTGGCCCGAGGTGATCTGGGTACAGACCGACGAGGACCCCTCCTTCTTCCGGGACCACGCCCTGCTCTACCTTCCGACCCAGCGGTTGTGGGAGTTCCGAGACCAGCTAAGCGAAGCGCTGCGCTGCGAGCTGCAACGGGTGAACCCGGCGTTCGTGGAGGTGGGGGATGTCTGCACGGACGAGCCGGTCGACTGGAGCCTGGAGACCTGGGTCGGCAAGGATCTGCTGCGGGAGCTGGGGCTCCCCCAGGAGTTCTTCGGAGATTTCGAGACCCTGTTCGAGAACACCACCGAAGAGATGGCGGAGGACGCCGAGGAGAGCGCTGTCGCCTCTCCAGATGACGGAGGCCCGCAGGACCAGGCTACGGGGGAAGCCGCACGGCCGGTCGAGCCGGAGGGCACCTCGGACCAGGCGCCGACAACCGTCCAATCCACGACCGCGGGGGGCTTTCCCACCTGCACGCCCGAAGAGGAGGACACCCTCCCGGAGGAGCTGAAGCACTACATCATCAGCGAGAATGGCCGGATCGCGGTCCTGTACGTCCAGCTCGACCAGCCCAGCACCGACGTCCAGTTCGCCAACCGGATGGAAGCTCAGGGGCGGGGGTTGATCGCCGAGCTGGATCCGACCCGCTACCACCCTTCGATGCGGGCCGAGGTGGTGGGGGCCTATCAGAGCGCCAACGAGGCCAGGGAGGCGGTCAACGACTCGACCTCGGCGCTGATCGCCTCCATCTTCCTGGTCGTGATGGTCATGTTCCTGTTCTTCCGCAACGCCAGGAGCCTGCTTGTCGTATTGGTTCCGTTGGCGATGGGCATCACCTGGACCATGGGGCTCACCGCGCTGACCTACAAGGTGCTGAACCTGTACACCATGTTCGTGGGATCGGTGCTGATCGGGATGGGGATCGACTACGGGATCCACCTGTACGGGCGGGCGATGGAGGGGTTCAAGGAAGGGCTTAGCTGGGAGGAGGCGTTGACCGAGGGGCTGAGCCGGATGCTGCCGGCCTCGATAGCGGCGGCGCTCACCACCATCGGCGGCTTTTGCACCCTGCTGTTCTCTCATTTCCAGGGGTTCATCGAGTTCGGCGTGATCGCCTCCTACGGGATCGGCCTGTGCGTGATCGCCTGTTACCTGATGATCCCGCCCATGGTATTTGCCGCCGAGAGGATCATGCCGTTGAAGCGGCAGGTGGCAACCGCCGAGGATCCAAGGGTGGCGACCCGTCCGATCCGGGTGTTCGCCGGGCTGGCCTTGATCGGAATGGTAGCGGCGGCCTTTCTTCCCTGGGCCATCGACCCGGAGACGGAAGCGGCGTTCATCCCGCTAGGTCCAGATAGCGGCCGGCATCTCCGCTTGCTTTTGTATCTTTCCCCCGCCTTGCTCACGGGGCTGGGTGCGCTGCTCAACACCTGCTTTCGAGCCGGCTGGCTGACCGCCATCACCCTGGTCTTCAGCGTGCTGGCCGCGGCGGGGTGGGCGATGTCGGGCCACGAGCTGACCGGTGCCGGTCACTCGATCGGGTACTGGCTTTTCCTGGCGTCTCTGGCCCTGGCGGTGACCGCGGCCTACCTGGGGACCAAGGGGATCATGCCGCTCTTGCGGGTGGTGGCGTTGCTGGTGGTGGCGGCGCTAGTGGTCACCCTGTTTCTCCCCTGGTCCTCCAAGGCGAGCGCCTCCTTCGTGGAGGGGCCGTTATGGGGCACCTACGGCGGAAGCATCGAGATGGCGGTGGTGTTGCTGCCTGCGTTGATCGGTGGCCTGATCCTCTGGGTGATCGAGGGGCAGAAGGGGAGGCACTTCTGGGCGATCGCCTCGCTTTTTCTGGGTTTTATGGGGATCGCGTTGTGGATGGTCCTGGACAGCATCCTTCCGGGACCCCAGCGCGAAGGGGGGATGTGGCTGTTTCTGCTCGCCACGGCGGCGGTGGGACTGGGTGGAGCGCTGGCGGTGGTCCGGGAGGGGAACAACCGGGCCTGGCTGGCTCCCCTGGTGGCCGTCGGGCTGCTACTGGGCATCTCTGCCTCGCTCGCGCCCAAGGCCGAGTTCGAGTACGACTTCAGGAACCTGCGCGGGCCTTCCTCCCGAGCGGGGATCCGGTACGGACAGGCGGTCGGTCGCGGCCGCTCCACCTCTCCCTCCATCATCCTGGGTCGCGACCAGGCCCAGATGCGCGAGGTGCACCAGCTCTTGCGCGAGCGGTTCAGCGCCAAGACCGTCTTCGAATGCGAGAACGGAGAGACGGTCGAGGTGGGCGACGGGATCTCCCGGCGGGTCGGCCTGGCCTGCACGGCCACACCCGATGCCGATGGCGCTATGGGCCTGGTCTGCCCGCCGTCCAGGTTCATCCCCCTGGACGAGCCTGCTAGCCTGGCCGCCGGAGAGACCTGCATCGTGGCCCAGGGAGGTCCCGACCCGCTGTTGAAGGGGTTTCTGACCATCGAGACCTATGTCCCCGACGACCAGGAGCAGCGGATGGAGGCGATCTGTGCCATCGCCCGGGAGATCAACCGCTCCAACCGCCTCGACCCTCCCGAGATGCAGCAGTGCCCGACCGAGCCGAAACGGGCCCTCAACCGCCTCACCGGCGAGGCGCGCGATTTCGTCGACGTGCTGAGAAGGATGGTCCGGGTAACCCCCTTCACCCTGGACGACGTCCCCGAATGGGCCATCCGGACGCTGACCGAGCGGGACGGCTCCATGGGCCGCATCGGGCTGGTCTTCCGGCAGCTGCAGGAGTGGAACGTGCTCGAGGTGACCGAGTACCAGAAACGTTTCGCCCTGCTGCAGGTGCCCTCGGGAGAGGTTCACCTGGCGGACGCCACCTTCATCACCTCCGACGTGATCTGGACGGTCCAGGCAGACGGGGCGCGGATGGGGTTGCTGGTGGTGATCGTGCTGTGCCTGGTCATGGTGTTGCTCCTCCGCACGTTGCGGGGCACCCTGTTGTGCCTGGCGGCTATGGGAGGCGCCTTTTTGCTCACCCTGGGGTTGATGGTCGCCACCGGGTCCAAGCTCGGGATGTACAACATGATCGTCATCCCGGCCGTGTTGGGGGTGAGCATCGATGGAGCGATCTACCTGTACCACCGGAACGCCGAGCTGAAGGGGGCCAGCCTCAACCGGGTGATGACGACCACCGGCGTGGCCATCGCCGCCTCCTCGCTGACCACCATCGGCGGCTTTGCCGGTCTGTTGTTCCAGCGGCACATGGGCATCCGCTCCATCGGGCAGCTGGCCATCGTCGGCATCCTGTCAGCGCTGGTGTCGGTGTTCTTGCTGTTGCCCGGGTTGCTGGTGCTCTTCCAGAAGCACAAGGGGAAAGCCGGTAGTGCGCAGGATGCGGTCGCCGGAGCACCGTCCCCAGCGTTGCCCTCACCTTTGCCCTCTCTCCCGCCTGCGGCGGACGAGGGGGACCATTCTCACGAATCGGACGGTTGATCTCGCCGAAGGCGTGCGAGGGGGACCATTCCCAAGAGCCTCAAAGCTGACAGTGGGAAGCGTTCGGCAGACTCACCGACGAGCCGACTCCGGGTTGGAGACTCTTTTTACAGGGTGGGGTTGCCGCCAAAGCCCTGCCCGGCCAGGATCCCCTTCTTCTCCTTGAGCTTGTGGGGATCGAGGGCGTCCTTGTCGGCCTCGAACCGCTTCTGGATCTGGGCCACCGATTCCATGCCCATCATGCCGGCCAAAAAGGAGAGAGCGTGTTCGGCACCCAGGACGACCCAAGTTTCGTCCTTGGTGACCAACAGGTCGAGGTTGTCGGTGGTGAAGGCCTCGCCACCGGTGGCCTTGGCGTACTTGCGGATGCCGTTGACGTAGCCGACGGTGTTGCAGCCGGAAAAGACCCACAGCCGATAGCGATCGGGCTTGATGTTCTTGGGGCTGATCAGCTCCTTTTCGGCGCCCTTCTGGGCGTCGTTGAGCGCCTGGCTGATGAGCCACAGGCCGAACTCGCCGCTGGCGTTTTGTCGGGGGTTGATCACCAGGTTGCCGTCGTTGCTGGTGATGAGCTTGAAGCGGCCGGCGGACTTGAGGTTCTGGAGCATGGCCAGGGGGGTGGAGCCGGTGAAGGGGCCGTACTTGTCGCGGAAATCCTTGGCCGCGGGGGTATTTCGCTTGTTGGGGTTGAGCTGCTCCTTGAACTTGTCGTTGACATCGCTGTAGTCGGGGAAGCTATCCCAGCCACCGGTGTTGTTCTGGAGCTGGATGGTGAAGTTCTGGTCGAAGTCGGGGCCGGTCTGATAGCGTCCATGTCCGAAGTAGATGGCGGCGTCGCTCTCTTGAAGCCCTCGCATGAAGGCGCCTGCGCGGGCCTTGCCGCTGCCCTGGCGGGAGGGGATGTAGGTCAAGGTGGCGTGGACCTTGCGACCGGCGTACTCGAAGTGGTCCTTCTTGATGAAGTACTTCATGCCGGGATAGATGTTGCGCTTGATGCCGGCATCGTTGACCGTCTTTTGCAGCTCGGCCTGGGAGACCGCCTTGAAGCCCAGTCCCAGGACCCCGCTTTCCAGCTGCTTGACCTCTCCCGGGTAGATGTGGGTTCCGTCCCAGGTCCAGCCGCCCGCGTCCAGGCCGTTTTCGTCGTAGCCGGCGCCGATGGTGAGGTCGAATACGCCATCGGAGAGCATGGCCCGGTAGTCGGCATACTGCCCTTTACCCAGGCCTTCCAGGGAGAGACCGCGCTTCTGGACCAAACACTTGACGGTCGATCCGTTGGCGCTGATCCAACCGTCGGCCACGTAAGGGGTGTCGATCCGCTGGAAGACGCCGACCTTGTGGATGAAGCGGTCGGTCACGCGGCCGTCCTTGGGGAGTCCCAGCGCCTCCTCGATGCGGTAGAACAGGGGGAGGGGGAGCAACAGGTTCTTCTCCCGGGCCTTGGGGAGCTGCGACTGGCGGATCATGTTGAAATCCAGGCCGGTATCGACGATGGCCTGGAGTGTCTTGCAGGTCAGCTTGCCGGTGGCCTTCTCGAAGCTCTGCTGGAAGCCGGCCAGGCGCCGGCAGAACTCGTCATCCACCTTGTTGGAGGAGGGGTTGGAGGCCTTGAGGAAGGCATTGACCTGCTGGATCCCCTCGGGGGGATACTTGGACTCGTTGTAGTACTTGGCCGCTGCCAGTTGGGACTTGCTGAGCGCCGGCAGGCCGGCCAGCGGGTCCTGGTCCTCGTTTTCGGCCTGCACGGGGCCGGTCTGGGCGGCCTGTTGACCTGCGGGCGTTAGGATGTGGGCTGCCGATCGCCCCTGTGCCACCGCGTTGGCCGCGGCGTCGGCCTGTCGCTCGTAGCTGTCGCCCTCGGTGCCGATACCCTGTGGCAGTGCGACCCCGACCCGCTGCTGCATCACGTGGGCTGCCTCGTGGGCGGTAGTATGGAGGTCGGGCGTGCCCGAGAACGCGATCCGCTCGCCGGTCGTGTAGGCCTTGGCCCCGATGGTCTGGCAGGCCTGCTGCGCACCTCCGCCGGTGAAGGCCTGGACCCCCTCGAGCGAGGCGCCACCGAAAGCTTGCTCGATGCGCTCCCGATAGGGCAGCGGGCCACCGCCACCCGACACGCCTTCCTGAGCACGTTGCTGCACCTGGGAGGCGTAGCCGGCGGAACGCAGCTCCTTGGCCTGCAGCGCCGCCGGGCTGAGATACATCTGCACCTGGGAACCTTCAGGAGAAGCCGGTGCGGACTGGTCGTGTTGGGCTCCCAGCTGGCCACGCACCTCCTGGCTCTGGGCCAGGCGGGAAGCTTCACCGGCGATCTCTGCCCGAACCTGCTCTTTCAGCAAAGGCTCCGGCTGCTTCTTCTCCTCTTCCGAACGCTTCGAAGGAAGCTGGTACATCTGCATACTCCCCGCTGATTCCAAGAGGCACTGGAGTCGATCAGTTCCAAGTTCAGCATGTTATTACTTAGTTATGGAAAGGGGCACTGTCAATGACCGAAGAATGGCCAAAATCCTCCCCTTGCCCGGCTAACAGCCGGCACTTGCGCCTGGTGCTCCCTGATCCGGCGGCTCGGAAAAGGTGTAGCTGGTAGACTGCCACAGCTCGGCCCCGACCTCTCCCTATCGGTGGGAGCGGTCTATTGACCGGTTCTCCGGCCACGACCATCGGCGAACAAGGATCAACAGGATGCCCAGCCACCACCAGATAGCCGCAGGTCTCTCCCGACCAGGGCCAACCACCTGGCAACCTTCCGCGCCGAGCCCCGACTCGCCCACCTGGACGAAGCGACCGAACTCCTGACCGACCGGGGACAATGGCTCCTCCGGGAGAAGGTCGCCTCCACCCATGTCCGGTGCTCCGGTGTCGGGAGGGGCATCTCCCTGGTCATCGGGTGGCTCGATCGGCTGAGCCGGGGCACAGCGGCCCCCGAGCTCATCGGTCTGGCAGATCTGGCCAAGGGCCGCACAATCGATCACCTCGAGGATCCCGCCAGAGCACTGGCCCAGGCGCTCCTCATCCAGGCAGAATCCGGCCTCCGCCCCCCCATCGGGATCCTGGGCGCACTCCGGATCGACGCAGCGGGCGGCACCCCCGGCCATACTGCAGACCTGACCGTTTTCGGTGCAGTCCACGAAGACGATCCAGCCTTCGTCACTGCAGGTTCTCAGCAGGTCACCCACGCAAGTCCCCGGAGACTCATCCCCCCGGCACTCCGGATCGCTGGCGAAGGCCAGCAGGGCATCGATGTCGCCGTTGAAGACGTCTGTGTCGACATCACCCGATATCCCGTCGATCCGACCGGTCGCGCTGGTCTGCCAGAATACCCAGTCGCTCCAGGCGGTGGGAAGGTTGGGGCAGTCCACCCCCCAGTTGGCGACCCAAAGCGGGTAGCCGGAAAAGGCGTTGCTCTGGACCGAGGTGTTCCAGAAGTAGGGGCCGGTGTAGATGATGGGCCGAACCCCCAGCGCCGCTTCCACGTGCTCAAGCCACTGCCCTACCCGGTCGGCGATGGTGGCGGCGCTCTGACCGCCTGTCTCCTCGACGTCGATCACCGGCGGAAGCTCGCCCGCCCCGTGAGTCTCCAGGTAATCGAGCAGGAGATCGGCCTGCTCGATGGGGTCCTGGGTCGGGCTGAAGTACTGGTAGGCACCGCGCAGGATGCCGACCGCTGCCGCCTGGTTCCAGTTGGCGACGAAGTACTCGTCCAGGATGTTGGTCCCGTGCGAGACCCGGATGAAGGCAAAGACGACGCCGGATTCCTGCACCGCCGTCCAGTCGATGGCGCCCTGCCACTTGGAGACATCGATGCCGGGCACGGTCTCCCCGTCGGCACAGACCTGGAGGGCCCGACAGACCGCATCGAACTCGTATCCGATGAGGTGATGAGGTGGCCGTTCGCGGGAGCATCCCGTTGCCAGGAGGACTGTCACGGTCAAACCAACCACCAATGGCCAAAACAGAGCCAACGTTCCGCGAAATGGCGAGCTGTCGAGGAGAACCAGCCGATCAGTCGAGATAGTGGGCGAAAAGGGGGTCCTGGTATGCAAGGCTCGCTCCGTCAAATTCGAGGCGACCGGCTGGACAGCCAGACGGAAGTATAGTCGAATTGGTCAAGGCCTCAAAGGAGGGGAGCGGTTGTACCAGCAGGATGGGTTCGACCTGGAGAAGGGAGGAGTTGCATGAAAATCGCGGCCATTTGTGCGGTCATGCTGGCTTTGACGAGCGGCACCGCCGGGGCAAAGGAGAGCTGCCAGCAGATCGGCGGCACCTGCATGGAGGGATGCGAGCCGGGATATCGGCCGGTGGGGCCCTACGACTGCTTCGACTCCGTCTGCTGTGTCCCCGAGATCCCGACTACCACCCCGAGCTCGGTGGCAGCCGAGAGCTGCCAGCAGATCGGCGGCACCTGCATGGAGGGATGCGAGCCGGGATATCGGCCGGTGGGGCCC
>JAFGEP010000062.1 GCA_016931535.1 Bradymonadales bacterium
GCCGGTGACGGTGACCAGGCGGAAGGCGTGGGTGCGGTTGTAGTTGTGGGTCGCCTCCCAGGCGACCTGGAGCTCCAGGGCCTCGAAGGTGGCCACTCCGATGGTGTTGCTGATCGCATCCCGGTAGTCTTCGACCCCGAAATCGCTGCCACAGATGATATTGGCTGCCACGGCGAACTGATCGCTGAAGCCGTGGGCGTTGCCACCCCAGGCATCCGGCGGATGGTCGCCATTGGGCGCGGTGACACGCCAGCTGTTGTCCCTCAGATGCCAGACCATGCGATGCACGATGGCCCTGGCCTCCTGGCGCAGGTCCATGCCCTCGAGGACGATGCCGTCCGGTACCAGCCGAACCACGAAGTTGAGGCCGAAGATCAGGCCGATGACCTGGTCCTGGCTGACGTAGTCGCCCCCGTCGAGCTCGGGCGGCTGGCAGGAGAGCACGGAGGTGTGGCAGCCGTATCCGAGCAGCCCGTCGTCATCCCGGGGGAACCGGTACCGCCCGGCGTCCTCATCCCACATGAAGTCGGGGGGGACGTCGTCCCGCAAGAAGAAGCCGTCGCGGGCGGGAGGCACGCCGTACCACTCCTCGGCAGCCTCGTCGACCCGGTTGAAGGCGTTCAGCGCGTAGTAGAGGTCATCCAAGGTCTGGGTCGTATCCAGACCGAGACGGGTAAAGACAGCGTACTCGGTGGCCAGCACCGCGATGTACTCGCCCAGCCAGACGGTGGCGTCGCCCCAGGCGAGACTGCCATCGGCATCCTCGGGGTACTCCCAGGTACAACCGGCATCCACCTGGATCCACCAGTCGTTGGAGCAGTTGGTGGTGGGATTGTGGTAGGTGGCAGGGATGCTCTCGCCCGCATCGGGCCCCACCGACAGGAAGCCGGGCCAGTCCGCCGTACCATTTCCGCGAAGGCGGCGGCGGTAGTGGAGGTACTTCACGAACCAGTCGTCGGTCTCACAAGCCGGCGGATCGTCCAGCCACTCGTCGGAGACCCCGACCGGTCGTGCTGGAAACGGAAACACAGGGTAGTAGCAGCCGGTGTTGCAGTAGCCATACTGGCCGTTGAGCTCGCCGTCGTCGCAGATCTCCTGGGGTTCGTCCACGATTCCATCACCGCAATGGGAGGCCGGCCCCTGGCAATCGGTCGCACAGTAGTTGTACAGACCGTTGAGGGTGCCGTCGTCACAGGCCTCGTGGTCCTCGTCCAGGGTCCCGTCGCCGCAATGGGGACCGAGGCCGCTGCAGTCGGTTCTGCAGTAGCCGTACTGGCCGCTGAGCTGGCCGTCGTCGCACTCCTCGTGGTCCTCGTCCACAGTCCCGTCGCCACAACGGGGCCCCTCGCCGGTACAGCTCTCGTTGCAGTGGTCGTAACGGCCGTTCAGCCCTCCCTCGTCGCAGGCCTCGTCGGGTTCGTCCACGGTGCCATCGCCGCAGCGGGGGCCGATGGCGGCGCAGTCCACGGTGCAGTAGCCGTACTGGCCATACTGGCCGTTGAGCTGGCCGTCGTCGCAAAACTCCGGAAGCTGCATAATGCCGTCCCCGCAATGGGGACCAGGGCCGGTGCAGTCGGTACCGCAACGGTCGTACTGGCCGTTGAGCTCGCCATCGTCGCAGAGCTCGTGGGGTTGGTCGACGACGCCGTCCCCGCAGCGGGGGCCGTAACCGCTGCAGTCGGCGTTGCAGTGGCCGTACTGGCCGTTGAGCTCGCCGTCGTCGCAGACCTCTGGTGTGTCGATCCGGCCGTTGCCGCAGGGCTCTACCGGCCCTGTCTCACCCACCGCTTCATTCTCGCTACAGGCCGGTGTTCCAGCTACGCAGCAAAACACCAGCGCGAAAAACAGGGCCGCGAACCTGGTATGCGATCGTTCTTTCAGCATAGGATCCCTTCGGTGGATGGATGTACAGTCCTGTTGCGCAGACTCGGCATGTGAGCCGGTCCCTTCGACCGGTACTGGCCGATCCCGACCGCTTCGAATCTAGGTACGATGGAAAATTAAAGCAAGATTAAACTGCCGGTCTACTGTCCGGCTTGGGAGGGGACACAGAACCTCTCGCAGGCTTCGAACTCCTCCATGGTCTCTGCATCCATGATGCAGCGGAGCGTTGCCTGAGGGTCGGCGCAGTCGCTGGTGATCTTCTGGTACGACTCGTGGCATTCCCCCGCCTCGTCCGGGATGAGCTGGACGAACTTCCCGCAGAGCTGTTCTTCCGTGACCTCCTTCTTACCGCAGCCGGACACAGCCAGCATCAGAGACAATGCAACGGCACACAGAAAGGCGACCCGAATGGTTTTCATGATCCAACTCTCCTGGTCTTCAGAGGTCGAAATTGACCTTCGTGGGGATGAAAGCTAGTTCGTTTGGCCAGAAGCGGTCAAGAGACTGGTGCTCTGGAACTATCGAGCTGGAAACGAAAGCGGAGCGGGGCAGGAGTCAATACTCCAGCTTGGATTTGTGTAGGGTTTTTTGCAGAACACTCTGAGCGTAGGCAGCAAATGGTCTGAGCTTGTTAATGAAGACATTGGCTATCTGCGTGGCCGTTTCGGAGAAGTCGATTATTTTCTGGAAGGCTGCATCTTCGGAGGGATGGGTCCAGGACCAGACCATGACCCCATTGGCCAGCTCTTTGCATTCCTGCGGGGTGTATGGGTAGGACAAGCTGCTGATCGGGTTATTCGCTCGGTGGTTTTCAGTCTCTTGCCACGTTTTACGAACCTCCTCCGGCTGAACCTTGTTGTCGGCGATGGTCCTTCTGACATTGATGGCCATGGTGACCACTTCCATCACGGCCCCGACCAGCATGAGGCGTCCAGCGATGTCTCCGCTGTTTTTGTCTTTCCCTCCGGTCGCCTTGGAGCCGATATCGACAAGGGCTTGCCGGCGGCTGTTTCGCACCTCGCGTATTTGATTGATGGCCGCGCTATAATCGGCTGCTGTGGCAGAAACCTCGAGGCTGATGCCCTGTGCCTGGAGTTCGGCTCCAGCTTCGAGGGCGAAGCCAGCATCGATCGCCTTGTTAATCGACTTGTTTTTTGCGGCAATCTTCTTTGCCTCGGCGACTGCCGCAGCCTCCTTGCCAAACCAGCCGACTACCCCTTTCATGGCATCTGCGAAGGCGCCGAACCAGCTTCCTGTGGAGATATCGACCACTCCCTTGCAGACGTCCACAAACACGCCGTATCCGTTCACCACAGCCTGGAGGTCGTCTATCTGCTTCTGGTAGAGCTCCACGTCTCCGCTGCGGAGAGCTGACAGCACCTGGAGTGCGCCTGCCTTTCTCTGTTCGGTCAGTCCAAGCGCTTGAGCGTGCAAGCCCGCCATTTTTTGAGCGATCCGGGTAGGTTCGCTGGTATTTTTCTCCTTGCTGTTGTCCAGGTCCACTCCCATGCCAAGCTTGTTCTGGAGTGATCCCGTGGTACCCATGGAGCCGGCATTGGTATGTACCGAGTCTATCTTCTTGGTTACTGCAGGAGGTAAGGGATTTTGACACCAGTTCTCGAAGGTATCCAGACCGATCTGTTCTTGGAGGCCCGCGAAGACTCCCTGCATGTAGCGTCCGCTTTCACCAAAGAGTGCGAGCGAGCTGACCACAGGAAGCAGCCTCACGTTCATTTTTCCGAACTCGACCTTGTCCTGCAAGATGAGTTTCTTTCCTGCCTGCTCTTTCGCCAGCCTCGCTTCCAGCCTCGCCGCCCGCTTGGAATCTCCATCCTTCTTGGCCCAATTGAGCACCCTCTTGGTGATCTCCATGTCCTTGTCGCAATCAGCGAGCAGTGTGTCACAATGGCTGGTCGGTAGGGGCGTGTAGGTGCAGTGCGCCGTGATGAGCTTCTCCAGATCGCCACTTCCCGGTTCCATTTGACCGGCTCTGTCCGGTATCTGCTCGAGTTGCCCCAGTGTCATCCGGGAGTGCTTGACGGGCAAGTTGACCAGTCCCCCATCAGCCCCCTTGCTCTGCTTCGACTCTTTTTCCTCCTGGACCACCATGCCGTCCTTGAGCATCTGGATGGCGTCGGCGAAAGGGCTACCCTTCCTCTGCACGAACAGCTCGGTGACGCCCTTGCCCTGGACCACCCGCTCCGCAACCGCATCCGCCTGCCTTTCGTACCGATCCCCTGCCCTGCCGACCCCTCCAGCCAGGTTGACCCCGGACCGCTGCTGAACCACGTGGGCCGCCTCATGCGCGGCGGTGTGGAGGTCCGGTTCACTCCGGAAGGCGACGTGGTTGCCGGTGGCGTAGGCGGTCGCTCCCATGGACCTGGTCGCCTCGGCGGCTGGACCGCCAACGTGCGCCTGGACACCGGACAGATCGTGGCCACCGAAAGCGGCCTGGATCCGATCCAGGTACGGTAGGGGAGATCCTGTCCCCTGGATGCCCTGGGCGGCAGAGCGCTTGACGCTGTCAGCAGAGGCCTGGTCTGCTCCACCGGATGTCTGGACCAGCATCGTCGGAGCTGGGGGAGTCAGAGCAGTGGCCTGATCGGTATAGCTCAGCCCTAAAACCTCTCGCTGAAGCTGAACCTTCCAGTCGAGCGCTCCGGAACCAGACCCGGTCGAACTGACGCTATCTACTCCAGTTCCACTACCCTTTTCTTGATCAACCTGACGCATCTACATTCTCCCTAGTAGAGCTACACGTGAAAAATATAGATACGTGGTCATATATGGGCAAGTAGTAGATCCCAAAAGATAGATAACTATTGAAACTTAATAATAATTTTACACTGCAACTGCGCTTCCGCATCGGGACCCTCCACCTCCACCCTCTCCTCCGTTGGGGCGTAAGGGGGAGCTGTTCCGATGGGAATCCCGACTGGTGCCAGTCCTCACTCCGGCCGGATGGCGAAGGTGCGGGCGGCCTGCTCGGCGACCTCGGAGGGGTCGAGAGCCAGAATGACCGGCTCGTTTCGCAGGTAGCGGGGCAAAAGGTTGTTGTAGAGCTCGGAGGAGCGGTGAAGGTCGTTGCCCCCGGCGAACTGCATCCGCACCTCCACCCCCTCGCCAGAGATCTCCGTCACCATGCGAAGGACGGCTCCGTGTCGGTAGAAGTAGTTGCCGTCCGTACCGACCGGTTCGGCCACATCCACGGTATAGATGCCACCATCGTTGGCGAATGGTCCATAGTTGAAGAGAGGCATTCCGGCCGTGTCGAAGAGGTCGCTGCGCAGGGTCAGGGTGTGGATGCGTCCCCACAGCCAGTGTTCTGCGCTCGCACCCAGGGTGGTGGTGAGGAACTCGGCCGCCTGGTTCAAGGCGGCGACCAGGATCTGGTCGCGATTTTCGACCTGGTCGGTCGTGCTGAGGTCGTCCCACAGGGCCACACCGCTCTGCATCGACTCCGGTTGCTCGAGGGCGTTGAGGAGTGCTCGGACCAGGTAGTTGGTGGTGACACGATTGGAGGTGATGCCGGCCTGGGCCAGCTCGTCGCCGAAGGCTGCCTCCAGCAGGTTGACCAGGGTGACGTGGAAGGCGGTGCAACCCGCGGACTCGGAGACGATGGCGGTATCCCCGACCGGGGCGCCCTCGGGATCGCTGTCGGCCAGGCCGGTCGGGCAGGTGGACTCCCAGCTCTCCAGAGCCGTCGCCACAGCGGCGCCACCGTCGGTCAGTCCCGAAGTGCTGGCCGCGGTGGCATCGAACAGGAAGGGGACCAACCGTTCGCCCAGCAGGGAGTGGGTGTCCGACTGGATGGCCAGCATGGTCTCGACGGAGTGCTGGTCGCCTCCCTCCTCGAGCAGCTCGACGATCCGCTGGTGCCGGAATCCGGGGCCCATGAAGGTCTGTAGGACCGGGTAGCCGTCATTGGTGGGGTCGCCGTCCAGCAGAGCGTCGGTCATGGCGTTGTTGGCGGTGGCGATGAAGCCGGCGGGGGGATCGACCAGCGAGGGGAGGTCGTTCATGTCCAGCCATCCGGCCCACTCGGCGCTGCCGTCACCGGGGAGTGGAAGCCATGGCCCCAGCTGTTGCGAGGCCCAGGGGCGTTCCGGCAATGTGGCGCGAGCGTAC
Organism: Bradymonadales bacterium; assembly: GCA_016931535.1. Lineage (GTDB taxonomy): Bacteria > Myxococcota_A > Bradymonadia > JAFGEP01 > JAFGEP01 > JAFGEP01. The sequence continues at coordinate 6,013 of JAFGEP010000062.1, forward strand.
CAGGCGATGGTTCCCGCGGTGTCAGCGATGACAAAGCACTGGTTGTTCACCGTCGAGGCCTGCAGGGCAGTAGCGGCCTCTGCCACGGTTGTCGCCTGGTTGAGGTCCAGAAAGGCGGCCAGATCGGTGCTCCCACCGTGGCCAACCCAGCGAACGCTGATACCGGTCGATGTCTCTTCATCCACGGCGACCAGCGGGCCGTGGTGTGGGACCCAGGTGAGGGTTTCCACCACCGGTTCGTCATCCTGGACCTGGAAGGTGTGGTCGACGGTGACCAGGTCCACCACCCCGCCCTCGAACAGGACCCCGCCGGTGCCGGTGAGCTGCTCGACATAGACATCGGCCAGGTCATAGTAGGCGGTGGTCACCCCCCAGGTGATGTGTTCGTTGGTGCCGATGAGGATGCCGGGGGCACCGGGAAGCGATGCGCCCAGCAGGTTCATCTCGTCGGGGGTGCCGACGGCGACGTGGATGGCGTTGAGGAAAAGGGCGGGGGGATTGCCCAGGCCCAGGTGGGGGTCGTTGGCGAGCAAGGTGTTGCCGCCCGAGGTCAGATCGGATCCGACCACCCAGTTGTTGGAGCCATGGTCGCCGTCAAGTGAGAAGAGGTGGAGTGGTTCCAGGGCGGCGCGTGCCTTCCTCAGGGCGGGCAGTGCCTGGCGGAGCCGCTGGTGGGCCTGCTGGAGCCGTTGGGTGGGTATGGCCCGGTGCAGGGGAACCTGCCCGTCGGAGGCCTCGACGATGGTGCTATCGCTGGCAGGCTTCAAGGGAAGCAGGTCGAGGGCGAGGTCGAGCGGGAGAGCGGCGAAGGCCTCACCCCGCAAGATATCGACCTCGCTGTCGTCGGACAGGTCGTTGAGCATGTACAGGGCGCAGGCCATGCTGTCGAGCACCTCCCAGTCCGGGATATTGGCGCCGTCGAGCAAGGGGAAGTTGTACTCCTCGCTGAGGGTGGCCCCGTTGAGACCGGCCCGTTGGTCTGCCAGCCAGGCATTCACTCCACTGCCGAAGGCCTGAAGGACATCCCTCACGTCGCTGTCGGCCTGCTCCCAGAGCAACTCCTCCAGCGGTTGGCCCTGGGGGGTGGACATGTAGGGACGCATGGTACGATCGCTGTCCAGGGCAAGGATCCCCATGAACCGCGCGAGGCGGCCCCTGATCAGGTGGCGCAGGAGATCCATCTGGTAGAAACGGTTGGAGGCCATGACATACCCCTGCGCAGCGTAGCAGTCCAGCAGCTCCTGGCATTGAACATGGGGGATACCGTACTGGTCCACCATGACGGTGACCTCTCCCGACAGCCCAGGGATGCGGAAATCGTCGGGTGGGGGTGTGTCGGGCTCTTCGACATCCGGCTGGAGATCGGCCACCTCCGAATCGGAGAGATCGCCGTCGATTGGCGGCTGGTCGTCATCGGAGCATCCGGGCAGTGCGAGAAGCCAAGCACCAAGCAGTACCCGAAACAAGACGCGGCAAACGGACATGGTAGCCTCCATTCAGCGGGATGATCAGGAGAACCGGCGCATCCTGCGAGCCGGTTGTCGAGACGGAGCTATTCTAAGCAACAGGCGGGGACAACTCAATCGGAACCCGTCGGATGGTGCGAATGGATTGTGAACTGGCACTCAGCAGCCAGTTTTTTTGCGCTGCTCCCGGCTTTTTAGGAGATCCCGCCACCAGCTTCGGTTCAGGAAGGCATCGTCGGGGTAGTCGACCATGCGCTCGAACCGCCAGGGGGAGACGCTCAGGCACATGATCTCGGGCGGAAGGTACTTGCGCATGGCGATGTCGGTGCAGCCCAGGATTGCCCGATCGCGGCCAGCGCCGAGCATCTCTCGCCACATCAGGCCACAACCCGAGGAGAAGGGGGCCATCACCTCGTCCGGGTCGGAAGACCAGTAGGTGGCAAGCGTCATCAAGGCACTGAGCCGATCCGGATCGGCGAAAAAGGTGATGGCCCGCACTGCCGGCCAGTGCTCCAGGTGCAACGGTCCGACGAGCAGGTGATCGCCCTGCGGTTTGGGCGAAACTACTCGATCAAGAAACTCCTGGGCCAGCTCGGGGCTGGCCTTGAGCCCTTCCCCCTGCGGTGCGCCGTTCTGGCCGTCGGTCAGGAAGTGAGCCATCCAAGATGGATAGGCCCCGGCAAGACCGAACGCCCGCTGCATTCCGGGGCATCCGCGGTCGGGCGATGAGAACTCGGCATCCGACCGTTCGATCACCAGCGTCTCCCCCCGGCACCACCGCGGGTAGTAGGCAAAACAACAGGCGCGACCTCGGCCGCGCACCATCGGCTCAAAGACAGCATCGGGTGCGGTATCGGTCAACGCGATGATCGGGGTGTCCAGGCGAAGCGCCGACACCAGGCGCTCCATGGCTTGCTGGGTGGGTGCCATGACCTCATCCTCCCTTGCGGCGCCGAGTTGGCCGGCTGTTGACAACTGACGGCAGTATCGGTCAGAGAGCCAGGTGCCACAAGATCGACAGACAGGGCCGAAGCTCGCATCCGATGCCCCTCCCCTCGCATCCTTGGCGCGCAAGGCCATCCAATTCGATGCCAATTTCCTGAGAAACCAGGTATAATTATGGGTCACGGTTTTGTGGACCCCACTCAGCGGTCCGATCCTCGGAGGAATGAGTGACCGATCTCCAGCCCCGATTGTTGTTGACCAGTGTGATGCGGCCCCTTGGCCCCCCCTATGGGGACGCCCAGAGCGTGGGCTACGAGCTGTTGCATGCCCAGGTGACGAGAAGCCAGGGCATGTTCAGCCCGCGTGCCGTCCACCAACAGTTCTCGCTGGACTACATCGCAGAGAACCTGGAGAACCCGACGGTGGTTCTCCACTACCCTTCCAGGCGGGAGCTGATTCGAGAGCTGAAGAAGGGGTACGACTACGTCGGCATCTCCTTCATCGTGGTCACCTATCATCGCATGAAGGAGGTCGCCGAGCTCGTGCGGCGGTACTCTCCCCAGAGCCGGATCGTGCTGGGGGGCTATGGGACGGTCCTGCCGGACGAGGCGTTGGAGCCCTGGGGCGATCACATCTGCCGCGGGGAGGGGGTGGCGTTCATGCGCGACCTGTTGGGCCAGGAGCCGCTGGCTCGCCACAAGCACCCGATGCTGGGTAGCCGTCTGAAGGTATTTTCGAAGACCGTCTCCTACACCGGCATCATCGTGGCGGGTCTGGGATGTCCCAACGGGTGTGATTTCTGCAGCACCTCGCATTTTTTCAAACGTAAGCACATCAAGCTACTGGAAACCGGTTCGCAGGTGTACGAGGTGGTCAAGCGGCACCTCGAGGTGGACCCCCAGGCGGAGTTCACCGTCCTGGACGAGGAGTTTCTGCTGAACCGCCAACGGGCGATGGAGTTTCGGGAGAGGGTCCTCGAGGGCGGCGTTCCGCTGTCGATCTTCGTGTTCGCCAGCGTCAAGGCGCTGAGCCTGTACGAGCCGAGCGAGCTGTTGGAGATGGGGATCGACGGCGTCTGGATCGGGTTCGAGGGGGAACGGGCGGGATACGCCAAGCGCGTGGGAAAACCGCTTCCCGACCTGTTTCGGGAGCTGCACGAGAACGGGATCACGATCTTGGCCTCGATGATCGTGGGGTTCGACTACCAGACCCCCGAGATCATCGAGCAGGAGATGGACCACCTGGTTTCTTTGAGACCGGACCTGAGCCAGATCACGATCTACAACCCCAACCCGGGCACCCCGCTGTACGACCGGGTGGTGGCCAACGGCCTGCTGCGGGAGCGGTTTGCCCAGAACAGCGCCGAGTACTGGCACGTGGCCTGTGGTTTCACCTCGTTGTTGAAGCACCCGCACATGAGCGGCGAGCAGATCGAGTCAGCGCAGATGAACTGCTTCAGGCGGGACTTCCATGAGCTCGGTCCGTCGATCTACCGGGTGGCGGAGACGATGTTGAACGGCTATTTGAAGCATCGGAATTCCGACAACCCGATGTTGCGGGCGAGGGCGGCCCGGTTCGGCGAGAAGCTGAAGAATGTCTATCCCGCCTTTTTGCCCGGGGAGCTATTCGGTCCGACTCGACAGACCCGCCAGGCGACCACCCAGTTGAAGCGCCGGGTGGTCGATGAGCTGGGGCGGCCTACCGTCGGGCAGCGGGTGATGGCGCTTTTGGCGATATTCGCAGCCCTGTGGACCGCCTTAACGCTCCGGTTTCACCTGTTCCAGAACCCCTCGTTGACCAGGAGGAGCTACCGGGTACCGGCCAGACGGTTGATGCCCAGGTGGCTGGAGGAGAAGCTCGCCGAGTACAGCGTGCCCAAGCAGCTGTCGGTGGTGGTCCAGGTGCAAGGGGGGAGAAACCGCCTCCGGGTGAGGCTGGAGGGAGTGCTGGAGGCCTGGCAGGGCGAGCGGATCGCGGAGCGATTGTCGGAGTATTTGAAGCAAACCAAGGTCCGGCTGATCCTGGACCTGGAAAAGCTGACCACCATGAAGGACAACGCCGCCGCCGCCATCAGCGAGCGGCTGGTGGCCTATCGGCACCGGATCCGGGTCGCCATGCCCAAGCCGCTACCTGACGGCTCTCCTTCCTTCCTCATTCTCGCCGATTCCTTCAAGGCCTGCCGATAACACCTGGTGCACCAGTTCACGTGCGCTGTCCCTATTCGCTTTCCCCTCGCCCTCCGGTGGGGGAGAGGGGAGCGCGGCGTCCACTCTACGATTCGGGGAAAGCTCAGGCTCTGCGCCGACATATATCCCACACGAACGGTCCCCTACCGGGCGATCATCTGGAGCCAGTCGGTGAAGATGAACTCCATGCGGCCGACCAGCAAGGCCACACGGCCCATGACGGTGTAACCGAAGGCGGCACCGAATGTGATCATCAGGACCCAGATGCCGACACGCGACGCCTTTCCGATGGCGCCCTTGTGCTCGACCGAGAAGAAGAAGTAGAGCAGCGCGCAGATGAGGCCTCCGACCAGGACGATGTTGTCCAGCGAGGCCATCCAGGCGATGCCGCCGCCCTCGTGGAAGACGATCAGCGGGACCATGGAGGGCTGGATCTGCTTGGTGAAGTCGGAGACCAGGTACTGGGTGAGGTTGGTACCGGCCGACCAGCCGACGATGACCGCCAGGGGCCAGCGGCTGATCCAGCCACCCTTAGGCACCAGGCGCCAGAGCAGCATGATGCCCAGCACCAGGGAGAGGAAGTACCAGAGCCAGCCTCCGGTGCTGATGGGCTGGGCGTCGAGGTCGGGGAGGAGGAAGTTGGCGGCACCAGGCCACAACCGGCGCAGCAGGTTGGCCACCAGGCTGGTCCAGACGCCGTACACCAGGTAGTAGCCGGCGGAGATGCCGATGAACAGGCTCTCGGCGAACTTGTAGAAGGGGTTGTCCTGGTACAGGAAGCTGAGGATGCACAGGGAGAGGAAGGCGGCGATCCAGGTCCCCAGCATCTTGGCCGAGGAGAAGGGGCTCTCCATGGGTCCGAAGATGGTCCAGACCATCAGGAAGAAGACGATGGCGCCGACGACGCTATAGTTGACGATCTTGCGGGTTTTCTCGTTCATGTGCGCCTCCCTATTGTTCCTCAGCACGGGGCTGAACCAGGCGGCGGCGGCCTCGAGTGAGGAAGAAGGCTGCGTTGCCGATCAGGATGAACAGGATGATGACGAGGTGGGCGAAGGTCTGGGGACCCATGCGCTCGATGGCGGGGAACCGGGCCTCCATCGGGATCTGGCGCTGGCAGTGCTCGTTCTGTTCGCGGTAGACGGGGTCAGCATGGCACTGCTCATCCTGGTAGCGTTCGATGAGCAGCGACTCGTACTCGGCAGCCGCCTTGAGTCCGCCCAGGATACCGAACATCTGGCGAGGGTAGTAGGGATAGAGCAAGGGAGCGGAGACCGCGGTGACCCCTCCGGCGACGGGGATACCGGTCGGATCGCCCCCGAACTGGATCCAGTACTTGTTGGTATCGCCGGCGCTGAGGTTCAGCAGGAGGTCCATATCCCTGAGGTTGACGACCTCGCGCATCATGGGGAGGCTATCGACCGGCGTGTTGGCCGCGTCGACGGTGTACAGCCCCCGGATGTCGTTGATGATGACGCGGATGACGCCGGCGCCGCCGGGTTGGTAGCCGAGCATCACGTAGTCCGTACCGTAGACGTAGTCGGGGAACTCGGGGGTCACGCAGGGAGCGTCATCCGCAGAGCTGCCCTGGTTCGAGTCCGCCAGGTCGGGATTCTCGGTCGCCTCCGGTGTGGGCACATGCTCCTCGCCGGGCTGGCAGATCCGGGCGGCGCCATAGCCGAAGACGGGGTCCACCACCTTTCGGGCCTCAGCCTGTCCCATGGGCCAGAGCGCGATCATGTAGATGCGCTGGTTGTTGAGGGCCAGGTGGCGGATGAGGCCGAAGGCCATGGGCAGCAGCTCCGGCTCGCTGGGGGGGTCGAAGTCGAAGGAGAGGAGCACCTTGGAGCGCTCGGGCAGGTTCTCGATGCGGTCGAAGATGGCGAGGACCTCCGGGGTGGGCAGCTCCTTGAACTTGATCTCGAAGGCCGAAGGGATGACGACGGCCAGGGCGATGAGCAGGAAGATCCAGCGGCGATCGATGGATGACAGCTTCTCGAAGAAATCACGAACGGCCATGGTTTCCCCCTACTCCTCGGTACCCAGGTAGGATCGCTCCAACCCGAGGATGATGCGCAGCGACATGGAGATGACCCCCAGGCAGATCCCGATCATCAGGGCGCGCTGACCGGCAAGCTGGGGATACACCATGATCCAGTTCAACAGGGCGGGGATGGTCAGGTGGCCTGCATCCTCCAGGACGTACCCGCGTATGGCGATCCCCACGATGAAGGCACCCACCAGCCCGAGGACCCCAGCGGCGATCAAGTGCTTGGCTTTCACCTGCTCGTAGCACAGGTAGAAGGCGATGGCGGCGAAAAAGAACTCGAGGATGCCGGGCAGGATCTGCGTCAAGGCGGTCCCCAGCAGGGTCCGGCCGAGCAGGATGAAGAAAGCGGAGAGCAAGAGCATGGTCGCCTCCCGGTTCTTGGCGCGGAATGCCCGGTAGGAGGCCGAGGCGACAAAGAAGGCCAGCAGGGAGAACATGGTCGAGGAGAGGGGCTGGAACAGGTAGTCATAGCCCATGTTGTAGAACAACCGCGCATCCTCCAGCTCGGCGCCCGATCGCAATCCCAGCGGGAGCTTGAACAGCCCGACCACCACCATGGCGGTGAACCCCACCACGGTCACCAGGCTGAACCCCCACCCCTTCCTGCGCTTGGAGATCTTGAGGATGTGGATGTAGCACAGGTTGGCGGCCCCCAGGATGATGGCGAAGTTGGCCAGGATATCGAAGAACACCGACAGCTCGGTGTCCAGGCGGTTGAAAGGGGAATGGGGAATGAACCGGAATACCACCATCGCCATTCCGACCAGAAAGGTAATGATCAGAGGAACCTGTTTCTTCATGGCGCGATCCGTGTGACCTGTCTTGTCGTGTCGTCAACCGGACGTCTGCTGCCAGAGGCGGCAGGGCGTTCCGGGATGCTCATGCAAAAACCCGATACAACCATTCCATCACCCAGCCGAAGAAGCGCTCGGCCGTGCTGCCCGCTCCGAAGCGAGCGGCCACCGAGCCGCCGGTAGCCAGCAGGGTACCCAGCCCTACCACGGCCATGGCTAACAGCTTGCCCATGTCCTGACCCTTCAGGCTGCCCAGCTGCTTGGGATCTCCGCTGAGGTAGGCGCTGGCCGCGAAGAGCTCCTCCCCGATCAGGGTGTAGTCGCAGGCGGCCACGAAGAAGGGGAGCTGGGCGGTCATGGCGGTTCCGGCGATCTGGATGGCGCCGATGCTGTTGCCGGTCTCGGCCAGGATGAGCGACTCGGCGTAGAACCCGCCCTGGAAGAAGCAGGTGGCCGGCTTGTCCCGGACGCAGATGCCGTTGACGCCGGCCACGTAGCCGAACTGGTCGTCGGTCAGGTAGTGGACGCAGTTCTCGTCGAAGGCGTCGGGCCGGCCCGCCTCCAGGTAGGCCTGCTTGACCACCTCCCGGCCGGCGGTCATGACCAGGGAGCGGCAGCAGGGGACGTCGATCTTGGTGTCGTACTCGGCGATGGTCTTGGAGACGTGTCCCAGCAGGGTGAGGCCAGCCAGGGTCTGGACGTTGTCCATGTCGGAGATGCCGGGCACGAAGAGGATGGGGCGTCCCATCTCGGTGGCGCGGCCGATGGCCTCGTCGATGGCCTCCAGCCCGGCGATCTTGCGGATGAAGGCCTTTTTCCCGCGGCGGGCCATCAGGATGTAGTAGAGCACCAGGGCGCACAGGATCAGTCCCAGGATGACCACGAAGAACAGCTCCCCGTCGAACCAGGCGGCTTCGGGCACCACCGGGCCGAGGACGGGCGAGGCGCTGTGCCCGGGCTGGCTGATCGCCACCACCCGGAGGTAGTAGGGTGTCTGGAGGTCGATCCCCTGCAACTCGTAGCTGTAGGCGGGCTCTCCCGGGGCGGCGTCGGGGCGATACACCCCAGGTTCTCCGGCGCCGATCAGGGTGGCCCGGGACCAGAACCCCTCCGGATCCTGGGTGACGAGCAGGTCGTACCCCAGAAATCCGTCGCCACTCTGGTAGTCGTCATCCGGAGAGGCGTCCCAGGAGATGAGCAGCACCCCTCCGGCATCCCATCCCTTGTCCTGGGCGATGGCCCTGGCGGGGGGGCGTGGATCGAGGCCGTCATCCTCGGCGAGCAGATCGGCCTGGGCGCGTGCGAACTCGGTCATCACCGGTGGGCTGCGAAGGACGATCTGGGAGAGCGGGATACCCAACAGGGTGGGGCCATCGAGGTCGACCTGGTAGGAGACCGCCTCCACCTGGAAACGATAGTCACAGCCAGGCTTGGCTTCCTCGAAGTCGAGGTTGGTCTCACCGGCGCCGACAGCCTGCCAGAGGAGCCACTGCTCCTCAGTGGCGGCCGGCTCACCAGGGGGTGCTTGGGCAGCCGGCTCGCTCTCGGAAGGCGCGACCTGGTCGGGCGCACATCCCTCGCCTCGGGCCTGGTAGCTGATCCAGTAGCCGGAGACCGCGCCGCCCTGCTCGGGGTCATCGGGCGACCGCTCCCAGCGAAGGGCGATCGCGCCGCCGTAGTCATCGGGTGCATCCAGGGCGACAGCCCCCCCCACAGGCCGTATCTCTCCGACAACAAGGGGCTGGTCGGGCTGTATTTGCAGCATCGGCGGCGCGATCGGGATGCCGATGCGGACGTCGTGGATCTGGTAGGTCGGTTGCTCGACACCCTCCAAGGCGGCCGGTCCGACAGCAGGCTGCCCGGGCCCCTCCTCGCCGACTGGTTCGGTCGAAGGCAGCCCGGTGCCCTCCTCGACGGCCAGATCAACAACGGGCTGCTCGACACCCTCCAAGGCGGCCGGTTCGACAGCGGGCTGCCCGGGCCCATCCTCGCCGGATGGTTCGGTCGAAGGCAGCCCGGTGCCCACCGCGACGGGTGGTCCGGTGCCGTCCTGTTGACCGTGGGGTCCCATTTGGTCCTGGGCCAGCGCAGCAGAGCATATGCACGCCAGAAATAGTGAAGCGATGAGGGCAAGAGCTGGGTTACGGTGTACGCGGGCCATCGAGGACCACCCTCCAGTCTGGGATCCGAGAGACAGGGGAGACACCATCGCGGCGTCTCTCTTCGCATGCATGGGGCTACCAGAACGGACGGCGCATCATAGGGCAGGTCATGCCGACAGGCAATGATCCGGTCACGAACACAAACCACATACGGAAAAAGGTTTCAAAGCGACGTCATCAGCGCAAGACCACACAGCAGACCCAGCACCAAGCGATGGGTATGGCGGCCGATCTTCATGCCAAGCTCCTGTAGACAAAATAGAAACCGACCAGGATGATCATCGCGCCGGCACCCTTGCGAAGGATGTTGAGGGTACGGGTCATCTTCTTGTTCTCGATCAGCGCGCGCGCCGCCCCCATCGACGTGCCGGCGATCAAGATGATGACGCTGTGCCCCAGAGCATACACGAGCAACAAGATCCCGCCCCAGGTGACCGATGAGTCGGAACCGGCGAGATAGGTGAGCAGCACGACCAGGATGGGGGCCGCGCAGGGTGCCGAGACCACACCAAAAAGGAGGCCCAACACCAGTGCGCCGAGCAAACCTCGTGTTTTCGGCTGCAGCTTGCCACCCAGAGAGGGGATCGGGATGGTAAACACCTCCATCAGGTGCAGCCCCATCACCACACACACGATAGCGACGATCCAGTTCCAGACGCTGGACACCTCGCCGTACATCCTACCGGCGAGTGCCGCGATCATGCCCATCACGGTAAAGGTGATGGCGAGACCGAGCACGAACACCAGGGCGAACAGGAATGCTCGGAGTACCCCGGGCTTTTCTTCCTTGCGGCCGGCAACGAAGCTCATCATCAAGGGGATCATGGCCAGGACGCACGGATTGCTGGCGGTGAGCACTCCGCCGACAAAGACCGCCACCAGGGCGAGCCAGGGATTGGTCTGGATATAGTCCCCGGCATTGGCCATTAGGGCATCGAGCATGCGTTCTCCTTCGCGCACTCAGTAGTATGAGAGCAGACTCGCCAGGGCACTGGCTTGCGGTCGGAGCTTCTGGACCTTGTCGAAAAGCCGGGTACGAGGGCGAAGACCAACTCCGGTGACCCTGTCTCCATCCAACAGACCTCGGGGCGTTTACGAAGACTCCTTGGCTGCGGCCGTCGTCAGCCAGGACACGATTTCTGCGTTCGACGGAATGCGCCCGCTGGCCTTGACCTCCTCACCGATGACGATGGCGGGGGTCATCATCACGCCGTAGCTCATGATGTCGTCGATCTTCTCGACCTTCTCGATCTGAGCACTGATACCCGAAGCGGCCACCGCTTTCTCGGCCTCTGAATACAGCTTCTTGCACTTGGGGCAACCCGTGCCCAGGATCTTGACCTTCATCAGCGTTCTCCTCCGTCATTTAATGCAGCTCAACCATGTGACTGCCTTGATTCGTTCACTCCCTGTCGAGGCGAGGTCCCCTTCGTGAGTCCCCCTCGGCAACTCCACTAAAACAATGCCCCATAGACCATGCCCGCGACGGTCGACAGGCCGATCACCAACACGATGAACACCAGGGTCTTCTTGTTCCCCATCACGCTGCGGATGACGAGCATATTGGGCAGCGACAAGGCGGGTCCCGCGAGCAGCAGCGCCAGCGCTGGCCCCTTGCCCATGCCGGAACGGATCAACCCCTCGAGGATCGGCACCTCGGTCAGGGTGGCAAAGTACATGAACGCACC
>JAFGEP010000063.1 GCA_016931535.1 Bradymonadales bacterium
GCAGATGCTGATTCAGGCAAGAACGGTGTCCTTCGGACAAGTACTTCACTCTTATCTCCGCCATCGGTTGCGACTCCCCCGGCGCGACGTGAAGGCCAGCCTCGCCGGATCGAAGGTGAGGTCGACATGGGCGAACTCGGGCTCACCCGGTGGATGGCAGACAGTCTTGCCTCTGGTTGGCCGATGTTTATCGCCCCGTCGGATCAAGCCTTTGCCGGGGGATGTGCGTCTTCGCGCAGGCCCATGTTCTCGAGAAGGGCGGTGAACCGTGGCTCAGACCGTACCGGGTCGAAAAGGGGATGCACCTTGAGGTATCGCACCCACATATCACCAGTCCGCTGCGCCTTTTCCAGCCACTTGAAACCGTCGTCGATCTTTCCCACCGCGAAGCACAGAAGCCCCAGCCAACATGGTTCTTGGTCTTTCTCCGACGGTTGCGACTCGATACGCCGGAGCTCCTCTCGAGCGTAGTCGGAATCGCCCATTTTGGCTTGGGTAATAGCCCGCAGGCAAGCGGCAACCTGGGCCAAATCGGTCTCGTCGGTGTACTCTCCGGTGTGCTGGCTGGCGAGATCGAATTGGGAAAAAGCCCTCTGGTAGCTCTCCTTTTGTAGATAGGCGAGGCCGAGAATCACGTGCGCCATCGGGGGTAGATGAGAAACCAACTCGGCCGCTTCTTCCATCTGCTCGATGGTGAGGTCGTACTGCCGCGAATAGTACAAGATCGTCGCGTGGACACCGCGCACAAACAGCGATCGAGGTGCCAGTTCCTGGGCAGAACGGATGACCTCAAGAGCTCGGTCCGTCTCGCCGATCTGGGTCAAGACCAGGGCGAGGTTGATCCGGATCGCCTCGTTGGTGGGGTCGATCACGAGTGCCTTGTCGAACTCCCCAAGTGCCTCGTCCCAGCGTCCGAGACGAGCATTGAGGAGAGCCCCGCTGGTCAGCAGCACCGTGTGGGTCGGGTCCAGCTCAAGGGCATGCTCCACTTCGTTCAAGGCCTCGCTGAGTCGCCCTGTTCTCGCCAACAGTCCGGCGTGCCAGTGACGAGCGGAAACGCAATCCGGGTCCAGTTGCAGGGCGACATCGAGCTCCCGTTGTGCCCCGTCCCAGTCTTTGTCAAATATAACCCTCACCTGCCCAGCCGAAGCATGGGCTTCCGCCAAGCCGTCATCAAGCTCCAGCGCTCGGTTTGCGGCCTGCTTTGCGTTCGGACAGGCCAACTCGAGCGGCATGAGGTGGTAGGTATACAGAAGCGTGTAGGCATCCGCCAGGCCAGAGAAGGGACGAGCGGAACAGGGATCGAGATCGCATGCCCGTCGAAAGCAGTCGAGGCTCTTCTGCAGTTGTTCCCGCGTTCGTCCTCTCAAGCAACGCCGACCCTCGAGGTATAGTCTCTCCGATTCTTCACTGTCTATGCGAGGTTTCATGGTACGCACCCTCCCCTGCGTTTTCACGCTGGTTGGTCCGGCAATGGCGGGTCGCTTGACAGTAAAAATCTTACATTCATCGATTGATGTACTCAACACTCGAACCTAGCTAAAATTGAGATTTTGGCCCATCCGCGCTAGATTCTGGATCATTTTCTGGAAAGGACAAGCAATGTTAGTACCATCTGCCCCCCTCAAGCACTGACCCGCCTTAGAGACATGCCTTCTTCAGTGCCATGAACTCTTCGTAGTCGCCGATGGCAGTGAACCCGAGGCGTTCGTAGCATCGAATGGCCGGCGCGTTGTCGGCTTTCACGTTCAGACCGATGCAGTCCACGGTCTCAAGGAGGTCGCGGCACAAGCTGGCTGTGACGGTTCGGGCCAGTCCCTGCCCGCGCAAAGCGGGCCAGGTGGTAATGTTCCCCAGAGCGGCCACCCGATAGGCTGGCGAGTACACGTGTATCCCCGCCACGCTCACGATGCAGCTATCCCTTCTCAGGCCGAAGTACTTCCCGGTGTCCAGCATCCGGGGGTCGAACCAGTTGTCGGGATAGCACTCGCGATAGAAAGCAACCAACTCCACCTCGTCCTCCCGTCCCAAACGCTCCGCATTTTTGACGGCTTCGGAATTCACCTGGTCCGGATCGGTCAAGGTCATCTTCACATGCCGGCCGTGCGACTCCAATCGGAAAACGGACTGCACGACCTGCTCCAGCCCCGGTGTGAGGTGGCAGTAACAACGGTCCGGCAACAGGTGAATGACCTCGGAAAGGAGCTCCTCCATGGAGGTCTGGTCGCCCGACGTCAACGCCATCAAGGCCGGCAGCTCCATTCCCGTGTAGAGCAGCACCAACGCTGCCGGATGGCTGCCGCGATCCAGCCCGTACCAGAGGGTGTGAGGCCAGAAGAAGTCGTCGAGATCACCCAGCTCGTAGACGTGCAAGGGGGTGTCATCCCGCAAGTACCGCTCGATCTGCTGCTTGTCACGCACCATTCGATGAGGCATGGCCTCATCATGACGCAATCCAGTGGCGCATTCAACGAACTGATGGCGGACCCCATAAGTCCAGATCCGCGCGAGCCATTCCAGAGGCCGTCGCCCCGGTACCGTGCATTCTTTACGCTGGTTGGGGTATACTGATCGGCAGCTGGGTACTTGTTCGCGGGGCAACGGCGCGGATCGGATGGGAACGCCGATCGCCGGAAGGAGCCACACCCATGTCCAAGGGTACTGAATCCTCGTGCTGCATCTGTGTGCTGCTGGCTTTGTTTGCTGTCTCCTGTATTCATGGTCAAGTCGGTCCGGCTCCCCTCACCATGCCCGTGACGGGAGAGCCCGAAGATGCCGTCATACCGGACCATACCGTGGTGGTCATCGAGGGGGACGACGGGGTCGCCGTCTCCTTCATCACCGACCGCAAACGCTCCTTCCTCAGGGGCTACGAGCGCAGCGAGCTGTGCGAATCCCCTTGTATCATGCGCATCCCCAATGGCTCCTATGCCATGACGGCCGGCGGTTCGTACCTGATGGAACAATTCGAGCTCGAAGCTGCCGGAGGTCTCCAGACCTGGGAGGTCGATGACACCGATTGGGGGATGTTCATCGGCGGTTTCTTCATCCTGGAAGCGGGGTTGACGGGGATCGCGTTGTTCGGCCTCCCTCAGCTCGGTGCCTACGATATCGGCGAGGGCGCACCGGGCGACTGGCCTGACGAGATCGGGTACGTGATCGGCGCGCTTGGTGTGGCCGCCGTGATCGGCGGCATCTGGATGCTCACGGAATGGGAACCCGAAGCCGATCTGGTCAGGACCGAGTATCCCGAGCCGTTGATCGAGTGAGCGGCTTTCCAGGTGGACCACGAACTGTGACGGAGATGGGGCTGTCTGATCCCGACGCCCGAACCCTGGCACATCTCCAGTCATCGATCGATGCCGAGGGGTACCATCGCTGCTCACGCCACAGGCGCCTGTTTCGCCTCATGATGGGTCCTCGCAGAGTGGATGGATCGGGTGCACTGCGTCCCCTGGGAGCCGGGCGAGCATGGCAATCTTCAGTCTTACCCGGGAGGTAGAAGCCTTCGAGCGCATTCGCCAGGCGGATCCGCCTTGTGGAGTGGACTGACCGGCTTGAACGCCGCCCGATGCTCACCCCGCGCGGGCTGACCGCATTTGCAGATCGATGGTTTCATCTTGAAAACTCTGGTTGTGATATAGTTCATCGGCGACCGGGGGCCGAGTCGGTAGCGCTTTCTGATTCCCCTGGTCCGAGATGTCTTCTACGGGTCCTGGCACGAACGATCCATCCGATGAGCCATTCCCCCCGAGAGCTGGAAGAAGGCAAGATCGCCAGGCTGTTCTTTCGCTATTCTCTTCCAGCCATTGTTGCGACCACTGCGAGCGCCCTCTACAACATCATCGACCGGATGTTCATCGGGAACGGGGTGGGGCCGCTGGCCATCTCCGGGCTGGCGCTCACCTTCCCCATCATGAACCTGGCGATCGCTCTAGGGACCCTGGTGGGCGCGGGCGCTTGCGCCATCGTGTCTATACGGATGGGGGAAAAGCGGCGGGAAGACGCCATTCATACATTGGGGAATGCCTTTCTGTTGAACCTCATCATCGGCCTGTCATTCACCGTGGTCGCGCTCATCTTCCTGAAGCCGCTGCTGCGACTGTTCGGCGCCAGCGACGACACCATGCCGTACGCCAGCGACTACATGCGCGTCATTCTCGCGGGGAATGTGATCACCCACATCTTCTTCGGGCTCAACCACATCATGCGGGCCTCCGGGCATCCGACCAAGGCGATGGTCTCCATCTTGATGACGGTGACCGTGAACATCGTGCTGACGCCCATCTTCATCTTCGGGCTCGGCTGGGGAATCAAGGGGGCCGCCTTCGCCACCGTCATCGCGCAGTTTGTCGGGATGATCTGGGTGCTGGCCCATTTCAGCAACAAGAGGTCGTACATCGGCTTCAAGGCGTACGGCTTCCGCTTGTCGGGCACGATCATCCGCGACATTTTCGCTATCGGCATGTCCCCCTTTTTCATCCACATCTCAGCCAGCCTGGTGACCATCGTCATGAACCTGCAGCTCGGGCGGCACGGTGGCGACCTGGCGATCGGAGCGTTTGGCATCGTTCACGGGGTGTTGACCCTGATCGTGATGGTCATCTTTGGATTCACGCAGGGGATGCAGCCGATCGTGGGGTACAACTATGGCGCCCTGAAGATGGACCGTGTCTTCCAGGCGCTCAAGCTAGCCATTTTCTGGGCCTCCCTGGTCTCGGTCCTGGGTTTTCTGGCCTGCATGGTATTTCCAGCCCAGATTTCGAGGGCATTCGCCCGCGACCAGGCGTTCATCGAGATCACCGCCCATGGCATGCGCATCAACGCTGCGCTATTTGCCGTCGTCGGCTTTCAGATCGTGGTCTCCAACTTCTTCCAATCCATCGGGCGAGCCAGGGTCGCCGTCGTCCTGTCGTTGTCGAGGCAGTTGATCTGCCTGCTTCCCTTTCTTCTCCTGTTCCCGCTCGTCTGGGGGCTCGACGGGGTGTGGGCGGCACACCCGGCAGCCGACCTGGCAGCCAGTATCCTGGCTGCATTAATCCTGCATACCTACGTCAAGCGCGGGCTGCTGCTACCTAAGAGAATGGGGATGACCCCCGACCCCCAACTGCAGGCAACCGACTCGACACTGGTCGGAGACCATTGACTGAGTTCATCAGAGAGGTCAGCACACGAAGGCGAAATGGCCAGGTCCAGACCGAACCTGGGGACGACGTGCTTTCCAGCCGCCATCGAGAGCTGAATTGATGGACAGCACAGGATCGATGATGGGAGGATACTTGGGTGGTCATCAGGGAGTAGACTCAGACTTGATCCTCGAAGAACCCCACGGGCCTCCTCGAATCGGCTGGAGCCGGAAGAAGAGCTGTGGGGAGGGTGCGTGAACAGC
>JAFGEP010000064.1 GCA_016931535.1 Bradymonadales bacterium
CGTCACCGCGGGCTGCGGGGCGGTCGGTGCCCGTGGCACAACCGGGGCCGTCACCGCGGGCTGCGGGGCGGTCGGTGCCCGTGGCACGACAGGGGCCGTCACTGCGGGCTGCGGGGCGGTCGGTGCCCGTGGCACGACAGGGGCCGTCACCGCGGGCTGCGGGGCGGTCGGCGCCCGTGGCACGACAGGGGCCGTCACCGCGGGCTGCGGGGCGGTCGGTGCCGGTGCTATCGGGGGCTGAGTGACCGGCGTCGGTTCGAAGGACCTTCGTTCCAGGATCTCGGCGGGGGCAGGTTGTCCCGCCGTCTTTGCCCCGAAAGCCAGCGGGACCTCTGAAACGACGCGTGGTACTCCCGAGGCCCGGGGGCTGGTCAGTTGTGGCTCCAGCACTTGAGCCACCACGGGCGGTGGCTCTGTCTCGGGGCCTTTGGGGGACAGGTCGGGTGTTCCACTGGCAAAAGGAGCCGCAGCAGCGGCAAGGGGTGGCTGGAGTCGCTCGCCTCTCTCTGAGGGGGGGGGCGACGAGACTGCCGGGAAGATGCGATTGGCCAGCTTGCCGAATGCCAGTGACTCGAGCAGGGTATCGAGCCGTGTGAGATCGGCGGGAAGCAGGACAGCCGTACTTTCACGGGCCAGACTGCCAAGCCGTTCCAGGTACTGCTGGCATAGACGCAGCCGGGTCGCGTCCAGGCCGCCAGGGGCTGCGATGGCTCCTGCCAGCTTGGTGATGGATTCGGCGGTCGCCCGGGCTACGGTCAGGATCTCCTCGGCGTGTCCTTCGGCCTCGTTGATGCGGCGTTGCTGTTCCCCCTCGGAGCGGTTGATCATCTCTGCCATCCGCCCTTCCGACTTGTTGATGCGGGCCTGCTTTTCTCCTTCGGCCCTGGCCAGAATGGCTCTTCTCTCCCGTTCTGCCGCCATCTGTCGTTCCATGGCGTCGCGCACCGTGGTGGGTGGAACGATGTTCTTGACCTCGTAGCGATGCACGCGGATGCCCCAGGTGTCACTCACCTCCCCGAGCACACTGACCACTCGCGAGTTGATGGCGTCGCGCTCCTCGAAGGTCCGGTCCAGCTCCAGCGTACCGATGACCGAGCGGGTGGTGGTCTGGGCTAGCTGCACAGCGGCATACCGGTAGTTGATGATCCCATAGCTGGCGGCCTTGGAGTTCACCACGCTCATGTAGATGACGCCGTCCACCTCGACCTTGACGTTGTCCTTGGTGAAGCACTCCTGGGGCGGAACCTCGATCGACTCCTCTTTCAGGTCCTGGATGAAGGCCACCCGATCAAAGAAGGGAACCAGGATGTGGAAGCCGGCGCCCAGGGTCCGATGGTATCGACCCAGCCGCTCCACGATGTACTCCTTCTGGGTAGGAACCAGCCGAATACAGCGGACGAACCGGATCGCGACCAGCAGAAACAGGATGACCCATACGGTGACATTGAAGATCAGCATGGTTTATCGCTCGTCATGGTTGGCTGGCACGGCCATGGGGGTGGTGAGGCACATGGTGCTCAGCTCACCTTGGGGACGGTCTTGCCGACCGTGTAGAGACCCTCGACAAGCCCCTTGAGCTGGGCCAGTTGCAGCGGTAGCACCGAGACGTTGGCGTTGGCTACGATACGGCCGAACTCCTCGATGAACAGCTCCACCAGTCCGGCTTCCAGCGCTTCCGCCCCTTTCTCCTGTCGGGTGGCTTCGGCGATCAGCGCGATCCCCTGCGCCGAGGCCTCAGCCAGTGCCCGGATCTCAGCGGCTCGGCCGTTGGCCTCGTTGATGCGGCGTTGCCGTTCGCCCTCGGAGAGGTTGATCGATTCCTGCCGTTCGCCCTCCGACAGGTAGATCTGGGCCTCCTTCATTCCGTTGGAGAGGGTGATGTCGGCTCGCTTCTGGCGTTCCGCCTCCATCTGTTTTTCCATGGTATCGATGACCCGCTGGGAGGGGGTGATGTTCCGGATCTCGTAGCGGATCATCTTGATGCCCCAGGGCTCGGAGGCCTTGTCGATCTCCCGGACGATGTTGTCGTTCACCCGCTCCCGCTCGGTGAAGGTCTCATCCAGCGTCAGCTTGCCGATCTCCGAGCGCATGGTGGTCTGAGCCAGGTTGATGCTGGCCTTGCGGTAGTCCTCGATGCCATAGCTGGCCTTGCCGGCGTTCACCACCTTGAGGTAGACGATCCCGTCCACCTCGACCTGGATATTGTCCCGGGTGATGCAGGATTGGCTGGGGATGTCGATCACCTGCTCGCGCATCTCATGCCGGTAGGCGATCCGATCGACAAAGGGGATCAGGAAGTGCAGGCCTGGGCCGAAGGTCTGCCGGTACTTGCCGAGCCGTTCCTTGATGGCGTTTTCCCGTTCGGGGACGACCACAAGGGTGCGCCACAGGATGAAGAGCAGTACCAGTACGCCTGCGGTCACGACGGTGATGATCTCGATCATAAGGGTCACCTGGGTTCCCTGCGTCCATCGAGGCGATGGACAGGGGCTTCGTCAAGGTCAAGCCCGGGCCGTGACCGGTCCGGGTCAGTTGGATCCAGTTCCTGGAGGGGTTCGACGATCCAGGCCAGGTCGTCGCGGTAGAGCAACCGGGCCGTTTGCCCTGCCGCGATGGTTCCGGCCGTGGTCGAGGCGGGCCAGGTGGTCCCCCGAAAGCGGATGCGGCCTTGGGTATCCTCCTCATGGCACTCCTCGATCACCAGGGCGGTCTGTCCGTAAGCATCCAGCTCTTCATCGCTGTCGTCGTGTCGCTCCTCCGGCGGTAACCACTTCATCACCGCCTTGCGCAATGCCAGCACCAGCAGGATGGAAAGCCCCATCCAGCAGACGACCGACCAGGCTGCACTGTCGATCAGACCGGACCACACCACCCCCGCCACCAGCAGAGCAGAAATTCCGAGGAAGATCACGACCATCCCCGGCAGTGCCAGCTCGCTTGCCGTGAGAAGGATCCCCGCTGCCAGCCATATCCACTTCAACATGACAATCCGACCTGCTGTCGGTTCTTCCGGAAGAACACCTCAGCCCACCCGACTGTCTGGTCGAGCTCGACGAAACGGGCGAATCGGGCGATCCCCAGGTAGGCGCGCGGCGCGTTGGCCGATCCCACACCGCGTCGTGCGGCGGGTGGGATTCGCTCCCCAAACTCGCCACTGGTATTCGCCTTGGGCTTTCTCCACCGGATAGTCTAGGAAAATCGGGGCGTTTGGTCGAGAACTTTGTCATCCCGGTCGGGCCTGTCATCTGGCACCGCCAGATGGCAGAGGTTCGCTACCCCAAGACCCATGCGATCGAGGTCAGTTTGACCGGAGGCAAGCCCAAGCTCACCGGGCAGGTTTGGCACCGATCAGCTCCGAATCCCATCAGGGCTTCGGTGCCAAAGGCAGCAAGAAGTGGATGCAACCCTGCCCAACGCTTCTTGATCACAACCCGCCTTTTCGAGTCGCTCGACGCTGGAGGGACAAATGCCTATACTAGTCGCCTGGATCAGGATCTTACCGCGATGAGGCTCGGGACATGACAAGAACCCTGATGTCGGTCTTCGGTAGCATGTCGGCTCTGGTGCTGGTGTGCCTGTTGGGCGGCTGTACGGACGACTTCAACTCCCCCTGTGATTTCCCGCAATCCCCGGAGGTGGCTCGCTACTGTGGGACCAGCCAGGACGAGCTGGGAAACCAGAGCTATGCGACCTGCGTCGATCCCTTCAATCCGGACTGCCAGAGCCAGCTGTGTGTCATTTACCAGGGCAGCGACAGCTTCTGCTCCGTGCGCTGCAACACCAACTCCGACTGTCCCGATTCGGCCTGGTGCGAGACGCCCACCGGTTCCTCCTCGGGGGTCTGCATCCCTTCCGAACTGCGCTAGCCGCGATCAGCGAATCACCTTCTTGATCCTGGCCAGGCGGTCCTTGTCGGGCTGTTCCTCCCCCCTGTAGCAGGCGGAGCAGAGGACGGCGACCTCCGGATTGGGCTTGAAGGGCACGCTGCCCTCTCGGCCACAGCGGGAGCAGACGATAGGATACTCGGTGCGATCCTCCACCGGGCGGCCGTGGGCCCAGTTCTTCCCGAACACCGCCTCTGCGCATTCTCGGCAGAGGATTTCGCCGCGGGTCTTGGGCACAAAGGGCAGAGTGTCCTCCTTGCCGCACCGCTGACAGGTGAAATGGAAGACCACGCGGGTACCGTGGGTTTCCCGCGGAGAGAGGGAACGGGTGTGGGCCTCGTCCTGGCGTTGGCCCAAGCGGGACACTCTTCTTCGGGGCCTTGTGAGGATCTTGGTCTTCATCCGACTCGTACGACAAAGCCGCGGCCTTCGAACCGCGGATCCGGCTGTGGGGACTCGGCCTGCACCGATTCCACTCGCGCCATGGTCGGGCCTTGACGGCACCATTGTTCCAGGTGGGTCACCAGCGTCTGGTCGCCCTGTGCCCAGACCTCCACCCGTCCGTCCGGCAGGTTGCGGACCCAGCCGTCCAGACCCAACTGGTTGGCTTCCCTGGCAGTGGTAGCCCGGTAGAACACCCCCTGCACCAGCCCGGAGATCAACAGGTGTCTCGCAATGGTCATGGCGCCCTTCCGATCATCTTCAAAAACTCCGATTCGCCCAATATCGCGATGGAGGCCCCTTTGCGGTTGAGCTCCTCCACCTTCTTCAGCTTGCTGCTACGCCAGCCGGCCTGAAACCGCACCAGGTCGGCATCCCCCAGGACCAGGTGGGTCAGGTTTTTCGTCACCGAAGCGGGGGTCTCCCCCCCCAGCTCGCGGACCAGCTTCTGCGCCTCACCCCGCGCCATGCTCTCCAGCTCCCCGGTGAACAGGATCACGCGACCCTCCAGCGGACCGCCCACCGCCCGCTCCTGTGGACTACCCTCCGCGGTCACGGTGATGATCTCCAGCAACCGCCGTATCGACGGCTCTCGCTCCCTGAAAGCCTGGACCACGTTGCCCGCGATGGCCGAACCGACCCCATGGATCTCGGTCAACTCCTCCTCGGTGGCCAAAAACAACGCCTCGATGATCGTATACCTTGCGGCCAGCAGGCTGGCAACGTGGCCTCCCAGCTCATCGATGCCCAGCGAGGTCAGAAAGCGGTCCAGCGGCATCTCCCGCCGTCCGGCCAGGTCCTCCACCAGCTTGTTGGCCAGCTTGCCCCCCACCCGTTCCAGGCTCACCAGGTCGGAAACGGTCAGCCGGAACAGGTCGGCCGGCTCGTCCACCAGTTCCCGTTCGATGAGCTGGGAGAGCAACCTGGGACCAAATCCCTTGGCGCCGATCACCCGCAGGAAATGCTGCAGGCTTCCCAGGCGGGTCCCGCTGCATCCCGGCGTGTGCTCGGCATACAGGACATCTTCCTCCCGATAGGTGGGCCCGCCGCATGTCGGGCAGAACTCGGGGATGGTCACCGGCCTGTCCCCCGGTTCAAGCACCTCCTCCACGTGGGGGATCACGCCTCCCCGTCGCATCATCAAGACCTTCGAGCCCAGGGTCAACCCCTGCTCCCCTCCCAGCCTGGCCATGATACCCAGGTTATGCAGGGTGGCTCGCGTCACCGTGGCTCCCGACAGGACGACCGGTTGAACCACCCCCACCGGGTTGATGGCTCCCGTCCGGGAGACGCTCCATTCCACCTCCTCCAGGATGCTGGTCCCGGAGTCGCCCTGGAACTTGTAGGCGATGGCATAGCGGGGATGATGGGAGGTCGCACCCAGCCGCTCGTGCTCCTTGACCAGGTTGGCCTTGTACACCACTCCGTCGGTTTCGAAGTCATAGGCCTCCCGGCGGGCCAGGAAATAGTGGAGGGCTTCGGTCAGCTCGCTGGAGCTCACCTGCCGCTGCTCGACCGGGGTGAAGCCCAGCTTGTCCAGAAGCTGAGACTTCTCCACCTCGGACTCCAGGGATACCGATGGGGGCACATCGATATCGTAGGCCAAGAACCGCACCTGGTAGTCGGCCGTCTTGCGGGCCTCCTTCTGCTTGAGCGCACCCGCCGTCAGGTTGCGAGGATTGGCAAACTCCTGTGCAAACCGGGAGGTAAACACCGACAGCGGCATGTAGACCTCGCCGCGGACCTCCACCGGACCGGCCGGAACCGAGGGCGGAACCCCGGCCACCTGCTGAATGTTGGCGGTGATCACCTCCCCTGTCCGGCCATCGCCACGGGTGGCGGCCAGCTCCAACCGCCCCCGATCATCGTAGCGGATGCTGGCGGCTACCCCGTCCACCTTGGGTGAGGCCACCGCATCACCCTGGAACTTGTCGAACCACTTGAACAGCTCCTCGTCGGTGTAGCACTTGTCCAACGACAGCATGGGCCGACTGTGCTGGATCTTCTCGGCAGGCTCCCCTGCCCGTTCGGGGACGATCCCGACTCCCGCCGGGCCGATCTCGAGCAACAGGGGACTGTCAGGTCGGCGCCGTTTCAGGCTCTCTACCAGCCGATCGTACTCGTAGTCCGAGATCTCGGGGGCGTTCTCGATCCAGTACCGCCAGTTGTGGTAGCGGATCGCCGCCTCCAGGTCCTCGATGCGCATCTTGTCCGGATCGATCACGACTCCACCAAATCCAATTGAACCGCTTACCGCCCGCGCCAGAAGCGCAGAAAAGTTCCCAAGAACCGGACCGCATCTCCCTGCTCGGCAAACAGCGCCTGGCGAGCGCTGGGCCCCTGCAGCGCCCGATGCCAGGTGGCCAGCACCTCCCCGAACTGCTCGTCTCCTTCCTCCCCCGGGGGGCATAACCGCAGCGCCACCCAGAGGCCAAGCACAAAGCAAGCCATGGCGTGTTCCAGGTCGGAGTACAGCAGGGTTTGCCGCAAAAAAAGGAAGCGCGCCAGAGCGTCGTTCAAGACAAGCACCCGCCCCGTCGTGCGGCCAGGCTCGGCACTTTTGACCGGCAATGGCACCCGCTGGGTGAAGGGGTCCTTGCGGGCCAGCGCCCGCAGTGCCCTCAGCCGCTCGGGATACACCCCGGTACAGGTGGATACCGACCGCACCATCGGGTCCTCCCGCAGATCCGCCTCCAACCGCGCCAGCTGATCCATGGCCTGGCTCTCCAGGCGGCGGGGAACATCCGCCCGGCTGGGCCTGAGCTTGCTGCCCACCACCTGGTGCAGCATGGCAAAGACCCCATCCTCCGCCTCCAGCACGGTCTGCAACAGGTCATCCTGAGACCCGACCAGCTCGCGGGGAGGGAAATACTGGTACAGCCGGCCGTCCAGCTTCTCGTTCTGCACCCGCCAACAACGCTCGGACGCCACCGGCTGGCGGCCCAGCACCTGCTTGAAGTGCTTCAGACACTGCACGCCAACCCCCAACCGGGTCGAGTGGCCATCCTCCACCCGGACATGCGGGAACTTCTGGCAAATGGTCGGCTTCCCCTCGGCTCCAAACTCCGAGTGCAGGATGCAGCCCATCCGATCGTCCAGAAACAAGCACTGCCCGCTCTGGGAGTTCAGGTACAGGGCGCTGTCCTCCGGGCTGACCCGGACAAACGGCTTCTTGCCCACAAGCTGCGGGTGCTTTTTGCGCAGCCCTTCCATCCGCGACAGCGTCCGGGCGATGAACTCCGGCTGCAACGGTCCCACCCAGTGACCCTGGCAGGAGGCGCCGCATCCCTCACACAGGTGCTCCGGCCAGGGAAATATCTCCAGATCCAACCACTCGGTCTCCACCTCCTCCAAGACCCCCACCGATGCCAGGCTGCGGATGATGTTCTCCAGCGTCGGCTGGGGAATGCTGACCCCAGACAGCCCGAAACGAAACAGGATCTCGTCCGTGCTCCGCCATCCATCCACCATCAGCAAAGGAGCAACCGCCGAGGAATCGAGCTGGATGACCCGATCGCTGCCGGGCACCACGATCCGATGTCCTCCCTCCGCCTTCGGCTCGATCCGGACACCCTGGCAGACCCGATAACAGACTCTGGACATGTTCCCCTCCTGCACCCCCAACGGTGGTCCTCATTCATACCAGAAAGCATGGACGGGGGGACAGCCCTCCTTGTCGTTTCTGTTCACCGGCTGCGGGGGCGAGTGAAGGTTCATCCCTCCTCCATCCTTTGATGACGTGGCCTGTTTGGTTAAGATGGTCCTGATGGAACGGGACAGAACCGATACCTGCACAGACCTGGAAAAAAGGGCTGCCCTGTGCCGCGAGCGCATCGCCGCCCGAAATGGTGCATCTGACGGGGGTGTCCGGTTGGTGCTGGCAGTCCTGTGTGCCATCCTGTGCCCTCACGCCCCGTCCTGCGGTGCCAATGAGCCGGCCTGCGATGCCGAGTCGCTGTTGGCAGAGCTCCAGTCGATAGGGGTCGGGTGGCAGGATTCCGTCGCCCAGACCGAAGAGCCAGAGGCGTGGACCCTCGAACCGATCGAGCCCCCACCCCTGTTCGACATCCCCTACCACGACATCCTGAATCCCGCGCGACCGGTCCAGGGATCGCGTTCCTACGGTTCGGTCTCTGGCGGCATCCTCGTCAACAGCCGGCCGCTGCCTCTGGATGGCGAAGCCTGTTACGTGTTGCGCAGTCATGTGAGGCGGAACGCCCACTGGGCGACCGACGAGATGCTGGAGCTGGTGGAGCGGACCGCGCGGCGGCTTGCCGAGCGGTTCGAGGGAACCCGGCTGGCGATCGGCGACGCCAGCCTGCCGGAGGGAGGCGATATCCGGCGCCATCATTCCCACAACAGCGGTCGCGACATCGACTTCGCCTTCTTCATCCGCGATCGGAGAGGCCGGCTGCTCAACCCGACCGGGCTGGTCCGTTTCGGCGCCTCAGGGCAGACCGGCTCGCAGCTCTTCGATGTCGAGAGAAACTGGTACCTGGTCAGAACGCTACTGGTCGAGTCAAAAGGTCAGGTGCAGTGGATCTTCGTCAGCCGACCCCTGATCCAGCTCATGCTGGACCACGCCCGTTCCATCGGGGAACCGGAGGAGCTCATCGCCATGGCTCAACAGGTGATGCACCAGCCGAGCGACTCCAGCCCGCACGATGACCATTTTCATGTCCGGTTGTACTGCTCGCGGCAGGATCTCCTGGAGGGCTGTCTGAACAGCGCCCCCAGGTGGCCCTGGGCCAGCCTGTACGAGGAACGACACCAGGCGAGGGTGGAAGAGCTCCTCTCCGGCCTGGCGGCGGAAGAACCGCCGGGTCAGATCCAGCTGATCGATTTTCTGGTCCAGATCGATGGCCGTTCCGCCATCTCACCCCTGGTCGCGCTACTGCCGGATCGCCCCGCTGAGGTCCAGCTGGCGATCCTGGCTGCTTGTCGACAGCTCCGCGCGTCCGGTGTAGGCCGAGAGGTCATCGCGCTGTACCACACCTCTTCCGATCCGACGGTGCGAGCCGCTGCCCTCCAGACCGCCGTCACCCTTCCTTTCGCCGAGGCGGCCGACCTGCTGGCCGAGCTGCTGGCAGACGAGGAACCCACCGAGCTGCCTGGACGACCGCCCGCTTCCCGGGTCGCAGCCCAGGCGCTTCTCCCCATCCAGGAACCGGCCATCGTCCCCAATCTCATCGATGCGCTGGGCAGCCGAGATCCGCAGACCCGGATCCTGGCCGCCACGGTTCTGGCCCGCACTACGGCCAAACAGGATCGGGTCGACTGGGGTGGCGCCACTGCCAACCAACGACGGCGGGCGATCGACGCCTGGCGGGAATGGTACCAACAGAACCGGGACCTCCCTCGAGAAACCTGGATCCGGGACGGCTTCGCCCAGGCGGGACACCCGCTCGCCGAGGACCTCCACAACCCCGATTCCCTCTACCCGTTGGTCGACCTCACCGAGGCCGAGGAGCCGCTGGCCTACCTCGCCACCCGGATGCTCCGCGAGATCACGGGCGCCCCCGGCCCCCCCGATCGACTGTCGAGCCGGCGGCGAAAGGCCTACTGGAGGGATATGATCGAACGGCAAAGCGAAGCCGACTACTAAGAAACCCTCCTCCCCCGAGACGGAGTCCGGGGGAGGTGGCGGCGTAGCCGCCGGAGGGGGCGATCCTAGCCTCTGGCCGGGCTCTCCTCCCCCTAGGCGAAGCCAGGGGGAGGTGGCGGCGCAGCCGCCGGAGGGGGCCGGCGCGCAGCGCCGGAGGGGGCGATCCTAGCCTTCGGACAGGCTCTGCCCCCCCACCGCCGGAGGGGGCGAGCCCACCAATCGCGCCAGCGCCCGCAACGGGATCCGCTCGGGGCAGATCTGCTCGCACCGGTCGCAGTCGGAGCAGGAGGCCAGGATCTCGGCATCCTTTGCCGCCCACCGTCGGATGGAGGTGTCGCGCCACAGGGAGGAGGCGAGGACCAGGTAAGAGAGGCGACCCTGTTCGATGGGCGAGCCCTCCTTCAGGGGGCAGACGGCCTCGCACAGTCCGCAGGCGGTGCAGCGTTGCCACAGCGGCAGCAGCTCGCGATCGGAGACCTCGAAGGGGAACAGGTGGTCTTCCCGGTAGTTTTCCAGGAATCGGGCTACTCCCCCTGGTCGATACAGAAAGAAGATCCGGCGCAAAAGGTGCAGGAAGAACTGGAAACCCAGGAGGAAAAAGGACCTCAAACCCATGGCGTCACCTCTGCTTCGACCGCCGTCCGACCTGCCAGCAACCCGGTGACCAGCGCCACGCCGAATGCCGAGCCGTCGAGGGCGAAGTGGGTTCCCGCTAGCAATCCGCCGGCGGAAAAGAGGTTGTCGAATGCCACCCCTAAGTCGACATCCAGCGGCTGCAATCTCTGGTTGACACCCACGCCGACTCGGAACAAGGGATGGTCGTCCACCAGGCTGCGGCTCACCAGGGTGGCGGAATCTCGCTGCAGGGGATCCAGCGGCATCCCATCGAGGTAGAGGGGAAGCCCAAAAAGCGTCTCCGTGAACGGCTCGGATCGCTGGAACCCCCCCGCCATGGCCCGGCCGGTCGCCAGCACGAAGGCGTCGCCGGTCAGCCGCTCTCCGCTATCCAGGGTGACCGAGGCGATTCGCCGGTCGTTGGCAGAGAACGCCTGGACAGAAGCCTGGCGAACCGCAACACCGGCCGCTTCGAGGGCTGCCTGCAGCTCCCAGATCAACCGGAAGCCATGCAGGCTGTTGTGGACCGACGCCAGCTCGGCGAGGTCTGCCCGTTCCCCTTTTTGGGTGAGGCCATCTCGGATCGACCGGTGGGACCGCATGGTGCGACCCAGGATGGGGGGAACAAGAGCCACACGCTCCCCTGTACCCTCGGCGATGGACCGCCCGATCTCCTCCAACCGATCGGCAGCCATACCCTCCAGGACGGTTGCCGCGGTGGCCACCGACTGGCAAAGGGGCGCATCCGGCAGATCGATCCAGCGGGCTTCAGCTGCCAGCCCTTGATGCTGCAGCTGGTTCGCCACGACCTCGGGATCGAACGCCGGGTAGTGGGAGAATCCCCAGACGGTGAGGTCCCGCGTGCTGCCGGCCAGGGGCAACAGCCCCGGTCTCAGGGAGGATGCGCAGCCATCGGCCAGGCGCAACAAGCCGTGGGCGTTGGCCAGGCAGGCTGGTGACAGGGAGGCGACGATCTCCAGGTCCGCTAGCTCGAGGGCCTCCTGGAAATGGCCGGCAACCGCCTCGAAACCGAGCCCGACACGAGCGTAAGGATGAAACCTCCGCCGGTCCATCAACCGCTCGAACCGATCTCCGGGAGCGATGCCGGGCGGTCGATGGGCCTCGGGTTGGCGGGACCGTCCCAGCAGGTTCTCGATGGGCGGCGGCTCATTGGAAGGTCCAAACAGCTCGACCACCCCCGACCATTGAGCACTGGCGCCGGGGCGGCCCGCCACGGCGATGACCTCGGCACCGGTTTTCCTGGCAGCCAGGGCAGCCATGGTACCTGCCACGCCCGACCCGATGACGACCACCCTCATGGCTTCACCTCTTCGTGTGCCGTGGAATCGGCAGCCTCAGGCCGTACGGTCCCGATCCCTTCCTCGAGGGATGGGCCCACACTGGCCCTCTCCCCAGCACCCGCCACGTCGCCCGCCCGCACTCCACTCCGGTCTCCTCCAAACCAGCTCCGACCGCTTGGCGAACGGAAGGCACCGTTCAGAAACAGCCATCCCTGGGAGATCTCCTCCTGGGCCAGCTGGGGTCCGGAGGTCACCGCGTACCGATCCTTCCAGAGTAGCGAGGCGAAGCTTCGGGCGACATCGGAGACCGACGAGGGGGAGAGATCGCGCTCCTGGCAGAAGATCTGGGCGCTGCGCATGGCGCATCGGGTTCCGCCGCACGGTCCGACCCCCAGGTGGCAGCGCCGCCGGCAATCGTCGAGCGTACGGACCTGTTCGTGACGGATCACGTAGCGCAGCTCGGCCTCGGTCACCGGTTCACAGGAGCAGACAAAGGTCCTCGTGCGCGGTTCTTGGCGCAAGATATCGAGGATCCGCCCGGCGCGACTGCCGTGACGATAGAGAATGCGTGCCGCTGCGTAGCTGCCGATGCCGACCTCCTCGAAGGCCGCGGGGGTCAGATCGTGGGGTTCTCCGCCTGGAAGCGGATTTTCGGCGGTCCTGCACTTGCTCTGGTTGCCCGCCAGAGCGGCGATGCGGTCGACCACCTCCTCGGCCATGATCCGGTAGCTCGCCAGCTTGCCTCCCACGATGGAGAAGAGGTTGGCTGCCCCGTGGGATCGGTGATCGAACAGCTCGTGCTCGCGCGAGAGCTTGTCCTCGATCTTGCCATACTGGTAGAGGGTCGGCCGGCAGCCGGCCATGGTCCTCATGATGCGGTGCTGGTGGATGGACGGAAAGACAGTGGCGACGCTCTCCGTCAGGTAGCGAACCTCGTCCTCCAGCACACAGAGGTCGTCCAGGTCGCCAAAGTAGTCGTCGTCGGTGGTACCCACCCAGGTCTCGTTCTGGTGGGGCTCGATGAACACCTCGCGGTGGTCGATGGCGGAAGCGATGATGGCGTAGTGGGTCAGCCGGCCCGGGTAGACCAGGTGGACCCCCTTGGCAGGCCGCACCAGGCGAGGGAGATCGCCCGCCAGCCTGGCGGTGAGGTCGGCCCAGGCGCCGCTGGCGTTGACCGTGAAACGGCCGTAGACCTCTCGGATCTGTCCGTCGAGGCGGTCGCGGACCTTGACGCCGAGTACCCGGCCCCCCTCCTGCAGGAAGCGGACGACCTCGGTGTAGGTGTGCAGACAAGCGCCCTGCTCCAGCGCATCCTGTGCGTTGATGAAGTTGAGGCGGTTGGCGTCGATGCCCCACTCGTCGGTGGTGGTGGCGCCGATGGCGTCGGGGTGGATCCCCGGCTCGATGCGGCGCAGCTCCTCCGAGGAGAGTCGGCAGCGAGGTTTCCCGCGCTTGAACGGCTGGTAGCGGTCGTAGACCTGGAAGTAGACATCCAGCAGCTCCAGCCAGGCCCGCTTGGCAAGACGGTGCCCCACCACCGGCATGATGAACGGGATGCGGAAAATGAGATGGGGTGCGCACTTCTGGATGTAGCCGCTGTCCACGCAGGAAAGGCGGGTCACCTTGGGGTCGTGCAGCAGGTATCGCAGGCCGCCATGGATCATGCCGCTGGAAGCGCCGGTCGCGCCGGTCCCGTAGTCGCGCTTCTCGAAGAGAGCGACGCTCAGCCCTCTCATGGCGGCGTCCCGGGCGATGCCGGCCCCGTTGATCCCTCCGCCCACCACGATCAGGTCGAAAGGGTCGTCGAGGGTACCTGCAGGGGAGCGATGTTCGGTCACGGTGCTGCCCTCCGTTCAGCTCTCGCCAGGCTGCTTTTGCTGGCTGTCTACCAGGGCGATTCCGAGCTCCTCGAGCTGGGAGGAATCCACCGCCGAGGGCGAGTTGGTCATCAGGCAGGCGGCCCTGGTGGTCTTGGGAAAGGCGATCACGTCGCGGATGCTCTGGGCCTGTGTCAAGATCATGACCAGCCGGTCCAGCCCGAAGGCGATCCCGCCGTGGGGTGGCGCTCCCGATCGCAACGCCTCCAGCAGGAAACCGAACTTGTTCTCCGCCTCCTCGGGCCCAACGCCCACCAGGCCGAGTACCTTCAACTGCAGCTCCGGATCGTGGATACGGATGCTGCCGCCGCCGATCTCGTTCCCGTTGAGGACCAGGTCGTAGGCCTGTGCCCGCACCTTCAGGGGGTCGGTATCCAGCAGGTGCAGATCGCCGGGGCTAGGAGAGGTGAAGGGATGGTGGGCGGCATCACATCGCCCGAGCTCCTTGTCCCACAGGAACATCGGAAATTCGGTGATCCAGGTGAAGGCCAGCTGGTCGGGCTTGAGCATGCCCAGCATCTTCGCCAGGTGCACCCGAAGCTGACCCATGGCTGGCAGGACCACATCGGGCTGGTCGGCCGCCAGCAGGACGAGGTCGCCCTGCTCCACCGAGCCGGCCTCGGCGAGCCGCTGCCGATGCGGGTCATCCAGGAACTTGGCGATCGGCCCCGACCAACCATCCGGTTGCAGCTTGAGCCAGGCGAGACCCTTGGCGCCATAGGGCTTGACCACCTCGACCAGCCCGTCCAGCTGCTTGCGGCTCAGATCGGCCCCCCCCTTCATCACCACCGCCTTGACCAGACCCCCGGCCTGAACCGCCCCGGAAAAGGCCGCAAACGGGTTGTCACGGAAGAGATCAGACAGATCGACCAGCTCCATGCCGAAGCGCAGGTCCGGCCGATCTGTGCCATACCGGCTCATCGCCTGGTCGTAGGGCATGCGCGGCAGCGGCAGCGCGATCTCGATGCCCCAGAGGTCCTTGAACACCCGACGCATCAACGCCTCCGATGCGGATATCACATCGTCCGCATCGACGAAGGACATCTCCATGTCGATCTGGGTGAACTCCGGCTGGCGGTCGGCGCGCAGGTCCTCGTCGCGAAAGCAACGCGCCAGCTGGTAGTAGCGGTCGAAGCCGGCGATCATGTAGAGCTGCTTGAAGAGCTGCGGAGACTGTGGCAGCGCATAGAACGTGCCGCGCGAGATGCGGCTGGGAACCAGGTAGTCCCTCGCCCCCTCGGGGGTGGAGCGGGCCAGGTAGGGCGTCTCCAGCTCCAAAAACCCCAGGTCCGCCAGCACGGCATGAACGCTGCGGGCCACCCGACTGCGGGTCACGATCCGCTGCTGCAGCGACGGCCGGCGCAGATCCAGGTAGCGGTACTTCAGGCGCAGATCCTCGTTGACCTCCACGTCGTCCCGCACCTGGAAACGGGGGGTCTCCGACCGGTTGAACACCAGGAGAGCATCGGCCTCGACCTCGACCTCCCCGGTGGGGATGCGGGTGTTCACGTTCTCCCCCCGGCTGACCACCCTCCCCTCCACCCCGATGACCCACTCCGGCCTCAGGCTGGTCGCATGCGTGTAGACCTCCGAGGCCACCGCCGGATCGAACTTGATCTGGGTGAGGCCGTGTCGGTCGCGCAGATCGACGAACACGCAGCCACCCAGGTTGCGATGGCTGTGCACCCACCCCATCAGGATGACGCGCCGGCCGACATCACCCCCTCGCAGCTCCCCACAATGGTGCGTTCTCTTCCTGTCGGTCACGAACTCTGCCAAGGACGACTCCACTGGTAAAAGGCCGAGCGGCCGTCGCCGGATGCAAACGGCCCTGCGGACCACCTCCCCCGGAGGGGTAACCGAGCGGTTCCAGGGCATAGCACATCGCGCAGGGAGGAACAAACGGATCGGGGGTGTTCCAACTGACCATCGCCCAACCCGGTTGCACCAAGCACACCTCGCCCAGCCTGTGTTCATTCCGTGAGGTAGATGCGATCGGGTCCACCGAGTGGGAGGGCTATCGAGCAGAAGAAGAGCGAAAGGGTGGAAGCTGAAAGGGAATGGATATCAATCAGTTCGAGGTCGCTGTCGGCTCTTTGGGTTCGGCCCATCGTCATCGGCTGGTCGTTTCCCCAGCCGGCCGTCCGCCTCCCTACTGCTGGATCCCGGTGAGCCGCAGGGTGACGGTGATCAGATCGGCCACCTTGGTCTGCAGCACCGACGGGATGGAGACGCCGTAGTCGGAGAGCAGGAAGGTGAACTGGACCTCCACTCGCAGGACGTTGTTGACCAACCCGGTCATCGCGCCCGACTGCCGGGTCTCCTCGTCCAGCTCGTAGTAGGTCAACCGTGCCGGCGCGGTGATCTCTCTGGTCACCCCGTGGAAGGTCAGGTTGCCGATCACCTCGCCCTCCAGTGGCTCGGCGGGATTCAACACCGCTCCCTCGGCCAGGTTCACCGAAACCAGCTCGAACCGCAGCTCCGGGTACTGGGCGGCATCGATCCACATCTCCCCCCTCAGGTGCTCGTCTCGCAGGTCGATCCCGGTGCGGAAGCTGGTCGCATCGGCGCTGACCCAGCCTGTCGCGGCTCCGGGGTTCTGCAGGTCGACGTTCACCTCTCCCGTAATGACATTGGAGGTGCCGGTGATGGTCTCCAAAGGAGCGTCCGAGACGAACACCAGCTGGCTCAGCCCCCCGGGGCTGAAGGCGAACTGGGTGGCGGATGCTCCGCCAGCGATGGTGAGGACGAAGGCAGCAGCAAGGGCTGTCATGGTATGGCGCAGATAATTCATCGGGTTCCTCCTCGATTTCTACTCAGGTTGCTCACCCGGCGGGTCGCCGAGTGTCGTGCGAGTCTCGGTCCACGGCGGAAGCACCATGCTTCGCCGTCCTGCTCATTCGGTTGCCGGGCTGTTCGCCCGTTCCGCCCGCTGGCGTGCAAACAGCTCCTCGAGCTGGTTCTGGGTCTCGAACTCCTGCCGGATCTGCTGGACCGCATCCGGGTTCTCCCGTTCGAGGTAGTCGTTCAACAGGAATCCCCCGGCGCCCCCCAGGCCAAGGCCGAGTAGGAAGGTCAAAGCAACTAGAAGGATGATCTTGCTCTTCGTGGTCATGGCGACACCAGTCCCGTACGGATCAGGCTTGCTGCCGATCCGGCCCATCCATCTTTGCCGGCAGAAGGTCCCCAGCGGGGATCCACCGGCGGTTTTTCATGTCGCCTGATGGTCTCGCGAGTGAGGTGAACCGTTTCAGAGGGGCGGTGATGTTGGGTTAGATTCGCCCCCTCCCGAGGATTTTCCGGGCGGCATCGAGGTCGCCATCCCAGGGACCGGGCCGCTCCTGCTTCAGGGTGGTGATGGCCGCCGCCCAGCGGCAGGCCTCGGCGGGTGGGGTCCGCAGGCGCCAACCCAGGTAGGTGGCGAAGGCGGTGTCCCCACGGCCGGTGCGCCCTGCCAGGGAGCGTGGGGTAAACGGGGCTTTGAACACCTCCCCTTGGGAGACCACCGTCAGGCCGGCCGACTCGGTGATCACCACCTCCTTGGGGCCGAGTGCTGCCAGAGCGCGCGCCGCCTGCTCCAGGTCGGCAGTTCCCGTGAGAAGCTCCGCCTCCGCCCGATCGGTCTTGAGGTAGGTCACCCGAGACAACCCCCGTTCCAGCTCGGCCCAGGGCCGAAACACCAGCTTGTCACCTTCCCGCACCCGCACGAACCCCTGGATATCCAGCGCGATAGGCCCCCGTTCGGCCAGCTCCTCCAGCAGGTCCAGGTCGACCTCACCGGCGATGATCGGCACAATCGCCTGGATACGCGCCGAGAGGCGCGGGATCTCTTCTGGCGAGAAACGTCCGGCGAACCCCAGTGGATGGGTGATGCGCCGCTCCATGTCCTTGGAATCGTAGATGTTCTCGATCCCCGAGGTCTGCTCGGCATGAGATGCGTAGACCTGAACCCCTGCCTCGCGGACAGCCTGAAGATGGGAGAGGTCGTCGGGGTGCAGCCGGGTGGCCACCACCACCCGAAAGCCCAGGCGGGCCAGCGCCACGGCGCCATAGTAGACGCCGCCCCCACAGGAGGTCTCCGCCTTGCCATCGACCACGATCCGGTCCCTGGCGAAGTGTCCGATCAGCAGAAAATCGACCGGTTGCTGCGACGACATGGCAGGCTGCTCCTTGCTCACTGGTCAGAAAAAACCTCCTGCCGACCGGAGGACCACAGCTGGTAGGCTACCGGGTTCGCCACCTGCAAACCCCGCAGGGTTCTGTGGCCAAAGAACTGGACCCACGCCCCACTCAACCCCTCTTGATCCCGCCTGTCCGGGGCTCGCTTGCTCCCCCACCTTCCTACAGGGCCCTACACCGGGAGGTCTACGGTGGGACCGGAGTTCCTTTTCTGCCACCGTCTCCGCCCGCGCCGCCGCGAACTACACCAGGAGGGTTTCGGTGGGACCAAAGTCCTCGTCCTTTTCCTCTTCACCCAAGAAGACCTCGATGGTCGCCTCCACCGAAGCGGCCAGGGCATCGTAGGCGTAGCCTCCTTCCAGGGTCGCGATCATCCTTCCCCCGGCATACTTTTCCGCCAGCTCCTTGACGATCTCGGCCATCCGCCGGAAGCCCTGGGTGGTGATGGACAGGCTGGCCAGTGGATCGGCCTCGTGGCCGTCGTACCCGGCCGATACCAGGACCAGCTCCGGCTTGAACTCGGCGGCGATGGGCGGCAGCTCCTCCTCGAAGACCTTCATCCACT
This sequence comes from Bradymonadales bacterium, assembly GCA_016931535.1. Classification (GTDB taxonomy): domain Bacteria; phylum Myxococcota_A; class Bradymonadia; order JAFGEP01; family JAFGEP01; genus JAFGEP01. Next base: position 18,471 of record JAFGEP010000064.1, read on the forward strand.
CCGCCTCGCTGGTGCCCGGCGACATGGGGAAGTTGCGGGTGAAGCCGATCCCGGGGCCGATTCCGCGTTCATCAGCCCTGCCGGTGCCGGGATAGTGGGGGTACTGGTGCATGCTGAAGTAGAAGACGCTGGGATCGGCCTCGAAGGTGTGCTGGGTTCCGTTGCCGTGGTGCACGTCCCAGTCCACGATCAGGATCCGCTCGACGTCGTACTCGCTCTTTGCGTAGGCTGCGGCGATGGCGATGTTGTTGAAGATGCAGAAGCCGAGTGCCCGGTCCTCCTCGGAGTGATGACCGGGTGGGCGGACGGCGCAAAAGGCGTTGTCCACCTCCCCATCCATCACCATGTCCACCGCCCTCAGCAGCGCTCCGACGGCCAGCATGGCCACATCGTAGCTCTCCCTGCAGGCGTAGGTGTCGCCATAATCGAGGATCACCGAGTCGACCCGGGTCGACTCCTTGACGTCGATGATGTAGCCGGGATCATGGACCGTCTCCACCAGGGTCTCATCGGCGCGATGGAAGATCGGCCGTTCCAGCCGGTCCCACAGCGGGCTCTTCTCCAACCGCTTGATGATCGCTTCCAGTCGTCCCGGGTTCTCGGGATGGTAATAGCGAGGAACGTGCTTGAGGAACTCTGGCGAATAGAAAAGTGCGGTCCTGCTCATGGTTTCTCCCTGGCTGTGGCCCCCTTCGAGGGTTGCGGGTCGTCCGCCGCCCACCCCGCCGGCTGTGTTGTTGCTCATCTTGCCCACGAGAAGGGTCCAGGACAAGGATCACGAGGGCAGGCAAGGGGGTTCCTTGGGGGCCATGCACACCCCTTGGGGGCACCCTTTCTGTCTGGCCTGCTGTGCCGCCGACGATTTTATGATAGGAGAAGAAAATTGGAGTGTTTGGATTTGAAGCCGTGGGGGCAGAATGGACTCTCGAGACGACTCGTTGCGCTGGACCGAACAGGATGTCGCGGAGCGGCTTGCGGAGGTACAGCAGAAGCTGCTTGCCTTCCTTCGGGAACGGACCAGCCTGGATCTCTTCAAGCACAAGGTTCGGTGGAGCCTGAGCAGGCGCTATATCTGGCCAGGCGACCCGGGTGATACCAGCGAGCGGCTGAAGGAGGCGGTCGAGCAGGATGGTGGCGTGGAAGCCCTGATGGATCACCTGGACCGCTGGAAGAAAATGATCTCCCAGGCCATCGAACGGTACAACTGGGCCGTGAAACGCTGGATGGAGCAGGAGCAGGGCCGGAAGACCAGCGACTTCGACGAGCAGGCCAAGCAGCTGTTGGTGAGCCGCCAGATCACCTTCGAGGGGATTTCCCAGGAGTTGCTTGCCTGCGCCGCTCAAGTCACGGCCCAGTCCGAGCCGGAGGTGATCCCCGAGCTGCTCTCGTTACGGCTGGCCATCCTCAACGAGGAGGATCGAAACCGGTTGATTTCCGAGGCGGCGGCTGCCCAGGCGGCCACCCTTCCTGGCGTGACCCCCGACCAGAAGGAGATGCGGGCCTTCGAGATCGAACAATGGCTGCATTGCTGCGACCAGTATCACGTGGCCGACAAGCTGGCCAAGAGCTACAACGAAGCGCGCCGTTTCTTGGAGATCGACCGGCTGTTTCAGCGTCACGATGAGGAGATCAAAGCCGAACGCGAGGCGCCGCAACTAGATCCAAACCGTGAACGGCGCATTCAGGTCCTTCGGGAGATGCTCTTCAAGAAGATCGGGTACCTCGAACAGCTGTATCCCCGGTCGAAAGGCACCCACAAGAAGGACCTGGACAGACTCCGGATCCTGCCGGGAGCGCACTGTCCCGAGTGATCTCAGCGCCGGTGGGCGTAGCTCGAGAGGGCCCGCATGTACTGCGCCCGCTCATAGGCCGAGGGATCGGGGCACCTGGCCTGGCTCATGCTACCCTGCATCTGGTTGACCGACTCGTACTCGTGGCGTTCCAGCCACTCGAACAGCTCCTTCTTGACCGAGGCCAGGTGGGATATCCCGTTCTTCAGCAGCGCCGAGCAGAGGTGGGTGACCTTGGCACCCACCATGAGCATCTTCAGGACATCCTCAACGCTCCAGATACCGCTGGTGGCTGCCAGATCGGCCTTGACCTTGCCGGCCAGGATGGCGATCCAACGCAGCGGAAGGCGCATCGCCTGGGGTGTGCTGAGCAGGACGCTGGGAACGACCTCCAGAGCCTGCAGGTCGATGTCCGGCTGGTAGAACCGATTGAACAGCACCAGGCCGTCGGCCCCGGCATCGTCCAGCTGCTTGGCGATGTTGGCCAGGTTGCTGAAGAAGGGGTTGAGCTTGACCGTCACCGGAATGGCGATGGCCTGTTTGACCTCGGTGACGATATCCAGGTAGCTCTGCTCCACCTCTCTCCCCGACAGGTCGAGATCGGTCGGAATGGCGTAAATGTTCAGCTCCAGGGCATCAGCCCCGGCCTCTTCCATCTCGGAGGCGTAGTTCGGCCAGTTGTCGGCCATCGGTCCGTTCAGGCTGGCGATGACGGGCATTTGCACCGCCGCCTTGGCTTTCTGGATGTGCTCCAGGTACTCCTCGGGCCCCAGCTTGAACTCGGGGGGTTCGGGGAAGTAGGAGAGCGCTTCGGCGAAGCTCTCGGTACCCTCGGTCAAGTGGTAGTGCAGCTCCAGCTCCTCCTGCTGGAGTTGCTCGACGAAGAGGGAGTGGAGCACGACCGCTGCGGCGCCGGCGTCTTCCATCTGGCGGATGTGGTCGATCTCCTTGGTCAGAGGCGAGGCAGAAGGCACCAGAGGGTTGGAAAGGGTCATTCCCAGATAGGTCGTGGTCAGGTCCATGGTCTGTCATCCTTTGGCGTGGGTCGGTTGTCTGCTGCCATGCCGGGGGGAGCGGGCCTCGGCTGTTCAGGGTGCCACCGCACCGGGGTTACCCTTCGGTGGTCTTGGTTCCCTCTGGGTCGAATGAAGCCAGGTGATTGTAGATTCTCCAGTTTCGTTCCGCCAGCAGCTGGGCCTTCGCAAAAAGGCGTCGCGCCTCCTCGGGACGGCTCTTGGTCAACATGCGGAAGCGGTTCTCCATCTTCAGGTACTCTTCCACCGGGATCTTGGCCGCGCGGGAGTCGATCTGGAGGGGGTTCTTGCCCTCTTTGACCAGGTCGGGGTTGAAGCGGTAGAGGATCCACTGCCCACTGTCCACCGCCGCCTCCTGGTTCTTCATGCCGGTTCGCATGGTGATGCCGTGGGCGATGCAGTGGCAGTAGGCGATGATCAAGGAAGGACCGTCGTAGGCCTCGGCCTCGATGAACGCCTTGAGGGTCTGCTCATCCTTGGCGCCCATGGCCACCCGGGCCACGTAGACCGTGTTGTAGGTCATGGCGATGAGCCCCAGGTCCTTCTTGGGCGCCGGTTTCCCGCCCGCGGCGAACTTGGCGACCGCCCCCAGGGGGGTGGCCTTGGACATCTGTCCGCCGGTGTTGGAGTAGACCTCGGTATCCAGCACCAGCATGTTGACGTTTCGACCGCTGGCCAGGACGTGGTCCAGCCCCCCGAAGCCGATGTCGTAGGCCCATCCGTCTCCGCCCACCACCCAGACGCTCTTCTTGACCAGCATGTCGGCCAGGTCCAGTAGCTGTCTGGCCTCGGGTGTCTCGATGCCGTCCAGCTTCTCCTTGAGAGCGGCGACCCGCATCCGTTGCTCGTAGATGTCGGCCTCGGTCTTCTGGGTGGCGGTCAGCAGGCCGCCGACCAGCTCGTCTCCCAGCTGGGGAGCCAGCCGAGCCACCAGCTCCATGGCGAACTCCTTCTGCTTGTCGATGGACAGCCTGAACCCCATCCCGAACTCGGCGTTGTCCTCGAACAGCGAGTTGGACCAGGTGGGACCCCGCCCGTTGTGGTCCTTGGTGAAGGGGGTGGTGGGCAGGTTGCCGCAGTAGATCGAGGAGCAGCCGGTGGCGTTGGCGATGACGGCGCGGTCGCCGAACAGCTGGGAGAGCAGCTTGTAGTACGGCGTCTCCCCGCAACCGGCGCAGGAGCCGGAGAACTCGAACAGCGGTCGCTGGACCTGCTGCGTGCGCACCGAGGTCACCTTGATCTGCCTGCGGTCCAGATCGGGCAGCTTGAGGAAGAACTCCCAGTTGCGCCTCTCCTGCTCCCGGATCGGCATCTGCTCCGCCATGTTGATGGCCTTGAGCCCAGCGTGCGCCTTGTTCTTGGCCGGACACATCTCGACGCACAGCCCACAGCCGGTGCAGTCCTCGGGGGCCACCTGGAGGCAGAACTTCATCCCCTTCCAGTCCTTGGTCTTGCACTCCATGAACTTGAAGGTCTCCGGAGCGTCTTCGAGCAGCCCGGGTTCCACCACCTTCATGCGGATGGTGGCGTGAGGGCAGACCATCGAGCACTTGCCGCACTGGATGCAGACCTGGGGATCCCACACCGGAATCTCCAGGGCGATGTTGCGCTTCTCCCACTGGGCGGTGCCGGTGGGGAAGGTCCCGTCGCAGGGGAGCATGCTGGTGGACAGATCCTCTCCATCTCCAGAGATGATGGGGGCGATGACCTTCTTGACGAACTCGGGGGCGTGGTCGGGCACGATGGGGGGAAAGGGCGGGCCGCTCACCCCGGCCTCGGGGATGGTCACCTCGTGCAAGTGGGACAGCGACTCGTCGACCGCCCGGAAGTTCATCTGGACGATCTGCTCCCCTTTCTTGCCATAGGTCTTCTCGATCTCCCGCTTGATGGCAGCGATCGCCTCCTCTTTGGGGAGGACGCCGGAGATGGCGAAGAAGCAGGTCTGCATGACCGTGTTGATGCGGCTTCCCATCCCCATCTGCTTGGCGACCTCGTAGGCGTCGATGACGAACAGCTTCAACTTCTTGCGGATGATCGCCTGCTGGACCTTGGCCGGCAGGTGGTCCCAGACCTCGTCCGGGCCATAGACGCTGTTAATCAGGAAGGTCCCACCGGACACGATGTCCCTGAGCAGGTCGTAGCGTTCCAGGAAGGACCACTGGTGACAGGCGATGAAGTTGGCCTTGTTGATGAGGTAGGAGCTTCGGATCGGGTCGGGCCCGAAGCGCAGGTGGGACACGGTCACGGCGCCGGCCTTTCGGGAGTCGTACACGAAGTAGCCCTGGGCGTAGCTGTCGGTGTCCTTGCCGATGATCTTGATGGAGTTCTTGTTGGCTCCCACCGTCCCATCGGCGCCCAGGCCGTAGAAGAGGGCCCGCACCACCTGCTCGGATTCCACCGAGAACTCCTTGTCGTAGGCCAGGCTGGTGTGGGTCAGGTCGTCGTTGATGCCGATGGTGAAGTGATTCTTGGGTCGGTCCAAGGCCAGGTTGTCATAGACCCCCTTGGCCATGGCCGCGGTGAAGTCCTTGGAGGAGAGCCCGTACCGTCCTCCCACCACCACGGGGAAGGAATCGAGTGAACCGTGACCTGAGGCCAGCCCCTCGTAGAGCGCGTGCACCACATCCAGGTAGAGCGGTTCCCCGCCGGCCCCCGGCTCCTTGGTGCGGTCCAACACCGCGATGGCTCTCGTCGAGGCGGGCAACGACTCGATGAAACGCTTGCCATCGAAGGGGCGATAGACCCGGACCTTCAGGAGACCCACCTTCTCTCCGTGGGCGTTCAGGTAGTCCACGGTCTCGTGGGCCGCCTGGGCTCCGGATCCCATCATGACCACGATCCGTTCGGCGTCCTGCGGTCCGTGGTACTGGAACAGCTGGTATTGCCGGCCGGTCAGGCCAGCGAACTGGTCCATCGCATCCTGGAACAGGTCGCAGCAACGGTCGTAGAAGGGGTTGATGGTCTCCCGCATCTGGAAGAAGTGGTCGGGATTTTGCGCCGTCCCGCGAAGAACGGGCCGATCGGGCGTCATGGCGCGGGCCCGCTGCTGCTCGACCAGCTCGTAGGGGATCATGGCGCGCATGACCTCCTCGTCGATCAGCTCGATCTTGGCCACCTCGTGCGTGATCCGGAACCCCTCGAAGAAATGGACGAAGGGGATGCGGGACCGCAAAGCGGCCACCTGGCTGATCAGGGCGAAGTCATGGGCCTCCTGCACGCTGCCCGAAGAGACCAGTCCCCAACCGGTAGCGCGGACCGCCATGACATCGCTGTGATCCCCGAAGATGGACAGGGCGTGAGTGGCCAGCGTCCTGGCTGCCACGTGAAACACCGTGCCGGTCAGCTCCCCCGCGATCTTGTACATGTTGGGGATCATGAGCAGCAGCCCCTGGGAGGCGGTGAAGGTCGTGGTCAGCGCGCCGGTCTGGAGCGCCCCGTGACAGGCGGCTGCCGCCCCTCCCTCGCTTTGCATCTCGACCACCAGGGGGATGGTGTTCCAGATATTCCTCTGTCCCTTGGCCGACCATTCATCGGCCCACTCGCCCATCCCCGAGGAGGGGGTGATGGGGTAAATGGCGATCACTTCGTTGGTTCGGTGGGCGACGTAGGCTACAGCCTCGTTGCCCTCGATGGTCGCGTGCATCTTGTTCATGGTCAGCTCTCTCAGGCGTCAATCTCACGAAGGGTTGACCCAGCCATGGAGCGCCACCGTCGGTGCGGCATGGCTGTGCTTCGTATGGAACGGTCGCTCTGGTTCGCGGTCTGGCGGATGCCCCACCCCAAGGGATCGAGATCCCGGTGAACCCGGCACCCCCCCCACAGGGGAACCGCCCTGCGCAGGGGCATACCTAGTACCGACCTGCCTGTTGGTCAACACCCTGTGCGGTTCTGTGCGAAGAAAGCCCGGAAACGTCCCAGGTACCGGCCCAAAGCTCAGATCCGGATCTGGTTTCTGCCCCCTTCCTTGGCAGCGTTCAGGCGTTGGTCAGCGGCTCGGACCAGCTCGTCCAACCGCTCCCCGTCCTCGGGAAATCCGGCGATGCCGGCGCTGAAGGATACCCGGAAGGTCTCCTTGAACTCCCCCTCGAACACCATCTCCCGAAACTCCTCCTGCACTCGGGTCAAGACAATCTTCGCCTTCTCGGGCGAAACCCCGACCAGAGTCAGCACGAAGAGATCCCCGGACCAGCGCCCCCGGACGTCCTCCACTCGAAGTCGGCTGGAGAGCAGCTGACCCAGGCCGGCCAGGACGCGATCGGCGGTCAGATGCCCCAGCAGGGTCTGGATCTCGCGGAAGTGATCGATATCGATCAAGGCCAGAGAAAATGGTCTGGACTGGCGTTTGAACTCGGCCAGCCGCATCCCCACCGCTTCCAACAGACCTCCCCGGTTCAAAAGTCCGGTCAACTCGTCGTGATCGGACCGCTCCTGCTGCCTGCTCACCCGTGCCAGCGGTGCCCTGATGCGGGCCAACAGCTCCTCCTTGGGAACCGGCTTGAACAGACAGTCGTCGCCCCCCGCCTGGAAGCAGGCGATCCGGATGTCCCGGCGGTAGTCGTCGCGAACGTAGTCCGCCATGAACAGCACCAGCACATCGCGCCAGCCCGGATCGGATCGGATCATCCGGCACAGGTCGAATCCGCTCACCGCAGGCAGATTGATGTTGAGCAGGATCAGGTCCGGGATGCTCAGAGCCAGCAGTTCCTCGATGCTCTCCAGATCGCTCAGTGCGGTGGCCGCCATTCTCTCCTGCTCCAGCAACAGGGCCGTCTGTTGGGCAAAGGCCTTGTTGCCGTCCAGGATCAGGATGCGCGGCCTGTCGGGACGGCGCATGGCCACCATCTGCCGGACCGCATCCAGGAACTGCTGCTCGTTGACCGGTTTCAGCAGGAAAAGAGCACAGCCCGCCTTGGCGGCAGCCACCCGCTCCGCCATGGAAGCGATCTCGGACATGCAGGCGATCGGTAGGTCGGACAGGTTTCGGGGGGCCCGCAGGTGATCGACCAGCTCGAAGAAACCGGGAGCCAACAAGGTGGGCGCTCCTACGAAAACCCCGTCGAACCACCCCTCCTGCACGCTCTTGACCGCCTCGGCCTCGCTCGACGCCGGCACCACGTGCACCAGTTGATGAAGCCCCAGCTTCTCCAGTTCCCGCAGGTGATCCGGGTCCCGGTCGAACACCAGCACCGAGGCGATGGGAAACCGCTTGTGGGGCAATCCACGGGAGTAGGTCTGCCAGGGCTCCGTCGCGCGGGTCCTCTCGAAGCTCTGCTGTGCTTGGATCAATGTCTCCTCAATCAGCCGGAAGGTGGTCTCCGGTTCGAACTCCTCACCCAACAGGAGGTCTTGCAGGTAGCCGGCGATGGTGCCTGCCGCCTCTCCCACCTCGGGAAAACCGAAGGAGGCGGCCCGGCCGTAGATACGGCTGGCGGTATCGTAGGCATGCTGGACGAGCTGGGATTCGCCCGGGTTCATGCGCACCTGGGCCAGCGCCTCCTGGAGCAGATCCAACTCGATCAACAGGTTGGCGGAGTATTCGTCGCGCAGCTTGGCCAGGTTCAAGGCCAACGTCTGGCTGTCGGACAACCCCTCGGCAACGGCAAGGAATCTCGCTTGCCCCGCCGTTCCGGCCCCGTCAGGCGGAAAAAGCGTCTCGAGCTGTGCCATGAACTCGCTGACCGAGAACGGCTTGCACAGCAGCACGTCGATCCCCAGCTCGACGGTCTGGTTGGCATAGGACTCCCGTTCCTGCCAGAAGGAGGCAAGCGAGGCCAAGAGGATGACCTTGACCCGGCTATGACCGCGGGCCCGCAGCTCGCGGAGGAACTCCATCCCTCCCACATCCGTCAGATGGGATTCTACGATGGCCAGGTCCGGGACCACCTCCTCCGCCACTCTGAGCGCCTGGCGCGCACTGTCAGCCAGGTGGACCTCGTGCCCGGTGGCTGTCAGCACCTCCTCCAGCAGCGCCCTCAGTTTCGGGTCGTGGTCGACGATCAGAATGGAGGGCATGGTACCCGTTGCTCCCTGGTTGCCGCTTGTGGCGGTCTCTTTACTCTGGAATGGTATGGTTGTACCCAAGTCTCGGCAGATAGGGAAGAAATCTGAGGGGGCTCTCAGACTTGATCCTCGAAGAACCCCACGGGCCTCCTCGAATCGGCTGGAGCCGGAAGAAGAGCTGTGGGGAGGGTGCGTGAACAGC
>JAFGEP010000065.1 GCA_016931535.1 Bradymonadales bacterium
GCAGGCGCTGGCCGCCAAGGAGGAGGAGCTGGAAGGGCTGCGCACCGAGCTGGAGCAGGTCCGAGGCGACCTGGCGGGAGCCAACGAGCGGCTGATCTCGATGGAGGCAGCGGCCGGCGGCGCCAGCGAGGAGGTCCAGCAGGCGCTGGCCGCCAAGGACGAGGAGCTGGAAGGGCTGCGCGCCGAGCTGGAGGATGCCCGCCAGGTCATTGGCCACAAGGAGCAAGAGCTGGGAACGACACAGGAGGCGCTGGCGTCAGCCCAGGCAGCTTCCGGAGACGCTGAGCAGGTTCGACAGACCTTGGAGGCGAAAGACCAGGAAATGGGCAATCTTCGCCAGGAACTGGAGCTAGTTCGCGGGGAGCTGGGTGCCTCCCAAAGCGAGCTGGAACAAGCCCGCATGGATCTGGACATCTCTCGAACCGACCTCGATGGGGCACACGGAGAGGTTACCCAGGTCCACTCCGAGCTGGAACAGCTCAAGGTCGATCTGGAGCAGTCCAGGCAACAGCTGGAGGAGGCGAAGCAGTCGGCCGAGCTGGTGGAGCAGGTGCAGCAGGAGCTGGAAGAAGCACGGCAGTCGGCCGGGCTGGTGGAGCAGCTGCAGCAGGAGCTGGAAGAGGCGCGGCAGTTGGCCGGGCTGGTGGAGCAGCTAAAGCAGGAGCTGGAGGAAGCGCGGCAGACGACCGGGTCGGTGGAGCAGCTGCAGCAGGAGCTGGAGGAGGCGCGGCAGTCGGCCGGGCTGGTGGAGCAGCTGCAGCAGGACCTGGAAGAGGCGCGGCAGTCGACCGGGTTGGTGGAGCAGCTTCAGAGAGAGCTGGAGGAGGCGCGGCAGTCGGCCGGGTCGTTGGAGCAGCTGAAGCAGGAGCTGGAGGAAGCGCGGCAGTCGGCCGGGTCGGTGGAGCAGCTGAAGCAGGAGCTGGAGGAGGCGTGGCAGTCGGCCGGGCTGGTGGAGCAGCTGCAGCAGGAGCTGGAAGAGGCGAAGCAGTCGGTTGGTTCGGTGGAGCAGCTCCAGCAGGAGCTGGAAGAGGCGAAGCAGTCGGTCGGGCTGGTGGAGCAGCTCCAGCAGGAGCTGGAGGAGGCGAAGCAGTCGGCCGAGCTGGTGGAGCAGCTGCAGCAGGAGCTGGAAGAGGCGAAGCAGTCGGTCGGGCTGGTGGAGCAGCTGCAGCAGGAGCTGGAAGAGGCGAAGCAGTCGGTTGGGCTGGTGGAGCAGCTGCAGCAGGAGCTGGAAGAGGCGAAGCAGTCGGTCGGGCTGGTGGAGCAGCTGCAGCAGGAGCTGGAGGCCTTGCAGCAGCAGCTTGCAGAGAGCGCCGACCTCCAGGCCGAGACCGAGAGCCTCAAAAGCCAGCTGGAGGAGGCGGAAGCGCGCCTACAGGAGCAAGAGGACCAGATCTCGGAGCTTCGAGTGCAGGCGGCGACGGGAGCGGCGGCTCCTGGTGTTTCGCCGGAGCTGGAGCAGGCGACCCAGGACATGTACGACCTGTTCCTGGAGAGCTTCAGCAACCTTGCCGAGCTGGTGTCTGGCTTGAAGAAGTACGTGATCAAGGTTTCCAACCAGACCTTCGACTTCATTGACGTTCTGGCCGAGGCGAAAGGTTCCGAAGGGCTTCAGGAGGTCAAGGAGTCGATGGTAGGCCTCAACCTGGAGGAGGATCTCGACGCAACGGCAGCGGTCGTGGAAGCGTTCGAGGAGGAGCTGGCCGCGCTCCAACCCAAGCTGGAGAAGTTCGGCCAGATTCTGGAAGAATAGGCGATGGGCCGTCCAGCCAGCCGGCCGCTCTCCAGCTCTGCCGGGATGGTGGTCGGCATCGTCCTCCTGGCAGCCGGGATAGGGATCGCGCCCTTGCATCCCGTCGCCAAAAGTCAGGAGGGGCCGCCGGCACAGACCGGCGATGCGGGGAGCGTCGAGCGCTGGGAAGCGGCGCCGGCACAGACCGGCGAACCGCTGACCGAGCTTCTGAATCGACTTCTATCCGATGACCCGGAGGAGCATGACCAGGCGCTTGCCCTGATCGTGGAGAGGGGAGAGTCGACGCTTCCTCTGCTGGAAGAGATCGCTGTCAACGATTCGGCCCATCCTCGCCATCGTGCGGGGGCGGTATATGCGTTGGGCCGGATCGGGTCAGAGCGTTCCCGCCAAGTTCTGCGAAGTTTATGGATGACCGGGCTGGACCAGATGGGAGGGGCGCTGGCGATCCAGACCGCCATCTCGTTGGGTTGGTATGGCGACTACGAGCCGCTAAGGGAGATGGTGGCGTTCGAGGACGAGATCTTGGGAGCCAAGGCGGCCATTCAGCTTGGGCTGATGCAGGACAGGCAGTCGCTGGCGTTGCTGGGGGAGGCGGCAGAGAGTGAGGCGTATGCACGGATGCAGCCCTACTTTGCCATCGCCTTGGGTTTGCTGGGCGACAATCGGGGTGAGGGGAACCTGCGATCGGGGCTGTTGGTGTCCGAGCTGCGCAACCACTGCGCTGTGGCATTGAGCCGTCTGGGATTTGCCGGCGAGGTGGTCTTCGAGCTGGAGTTCGCCATGAGCGATCCCGATCCGCTGCTGCGCCGTCTGGCCCTGGACGGGCTGATCGAGCTTTCGCCGTCACGGATCGTGGAGATCTTGGAGCGGGCCGAGAATGATCCGGATGCCCAGGTCCAATCTCGAGCCCGGGCCGCTCTCCGGCAGATCAGGGAACGGCAGCGCCGTCCGCGATGAGCGAAAGCAAGGCCCAACAAGGCCACGAGGGGAGTGGAGTGCACCGGCAGATGGTCCGGTTATCCATTCCTACCAAGATATTCTTGGGTTACACGCTGGTACTGGGTCTTTTCTCGCTGGTGCTGGTGCTCAACTACGCCCGTCTGGGCCGGTTGTACGACGAGGTCACCATCATCAATCGGGGGTTGATCCCGTTTAGGCTGACCCTGTCGGAGCTGGAGGGGGATCTGCAGAGCTACCTGGTACTGCTTGCCGAGCGGGATCCGGTCGTGCTGAGCCGTACCATGATCGCCACCCAGGTTCTTTTCCCCTTTCCCCGTCGTATCGAGGAGCGTCTCGTTCTTTGCCGTCAAGCCATCGACCAGCTGTTGGCCAGGACCCCCGAGTCACCCCAGCGGGATGTGTTGGAGCGGCAGCGACGGATTGTCCAGGTCCTTGGGGAACGGAACGATGTGCTGGACGAATGGAGCGCACAGCTGGTGCGGGTGTTGGAAAGAGGAGGGGGGGAGGAGATCGAGCCGGTCCGGCAGCGCCTGAGCGATACCTTGGTGGGCATGCGGGCTCAGATGGCGTACCTGAGCCGCAATACCGACTCGATCGTGGTCACCGCGTTGGACTGGGCAGCCCAGACGCAGCGCCGGAACGTGCTGATCGTGGTGTTGACCACGGCAGGCGCGATGGTAGTGGCCCTGATGGTGATGCTCTGGTCGGCGCACAGCCTGCGACCGCTTACCAAGCTGAGCGAGGGGGTAAAGGCCTTGCAGGCTGGTGCGTACGAGACGGTCGAGGTACACGCTGCGAACGAGATCGGGGAGTTGGCCCGCGAGTTCAACCAGATGGTGACAGCCCTCCAGGAGCGGGACGAGCGGCTCGAAGAGGCGCACCGCACGGCCATCCAGAACGAGCAGCTGGCCACCATCGGCAGGTTGACCAGCCAGATCACCCACGAGATACGGAACCCGTTGAGCAGCATCGCGCTGAATATCGAGATGCTGGAGGAGGAGATCCGTTTGGGGGATTCGGCACAAGGGGAGCTTCTGCCGATCCTCCAGGCGATTACCCGCGAGGTGGACCGGCTGACGGGCATCACCGAGGAGTACTTGATCTTCGCCCGGTTGCCGGCGCCAAGGAAGCAGCTGGAGTCGATCAACGAGCTGGTGGGGCAGGTGGTTTCGTTCCACGGCGAGGAGCTTCGCCAGCGCTCGATCGAGATAGGCCTCGAGCTGGCGGATGATCTTCCCCAGATCCTCATGGATGGGGGGCAGATCCGGCAGGCGCTGCTCAACCTCGTCCGCAATGCGATGGAAGCGATGCCATTAGGGGGTCACCTGGATCTTCGCACCCGGCTGGATGGGGACCAGGTGGAGCTGACCGTGACCGACCAGGGGGAGGGGATCTCCCCGGAGATCGTAGGGCGTATCTTCGAGCCCTTCTTTACGACCAAGCCGAGGGGGACCGGTCTTGGCCTTTCGTTGGCCCGACAGATTGCGAGCCAGCACGAAGGCAACCTCCAGGTTCGCACCGACCGGGGATTGGGTGCCCAGTTCGTCTTGCGGATCCCGATCGTCGAGCCGAGTGGCTGAATGAGGGGCATTGCTGGCCACCAGACCGGTAGCTTGATCCGACCGGAAAATGGCATACAATCTCGGCTGAAGTGTGCGGTTACACCGCGATAACAAGGAACCATGCGATGCGACGATCACCCAGCTACCCCACCCGCGAGGCGTTGCGGCGGTTGATCATGGCCTGCGGGCTTGTCTTGGCGGTGACCACCTGCACTCTCGACCCGGATGACACGTACCAATTCAGTGACGCGGCTGACGCCGCAGACACGCTGACCCCCGACGTCCCCGACACTTCACCGGATCTGGTCCAGGATGCGGACGTCGCCGTGGACCCGGGACCGGAAGAGGACCAGGCGGACGGTTCCGAACCGGTTGACGCAGGCCAGGATGGGCCCGAATCGGACGAGGGTCCGGAGGTCGATCAATCCGAGGAGGGGTGATCGACTTTCCATCGATACACATGCGGAGCAGGATGATGGATCATGCCGGGATGACGAGCACGAATGGCTCGCCCGCTGCGGTAGCCCCCGCGTTTTTCGAGTTTGGGGAAGGCGGGGTGGGCGCCCGGGTTCCTGCCTACCTTCACGAGACGATCGAGACGGCAGACCGCTGGCACATCGGGATTCATCGGTTCTCTCCCGTCGATCGGAACACGGAGATCCCGGTCATCATGCTGCCGGGTTTGGGATTGAACTCCTGGATCTTCTACGGAGGTGCCGGGGGGGGGACGGTGGGCTCGCTGCTGCAAGCCGGGCGGGAGGTGTGGTTGCTGGACTTCCGAGGGGTTGGTGCCAGCATCCACGCTCGGGGAAACGGACGGGTCCGGATCGCCGACCGCCTGACCGAGGATCTGCCGGCCATGATCGCCCACGTGCAAGAGCTGACGGACAGCGATCAGATGGACATGGTGGGCCACGGCCTGGGTGGGGTTTACATCTACCTGTACGCGTTGATCGAACAGAATACCCCGATCCGGCGGGCGGTGACCATCAGCGCATCGCTGCGACCATCCCCCCAGGTGTTGCCGGCGGCGGCCCGGGGGAGAGTGGCCAGGGAGATGGTGGGGCTGCTGGGCCGGGTTCCTCTGGGCAGGTGGTCGGGACGGCTGCTGGGCCGATTGCGAACCAGGCTGATACCCGCCTATTTCCATGAGCCGCAGGGCCAGTCCGAGGTCATCGAGGCCTTTGTCGACCAGGGGTTGGCACCGGTCCGGCATACGGAGTTCGCCGAGCTGCTCAGCTGGATGTCGATCCAGGATCTGAGGGCGCTGGCACCGGTGCGGGACCGCTACACCGGGATGCGTCGCCTTGGTTTTCCGACCCGTTTCCTGGTGGGAGCCGACGACCCGATCACCCCGCCCCACCTGGTTTTCGAGGCGTTCGACAAGCTTGGAGGTCAAGAACGGGATTTCGTCGTGATCGGTCGTGCTCACGGTCATGGGCGGGACTACCGGCATGTCGACATCCTGCTGGGGGATGAGGTGCAGCAGGAGGTGTCTCCGCTTGTCGTGGACTGGTTGTCCCGGGGGCTGATGGTCTCCGGGCATGCATGAGGCGAGCCGGCGACCGGTTCTGGCCAACTCCGATTTGCCCTCGACTCGAAGGGAACTAGCAGCGCAGCAAGGCGAGGGCCAACAGTGCCACCGCCAGGGTGGACATGGCGATCACTGCGGGCAAGAGCCACCGGGGTTGGGGCGGCCTTTTTCTTTTCCCGGTGGGGCTGCGTTTCCCCTGCGATCGGACCGAGGTGATCGGGGGTCGCCTGGGTGAGGGGTCGGTGGGGTCGGTGTCGGGACCGAGCTCGCCATTGCGCAGGAGATCCCGTGCCGCTTCGATCTGCCCGACCAGCTTGGCTCGCTGGTCGGCGAACTCTGTCACCATGAACTGGTGCAGTTCTTTGGGATCCAGAGCGATGTGCATCTGGCCGGCGTAATTCTGGATGGCAGTGAGCATGTCGCCGGCCGTCTGGAACCGATCGGCCGGTTCCTTGGCCAGCGCCCTGGATACGATGTCGGACAGCTCCCGGTCGATGCGGCGGTTGACCTCTTCCAGAGGCGGCAGGTTGGCCTGCCGTACCCGTTCCATCTGCTCAAACTCAGTGGGGGCCTTGAACGGCTCGACCCCGGAGAGCATCTCATACAGGATCGTGCCGAGGGAGAACAGGTCGCTACGGGCGTCCACGGCCAGTCCTCGAACCTGCTCGGGGGACATGTACGGGATCTTCCCCTTGATGGAGCCGATCTGGTTGCGGTAGCTCAGGATGGCCTGGGCGATGCCGAAGTCGATCAACCTGACCGAGCCGTCGTACCCGATCATGACGTTGGCCGGGCTCACGTCACGGTTGACCAGGTGAAGCGGCCGGCCGTGACTGTCGGTGAGGTCATGGGCATACCCGAGCGCGTTCAAGATCTCCTGAGCGATGTACAGCGCAGTGGCGACCGGAACGGGTGCCCCCACCTTGCGGAAGAAGCGCATGATCTGTCCCAGATCCTGACCGTCCACGAACTCCATGGCGATGAAGTGGTGGGGGCCATCCCGGGCCACCTCGATGGTTTTCACGATATTGGGATGGAGCAGCAAGAGGCCGAGCTTGCCCTCCGCGCGGAACATCTCGACGAACTTGCGTTTCTTGGCCAGGCTGGAAAGCAACAGCTTGATGGCCAGAAAGGCGTCCTGGAATTCACGGCCTCGCGGCTCGGCGATGTAGATATCCGCCATGCCACCTTTGGCCACCCGGCTCCAGAGGAGATACTTGCCAAGCCACCCCGGAGTCTGAAAGGGGGAGTCTGCGGATTCGATCATCAGGGGAAAGGCGGGCGCGTCCAAACGACTTCCTCGTGCACAAGAGGGCCACAAGACACGCTGCAGGTATACCGTTTGTGCCGCAAGAGGGGAAGCCCTCGACACCTGGCCTCGATCCGGAGCAGCCGGTGGACTCGGAGGAGCGACTGGGCCGGGACAGCCACCTGAGGGGTGGGCTGGACCCGACAACCCCCTGTTCGACAGGTGCCGGTGCGGTGGCAATGAGCCTGGAATTCGACAAGGGAGGCTTGTGAAAAATGGCGTGGCCGACAAGCCACGACCAGACGTGGCGATGAGCCTGGAATTCGTGAAGGGAAGCTTGACCAAAGCGGCATTGTGGGAAATAGTGACCCAAACTGATGTCAGGAAAGAACCCATGAAGATCCGTGCTGTTGTTCTGGTGGCTCTCCTGTTTGGCCCCCGGATCGGTTGGGGGCAACCACGGGACGATACCTCTCTGGACGAGGTCTTGCCGGCTCCCACAACCGATGCCCAAACCTCGCAACAGGAGGGCTCGACCTCGACGGAACCGGTGGAGTTCGGACTCGGCTTCGGAGAGGAGTTCGAGCTGGAAGCCCGTGACCGGGTGATCTCTGCCTCGAGGACGGTGACGACCATCCAGGAGGTTCCGGCCATCGTCACGGTCATCACAGCCGCCGAGATCGAGGACCGCGGCTTTCGGACCATCAACGAGATTCTACAGACCATCCCCGGATTCGAAGGAGACCGGTCGGAAGGACATGACTGGATGGTCGAGCCGTTCGCCCGGGGGAATCCTCGGACCTTGCTGATCCTGGTCAACGGGATCAACGTGGTGGACCCGCTGCGCAACAACCTGGTGCTGGATCGCAAGATACCGTTGGAGATCGTGGAACGCATCGAGGTGACGAGCGGTCCCGGGGGTGTGCTCTGGGGAAGCAACGCCTTGCTGGGTGTCGTCAATATCACCACGAAAACCGGTCAGGATCATTCCGGCGTACAACTACGGGTCGGGGGCGGGCACGGACCGGGGGAGATGGCGGCGGTCGAAGTCAACGCCTCCTACGGTCAAGAGCTGATCGAGGATCTGTTCCTGTTTGCGAACCTCAACTTCTACTCCTCTCAGGGGGCCGAGCTGACTCCCGATTCGCAGAAGGTGGTCGGGGTGCTGCCCGATCCGGATCCCGACGGCATCTCCTACTTTATCCCACAATCGGTCACCACCGATCCGTCGCGCGACTACTTTGGCAGCGTCTACCTGGATCTTCGCGGAGGCCCCTTCACGCTGGACGCCTTCATCCAGTACGAGGCCGACTATCGCCAGCAGGGGTACGGCGGCGCCGTGCTCACCACCGACCTGCGCAGCGAGAGCCTTCGCCAGCAGGTGGGGGCGGTGAACGTCGAGAACATGGGGCTGGATCCCCTGTGGGTCTTCTCGCTGGGGTACCAGGACCGATACCTGGACAACGACTTCGGACTGAACGCCACCGCCTACTTTGTTCGCTGGATCGTCCAGGAGGATCCGTTTGGCACCTATCCACCCTCCGAGCTATTGCCCCGCGGTTACTTCACCATCATGAAGGACCAGGGAAACTTCCGGACTGGGCTCAACCTGGACGCCGACCTGAATCTGCCCTACAACAACCGCCTGATTTTCGGCGGTGAGGTCATGGGGGACATCATCGGCGGCGTGGAGCAGTCTTTTCCCGCGGATGCCACTTCGCCCACCGACACCGGCATGATCACCGACACCGTGATCGAGGCGGGGAACCGCGTCATCGGCGCCGTCTATGCCAGCGACGAGTGGCGGGCCTCGGAACGGGTGGCCTTGAACGCCGGCGCCCGTCTCCAGCTTTCCAACACCTACGATCCCGCCATCCTGCTGTCGGGAGCGATGGTTTGGAACCTCTTTCGGGATACCTTCCTCAAGGTGAACTACGGGGAGGGGTTCCGTCCGCCAGAGTTTCAGTCTACCAACACCAACCCCGAGATCCCGAGCGGAATCACCTGGCTGCCCAATCCCAATCTCAACGTGGAGAGGTCCAGAGCCATTGACAGCGAGATCAACACCATCCTGCTGCGTGACCAGGGGATCATCGATCAGTGGTTTTTCCGCGCAGACTACAGCTTCACCATCATGGAGGACGTGATCCGCAACATCGGCGGTACCTTCGAGAACTCCGGCGTGCGCTACATCCACACCGTAGAGGCGGTCTCTCGTCTGCGCTTCGTGGGGCATCACGAGCTGTCGCTCTCCTACTACTTCGTGAACGCCGAGGACGACACCAGCGGCCCATTGCGCAACATCGCCAACCACATCTTCAACGCACACGGGCGGCTCCAGATCCTCCAGGACATGCTGCACCTCTCGGCCGATCTGACCTGGATCGGACCACGGGAAGATGCCAATCGACGAGTGGTGGCAGGGGATGACCCCTCGGCCATCGTGATGGTCTTCCCCAGCGACGTCTTCATCGAGAAGCTCGATCCGGTATGGTTGCTGCGTGCAGGGGTTCGGGTAGAGAACGTGCTGGACCGATTTCACTTCGGCGTCTTCGGTTACAATTGCCTGGACCAGGAGTACTCCGATCCCGACTTTTACTTCGACAGGCAGGTGATCATCCGACCCCAGCCGAGGCCTCGTTGGAGCGTATTTGCTACCGTCGAGGCGGAGTTTTGAGGAGGGCAACCATGAGAACCACGGCAAGACTGGGTGCAATCTCCTTGATCACAGCTCTGCTGGTGGGAGGCTGCTTGGCAGATCCCTACACCGGCAGCTACGTGGTCGTCGATTTCCTGACCGATCTGTCGCCCAGCGCGATCGTCCAGATGCCTGACGGCACGACCAGCCATTACGAGATGTGGGTGCAGTTCGACGACCAGGGGGTCATCAGCCTGGGCAAGTTTTCGGTGGACGTCAACGGCCACGTGCTTGCCTACCCCGGCATGACCGAACGGATCGGCAGTCTCACCGGAGCAGACGACCGCCGCCGAAGCGGGGTCGAGTGGGACAGCCCCTACCAGCTGGAAGGGGTCACCTCGGCCTTCGTCACCATCGAAACCAACGGAGAGACCGATTACGCCCCTTCGGGAGTGGTGATCATGGAGGGGGAGGTGGAGCCGACAGAGCCGGGGAGGTTGTCCGGGCAGATGAGCGGCCAGTACACCACGCGCCTGGGCGAGCAGAAGAACCCCACGGCCAGAATAACCATTCTTCTCGCCGAAGATCAGGCGACTTTCTGAACGGAGCACGGTGGCCATGAGAACTCACATCGTTTGCGGCGGACTGTTGATCCTCGCGCTGGTCGGTTGGGCGGTGACCGGCTGTGAAGAAACCACCTGCGGCGAAGGGACCGTCCTGAGAGAAGGGGAGTGTGTACCCTTGCAGCCTGCCAACTGCAGCGGCCCGGGGGTCCGCTTCGAGAACGGCCGGTGTGTACCCAACTACTCCGAGGTCTGCGGCCCGGGCACCGTGCGGTCCGAGGACGGCACCCAGTGCGTGGCGGTCGAACCACCGCTGGATCCCGTCGCCGATGCGGGTCCGGATACGCCGGCCGATATACCGGAGCCCGACCTGGACGCCCAGCTCGAGCCGGATGTGGTGGCCGATGTCGAGGAAGAGGAGATGGTGGTCTGGGTGCCGGAATGCGACGACGAGCTGGTCGCGGGTGAGACCGTGTGCGCCTGGGGTCAGGCGTTGAACTTCGTGGACCTGACCCCCCTACCCAGCGATACCGGCGCCTACTCCCTCCAGGTCCAGATCAAGGACATGATCCGTGCGATGACCGATCCCCTGGATACCCTGGCCGAGGCAGACATCGTGGCCGACGGCCGGTTCATTGCCCCTTCGTTCGAGGTTCCGGATGCCCCGCCCCGGACGCTCCTCTTGATCGTGGGGGAGGACGAGGACGAGACCACCCAGCCCGCCGGCCCGGGGGAGGTCTGGCAGCGCTGCATCAGCGGCCTGGTCCAGACCAGCGACACCGTCACCGAGCACGGCAACCTGATCACGTTTGGCCTGCCGCGAGCACTGGTCACCGCCTGGAACACCACCCTGAGCCCGACCGTCCTGGAGCCCTCCGGTTTCGTCCTCATCCGGATCGTGGACGTGGTCGGTCCAGGTCAGTATGAGCCTCTCGAAGGGGCGACCTTGAGCTACCTGGGGGACGGCTCGGTGACCGTTCGGTACTTCTACGACCTGGGGCTCACCATACTGAAGCCATCCACCGCAACCACAACGGGACCATCGGGTGTGGCCCTGCTGATCCCCGGGGAGAGTACCTCGGCCACGGATATGTGTACCGCGACCAAGACCGACTACATGGCCAGCTCGGCGGTGGCTTGTGGATCCAACCCGTACCGGGCCTCCATCAACTACATCTACATGCTGGCCACCGATTGAGCACGCCGGGCACCGCCGGCCTCGCTCACCGCCCGCCATGCTCAAGCGAATGGTAGACGGGGCATGGCCAGCTCGGCGGGTGCTCCTGTTTCGTTCTGCCACAATCCACGGAACCGACACGACGAAGGAAGAACGGCAGCCCTGCGGCGCGCCGCCTGGAACCGTTCAGGTCTCGAAGTAGCCGGGGGCGATCCGCGTGGCGCTGCCCAGGTCCTCGGCCACACCGATGAGCGGCTCCAGGGGGAGCGCGGCCACCAGCGCCTGAGAGGCGGCTGGGCCGAGCAGCCCCAGGCCGCAGTGTTGGACCCGACAGAGGCGGATGGCGGTGTCCATGGCGCGGCCAAAGCAGATGGGCTGCGGCAGCTCGCCGACGGATCCGGCGAACAGTCTGCCGCACTCCAGGCCGGCGGTGAAGGTGAGGGCTCTGCCATGGGTCTGGTTGAACTCGCGCATCAGGCGGGAGATCTCTTTCAGGGCCTTGATCGCCAGGGTGCGGTGAGCGGAACTGGCGGCCGGATAGTTGAAGACCGCCACCATCAATGCGGCCTCCCGCCGTACGGTCAAGCCCATGTGGGTGGCCACGGCCTGGTCGAACAGCTCCACCCACTGCTCGAGCAAGAAGGAGGTTCGAGCCACCGCCTGGTCGTTGGCGCTTGCCAGAAACCCTTCCAGGTCGGCGGCCAGGACGGTCACCTCGCGAAGCTGTAGGCCGCTGGGACCCGAGATGGCGGTGGTCGCAGCGGGCCGCTGGGTGTCTGCGCCGAGGGCCGACAGCAGCTTCTGCTTGACCAGATCGCAGCTCTGGGGACGCTCATCCGGCGACTTGGCCAGCATTTCCAGGCAGAGCTGGGCCAGGGTTTCGGGCAGGCCAGGTACGATCCTCCTGGGGTCAGGGGGGGCATCGGAGAGGTGCTTGACCGCCATGGCTAGCGGATTGGGAGCACCGAAGGGGACCCGTCCGGTCAGCGCCTCGAACAACGTGACCCCCAGCGAGTAGATGTCGCTGCGATGGTCGGTGGGCTCACCGCGGACCTGCTCGGGGCTCATGTAGGCCGGAGTGCCCATCAGGGTCCCTTCGCGGGTCAGCGAGGCCTCCCCTGGTCTGGCAGCGAGTCCGAAGTCAACCAGCACGGCACGCGAAGGGCCTGGTTTGCCCGCATTTTGCCGGTTGGGGTCGGTGCCGCCGGGAGAATCGGATTCGTTCCATTCCACCAGGATGTTTCCCGGCTTGAGGTCGCGATGGACAATCCCGCGGAGATGGGCGTAGGCCAGGCCATCACAGACCTGACTGAAGATGCCGATGACCTCCTCCAAGGACAGGGATCGGCGACCGAGCAGCTCCGCCAGGGTGAAGCCCTGCACGTACTCCATCACGTAGTAGAAAAGGCGCTCTTTGCGCTTGACCCAGTGGATATGCGCGATGTTCGGGTGGTTGAGAGAAGCCGCCAGGAGGACCTCTCGATAGAACTGCTCGAATTGGTCGTTGCGTTGACTCAACCGGGGGTGCAGCAGCTTGACGGCCACCTCCCGCTGGAGCGATCGCTGCAGCGCTCGATAGACCACCCCCATCCCGCCTCGCCCCAGCACCGCAACCAGCGTCAGATCCTCCAGATCGGTGAAGCTTTTTTCGTCCTGTTCCTCGTGGTCGAACTCCTCGCGGAAGAGATCCGCCATGGTCTGCTGTCCCGAGACCAGCGTGTCGTCCTCCCGCAAGGTGGTTGGTACGAGCGGTGTTCTGGATGACTCTTTGCTCATCTTGACCACTTGGGATTGCGAATTGCCAG
Organism: Bradymonadales bacterium; assembly: GCA_016931535.1. Taxonomy (GTDB): domain Bacteria; phylum Myxococcota_A; class Bradymonadia; order JAFGEP01; family JAFGEP01; genus JAFGEP01. The sequence goes on from JAFGEP010000065.1 coordinate 13,239, forward strand.
ACAGCATACCATACTTGGGAGTCAAGTTGGGCATGGTGCGGCAGGCCGCGATGATCCATAGGAGAACAGCCGTGAAACGTTGCGCCACCTTGGGGATCGTCTGTACCCTGGCGGCAGCTCTTCCGATGTGCGAGCAGTCGAAGGAGCAACCCCCTCCACCCTCTCTGGCTGGGCTTGGACCGCTGGGCGAAGAGGCCCAGGCCGGCCAGCCGCCGGCAGTGGGTGGGGCGTCGGCCGGGTCGCAAGCGGAGTCCGCCGAGCAGCTGTGGGATGATTTCAGCCTCTTGCCCGCTCAGCCGGATCGCCGGGATATCTCGGCAGGCCTCCAGATGGTCAGAGATGCTCGCCGAGCCTGGTTATCCGGGGACATCGACCACGCCATCCGGATGCTCCAGGATGCGCTCCGTTGGGACCCCAGCATCCGATCCGCCTGGGAGCTGTTACTGGAGATCCAGCAGGAGGGAGGCGATCTGGAGGGGGCCGCGCAGACCTGCATCCACCTCATCTCCAGCGTGACCCTTCATGCCTTCGAGCGGGCCCAGCTCCAGCAACAGTGCGCCTTGCTGAACCGTTCGGCCGGTCGCATGGAGCAGGCGGAAGAGCTGGCCCGTCAGAGCGTGGCCAGCTCCTCCGGGCGGCTGGAATCCCTGACCACCTTGACCGGAATCCTGCTCGAGCGGGGCAATTACCGCGAGGTGATCGCGCTTCTGGAAGGCAATATCCGCTTCCCCGGCTCCGACCTGGAAGCCTCCGCCTTCAACAACCTGGGGGCGGCCTATGCGGCCCAGGGGCAGCTCGAGCAGGCCGAGGCCACCTATCGGAGGGGGCTGGAGATCAACCCCCGGCGCACCGACATCCTCCTCAACCTGTCCGATGTGCACCGGATGAACGGACAAACCGGTGAGATGCGGGAGACGTTGCAGCGTATCCTCGAGATCGATCCGACCCACGAAGAGGCGGCCAGACGGTTGGGACGCTAGTGCCCCAGTTCCCGTGTGGGCTGTCCGCTGCGGGCTGTCCACTGTCGGCGTCGTCCGGGCCTTTCACCTCGCCTACGAGACTCCGCCACCCACCAGCGATCCTCCCCCGAGGCGGAGCCCGGGGGAGGTGCCCGCGTAGCGGGCGGAGGGGGCGATCCTAGTCTCTGGCCGGGCGATCCTCC
>JAFGEP010000066.1 GCA_016931535.1 Bradymonadales bacterium
CCTCGCACGTGCCGTGCCCCGAACAGGACATCGGCCAGCAGACCGCATCGAGCAGACACGTACCCTCACCGTCATCATGGTAACCTGAATAGCACCCCTCGCAGTACTGCCCCGCGTAGCCGATTTCGCAAACGCAGTAGACGATGCCCGTGTCGTCGACACACGTTCCGTGGTCGCCACAGATATCTGCCGCACAGATCTCGTCGACCACACAGGCGTCCGCCATGTCGCGATGGAAACCCTCCTCACAGGTCTCGCATCGATCGCCTGCGTATCCCTCATCGCAGTCGCAGACGGCATCTCCTTCCTGTACGATGCAGGTACCCCTTCCGAAGCATGTGTTCACCTCACAAGGGGAGTCGCTCATCCCTTCTCCACACCCCGACAGCACCATGAGCCCTGCCAAGGCGACGATAGTACTCCATGATATCCAACTGGGTCTCACAAGGTTCTCACTCCTGATCTGTGCCTCCTCGTCGCTGCGCAATCATAAAGCTCGGTCCAGCACCCCGCAAGTTGCAGTATGCGGAGGTGAATAATTGCCGCGCCAGTCGACTTGAACCAACGGCCTCCAGGTGACAGTCCTCGATCTCGGTTCACCCCCACGTGCGTGGGGACGGCACCGAACGCAAGACGGATTTGCCATGGGCAAGAGGAGCTACAGCCCTACTGGAGCACCTCGCTCGCGCTCACGTTCAGTCACTCATGCTCATGGCTAGCCCGATTGGCACACAGGGTGTTGCCTGGCACGACGGCAGAGGGAGAAGACGCTGCCCTGCAGTGCGAGCCCGAGCCTAAAGTGCGTTGTGTCGGTGTGCGACACCTCAGGTCGATTTCTCCCATCAAGTACCGGCGCTCCGCGCCTCGCCTCGACTTCCATCCCTACCCCCGGCAGCAAGCTGCCGGGGGCTAATCTTGTCTGGGCGCTCCGCGCCCACTGCAGGGCAGAGGCTTCGACCGGGTTTGTCGGGATCTGTGGCACCCCTTCAGGGTGCAATCCGGGTATCGCGCGTGCTCCCAGGGCTTACGCCCTCAGGATCATATGCATCTTGGTGATTCATCTTGACGGCATCACCACAGGATCCGACCGCCGACTGCCAGCAAAGGCCCAGCCGCTGGAAAGTGAAACACATCCCTGTGGGATACTGCTCGCGGTTCCAGGGCGTGGTAACAGTCTGTCGGATTAGTAGAGATAGGAACGGCCGGTGTCTTCCACGACACATCAGCATGCTCGTAGGTCCAACACTGCACTACAGATCTCGACCCGCGCTGCAGAGAGGTGTAGCCTTCACCAACCCCGAACTGTCCTGTGGATCTCCACTGGATGAAAAAGGTCTCGTCCGAGCACCGGCCAGGTAGATCATGATTCCGGTGGGGATGAATCTGAGTCAGGCCGGTGATAGCAGCCACCTCGGGACAGAAGTGGCACCAGATGAATCGTCTCCCCCCGGTTTTGTCCCCAAGACCGGCGTCTAGAGGGGCGCGGCGGGCCATCTTGGGACAGAAGTGGCACCAGATGAATCGTCTCCCCCCAGTTCTGTCCCCAAGACCGGCGTCTGGAGGGGCGCGGCGGGCCACCTCGGGACAGAAGTGGCACCAGATGAATCGTCTCCCCCCGGTTCTGTCCCCAAGACCGGCGTCTGGAGGAGCGCGGCGGGCCATCTCGGGACAGAAGTGGCACCAGATGAATCGTCTCCCCCCAGTTCTGTCCCCAAGACCGGCGTCTAGAGGAGCTCGGCGGGCCACCTCGGGACAGAAGTGGCACCAGATGAATCGTCTCCCCCCAGTTCTGTCCCCAAGACCGGCAAGTGTGGAGCAGATGCTGACTTACGGAGGAACGGTGTCCTTCGGACAAGTACGGAACGAGTGGGATCATGGAGATGTGATCAAGGACCAGGGGTTCGCCCTGGGCTGGGTTGTGACACCCCTTCAGGGTGAATAGTCGTTCGGTCAATTCCGGGCGTGCAGCCCACCCCTCAACCAACCTGCAGACCAACCGGCCGGCCAGGCGAAAATCGCTGTTGGTCTCACGCCAGCAGATGGCTCACCAGGATCCGGATGCCGATCCCGATCAGGATGAGTCCGCCCAATATCTCGATCCTCTTCCCGAACCGAGCGCTCAGGCCGTCGCCGATCCGGGTGGCCAGCAGCGACAGGCCGAAAGTGACCAGCCCGATCACCGCCGCGGGGTACCAGATCTTGACCTGGACCATGGCCAGGCTGAGGCCGACCGCCAGGGCGTCGATGCTGGTGGCGATGCAGAGCAACACCAGGGTGAGGCCCCGGGTCGGATCGACCGTGCGGGCCTCGGTCTCACCGGACAGGCCGGAGCGGATCATGCGCCCGCCCACGAAGACCAGCAGGCCGAAAGCCACCCAGTGATCGATCGTCTCTATGAGCGGCAGGATGCTGGTTCCCAGAAACCAGCCGACAATCGGCATCAAGGCCTGGAACAGGCCGAAGTGAAAGGCGATGCGGATCGCCGGTCTGGCCGTCCGGCAGTACCCTCCGCTACCCGCACCCAGCGATACGGCAAAAGCATCCATGGCCAGACCGACCGCGATCAACAGGATTTCGACCAGGCCCACGGCTTGTCTCCCCTCCTCGGCGGCCCTCGACGGGCCGACAATCTACAGCCCAAACCAGATCGAGGAAAGAAGGTGGTCCGTGGCGTCTGAAAACCCCTTCTCGACAGCCTCGACCGCCCTTTCGGCGTTGCCCAAGACCCGGCCGGCGCCACGAGCCTGGTGGGTGAGATCGACCACGAACCGGCCTTTATGCCCATGACCCTGCCTGCGCAATGGCCCATTGGCGCTAGCTTGCGCCACATCTTGTCTGCGAGACGTGACCCTTGTGCAGCATGCCCTGGTATAACGCCAGCTCGGAGGCAGGGCGGTCTAGGACATGACCCTGCCTGTGCAGTGGCCCGGGCGCGCGAGCTTGCGCTGCATCTTGTCTATGAGAGGTGCACCTGCGTGCGCAATGCCCCGTGCCAGCCGTTCTCATTCCCCGGATCGTCCCCGGAAGCAGGAAAGGGCAGAAGCCCGCCAACCTGGTCAACCGCCGTTTTCGTCCGGAGGACATCCCGGGCCAGCCAGAAGCGCCTGCTTGACCCGGGCCAAAAGCTCCATGCGAGCGAACGGCTTCTGGATCAGGGAGATGGTGGCGTCGAGGATTCCCTGTCGAGCGATGACGTCGTCGGTATAGCCCGACATGTAGAGCACGGCCGTATCGGGCCGGGTGCCGGCCAGGCGCTCGGCGAGGACCTTGCCTGAGATGCCGGTCAGGACGACATCGGTCAGCAGGAGGTGGATGGGTTCCGAAAAATCGGTGGCGATCTGGAGCGCTTCTTCCCCACTGGCGGCCACCAGCACCCGGTAGCCGGCGGTCTCCAGGTAGCGGCGGGTGAGGTCGCGGACGGAGTCCTCGTCCTCGACCACCAGGATGGTCTCAGAGCCGCCCGGTGCCTGGTCGACGGGAGGAGGAGGGCGGTATGCATCCGTACGTTCGGCTCTGGGGAGAAAGACACAGAACCGGCTTCCCTGCCCCGATCGAGACTGTACGGTGATGTGGCCCTGGTGCTGCTTGACGATGCCGTACACAGTGGCCAACCCCAGACCGGTGCCTTTGCCCTTCTCCTTGGTGGTGAAGAAGGGCTCGAAGATGTGGTTGAGGGTGTCTTCATCCATGCCGCTCCCCTGGTCCTGGACACACAACAGGACGTAGTCTCCGGGGGAGAGGACCGAAAGGGCGGCCTGCTCCTCCTCGGTCACCGACCGGTTTGCGGTCTCGATGGCCAGAAGGCCGCCATCAGGCATGGCGTCCCGGGCGTTGAGCGCGAGGTTGAGCAAGACCTGGTGCAGCCGGTCGGGATCCGCCTTGACCGGCCAGAGATCCTCGCTCAGGGAGACCGAGATCTCGATATCCTCCCCGATGATGCGCTGCAGGACATCGAGCGCGCTCTGGACGACCTGGCTCAGATCGATCGCCTTGAGCTCGACGATCTGCTTGCGGCTGAAGGCGAGGAGCTCGGAGGTCAGCTTGCTGGCGCGACGGGCGGCAGTGACGATGTGATCCAGGTCGGGCGCCGAGGGGTGATGGGGGGGGAGATCGAGCCGCACACAGTCGGCGTACCCCAGGATGGCGGTGAGCAGGTTGTTGAAATCGTGGGCAACCCCGCCCGCCAGGCGGCCCAGGCTCTCCAGGCGTCGCGCCTCGTCCAGGCTGGCCTTCATCTGGAGGGCCCGTTCCTGCGCATCCCGCTCGGAGACCATCAGGCGCCGTTCCTCCTCCATGTGCATCTCCATGTGCTTGACCACGAAGGACAGAAACACATAGGTCGCCACCAGGACACAAGCCGGGAACAGAAAAGCGCCGAGCAGGCCGCCCAGGACGGTGTGAGGCTCGAGCACCCCGGTGGCCAGCGGAGCCCTGGGAATGATCCCCAACTCCTCCAGCACCAGCACGGACAGGTACCCAGCCAGACTGAACACCAAGGCAACCAGGCCGATCTTGGGGTTGCGTTGCAGGGTGTAGCCCACGACGATGATGACGTACCCGTAGCGAAGAGCCGAGGTCTGGGCTCCGATCGCCCAGGCGATCACCGAGATGGCCAGGACGTCGAGGGTCAGCAAGAGGTACAGCCGCTGCACGGGGAGCTTGTCCTTGGCGATCAGGATCAGGGCCAGCGATGCCAGGATCAAGAAGACCAGGATCAAGGAGAGCAGCAGGCGGTCTCGAACTCCGATAGCCAGCAGCAGGCCGAACCCGGTCGCGATCAGGGCGAGTCGGATGAGACCCCCCATCAGCGACCGACCCCGGCGGGAAAACCAGACATACTGACCGGAGATGGTGTTGGCCCTCTCCCGCTTGGGGGCCTGCTTCCCCATCTCCACCAGGATCTCGGCCGGCACGCCGTCCTTGGCCGTCTTGTGACTCGGCTGGCTCATCGAGCCCGATTCCTACCCGCAGTTGTTCACCCCGTCCGGTCTCCTGGCAGGTCGGAACGAGAACGCCTGTCCAAGAACCAGCGCCAGGGGGCCGTTGGCCTCGAGCCCGAGCAAGTCTTCGAGGTGGGCGGCTTGCTTCTGCTCGGGATCCGGTATACCCTGCCCGCTCATCTTTGTCATGAAAAGAGCCGTAAGACCCGAAGGTTCCAGGAGGAGACACATGGCTGAGCACCGAGTGCGCATCGCAATGGCTTTCCTGTTGACAGTGACCGTCTTGTCGATGGCATCCGCCGCGCTGGCACAGACGCCCCCCGCCGAACAGGACGACCTGAGCCTGAGCCGCGCCCTGATCGCACGCACCATCGAGAACCGAGAGCCACAGGGCACCGAAGGACCGTTCGAGGTGAGCGCCGGCCGGATCTATGTTTTTCTGGAGGTCGCCAACCGGACCGGGGGCGAACAGGTCTTGACGGTGGTTTGGCAGAAGGAGGGAAGCGAACGGACCATGGAGCAGGAGGTCTCGGTCGGCAACAGCCGGCGATGGCGCACCTGGGCCTCCCTGCGGTTGAACGAACGCCGTATCGGCAGCTGGCAGGTCGAGGTCAGAACGGCCGACGGCCAGGTGCTCGGCTCGGTGGAGTTCGTCGTGCAATGACGGCCCCTCCCTCTTTGTGCTAATCCAATCGGGCTTTCGGAATTCCAGTCCTGATAACCAGCCTACAGACGGAGCACGAGCCATGGCCCAGGGATTTTGGGGAAGGATCCTGAGGGTCGATTTGACCCATCGCACGGTGGCGACCGACAGCCCCGACCCGTCGTTCTATCGGACCTACCTGGGGGGGAGCGCGCTCGGCACCTACTACCTGCTCAAGGAAACGCTGCCGGAAACCGACCCCCTGGCCGCAGAGAACCTGCTGACCATCGCCCCCAGCATCACCACCGGAGCCCGGGTGAGCGGCGCCAGCCGCTGCTGCGTCACGGCGCTTTCCCCCTTGACCGGCGCCGTGGGCGACGGCCAGACCGGAGGATCGATCGGCCCGGCGATCAAGCGGGCGGGCTACGACGCCATCGTCATTTCGGGTCGGGCCGATTCGCCCGTGTACCTGGAGGTGGACGAGCAGGGGGTGCAGTTTCGAGATGCCAGCCACCTGGTCGGGCAGAAGGTATCCGAGGTCCTGGACCAGCTCGGCGCCCGGTCGGGCGACCGCTCTGCCAGCGTCCTGCAGTGCGGTCCGGCGGGGGAGCGGAAGGTGCGCTTCGCCTGCCTGGTGGCGGACCGCAACGACGTGGTGGGGCGGACCGGGCTGGGAGCGGTGTTCGGCAGCAAGAACCTGCGGGCGGTCGTCGTCAGGGGCAAGAGCGACGTCCCCTTCGCCGATCCGGCCGCTTTAGCGGCCCTCAACAAGAAGGCGGCCGTCCGTCTGCCTCAGGCGGGGTTCCCTTCCACTCTTCGGAAGTACGGGACCCCCGGCGTGTTGGGCTTCCAGACCGAGGCGGGCAACCTTTCCACCGCCAACTACAGCCGGGGCTTCCACCCGGACTACAAGCAGCTCACCGGCCAGAGCTTCGAGCCGGTCTACGGGGCTGGCTCGACCACCTGCTTCGGCTGCGTGGTGGGTTGCCGCAAGCGGATGAAGGCCGACGGGCCCTACCCGATCACCGACCGGCTCGGGGGGCCGGAGTTCGAGACACTGGGGCTTCTGGGCGCCAACCTGCTCATCACCGATCCGGTTGTGGTGGGGCATGCCAACGAGCTGTGCAACGAGTACGGGCTGGATACCATCTCCACCGGAGGCGCCATCGCCTACCTCTTGGAGTGTCTGGAGCGCGGGCTGATCCCGGCCGCGGAGGTCGGCGGGTGGAACCTGTCCTTTGGCCATCCGGAAAGCCTGTTCTGGCTCATCGAGGCCATCGCCCACCGAGAGGGGATCGGCGATGTGCTGGCCGAGGGTCTGGCCGCGGCTGTCAAGCGGTACGGGGCCGAGACCGAGCCCTACGCCATCTGCGTCAAGAACCAGTCGCTGGCGGCCCACATGGCTCAGGTCAAACCCAGCCAGGCGTTGATGTACGCGGTCTGCCCCTTCGGTGCCGACCACCAGTCCTCGGAGCACGACTGGCTCTTGGCTTCGGGCGGGGAGGACTGCCGGGGGCTGGGGATCGTGGGGCAGGGGGATGCCCGCTCGAGCGACCTGGCCAAGGTGCGGATGACCGCCTACTCGCAGTACTACTACAGCCTCATGGATACGCTGTGCCTGTGCATGTTCGTCTGGGGGCCGGGCAACCTGTTCACCTACGGGGAGCTGGAGGAGCTGGTGTCGGCCGCCACCGGCTGGCAGGCCACCTTCTGGGAGCTGATGAAGGCGGGAGAGCGGCGGGTGAACCTGATGCGGCAGCTCAACGCGCGCCGGGGGTTTGGCCGCCGCGATGACCGGCTGCCCGGGCGGCTGTTCGAGCCGCTGCCGGATGGCCCTTCCGAGGGACGGCGGGTCGATCCGGAGACGTTCCCCACCATGCTGGAGCAGTACTACCAGGTCATGGGCTGGGATCCCGCCACCGGCAACCCCACGGCCGGCAAGCTCATGGAGCTGGGGCTGGAATGGACGATCTAGACGAACCAGAAAGGAGGTGAGGATGGGAGATCACGATCAGGAGAAGGGAAAGCTGGGCAAGCTGGTAGCCGAAGGTGCGGTCGATACCGTCATCGTCGCCTTTCCGGATCACTACGGTCGGTTCATGGGGAAACGGCTTCCGGGTAACTACTTCCTCGAGGAGGTCATGGAGGGGGCCTCCCATTCCTGCAACTACCTGATGACCACCGACCTGGACCTGGAGCCGCAACCGGGATTTCGCCTGGCGAGCTGGGACACGGGATACGGCGACTTCGCCCTCAAGCCGGACATGAGCAGCCTGCGCCTGTTACCCTGGCTGCCGGGCAGCGCCCTGGTGGTGTGCGACCTGCACCACGAGGATGGGCCGCCGGTAGAGGAGAGCCCTCGCCGTATCCTGAAACGCCAACTGGAAGCCTGTCGAGCCCGCGGCCTGACCCCCTACTCGGCATCCGAGCTGGAGTTCTTCCTCTTCAAGGGCACCTACGACCAGAACCACGAGGCCGGCTTTCACCACCTGGTCCCCACCACCCCCTACCTGATCGACTACCACATCCTGGGCACCACCCGGGACGAGCCCTTCCTGCGCGAGGTGCGAAACGCCATGGCCCAGGCCGGGATCGCCACCGAGGGCAGCAAGGGGGAGTGGGGACGTGGCCAGCACGAGGTCAACCTGAGGTATTGCGAGGCGCTCCAGATGGCCGATCGCCACATCCTGTTCAAGGAGGGGATCAAGATCCTGGCCAGCAAGCACGGGATATCGGCCTGCTTCATGGCCAAGGTGCACCACGACATGGCCGGCTCCTCCTGCCACATCCACATCAGCCTGTTCGACGAGAAGGGGGAAAACGCCCTGTGGGACCGCGAGCGGCAGGGGTCATCCGACCTGTTCCGCTCCTTTCTGGCCGGCTGCCTGGCCCACTCCCGGGAGCTCACCCTGTGGTTCGCCCCCACCGTCAACTCCTACAAGCGATACCGGGCCACCACCTTCGCCCCCATCAGCGTCGCCTGGGCCGAGGACAACCGCACCTGCGGCTATCGCATCGTCGGCCACGGCCAGGGCCACCGCATCGAGAACCGGATCCCCGGGGCGGACGTCAACCCCTACCTGGCCAAGGCCGCCATGCTGGCTGCCGGCCTAGATGGGATCGACCGCCAGCTGGAGCTGCCCCCGGCCACCCAGGGCAACGCCTATACCACCCCCGGCATCCCCCGGGTTCCCGTCACCCTGGCGGAGGCCCAGCGCGTGTTCAACGAATCCGACTTCAACCGCCGTGTGTTCGGCGACGAGGTAGTGGACCATTACGCCCGACTGGCCGAGCTGGAGCAGGCCTTCTTCGACACCAAGGTTTCGACGATGGAGCAGCAGCGGTACTTCGAACGGGTGTGAGCCAGGCCCCCCCCTCCTTGGCGTCCCGGCGCGATGCCTTGACCGACCAGAAACCACCCACTCCACAGAGAGGTCGAACATGCAAACCAAGTTCAACTACCCGACCCGGATCCGATTCGGCCAGGGTGTCATCGACGACCTGGTCTCGGAGCTCACCCCCTTCGGGGTCAAACGGCCCCTGCTGGTCACCGACCGGGGGCTGATGCACACCCCCATCCCCGAACGGGTGATCGACATCCTGAAGAAGGGGGCTCTCTGTCCTGCCCTGTTCGACCAGGTGGATCCCAACCCCACCGACGAGCAGGTGGACCTGGGCGCGCAGGCATTCCGGGACCACCAGGCGGACGGTCTCGTGGCGCTGGGGGGAGGAAGCCCACTGGACGCGGCCAAGGCGATCCAGGTGCGGATCCACCACGGCGATCCCATGGAGAGCTACGACGACCTGCTGGGGGGCGACGCCAAGATCACCGGCGAGATGCCGCCGCTGGTGGCCATCCCCACCACCTCGGGGACCGGCTCCGAGGTCTCCCGCTCGGCGGTCATCACCGTGGCCGCGGCCGGACGGAAGGTGGTCATCTTCTCCCCCCGGATGATGCCCTCGGTGGCCTTGTGCGACCCGGAGCTCACCTACGGGCTGCCGCCGCGCATCACAGCCGAGACCGGGATGGACGCCCTCTCCCACAACCTGGAGGCCTACCTGGCGACAGGCTACCACCCCATGGCGGACGCCATCGCCCTGAAAGCGATCGGCATGGTGGCCACCTGGCTGCCGGTCGCGGTCCGGGATGGGCGGGAGGTGACCGCCCGGCAGGAGATGATGATGGCCTCCACCATGGGGGCCGTGGCGTTCCAGAAGGGGCTGGGCGTGATCCACTCGCTGGCCCACCCCCTCTCCTCGGTGGCCGGCCTGAGCCATGGGCTGGCCAACGCCATCATGATGCCCTATGCGCTCCGCTTCAACGGGGCGGTGGCTACCGACCGGATGGCAGAGGTGGCCGTGGCGCTCCAGAGCGCCCAGCCGACGGCCGAAGGAGCGGCGCGGGCGGTCGAGAAGCTGCTGGAAGCCATCGGCCTGCCGACCCGCCTGTCCCAGGTCGGGGTCGTCGAGCAGCAGCTGGAGCTCCTGGTCGAAAAGGCGCTGGCCGACGGCTGCTACCACTCCAATCCTCGCCCGTGTGGCGCCAAAGACATGGAGGGGCTCTATCGGGCGGCGCTGTGACCGCCATTGGGGATCGTCACGCCTGGCGGAGGGAGTGCCAGGCTGCCGAGACCATCTGGACGGCGGCGTCGAGGGTCAGGTTCTTGGTGTTGATGTTGAGGTCGTAGTTGGTGGGATCGTTGATATCCCGCTTGTAGTACCGTTTGATGAAGGCCTTGCGGTGGGCTTCGCGGCGCAGGATGCGTTGTTCGGCTTCCTTGGGCTGGACACCCGCCAGCTTGCTGACGTTGGCGATGCGGTCCTCGATGGGCGCGATGAAGCGGACGCTCAGGCAGGTTGCTTCCGGCAGGATGAAGTTGGCGCCTCGTCCGACGATGATTCCACCCTCTTTGCTGGCGATCTCGTGCACTATTTTCTTGAGGTGACGCAGGTACTCTTCGGGCCACAGGTGTTTTTCCCGGGTCAAGGCGGCGATCCAGCTCTCGATGATGGAATGCTCTTTTTCATCCATGCTTTCCACCGTCATCTGGTCCATCTGCGCGCGTTCGGCCACCCAGGCGGTGAGCTCGCGGTGGTACAGCTTGAGGTTCAGGGCGTTGCCGATGCTGGCGGCGATGAGGCTACCACCGGAGCCCGGCTGGCGGGAGACGGTGATCACCTTCAGCTTGGGCTCTTTCTTTCCTTCCCGGGATTTCTCGAGCACCTGCCACTTGGCGATCTGCTCCTCGAGGATCTGCTGGATGGAACGGGTGGTCGCCTTGATGACGCTCATGAGTCTACCTCGTCCAGGTCCCCTTCCCAGGGCCGGGCCGGCCAGTTCGGGGGGCCACAGTGTAAGCTGCGTTTTTCAGCAGACAACCATATTGCATGATCGGTGGTTTGACCAGCCCGTGCTGGCGAATTCACTGGAGAGGATCGCAGGAGCTCCGCTGGCAACGGAAGCGGGGCTCTTTCCCTGGCGGCTCGACGGGAGGGTGGACACCGGGACCCGCCGAGCCCCACGCGCGGAGCAGGGGAAAGGAGCGGAGCTCGTCGTGTGCCCGTGTGCTACAGGGGGATGGCCAGGCAGGCCGGGTTCAGGCTCTTCATGGTCTCCGCGCGGGCGGCCACGTTGGGCAGGATCCAGCTGGTGAAGAAATCGACGGTGTGCAGCTTGGCCGCGTAGAAGCGGGCATCGTCGTGTCGTTCAATCAGCTCCGCCTGGGCCTCGGGGGTGTCGGCGCCCTGCTCGGCATAGAGGGCCTGCAGCTTGTCATCGGCCACCAGGGCGCCCTGGATCAGGTACCAGGCGGTGACCATGTCGCCGAAATTCTCCAGGTAGGGGTAGGAGAACTGCAGCGCTTCTTTCACCAACCCCTTGCGGGCCGTACTTCCCAAGAACATTCCGATCTCGGCGACCAGGTTCTTGGCGTTTTCGAACCGCTTGATCGACGGGGCCAGTCGGGGGTGCTTCCGATGCTTCTCGATGAACTGGTTGAGCATCAGGACGAAGCCCATGAACACAGCGCCTTTCTTCATGGTCAGCTTGCGGCCCATCAGGTCCAGGCTTTGGATTCCGTTGCTGCCCTCGTAGATGGCGGCGATCTTGCAGTCCCGCAGGTACTGCTCCACCCCGTAATCGGTGCAGAACCCATAGCCACCGTGCACCATGATGGCCAGATCGCACACCTTGAACCCCATGTCCGCCCCGTAGGCCTTGCAGATGGGGGTCAACAGCTCGACCAGGCCCTGGTAGCGATCCCGGGTCTTCTCGTCGGGATGGCAGCGAGCCATGTCCACGTAGTACCCCACCGACAGCATCATGGCCCTCAGCCCTTCGACGTAGGCCTTCATGGTGACCAGCATGCGGCGCACGTCGGGATGGTTGACGATGGGAACCTTGGGCGCCGCCTTGTCGCGCATCTGGAGGATATCCGGTCCCTGGAGGCGCTCTTTGGCATACTCCAGTGCCAGGTGATAGGCGCCGGCCCCCAGGCTTTGCCCCTGCTGGCCGACCTCCAGGCGGGCCGCGTTCATGAGCTGGAACATCAGGCGCATCCCCTTGTGGGGCTCACCCACCAGCCAGGCGTGGCAGTCGCCGTCCTGGCCAAAGACCAGCTCGCAGGTCGCCGAGCCCTTGATCCCCATCTTGTGCTCGATGCTCCCGCAGCGCACGTCGTTGAACTCGCCCAGGCTGCCATCGGGGTTGACCCGGTGCTTGGGCACCAAGAAGAGGCTGATCCCAGAGGTACCGGGAGGCGAATCGGGCAGTCGGGCCAGGACCAGGTGGATGATGTTCTCGGTCAGGTTGTGCTCCCCGCTGGTGATGAAGATCTTGGTCCCCTCCAGCAGGTAGTGATCGCCCTCCCGCTTGGCCTGACAGCGGGTGGCGCCCACGTCCGATCCGGCCTGGGCCTCGGTCAGACACATGGTCCCCGCCCATTGGCCGGTGTACATCTTCTCGCAGTACAGGTCCTTCATCCACTGCTCGCCGTGGTTCTCGATCACGTGGGCCGCCCCCCGGGTGAGCATGGGGGTCAAGGTGAAGGTGCAGCATCCGCCGATGAACCCCTCCATGACCGACATGGCCACGACCTCGGGAAAACCCTGGCCGCCATATTCCGGGTTGTGCGACATCCCTATCCATCCGGCCTCGGCAAATGCCTGGTACACCCTGAGCATCTCCTCCGGCAAGATGACCTGACCCCCTTCCAGGCGGCAGCCCTTCTCGTCCATGATCTGGTTGATAGGCGCGATGATGTTCTCCGCGAACTTGTGTCCCTCGTCCAGGACGATCTCGAAGTCCTCTCGACTGAAGTCCTTGAACTCATCCAGAGCGAGCAGGCTGTCCAAGTCCAATAGCTCGAACAGAACAAAGCGGATATCCCGTCGGTCTACCTTGTATTCTCCCATTGATCGGCTCCTTGGTTCCCTCGTGCGGTTTGAAATGTCGCCCAAAGGTGCGAATGCGGTCCGTCCCTCGGTTCCGGTCCTTAACAACACAAAGGAGGCGGTTGGTCAAGGGTTTGTGACGCGTTGCGCCACGGGGATCGACCGTTGCTATCACTGGCAAGCCGAGTCACCCGGCTGGCAGGGCAAGACAACCAGGAGGTACTCGCCCGACTGTGGCACTCCGCCGCTGACGAAGGTATCGACGGAAAGATAGTACTCCCCGGCAGCCAGCGTCCGGTCCAAGACGGTATGATTGCGCTCGATGCAGCCTTCGGCGCTTGCCGAGCTGTCCAGCAGGTGAAGGTCCACATCCACCGCCGACCGGCTGACTACCAGGGCGCGCAGCGCAGCCGGCTCATCGAGCTGCAGGCGGTAGAGGTACTCGGGGCCAGACTCATCCTGGCTCGCCAGGCAGCCGGTGTATTGGCTCAGCCTGGAGTAGGGAGACAGGCTGGTGTCGGCGCGATGGGTGAAGGGAAGCGAGTCGATCTCGAAGGGGGCCTGCGGCGATCCGTCCCCCTGGATCGGGTCGGTGCCCGGGTCGGGATCGAAGGACCCCTCGATAACCGCCAGACGAACGCGATGAAGCGCCTCCAAGGTGACCAGGTTGCGCACGTTGTAGCCGTACTGCAGGCACTGGGAAGTGAGAAAACACGGGCGGTAGTAGCCGTCAACCCGACACAGGTTGGGATGGACCCCGTCACCGCCCAGCCCGTGCGATGGCAGGCCCACCAGCTCCCGGTGAAAATCGACGAACGGCACCTGCCTGGCCTGAGCCAACCCCCGGATCACCTGGTTGACGGTCGGCACCCAGTCGTCCAGGTCCGGCTCGTCATCCCGCGGCGGAATGGACATCAAGATCGGGATGGTCCCTTCCTCGATCAGTCGATCGACCAGGGTCATCATGGCATCCGAATACCACCGCAGCATCCGGCCGTAGTCGGGGGCATACCAGCCGATGTCGTTGGTCCCGAACATCACCACGGCCAAGCGGGGGGAGGCCGCCTCCAGCTCGGTCTGCAGGGGGGATGGCGTACCCGACACCGCCCACCAGGCGGTCTTTCCCACCTCGGCGGCGGCGCTGTCGCGGTTGAACGGGGTGGTGCTGCCGATCACTCCCGACAGGAAATGGTCCAGGGTGGCCTGAAGCTCCGTGCGGCCCGCCAGATCCACGTAGGATCCGGCAAAACAGTTCAAAAAAGAGGTGCTCTGGGTGATGGAGTCCCCCACCTTGATGAACACGGCATCGTCCAGATCGGCGCCGACTGCCGCGATGTCGAGCAGCCGGTCGATCACGTAGGAGGTCAAGGGGGAATGGGTGCGATCACCGGGGTAGCGAGCGGGATGGTACCCCTCCAGATCGGTCCCCAAGTCCGCATCGGCCTGAGGGTCAATTCCCTGGTCCCAGACGTCGGCCGAGTCCAACAGCAGATCGAGCGGGCCGTCTGTCCCATCACCAGCATCCATCGGGCCCAGATCCGGTCCGCTGGAATCGGGGAGCGCCTGGTCGACCGCATCCTCCTCCGGCTCCTCGACCAGATCGGTGGCGTCTCCGTTTGGCGCCGGGTCATCTCCCTGATCCGGCTCGGACAGGCTGGAATCGTCAGGCGGGAAGAAGACCTCGCTGGGCGTCTGGCAAGAGGCCAGAAGCCAAGCCGCCAGCGCCACCCATCGGGCCGGAATCCACAATCCGTTTTCCGCGCCTGTCGATCTGGCCCGCGACACCGACCGCAAAGCGCGTGTGACGACCTGGTGCATCTTTTCGCTCCCGTCAGGGAAAGCCGCGAGGAGCAGCCACCCCCTGCCGACCGGACCCACGAGACACCAGTGTAGCAGCCAACCGTGTGAGGGCAATGGATACGCCTTGTAATCTCGATCGGTGACCAGAAGACCGTACCGCTGGTTCTGCACGCTCCTCGGGAATCTGCGTCGGCTGGTTCACCCGGGATGAGCCTGTGCCTTGACGGACTTGCATCCGACTTGGCGTAGTCTGCCCCCGCCGCAAGGCCTGACTCTTGATCACATCTCGGGTCACGACAACCGATAAGGGGGAGTCCTTCCTTGAAACACTGTTGTTGGGTGTCGCCCCTTACGGGGCTTGGTCTGCATAGATGCCATACACCCCGGGCTGAAGCCCGGGGCTACAACAGTTGCGC
>JAFGEP010000067.1 GCA_016931535.1 Bradymonadales bacterium
CCAGCGTGACCCAGTCCCATTCGCGGGACCGTTTCTCCTGGTTCTACGATGCGATCGCGCTGTACACCGGGATCATCCCCAACCTGCGGGACAGCCTGCCCCACATCGCCCGGCACCAGCAAGCAGGGCAAGTCAGCGATCGACCCAACCAGGTCACCTGGATCGGATTCCAGCCATTACCGGGAACCACCCGGGTTTTCGTCCAGTGTTCGCGGGCGCCGCAGTACCAGATCCTGCAGGAGCAGGAGGGCCATTCGATCGAGATCCTGCTGGAGCACACCAACCTGTCCCTATCCAATTTTGCCCGATTCATGGATACTAGCTACTTCGGACGCTCTGTTGGGATGATAGATGCCGAGCAGCTCCGCGGCCAGTGTGTACGTGTCGTCATCTGGCGGGATGAGCTGGCGCCCTTTACCGTCACCGAGGATGGGAGCTACCTCTACGTGGATTTCCAGGACGTCGGAAGGTACTGAAAACCTGCGGCGCCATCCGATCTGCAATCGGTCTGCATCACGTCGCCTGAGCCGAATGTTCACCTCCTCTGGGAGGGAAGGTCCCGTTCCATCCTCTCCATTCTCGCTGCGGTCGGCTGGAACCCCTTGCCGTCTGCTACTGGTAGGTGTGGCATTCGCACTGGCTTTCGCTGCCTGTCGTCTGGCAGCCGCCCAATCGCCGGTGACCGCCTGCGACTGGCGGGCAGAAAGCTGGGAGCTGCAGGAAGGCCAGCTGGTGCTGGTCGGAGTGCAGGCGGTCTGCGGCGACCTGACCTTTCTGCTGGAAACGGCTCGGCTCGGGGAACAGGAGCTGGTCGGCCGAGGCAGGCCGGCGGTGGTATCGAGCCCCGACTTCACCATCTACGCCGATGAAGTGAGTTCCGACCTCCACCAGGTACGCGCCAGCTCAGGTTGTATCTCTGCCAAACAGGGGGAAGCCGTACGTTGCTGCGGCGAGGAGATCCTGCTGGTGGGCGACCGGTGGACCATGACCTCGGCGAGATGCACCACGGAATCAGGTCTTGCCTATCGATTTGCACAGGTGAGCGGGACACCGGAAGGGCTGTGGATGGAGAAGGCGACCTTTCTGGAGCCACTGGATCTACCCTATCCTCTGGGACACCTCGACAGCAGGGGGCGAGCAGCCGGGTTCCTGATGCCGGTGGTCGGATATCGGACGCAGCGCGGGGGAGGCATTCGCCTGAACTGGTACCAGCCGATGGGTGGACGGGCCGACCTGACGGCAGGCCTGTTCGCCGAGACCGCGGGTGCGATCGGTGTGGCAAGCACCGTCCGGCTGGCCAGCCCGCATCGACGCCAGCCGTCGACGGTGCGGGGATTCGCCCTGTATGATTCGACCACCGATTGGGAGTGGCGGTGGGCCCTGGCCTCCGATCTGACCTGGTCCAGCGGCTCGGGCCACAGCGGAACGATCGTTCTGGGCGAGCTCCGGTCGGATTCCGCGGTGGGGCGCGACTTTTCTGTAAGCACGCTGGAGCGCGACAATCCGGTGACCCACCTGTCCCTGGCCGGATGGATGGGCAGCAGCCTGCAGCGCTCCTGGGTTCAGATGCATCTTCGGGGCATCGGAATGGCGCCTGTCGGTGTGACCGACACCCCGGTCAACCACTATGCCGGAGTCGTTCCATCAATCGGTTATGGCTCCAACCTGTCTATGGGGCGGCTTGGCCAGTTGACCGGAAGGATCGAGGCCCAACGGCTGTACGTGGGAGGCGGGATCGATCCGGACAGCCTGTATGCGCTTCAGCTGCTGGCCGGCTATCAGCTGTTCGGCCTCCGCTTCGATGGGCTGTCCTTCCTTCCGGGAGCCTGGATCGCGGTCGGCAGCCAGTTCACCGGGCCACAAGCTGTCGAGCTGTACCAGCGACACGCGCTGCACCTGGTGATCGGGGCGGATCTGAGCTCACCCTGGTGGAAAGGCACAGCGGCGGCGGGACACCTGGTCGATCTGGGGGCATCGGCACGGCTGGAGTTGTTCCGCGACACCTGGACCCGAGGAACCCTGGAGGAGGCCTTTGAAACGCCGGTCTCGACCGGTCCCCTCTCCCTCGAGGTTCGCGCAGATCAATCGCTGGTAACCTCCGGGTTTCGGCTGGAGCTTCCCCTGTGCTGGAGAGGCCACCTGGAGGAGGACCGACTGGATTCCCACCTGGTGGCCGAGGCCGGGCTGGAGCTGAGACGACTGGGCATTGGACTGCGCATGGACCAGAAGACCGCCTTCGACACGGAGCGGACCCGGTTCGCGTACTGGATGGGATCGATCGCAGTGGGATTTGGCCGCTCGGCAGCCGCTGGGGATGGGGTCGACAGCACTCCGGCATCGGCCAGGCCGGTACAGCTGGGCGGCAGGATATTGCTGCTCCATTCTGACACCGATCTGGGCGACACCTATCGGATCCTGTCATCGGGACAGCTCTCCCGCTTTCACCTGCGGACCTGGCAGAGCGGTCCTGGCGTGGCCGGCGGGTGGTTTCAGACCCAGCTTGGACCGATCGGGTTGTCGGGAACTCTGGAATGGCCGCTCGAGCCAGGGGACTGGCCGGACCTGGGTGGAGCGTTGTGGCTGGGGATGCCCTGGGACTTTCACCTGGCAGTCCGGACGGCGCTGTTTTCGGAAGGGAGTGTAGCCTGCCTGGTCACCCTGGCCCAGGGCAGTTTCACGCCGGAAGGTCCCTGGTCGGCCACAGCCGCCGAGGGTGGCGATCACTGGCCGTAGGTGGGGTGTTCTCCCGGAGGATCAGTGCGTGTTGATCCGCCTGAGGGCTGATTGGGCCTCCTGGTTGGCCGGATTGATCTTGATGGCCCGGGTCCAGCACTCGATCGCCTTGTCGAACTGCCGTTCGTCTTCGTACAGGCAGCCGAGGTAATGGAGCGCGCGGTCGTTGTTGGGGTCCAGCTTCAGAGCGTTCAAGAGGGTCTGCTTGGCCTTGGCGACCTCCAGCATGTTTCCTTTTCCGGCCAGGTAGGTGACCCAACCGAGTTGAGCGAGAAAACGGGGGTTGTCGGGAACCAGGCGGCTGGAACGCCGCAGGTGCTCCTGGGCTTCCTTGAAATCGCCGACCTTCAAGTAGGTCATGCTGTCATCGAAGAAGACCTCGGCGAGGATGGTCTCCTCCTGCCTGGCCTGCACCTCGGAGACCAGGGGGATACCTTGGAGAGGGGCCGGGAGCTGGGAGGGGACCTCACCCAGGATATCCGAGGCGGCCTTGCGAAAAGCTTCCAACAGGGACTGGGCATCCTTCAACAGGTCGGTGTCTCCGATCCGCTCGAAGTTCTCCGGCTTGTAGAAACGGCAGTAACGCTGGTACCGCGCATTGACCTCGGCGTCGGAAGCCCCGTCTGCCAGCCCCAATATCGCGTGTGGACTCGTGGCGCGATCGACACGCGTGCGGTCTTCGGCCACGATCTGACGGATCCGTTCAAACTTCCTGCCCACTGCGGTCACCGTCGGTGGCTCCGCCTTGTTGGCCTCCTTCTTGCGCAGCGGTATGGGCTTGGCCAGGCGAAAATCGACCAGGCAGACCAGGATCCGTTTGATCTCCTCCTCGTCGGCCGCGCCATTCCACAGGCTGGACACGCTCACCGCTTCATCGAACGCCTGTACCCTGGCCGGGAGCTTCTTCAGCAGTCCGGCGATCTGGTGTCGGCAATCGTGCAGATCCGCCGTGGCCTTGAGCCCATAGCCCAAAAGACGGGAGAGCTTGAGCTGGTAGATGTCGGAAGCGGCCGGATCGGACAGCCAGGCGATACAGCAAGTCAGCGGGTCCAGATCGGTCAAGCATGACTGGGGGGCTGGCAAAAACTCGCCATCGAACACGTAGGTGGCATCGGTCCACCGGAAACACTGCATCAGGATTTCCCGAGACAGGGCGGATCTGGCCTCCAACAGGTGGGCCTTGTTGATGAGGCCGGTGTCGATCAATGAAGCTTCCGGGTTCTCCTCGGCGTTCTGGGCCTGTGGCAAGATCTGCCGGTAGGTGTCCGGTGTGATCACATTCAGACGAAGCAAGAAGCGGACAAGCTGCTCGGTGACCAGATTGGAGTGGACACGGACGGGTAGCCCATTGATGAAGTCGATCCGGCGCATGGTATTACCCGATTTCAATGACAGAGCGCCGGATACGGCAGCGGTCCAGATCTCCACCAGCAGATGGTAGAAAGGGACCACGGTCAGGCTGCCCGTAGGCGGTACCGCCAGAGGCCCCTGGGCGGTCGAGATGGGGATCGGCCGCTTGGAACGGGAGCCAGCCAGGGAAAGGTACTGCGGGGCTAGCCGGAGGATCCGCGAAAGCTGTCTGTGCTGGTACGGCTTGCGCAGGTGGAGATCCGCCTGGGGGTGTCCGTTCCATCCTCCCTCTGGCGAGGTGAGCTGTAGCACAAAAAGCTGTTGCCCCTTGGGATCGCTCCGGATCCACTCGATCGGATTGCGCTCGCCGGGTCGTTCCACCCATTCCCCTATCACGGCGATGCCCACCGCTTCCTCTTTCACGTGGCGCAAGCCGGCCAGGTTGTCCACCAGGAGCGGTCGATACCCCTCCTGCTCGAAAAACTGGCCGAGGGCCAGGCGATGTGCCGGATCGGCCTCCAGGACAACGGCTCTTGGCAACTGCTCTTGGTGGCTTGCGGTGGGCATGATCCAGCATCGGTTCCAGGGGACGGCTGGAGTCTATCTTCTCGTCCTCCAGTTGTACAAGGCCTGTGGCGAGCGCACTTTCAGTCGAGAGGAAGGCGAGTTACAATGATTGCCAGAACGCAACCAGGGATTTCAAGCAGGTGCAGAACATGGCTTGGTACAAGAGTTATCCGGTAGTTTCACTGTTCTTCCTATCCACCGTACTGATGGCTTGCCCGGAAGCAGAGGAGGAGTCGCCAGACCAGGGGCAGGTCCAGGACCTCGAACAGGAGCCCGATACCACGACCGATCTGGTTGAGGATCCTGACGCCGCTGGTGACCTGGCTTCAGACCCCGACCTCCAGGTGGAAGACATGCAGCAGATCGACCTGGTAGGGGAATGCGAACCCTACTCCATCAGCTGCACCCCCGACGGCTACGGCATCCGTCGCTGCTCCTACAACGGCGCCTGGCTCAACCCCAGCCCCTGCGGAACCCAAGAGGTGTGCGAGGAAACGACGACCGGAGCCTCCTGCGTGGATTGCACCCCGGGAGTGAACTGCCGCGACGACGAACCGATCTGCACCCCCAGCGAACCCTTCTGCTATGACTACCAGACCGCCGCCCAGTGCACCGCCGAGGGGAGGGCCGGCACCACCGTCCAGTGCTCCGGACGCTGTATCGGCGGGGGCTGTAACAACGCGGGCAGCACCACCGGATCGATGTGCGAGGCCAATGTGGGTTGCCAGGGGCTGACCTGCGTATGCGGCACCGAAGACGAAGACAACAGCGAGTCCGCCCTGTGCGGCGGCGACCTGGCCGGCGGGTACTGCACCACCGGCTCCTGTCACGTCAACGGTTGCGACCCGGTCAACGAGGTCTGTGTGGATTTCGACATGTCGGGAGCCTTCGGCGGCGATCAGGTTTGCCTCCTCAAGTCCAACTGCAGCCACCGGCTCTATGACTGTGCGGCCGCCCACCGTGGCACCGGCCACGTCTGTCGCGAGCTGCCCTCCAACAACTGGAACGGCACCCGCCGCACCTGGCACCTGGCCTGCTGGGTGCCCCCCCCCGCCAACCCCGAGGCCGCCTGCACCGATGCCAACTGCCTCTCTCCCATCGGCGGCGCCTGCCAGGGCAACGAAGATTGCGTGGGTGGCAACTGCATGCGCAACGATTCCAGCGTCAGCTACTGCGTCGGCAGCTGCGACGAGACGCACGAATGTCCCTCCTACTCCTCCTGTGTTCGCATACCGGAGCTGGGGGACAACTACTACTGCCTGGCCAACGCCACCTCCGCCGAATGCCCGCGCCTGGGCGGCTTCGACATCGTGACCAGGACCTTCGGAACCATCGATGGGGTGACGAACGCTCAGGTCTGCTTCTTTAGGAACTAGCCCGCACCGTCCCGACAGTGGCCTGCCCCCATGGTGCCCCGAGCCGAGCTGGATGACGGAGAACAGGACAGGCGAAGTCAAGCACCGTGACAGTCTCAGGAACAACAGCCATGAGCAAGGCCAAGATCGTCTGTACCATTGGCCCGGCCTCGTCCGATCCGGCCATCATCCGGCAGCTCGTCGAGAGCGGCATGGACGTGGCCCGCCTCAACTTCAGTCATGGCAGCCACGAGAGTCATACCGCCTTACGACAGGCGCTGCGCCAGATCAGCCAGGAGCTGGGAGTCCCCCTGGCTGTGCTGCAGGATCTCCAGGGACCTCGAATCCGCCTGGGCACGCTGGAGTCGGGGCAGGCCCTGCTAGTCAAGGGGCAGCACTTCGAGCTGCACAGCCAGCCGATCGTCGGCAACAGCGAAAGAGCCAGCGTGAGCTATGCCGAGCTGCCCCTGGACATGGAGCCCGGCGAAACCATCCTGATCCGGGACGGACAGATCCGTCTGCGGGTGGATCGAGTCCAGCCGGGAGTCTTGGAGACCACGGTCGAGGTGGGGGGGATCATCGCGGACCGTTCCGGGCTGAACCTGCCCGACACGCGCCTCAGGCTGCCGGCCATCACCGCCAAGGACGTGCGGGATATCGAGTGGGGACTGGCCCATGGGGTGGATTACTTCGCCTTGAGCTTTGTCAGCTCGGTCCTGGACATCCACCAGCTCAAGAGCAGGCTGCCCAAACAAGGGCATCGCCCCATGATCATCGCCAAGATCGAGCGGCCCAGGGCGGTCGAGATCATCCCCGAGCTGCTGGCCGCGGCCGACGGGGTCATGGTGGCGCGGGGGGATCTGGGGGTGGAGCTGCCGCGGGAGAAGGTTCCGCTGATCCAGAAGGAGATCATCCGGCTGGCCAACCAGCGAGGCAAGATCGTGATCACCGCCACCCAGATGCTGGAGAGCATGATCCAAAGCCCGGTGCCCACGCGAGCCGAGGCCAGCGACGTGGCCAACGCCGTCCTGGATGGGTCGGACGCCGTGATGCTCAGCGGAGAGACGGCAGCCGGCTCCTACCCGGTGGAGGCGGTGCGGGTGATGGAGCGCATCATCCGGGAGGTGGAGCAGTCTGCCCTGTACCGGTCGCGGCCCGATTCGAGCTACCAGGTGCAGCTGCCCAGCTTCTCCAACGCCGTGGCTCTGGCGGCCACCGCCGCGGCGGACGAGCTCAACGCGGTGGCGATCTGCGCCTTGACCACCACCGGGAAGACCGCCCAGCTCCTGATGGCCCATCGCCCCGATCGGGAGATCTTCGCCTTCACCCCCTCCGTTCACACCTACAACCGCATGGCGCTGTACTGGGGGGTGATGCCGATCTTGGAGGAGGAGTGCACCGACATCGGCGTGCTGGTTTCCCGGGTCGAGCAGACCTTGCGGGAACAGGGGCGGGGCGCGCAGGGGCAGGCGGTCGTCCTGGTGATGGGGGTTCCCCTGGGAACGGGCGCCGAGACCAACCTCATCAAGCTGCACCGCCTGGGCGATCCGATCGCGGGCTTTACCCGGTAGTGCCCGATCGGGCTAGCCGGCGACCCGGTTTCGGCCCCGGTTTTTCGCCTGGTACAGCTGCTTGTCCGCCATCCGGATGAGCTCGAGGGCATCGAAGTCGGTGGGCAGCTCGCCCTGGTGGAACTCATGGACGTAGTCGCGCAGGTCGGCCACCCCGAGGGAGATGGTGATGGGCACATCGACCCCGTCGAAGTTGAACGGCTTGGATGCCACCATCCCGCGCAGCTTTTCGGCCAGGTGGAGCGCACCTTCCTTGGGGACCTCGGGGGTGAGGATGGTGAACTCCTCTCCTCCGTAGCGGGCGAAGATGTCATCGCGCCGAATGGCGGTCTGGATGCGCTGGGCAAGCTGCTTGAGGACGGCGTCTCCGGTGAGATGGCCGAAGGTATCGTTGACATTCTTGAAATGGTCGA
Source organism: Bradymonadales bacterium (assembly GCA_016931535.1). Classification (GTDB taxonomy): domain Bacteria; phylum Myxococcota_A; class Bradymonadia; order JAFGEP01; family JAFGEP01; genus JAFGEP01. Next base: position 7,990 of record JAFGEP010000067.1, read on the forward strand.
TGTCGAACATGACCAGGGAGAGGTCGCGGGCATAGCGAAGGCAACGGCTCATCTCCCGTTCGAGGTTCTCGATGAAGAACCGCTTGTTGTAGATCTGAGTCAGGCCGTCGGTGGTGGTCAGCCGGTAGATCTCCTCGTGGTAGGCGGACTCGATGTTCTGTCCCGAGAGGAACTTGAAGATGGTGCGCCCGATCTTGACCAGGTCGCCGTCCCTGAGGTCGATCTCGTCGGTTGGCCGGTCGTTGACGTAGGTTCCGTTGGTGCTGCCGAGGTCCTTGAGCAGGTAACGGTCCCCCCGGTTGACGATCATGGCGTGGTTTCTGGAGATCGACTCGTCGTCGATCTGGATGTCGGTCTTGCTGGAGCGACCGATGACCGTGGAGAGGCGGGTCAAGGGGTGTCGCTTGCCCAGGTCGGCACCATTGATGACGACCAGGCAAGCCTCGCCCGTCTTCATGTTGGGCCGGTCATCCCGGATGACCGTTACGACGGTGCTTTCCTTCCCCATGGTCCCCGAAACCCCTGCGACCCCCCGGTCGCGCCAGCTAGATGGTGACCCCTACTCGGGTACGCCCGGCCAGGGCGGCTCGCAGGGACTCGGCATGTTGGGCCTCCTTTGCACGTCCCAATAATCCGTGCGCGTATCGCTTGCCCAACTCCACCCCTGGCTGGTCGTAGGGGTTGACTCCAAGCAGCCCGCCCGCCAGGGGGGTAGCCACCTCCAGCATCATCAAGAGCGCCCCGAGAGAGCCGGGCGTCAGGCTGGACAACCGCAGGTTGGAGGTGGGGCAACCCACCTCGATCAGGGCCTGCTGCGTGCCCTGCAGCTCCGCCTGGAGAATCTCTCCCAGGTCCTTGCCACCCAGGTGAGCGATCGCTTCGGAGGCCCCTTGTAACATCGGCACCCTGACCGAGCGCCTGAACTGTTTGACCTCCACGAGCACGACATTCTTGTCTCTCGGCCCCTCCATGTAGAGCTGGAGCTGACTGTGCTGGTCGGTCACCCCCAGGGCCCGCAAAGGCGTCGGCCCCACCAGCTCCTCGCCCCGCCTCTTGCCCAGGCTCTCTGCCCAGAGCTGGCAAAACCACTCGGCCAGCGCCCCCAGAGCGGTGGCATACGGCATGAACACCACGATGGGGCGATTCGATCGGTAGTGCAGGACCTGCAGTCCGGCAAAGAGGGCCGCCGGATTGTCCATCAGCACGGGTGACAGGCAGCGCTCGCGCGCCCGGGCTGCCCCCGACAACAGGGCGGCCACATCCACCCCGCCAAAGGCGCAGGGGTACAATCCGACCGGACAGAGCACGCTGTACCGGCCACCGACTCCCGGGGGCACTTGAAGCGCGGTGAATCCTCTCTCCCGGGCAAACGCCCTCAGCGGCCCCGTCTCCGGGTCGGTGGTGACCACGATGCGCTCGCGCGCTCCCCCCTCGCCAAAGCGCTTCTCCAGCTCCTCAAGGACGATGAACATGCCGCTCAGGGTCTCGATGGTGCTGCCCGACTTGGTGATGACGTTGAACTGGGTCCGCTCCCAGTCCAGGGCCTCCATCATCTGGCGGAAATCATCCGGATCCACGTTCTCGTTGAACCAGACGGCGGGATGCCCGGGCTCCTTCGAGCCGACCGCATCGAGGACCGCCCTGGCCCCCAACGAAGAGCCTCCGATCCCCAGCACCACCAGCCGATCGAACCGCTGCCTGGCCTGTCGTGCCAGATCGAGGAGCGGTTCTGGATCGACGTCGGGCAGCCCCAAAAACGGCAACGAGCCCGACCTCCATCCGGAGTCCATCGCCGCCACCAGGCTGGACAGCTCCGGCTCGAGTGCGCGCAGATCCTCCAGGCGGATCCCGCCCTTCTCCACCAATGCCGCCGAAAGGTCAAACTCCAACAGGGTCACCATCAACCTCCTTCACCCGCAAGCGCTCAGGCCATCAGAAGCTCGATCGATCCCAACCCTTCCGGAGAATCGACAAGCTGCCCAGCAAGCGCTTTGCGAACTTGCTGCCCCCCCGGACAGAAAAACTGACAAATCGCATTTGTAACCCAATTTGGCGCCAGGCGGAACATTCCTCAATCGGCCAGCCCCTCCCCTCCCCCGCCAAGCTGCCCGCAGGCGGCCAGCTGGTCGTCACCTCGCGAGTCGCGGATCCGGCAGTTGAAGTGGTTGGATTGGAGGATCCCCTGGAACGCCGCCACCCGACCCGGGTCAGGTCGCTGAAATGGCGAGGAGGGAAAGGGGTTGAAGGGGATCAGGTTGACCTTGCACCGCAGAGGCCTGATCAGGCGCACCAGCCGCTGGGCATCCTGGTCGGAGTCGTTGATGCCGGCCAGCAGGACGTACTCGATGGTGATCCGCGCGCGCTTGGGCAGCGGAAAACGCGCAAGGCAGGCCAGCAACCGATCGAGCGGGTAGCGACGGTTGATCGGCATGATCCGGCTGCGCAGCTCGTCGGTGGTGGCGTTGAGGCTGATGGCCAGGTTGAGCGCAATCTGCTCGGTGGCCAGCCGCTCGAGCTGAGGGACCAGGCCGGCCGTGGACAGAGTGACCTTGCGGTGGCTGAAGTTCAGCCCCCGGTCATCGGTGATCAACCGGATGGCGGCGATGACGTGGTCGAGGTTGTTCAACGGCTCGCCCATCCCCATGAAGACGATGTTGGAGATGCGATGCCTCTCCGCAAAGAGGCGCCTGGCCCACACCACCTGGTCGACGATCTCGCCCACCGTCAGGTTGTCCACAAACCCCAGAGAACCGGTGCGGCAGAAGGCGCAAGCCAGGGCGCATCCCACCTGGGAGGAGACGCACAGCGTGACGCGTTCCTCTTGATCCGCCACCTTCGGTGGCTCGATCACCCCCCCGCCCCTCCAGGGGAGCCGCTCGGAGCCGATCTTCCCCTGTTCACCATACCTACCGTTTCCGAGCGAGCGACCGAGAGCGGCGCTTGCAAGTGCCGCGCCGCTCACTGGAAAGGTAGTGGATTTGGGGTCCTTGGCAGGGATCAGCACCGACTCGATGCGAGCCTGGGAGCGGGCCAGGCGAAACAGCAGCTTCTGGGTGCCGTCACTCGCCTCGATGACCTCCTCGAGATGCAGCGCGTCCAGCTCGGCCTCTTGCTCCAGGCGCTCCCGGAGGTCGCGGGCAATGTCGGTCATCTGGTCGAACCGGTTGACGCACTTCTGGTACATCCAGCGGTAGATCTGCCGCCCGCGAAAGGGGCGCTGGTCGAGCTCGGTCACCGCCCACCGCTCCAGCTCGGCGAGGTCCATGCCTTTGAGCATCCAGGGTCTTCCAGGGGGTTGAGGCGTGGTGGTGGTCACGGCGTCAGGTACTCGGCGGTTCAGGCCAGCAGGTCGATGGAGGGAAAGAAGTAGCCGATCTCGAAGGCCGCCGTCTGGGGTGCGTCCGACCCGTGCACCGTGTTGGTGGTGATATCCACGCCGAACTGCTGTCGGATGGTTCCAGCGGCCGCTTTGAGCGGGTCGGTGGCCCCCATGATCTCGCGGTTGCGCTGGATGGCGCCTTCTCCCTCCAGGACAGCGACCACCACCGGCCCGCTGGTCATGTACCGGACCAGCTTTTCGAAGAACGGTTTGCCCTGGTGCACGGCGTAGAACCCCTCGGCCTGTGCAGCGGTCAAGTGGAGCCTGCGCAGGGCCGCGATGGTGAAGCCGGCCTTCTCGAAGCGGCCGAGGATCTCGCCGATGAGCCCTCTGGCAACGCCGTCCGGCTTGATGATGGAGAGGGTTCGTTCCACTGCCATGGTCATCTCCTCCTGGTACGGTGCGGGGGAAAAGGCCGAACCAACTCCCCCCGGCAAGGTCCGCGGACCGCTGGCTTCCCTAGCGTAGCGCCGGGCCGGTCAGCCGTCGAGCACCCTCTTGACGGTGGCGCCGATCTCGGCCGGTGTGCTGGCCACCACCACCCCGGCGGCCTCCAAGGCGCGGATCTTGTCGGCCGCCGTGCCGCGACCTCTGGAGATGATCGCGCCGGCGTGCCCCATGCGTTTCTCGGGCGGCGCGGTCTGGCCGGCGACGAAGGCCACGACCGGCTTGGTCATCTGGTCGCGGATGAACTCGGCGGCCTGCTCCTCGGTGTTGCCGCCGATCTCTCCGATCAGGACCACGGCATCGGTACCGGCATCGCCCTCGAAAAGTTGGAGGATATCGACGAAGTTCATGCCGGTGACCGGGTCCCCGCCGATGCCGATGCAGGTGGACTGACCGATGCCCAGGGCGGTGAGCTGGGCCACCGCCTCATAGGTCAGGGTGCCGCTGCGGGAGACCACGCCTACCCGGCCGGGGGTATGGATGCTGGCCGGCATGATGCCGACCTTGCAGACGGGTGGCGTGATGATGCCGGGGCAGTTCGGGCCGATGAGCAGGGTGCCGAGGCTGTTCAAGTGGTGCTTGACCCTGACCATGTCCAGGACCGGGATGCCCTCGGTGATGGCCACGATGAGGGCGATGTCGGACTCGGCCGCCTCCAGGATGGCATCGGCGGCGAACTGGGCCGGGACGAAGATGATGCTGGTGTTGGCGCCTGTTTCGGCCACCGCCGCGCTCACGGTGTCGTAGATCGGGATGCGCTCGGCGAAGCAGCTTCCCCCCTTGCCGGGGGTCACGCCGGCCACCAGGCGGGTTCCGTACTGGATCATCTGGTGGGCGTGGAAGGAGCCGTTGGCACCGGTGATCCCCTGGCAGAGAAGGCGGGTCGTGCTGTCGACCAGGATGGACATGGATGGTTCCCCTTGGAGCGGCGCCTGGATCAGCCCGCCGCCTGGACGGCGCGCCGGGCGCCATCCGCCATGGAATCGGCGACGATCATGTTCAGCCCCGATTCCGTCAGGATCTGCTTTCCCCGTTCGACCTGGGTGCCATCCAGCCGCACGACGAGGGGAACGGTGAGCCCCACCTCTCGCACCGCCTCGACCACCCCCTGTGCCAGCATGTCACAGCGCACGATCCCGCCGAAGATGTTGACGAAGATGGCTTTGACCGCGGGATCGGCGGTGATGATCTTGAAGGCCGCCGCCACCCGCTCCCGGTTGGCGTTGCCTCCCACGTCCAGGAAGTTGGCGGGCTGGCCTCCGTAGTGGGAGATGATGTCCATGGTGGCCATGGCCAGCCCGGCCCCATTGACCATGCAGCCGATGCTGCCCTCCAGCTTGATGTAGTTCAGCTGGTACTTGCCAGCCTCGTTCTCCTGCGGCTCCTGCTCGTCCAGGTCGCGCAGCTCCAAGAGCTCCGAGTGCCGGGTCAGGGCGTTGGAGTCGAAGTTGATCTTGGCGTCCAGGGCCAAAAGGCTGTCACTGGCGGTGACCACCAGCGGGTTGATCTCGACCAGCGAGCAATCGAGGCCCCAGAACAGGCCATAAAGAGCCTTCATCAGGGCAACCGCCTGCCCCAGCAGTCGATCTCGCAAACCCAGGGCCAAGGCCATTCGGCGGCACTGGTATTCGGCCAGCCCGATCAGGGGATGGATGACCTCCCGGAAGATCTGCTCGGGGTGGGTCCGAGCCACCTCCTCGATGTCGGTCCCCCCCTCCGGAGAGGCCACCATGACCGGGCAGGACAGCTCCCGGTCCAGCAAAATGGCCAGGTAGAGCTCCCGGGTGATGCGCACCCCCTCCTCGATGTACAGACGGCGCACGATACGGCCCTGCGCGGTGGTCTGGTGGGTCACCAGGGGGTGGTCCAACAGCTGCGAGGCTAGCCGTCTGACCTCCTCCACCGAGTGGGCCACCTTGATCCCCCCCGCCTTTCCTCGCCCACCGGCGTGGATCTGGGCCTTGACGACGAAGGTGTCCCCTCCCAACGAGTGGGCCGCCTTGGCGGCATCCTCCACCGAAAAGGCAGGGATGCCGCGGGGTACCTCGATCCCGTGCTTCCGAAACAGCTTTTTTGCCTGGTACTCGTGAATCTTCATGCGTCCAGCTCCGCTGGTCGGTGGAACCCGCCGAATGTCTGGCCTCACCCGGTGGATCGAGGTGAACGGACTGTACTGGATGGCAACACAAGTCGCAATCCCAACGACCTCCTGAGCGAGCGGCGCCGATCGAGGGCCTCGTTCCCTCCCCCGTTTAGATCCAACGCCAGCGGCAGACGTTATGGAGAGATGTGCGGACACCACACTGTCCGCAATTCCGCAAGGCCGTGGGGATGACGGCGAGCGGCAGGACCTCGGTGAGACGGATGGTTTTCAAATGGCTACACTGTGAGAGAGGGAGCACGGCCATGACCGGACAGGAAACACACCCCATGCCCGACCAGGGGGACTACCACAAGGCGAAAAGAGACCTGCTCCGCCTGGGGGTGGAACGGGGCTACCTGCGGACCAGTGAGATCCGCGAGAAGATGCCTGCGCCCCACCTCGGCATCGCCGAGCTGGAGCTGTTCTTCTTCGCCCTGGAGGCGCTCGGGATTCGAGTGGTAGAAGATGTGACGAAAAAGGAGGGAGAGGCGGTCGGGCAGTAGTCGACCGTTCAAGTCGCGATCGGCGGCCTTCGACTAGAAATCAGTCCGCAGGCTTTCCGCCCACCAGTTGCCGTCCACCACCTCGCTCTCATAATCCTCGCCGAAGCGAACCCGACCCTCCCACATGCAGCGATTGGCGGCCGCGCTTTCACCCAGGTGGTGGCCGATGAAGCGCTGGGAGGTGGGCGCGAAGTAGATGGGGCAGGGTTTGGCCGAGGGGGTGCCCATGTGGTAGTAGCTGCCCAGGTCGGCGGTCAGGTTGCCCAGCCACTCCCGGAGGAAGGTGATGGCGGCGGTGCTCAACTGCTCGCAGGCGGTCTCTGCCAGAGGAGCCAAAAGCTCGTAGGTGCCGCCCCGTTCTTCCAGGTCGTCAGCCAGTGCCTCGCAGTCGATGATCCAGTTGAAGAAGTCCTCGAAGCTGTCGATGGAGGGGTCGATGAACTCGGGGAAGATGACGCTTTCGAGCACCCAGATCATCAGCTCACCGTAGTTGAGCTGCAGGGCGAAGGGGGTGACGGCGATGGAGTAGGTCTCCGTCATGGTGGGGTGGAAGAGGACGGCGGCCTCGATGGAGTTGCCGGAGATGACCGACTGGTTTCTGAGCTGGATGTCCCGTTCCTGCTCGTCCCAGATCCAGGTCACCAGGTTGTAGCGGACGTAGTTGGCGTTACCCAGCAGGCCGGTGGAATCCGGCTCCTGCTGGATGTAGAGGTGCCCGCCCAGGCGGAAGTTCTCCGCGTTATCAAACACGTCGGCGCCCCGCCCCAGGATCTCCTCGATGGTATCCCCCGCGCTGGGGTTGATGGCGTTGATGCCGGTGAGGATGAGCGCCTCGAGGATGGTCGCGACCACCACGCCGTACTGGTTCAGAGAGGCCTCTTCGGTGGTGGAGTTGTACTCGAAGATCCACTCGAAGTAGCTGTAGTTCCAGTACTCGCTATTGGGGCACTCCGTCTCCCCGGCGATGGCGCAGGCGGTGATGGCGATGAGGGTCACCAGCCCCTGGCCGGGGTTGCGCAGGATCTCCCCGATGACCGAAATGAACTGCTCGTACTGGTCGGGGATGAGGTTGATCAGGTTCAGCTCGCTGGAGATCTCGTAGGTCCCCTCCATGGAGGGCCACAGGTTGTGCATGGTGATCTCGATGCGGGTGGCCGAGGTGGGGTTGGGTGCAGGGATGCTGTCGGCACAGCCGAAGGTGACGTAGTAGCCCCGGCCCTCCCCATGTTCATCGACCGGCTCTCCGCGGGCCACGGCGTACTTGAACTCCGTTCCAGGCGGTACGTTGACGGCCCGCTCGGGGATGGCGCCGGTGGCCTCGGGCAGCAGGACCAGGCTGGTCCAGGCCTGGTCGTCGGAGGGCTCGACGCTCGGGTTCCAGCTCTCGACCAGGGCGTTGCAGGCCCTGGGCGAGTCAAAGAGCTGGACGTGGACCTCTTTCAGGGTGACCGGGCCAGCGTAGTCGACGTGGACAATGTAGTCAGCGTCGTCCTTGGCCATCACGTGGACCAGGATGGTTACCGGAGCGACGGAGTCATCCCCCTGGACGCTCACCTGGAGGTTGAAGTCGACCGCCATGTAGCCGGCGTTGATGCTGGTTTGCCCCACGCCGCTGGTATCGGTCTGCACGTTGCGTGGGGTGACGGTGGTGTCGGCCGTGTCCTGCAACGGGGTGAAGGTCAGGTACTGCCCCGAGATCGGTTGATCGGTGCCGCTTAAAAACTGGACGCGGACCAGGACCGAATCGCGATAGCTGACGGTCGGCTCCATCTCGGTCAGCACCACCAGGTGGGGCTGGCCGATAGCATCCGGTTCATAGAGGTCGAGCGGGACATCGCGCCCGGTATCTCCCTCGCCGGAATCGGGGGTGGAAGTCGGCGGCTCGTCGCCACAGCCGGCGAAGAACAGAACCAGTGCGGTCAACAAACCTAACAGCGGCAAGGGCCGGATACGAAACATCATCGTCTCCTCGAGTTAGTGAGTGGTTTGACCTTCAGGTACGGTCAACCTGGCTACGATACCACAGAACAACTATACTGGATGACCCTTTCGAGTCAAGGGATTCCGGGTGGTTAGCCAGAGGGGTCGGACAGCGTCGCCCAGCTGAGGATCTCGCTTTCGCACCCTTGTCTTGCCTTTGGCCATCGGCTCGGATCGCCGGACGCCCCCGTCACCGCCCCATCCCGGCCAGGACCTCCAGATCCTCTACCGACAGGCCGGCCAGTCTCAGGACCTCCCCGGCGAGGTAGATGCTCCCCAGGCAAACCACCGGTTCCTCCAGCGCCAATGCCTGTTGTAGGCCTTCCCTCAGAGTGGGCGCAACCAGGCATGGCACGCCTCGAGCCTGGACGGCCTCGGCCAGCACGCCGGCCGGCAAGGCATCCGAGTCGGAGAGCGGTACGGCCACGACCCGCTCGGCATGGGGCAGCAGGGCATCGAGCATGAGGGTATGCTGCTTGCGCGCCATCACCGCCATGATCAGCGTGACCGGACGGCCAAGCAACTGGTCGATGGCCAGGGCCGCGGCCCGCGCTCCCTGGGGGTTGTGGGCGCAATCCAGATGGATGCTCTTTCCGGCGATCGCCAGGGCGGTCCATCGTCCGGGCCATCGAGTCCTGGCCAGAAGCAGCGGTTGCCGTTCTAGATCGGCGACCTCCGGCCGGAACGATAGGCGCGCGGCCTCCAGAGCCGCCAGGGCACAGGCGGCGTTGCGGCGCTGGTGGGCGCCCGGCAAGGGGATCCAGCCGGTTGGCAGCGACCGGCAACCCACCCGAAGCCGTTCCCCCTCGACTCCGAAATCCGCGTCCTCCAGCCAGAGCGGACGGGGCTCCAGATCCGCAAGAATCTGCCTGGTCTGTTCGCCGGTCCAGCCATCGGGCAGACAGACGACCCCCGGCAGGTCACGTCGCAAGATGGCCTTCTTCTCGGCGAAGTTGGTGGCCACCTGGTCCCCCAGCTGGTTGATGTGGTCCACCCCGACGGGAGTGACAACCGCCAGGCTGCGATCGAGCGCATTGGTGGCGTCCAGGCGGCCTCCCAGGCCGACCTCGAAGACGGCCAGGTCCACGCCCCGTTCGCGGAAGTACAGGCAGGCCATCAAGGTCAGGATCTCGAAGAAGGTCAGCCGCTTTTCTTCAGGGGCGTGCTCGATCCAGCGATCGAGCAGCGGCAGCCCCAGGCCGGCCATGTCGTCCCGGCTGATCGGAAGGCCATTGACGCGGATCCGCTCCCGGCAGTCGAGCAGGTGGGGCGAGGTGAACAGACCGACGTTCAGACCGCTGCCCACCAGTCCGGCATGAAGGAAGGCCGAGACGCTTCCTTTCCCGTTGGTGCCGGCCACGATGATGGATCGGTAGGAGCGATCGGGCGCGCCGTGTGCATCCAGCGCGGCTCTGATCCGGTCGGTGCCCAGCTTGAAGGCCTGCTCCTGGTGGCGGAACAGTCGCCGACAGAAGTCGTCATACTCCTGGTCTGTGGCGGTCATGGGAGGTTCCGGATGGCCTCCGTCAGTCGAGGCTCAACCGCTCGAAGCGGTCCTTCAGCTCGAGGTAGGTCAAGCAGCGCTGGAAACCGTCCAGGTCGTCGATGGTGAAGTTGCCGTTCTCGTCCACCGAGATCAGCCCTTCCCGGATCAAGCGCCGGATGAGGTCGTCCACCGCGGCCCGTTCGAGGGCCAGGACCTCGGGCAGATCGAAGGGGACCGGGACCTCCCGTTCGGTGTTGGCCGTCTCGACCTCCGCCAGCAGCTGGTGCATCAAGCGGGCCAGGGGGGATCGCAAGGTGAAGTTGGCCAGGCGAAACTGCAGGTGGATCAAGCGGCTGGCCAGCTTCTTCATGATCCGCAGCGCGAGGTCGGGGCTCTTCTGGAGCATCTCGACGAACTGACCGGCCGGAATGCGAAGGCAGACGGTGTCCTCGACGGCCACGGCGGTGGACTGATAGGGCTGGTCGGCAAAGAGCGCGTGCTCACCCAGCACGTCCCCCTCGCTCAACGACTCGATCTGGCAGGGCATGGAGTGGACGTTTCGGCTGACCTGGAGGTAGCCGGACTCGACGACGAAGAGCGCTTCTGCCGGTTGGTCTTCGCGGAAGAGGGTGGCCCCCGCCTTGCACTCGATCTTCCGGATGGGTTCCTTCGTGGTTGTGCTTTTCACCATGGCGCCCTGTCCCCTGCTGACCGTCGAATGGCTTGATGTCGCCTGGTTGGGTTCTCCGGTGGCAGAGCGGGCGATCATCGCCGACGGTGGGCTGTCGGATGGCGCCATACCACCTGCCTTTTCCACGGATTGTCAAGAGGTTTGCTGGCAAGCAGAGGGATGGGCCAGAGTTCAGGGAGAAACGACGGGAGGTACGTTCTCCAAAGCGGCCGACATCTCCAGGAGGCTGACCGGAGCGGGGACATAGAACAGCGGGGGCGTCGTCATATCCAACGTGACCACCAGCCCCTCGTCGCCGGGGGAGTCATCGTACAGCAGCCCCCACTCCACCGCTCCTCCGGGATAGATCCCATCGTCCACGGTCGTGGCCCACTGCTCCCCCGCCTCGTACAGGGCCAGGGCACGCTGGTAAGTCTGAGCCGACTCCTGGGACCTGCCGGCCAGGTTGTAGAGGTGGCCGGCCCAGCGCAGCACCTGGAAGGTCAGCGTCGGCTCCATCATGACCTCGGCCCCGGCCAGGGTGAAGTTGACGAAGGCGGCTTCCAGGTTCTGGCTGGAAGCGTAAGCCACTCCGAGGTTGAGCAGGATGATCGGATGGGAGGGAGCGACTCTCCGAGCGGCGCTCAGGTAGAGCGCGGCGGTCACCGCATCCCGCTGCTCCAGGGCGATGAAGGCCAGGTTGTTGTACAGACCGGCCAGGTCGGAGGCGGTGGCCTCGTCTGCCGCATCGGGCACCAGCGCCGCCTCGATGCCATCGAGGAAGGCCCGGGAAGCCTGCTCGTAGGCGCGATCCAGCTCCGACTGCGAGGTCTGACCCAACCGGCCTCCCAAGAGCTGGCGCGTTCCCCTCGCCAGGTGATAGAGGGTCCCTTGCGATCGAGAAGGCCATTCCTCAAGCAATCGATCCAGGCGGTCGAGGATGGACAGGTCCCCCTCCTTGGCGGTCAACTGCAACAGGATCATCGAGGCGGTACGGCGGTATTCCGTCTCGCAATCGTGCTGGCCGCAGTACCGTTCATAGCCTTCGAGTGCATCGTAGATTCCCGGCCGGTCGTTCTCGTAGAGGGCCAACATGAGGCGAAACCGCTGGCCGGCCACGTTGTCCGGCTGATCCCGTGCCAGCTCGGCCACCTGGGACCGGATGGAGTCCAGTGCAGGTTCATCCAGGGAGCCGGTGAGACGCAGGGTCACAAGGGCCGTGACCAGCTCGAGGTATACCCGGACGAACTGCGCACGGGTGGCATCCAGGGCGGCAAAGGCGTCCAGATCGGCACGCAGCTGGCTGCCGTTCTGGCTGTCGAGGTAGTCGGCCAGCCGGATCCCGCCCTGGGTGCTGGCCGCGGCCGATACAAGCTGGAGGCTGTCGGCCACCAGCCGGAGCTGGAGCAGGCGGGAAGAGGGGTCGGTGCGGCTCCGGGTGGACGCCATCAACTCCGCCATGAGATGGGGCTGGTTGGCTTCCATGGCGGTCATGGCGTGCTCCTCCACCAGCTCGGGCGGGGCCTCCCCCCAGTCCGACAACCCCTGGTAGAGATCGAGGGCCTCCAGCAGCCGCCCCGTCTGCCGCAACCTCCAGGCCATCGCTGCCCGTTCGCTCGGCGGGAGGGCGGCAATCCCCCTGCCCTGCTCGGCCCGGGCGATGGCCTGTCTCGTCTCCACCCGCTGGTCGTAGTCCTCCAGCTCCTCTGCCAGCTCCGGTTGGAGCGAGAGCGCAACGGCCTGGGTATCTCGACTGGCATTCAGGCCAGCGACCGCCTGGAGCTCGGAGAAGATCAACAGCCGCTCGGCGTACTGCTCTCCGGAGAGCCCCCGCTGGTACAGGCGCACGGCCCGCTGTTGATCGCCCGACAGATCGGCGATGTGAGCCAGGGCGTAGGCGATCTCGGTGTCCTCTGGGCGAACAACGATAAGAATATTACCCAATGATTCTGCGTAATTTCTCCCATATTCCTCGAAAGCTTCTATGCTTTGAGCGTATAGATTGATAATTTCGCGATCTTCTTGGCTACCTCCCTCCGTGGCATCCTGGCGCAGCTGCTCGAACACCTCGCCCAACAGCCCCGCTTTCCCCGCCTGGTACATGAGGAAATAGCACTCGAACAGGGTTCTCGCCTGGCGATAGGAGCCCGCCCCTTTCCGCAAACCCTCCTCGAGCAAGAGGGTGGAGGCCACCAGCGCATCGAGCTGGGTGCGGGAGTAGATGGAGCTGTTGAGACCAGCCGGGAAGAAGAAGGCGAACTGGGATTCGGCACCGGCGATGAGCTCCGCGGGCTGTACCGAGTCCAGGCCCAGCCGTTCCATCAGGGCTCGGGCGATCGGCAGCGCGTCTTGCGAACGGCCGATGGCGGACGACTGGGCTCGGGCGCCCAGAGGCGCCAGCAGGAGAAGAACAGTGGCAATGGCCACTTTGCGTATGGCTAGAATGGTCCAGGACCGGCGAAAGGAACGACACTGGGTTGTCATGGTCTATCCTGCTTTACTCACAGCGACAGGCGGTAGTGTAGAGGGGTGGGATCCGGCTGGACCAGGGCCCCTGGAAGGCGTTTGGCCGGTCCACCTCCAGCTCGATCGCTCCGGACAGGACCTGCTGGGCGATGACCACACCGCAACGAAAGGTGTTCACCATCTCCTGGCAGCTCAGCCCCAGCCCCAGGGGGTCCTCACTGGCGACCCCGCCGGAGAGGCAACGGGAGAGGTTGGCGCGAGAGGGGTCTCCACAGGCGAGGTTGCTGGCCTGGACCAGGTCGCACAGCAGGGGGCAGAGATCGGGCCCCATGGTGGGTGAGCCGGAGGTCTGGCGGATGACCGCCTCCAGCAGGGCCTCGATGGTGCTCAGGGTGCCAGAGGCCAGCGCCAATGGATGAAAGGCCGGCCGCTCCAGGTTGGCCGCCTGACTGAGGAAGCCAGCCACAGCACCCCGGATCCCGCTGCCCAACACGCCCAGCACGCTGCCGTCGGAGGCCACGGCCACCCACCAGGCGGTCCGTTCGGAACCGGACACCAGCAGGCTCTCTGCCGGGGTGATCACCACGCCTCCCGCTCCGGTGGCGTCCTGTTCCATCCGGTCCCGGACCCCTTGGGGGACATCCAGACGGCGAAGAGCGGTCCGCTCGCTGGAGGAGAGGGAGAGAAAGCCGACCTGGAGATCCATGGCGCCGCGGATGATCTGCTCAGGCCCCAAGACGGCCAGGCCGGTCAGGTCGGCCAGCACCTCGCTGGCGAGCTGGCTGTCGATCCGTCCTCTCAACGCCTGGAATGCCGGGGGGAGTCCGATCGGCAGGTCGCTGTAGGGGAGGCTTTCGATAGCATCGTTGCGCAGATCCAGCTGGAACCCCAGGTCGGAACCCAGCTGGACGGCACCGGCGATGAGGATGCGAGGGCGGGCGAAGAAGGGGCGAACCCCCATTTTCTGCGCCAGTGCCAGGGACATCTCGTCGGAGCGGTGGGCGAAGGTCAAGCCGATGAGACCGGTGGCTGTGGAGAGGATGGGCTGGAGGTTGTCCAGCAGGGCGAAAGAGGGGGCGGTCGTCCGGCCGGAATCCGCGTCCACCAGCGCCTGGTTGGTCAACAGCTGCCCGTACTCCTGCAGCTGGCCGGCCAACGCCTGGGAGACCGCAGCGTAGTAGTCGGGGCCGACCCAGCCAGGCAGAAAGAGGACGGAAAACACCTGCAGGTCGCCGGCGAAGAGATCCAGGCGATCCGAGGGGTCGCGCAGGTCTCGCCGCACGGTGTAGGCGGTCCGGCCGGTTCCGAACTCGAGCTCGATCCAGATCTGCTCGGCCTCTCGCAGATCGATCCGTTCGCCCTGACGGATCTCTCCGGAGAACTCCAGGGTGGGGCGCACGGTATCGGCGGACTCCCGCCGGAAGGAGAGCACCACGTTGCGATAGGCGAGGTCGACCAGCTGGGCGGTGTAGGTCAACGGGGTGGCGGCCGGCCGCCGGGCCCGGCGCTGGAACAGGCGGATGGTCACGGTATGCTCCAGCTCGCCGGGGATCTGGCCGGTGTCGAAACGCCGCTCCGGCTCGACAACCGCCTGGCCCAATTCCAGACCGGGATATACCGGGTCGAAGGCGACCCACCTCCCGTCGATCTCCGCCTCCACCCACCAGTGATCGGCCACGGTGCGGCGTCGCCAGCGTTGCAGGGCGGGGTCGAAGGTGCGGGTCGCGGGATCGACGCCGCGGGTGGTGGCATGCGGCAGGGCAGAAGCAAACAGCGTGCTGGCCTGCTCGTCCTGGAGGGTGGCCTTGACCAGCCGCCAGTTGATCCCCTGGGCGGCCAGCAGCTCGGTGGCAAGGAGAGCCAGGTCCACCGAGTTGCCAGAGTGGGAGAACAGGGCGCCGCGGGCGCCCCTGACCCGCCCGCCGTAGGGATCGAAGGCCAGGTTGTCGCGCAGGAACCGAAAGCCCCGGTCGGTCCGCCGGGAGCCGAGGCTGGCGGCGGCGGCTTCGCTGGAGAGGAAGACCGGGTCGAAGGAGAGCGAACGGGTCGTTCCCCACCGCTGCTCCAGGCGTTCGAGCTGCTCGGGTAAACGCTGTCGGAGCTGCTGGTCGTCGGGCACAGCCGGCTGGTCGGCGGTTTGCGAATCGGCCCGGTCCGGCTGGTCGGGTGCTGAGGTGGCAGGTGCCAGGTCCTGGGAAACCTCGGGACGAGGACCGGCCGGTTGCCCCTCGGGGGCGACGGGGGGATCCTGGGCATCCGCCGCAAGCGGAAGGAGCAAAAGGGCGAAGAGCAGGGGGGGCAAGACCCTGGACTGGATCAAAGATGCGAGGCTTGGGCGACAGGTTGTCATCATGTGTGGTGTCATCGAAGCATGACTCGTCGTAGATCGCAGGGCAACAGGGAGCCAGGATACGGGGGTTTTCGTCGCGTTGGAGACCGGGCCATCAACTGTGAAACACGTGCCGGCGCATGCTCAGGTTGATGAGCAGGCCAACGCTGATCATCACCGTCACCACGCTGGAGCCGCCGTAGCTGATGAAAGGCAGCCAGAGGCCGACGACGGGGAGAAGGCCCAGGACCATCCCGATGTTGACCACCACGTGCCAGAAAAAGAGCGCGGCGATCCCCACCGCCAACAGGACGCCGAACTTGTCCCTGGCATAGCGGGCGATGCGCAGGCTCCACAGGATCAGGATGGTGTAGAGGGCCAGAACCAAGCCGCAACCGAGAAAACCGAACTCCTCGCCGATATGGGCGAAGATGAAGTCATTTTCGTTTTCGGGGACGAAACCGCTTTGCACCTGGGAGCCCTGGCCATGGCCTTTGCCTGCAAGGCCGCCCGAGGCCACCGCGATGATCGCCTGGCGGACCTGCCAGGCGCTCTCCTGATGCAACCCTTCCGGATTGAGGAAGGCGGTGATCCGTTCTCTCTGGTAGCTTTCCAGGCCGAACTGCCAGACGGGCAAGGCCAAAAGGACCAGGCTCACCAAGAGGATGATCAACGAGCTCCGTCTGAGCCCGTCGAACAGGACCATGGTGAGGAATATGGCCAGGATGACCAGGGCGGTCCCCAGGTCGGGTTCGGCGGCCACCAGGATGACGGTGGTCATGGTGAGCACGAAGGGGATGACCAGATCCCGCAGGCGCAGGCCGCCGACCCACTGTTTTTCCTGGAGGAAGCGGGCGGTGATCAGCACCACTGCCAGCTTGGCGAGCTCGCTGGGCTGCGCCTCGAACACCCCCAGGTCGAGCCAGCGGGTGGCGTTGTTCCGGCTGATTCCCACAAACAGGACCAGGACCAACAGGAGCGACACGCCCCCATAGAAGAGGTAGGCCAGCCGCTGGTAGTGGCGGTAGTCCACGATGGTGACCAGAATGGCGGCGGCGCAGCCGAAGACCATCCAGCCAGCCTGGGTCAGATGCCAATTGGCCGCGCCAGTGGCGGCCGACTGGAGGGCGACCAGTCCAAAGGTGGCCAGGCAGAGGACGACCGCAAGCAGCGTGTAGTCCACGTAGTATCGCCGTCTGGTGACTGGAATGGCCATGCTTCCACTCAGCGCTGGTTGTTCCACTGGCGGATCAACCTGTTGATCGGCCTGTCCGGAAAGTGGCCGAACACGTACGGTTCGGCCCAGTTGGACCAGCGCACGCTATCGCTCTGGCTCCCTGGCCGGTTGAGACGCATCAGACCTTCCAGCTCTCTGGTGTTCCCACGGGCCAGGGCGGCCTGGATCTCGGTGTCGTAGTCCAGGATCTCGCGGAAGTACCGATCGATGATCTCGACCCCTACCGGCGTGGCGTCTCGACCACCACTCCCTCCATGTTCGAGGAACACCACCACCACGATCTGGGGATCCTGGGCGGGGGCGAACCCTGCAAACCAGGCGCTGGTCCGTTCTCTGGTCGGGATCTCCTCGTCTGCGGTGTGATCCACCTGAGTGCCCTGAGCGGTTCCGGTCTTCCCCGCCACGATCAGGTAGTCCAGCCGGGATTCGTAGGCCGTTCCCCCCACGGCGTTCACCGCAGCGGTGAGCCCGACCACGATCTCACCCAGATACTCCTGCTGGAAGGGGAGCTCCCGGCGGCTACGGGTGGGATACTGGAAGAGGATGTCGCCCTCGGCGTTGGTGATGCGGTCGATCAGCCGGGGGTAGAACAACGTCCCTCCGTTGGCGATGGCGGCATAGGCCATGGTCAGCTGGAGGGGGCTGACGCGGGTATCCCCCTGCCCTACCGAGACGTTGAGCACCTGGCCATACTGGAACCCCTCGGGGGAGTTCTGCTCCAGCCACTCGCGGGTCGGGACCAGGCCGGGGGCTTCGTTGGGCAAGCCCGATCCGGGTCGCTCACCGAATCCCAGCGCCACGGCATACTCCGCCAGCCGTTCCATGCCCAGCCGCTCGCCCAGCTTGTAGAAAAAGACGTTGCAGGACTGTTGGAGCGCCTCGGCCAGGTGGATCTCGCCATGACCGTGCTGCCTGCTGCAGCCGAAGCGATGGTTCCCATAGGTGTAGTGGCCGTCGCACCGCAGGGTGTCGTTGGGGCCGATGAGCCCTTCCTCCAGGGCGGCGATGGCGGTGACGATCTTGAAGGTGGAACCCGGGAAGTAGGCGTGGATGGCCCGGTCGAACAGGGGGGTGTTCTCGTCGTTGCGATAGCGCTCGAACTCCTCCTCGCTCAGGCGGCCGGTCCAGGCGTTGGGGTTGTAGCCCGGCTTGCTCAGCATGGCCAGCACCGAGCCATCTCGGGGGTCTACCGCCACGATCGCGCCGGTGGGGTAGTTCCGCATGGCATCTGCCAGGATCTGCTGGAGCTCCATGTCGATGGTCAGCACCACGTTGCGGCCGGGGGTCGGCTCCACGTGCTGAAACCCGCTCAGCAGCGTCTGGGCGAACTCGTGGGTCTGCACCTGGCCATGGACATCGACCACATAGCGCTCGATCCCGTCATGGCCGCGTAGTATGGGCTCAAACGCCTCCTCGATCCCCAGAAAGCCGATGTAGTCCCCCTCCCGATAGCCGTAGCGCGACAGATCCTGCAACTGGTGGGAGGGAACCTCCCCCATGTACCCCAGGATATGCACGGCCAGATCGTGGTAGGGGTAGTGCCGGTGCGGCGTGGGTTGAATCCGGAGACCCGGAAGGTTCAGGCGGTCGGCTTCCAGCTCGGCCACCTGGTCGCGGGTGATGTCCCTGCGAACCCGCAGTTCGGCCCGCTGCCCGCTGGTCGTCGCCTGCTCGATGCGCTGCATCGCCTGCTCCGACAGCGCGAGCCGGGATTGCAGCAAGGACAGCGCCTCAGGATCCTGACTGAAGAGATCGGGGGAGAGGTACACATCATAGGAGGGGCGGTTTTCGGCGATGACCCGCCCCCGCGCATCGAAGATGGTGCCCCGATAGGCGGGTATCGTGTGCCGGCGGACGGTGTTCTGGATCGAAGCCTGGCGGTAGTACTGGCCCTGGATGATCTGGAGGTAAGCGAGACGGCCCAGCAGGATCAGAAGCGGGATGAAGAACAGGATCACCAGCACCCGCAATCGGGTGTCGTACTCGCGCAGGTCAGTCCGCGCTTCCAGACGCACCCCGACCCCTTGGTGTTCTCTGGCTCCTTTTCCCACCGTCCTTCCTGACCTAGGCTATCGAGTTTGGCGCAACAACAGAGGGCATGAACCTCCACGGACCGCTGCTCGACGCCCTCCCCACTCATTAAGGAAAACATCGAGAAATCAGCCAGTTGCACCACATCCTGCAGCGCGGCAGCTCGGTAACATAACATGCCCCCCCACTGTCGGCAATCGGTAATCCGAGAAGGGCAGTCTCGCCACCGACCCGCCTCCGGCGTCTGTTTTTCCCGTGGATCCGGTGGCCTGGCCATTCTTCAGGGCAGAAACCAGCTCTCTTCCTCCAGGAGCTCGATGCCGGCCTCGATCCAATAGCCCGGCGGTTCACCATCCATGAGGTTCTGCGTCAGTCGGATGGGGCCCGTTCCCCGGCTGGCGTCGCGTATCCAGAGGTGACTCCCGTCGGCCTCCAGCAGGTGGTTGCGATAGATCCAGAGTTCCGAGGAGCCGGCATCGATGTAGACCGACACGTAGGACCGCTCGATGGTGTTGTGCCGGAGGCTGACCTGAGTGGAGTAGTCGGTCAGCCAGACCCCCGCCACCGTACTGCCCTCGATCAGGTTGGAAACCACGTGGTGTCGAGGGCCGTCATTGCAGTGTACCTCCCGGCCGCCGCCCCCGACGATGACCCCCTGGACGCTGTCGGTGATGCGGTTGCCCAAGATGAGCGTGTCGTAGCTGGCCTCGCCGTGGACATCGACCGCCGCCAGGGAGGTCGTGTCGAGATCGGAGTCGATCACCTGCGTCTCGGTCGAGCCAAAGTCGATCACCACGGCATGTCTGGCCTGCGCCACCTGGTACTGCTGGATGAGGGTACGCCCCGACCGGATCGCATGGACACCGTACCCTTTCCCCCCATCCCCATAGTCGGCCGGTCGGGTCATCCCTCCCCAGAAAACCCGGGTGTCGAGGCTGGTGATCACCTCCACGGCGTAGCGGCCGAACCGGGTGACCCACACCTCGGACACCAGGCCATTCACTGCCCACTGGAAGCCGATGGCACTGTGGTCCAGCACGAAGGGGTTGTCGCAGTCCGCCGCCAGCGTGGTGTAGGGAGCAAGGAGATCGGCTTGGGGGCAGGCCGCTAGCAGGCTGAGATTGGCCACGCCCACCCCCTCGACGGGTCGGATGGGGGCCACCCTGGGGTTGGCCTGAAGGGGCAGGTCATACCCTACGTGCCGATCCAACCACAGGACCCGACCGCGCTCGGTGTCCTGGATCTCCACCACGGTCGCCATCCAGTTGACGTGCCGGATCTGCCGTTCCTCGTCCCTCCCCCCCACACACAAAGGAGGGATCTCCCCATAGTCGTCGGAGGTCAGGTGTACCACAGCGCCCACCTCCAACGGGGTACCGGCGGGAAGGACCAGGTGGCGGGTTTCAGCCTCTACCGGTTCCACCAGCAGGACATGAGGAACGGTCGGCCCCTCCCCGACAAACCGGATGGCGCGCGCCCCGCTGCCGTAGGCTTCCAGGGGATCCCAGGTGATCCGGGTGGCATCCGCTCTGGCTCCCACCACCAGGACATTCGATCGGTTGATGGTCAGAGGGCTTGAGAAAAGGTAACTCCCCTCGACCAGTTGAATGACCACCCGCTCCGGGTGCGCGGCCAGCAGATCGCGGATGACCTCGGCGTCATCGCAGTCTGGCTCGCTGCAAGGGTTGACGACCGCCACGGTCCCTTCCGGGGTGAGCTCGGCAACCACCCCCTCCTCCAGGGGCCGCAGCGCGGCATCCGCCACGGGGGCCAGCCTGCAACCGTACAGTTGCAGGTGGCCGGCAGGGTGGTCGGGTCTCAGCTCGATCCGGTTGGTCCCTTCCTGGAGATCCAGCCGCAACGGCCGGGGGTCGTAGTCGATACCGGCCCCCCTCTGCCGCTCCTGGTCCTCGGGCGCAACCAGGGACAGCCAATGAGGAATGCCGTGGCCGTCGAGGAGCTGTGCGTTGGTGGTGCTGCTGCCCACCGTCACGGCCAGATGAGCCCCCTCCTGCCTGAAGAGCGACGCCTGCACCTCCAGCAGGGCCAGGCTCGGCCGGGTCACCACGACCTCCCAGACCGCGCTCCCATCCGAGCTCATCAGCCTGTATGGCTGGCCCCGGCCATCGGTCAACCGGGGAACATCTCCCGCGTACTCGGCATCTTCGATGGACAGCTCGATGGCCTCCGGAATGGAAGGGAGGTCCAGCTCCCGGTCGGCCTGGTCGCCATCGTCATCCGCGTCGATAGCGCCTTGATCTCCGGACGGCTCGGCGTCTGTGTCCACAACGGGATCGGTCGGGTCCGGATCGTCCTGGATCTCGGCCAGCTGATCGACCAGGTCGGACACCTCCTCCCTGGTATCGGCGTCATCGTCACCGATGGGTGGTCGTGTATCCGGATCGCCACAGAAAAGGGTCAGGCCGGACAGTAGCGCCGGCAGAAGAAACCGGTTCGGGCAGGTCACTTGCTTTCTCATCGCCTCCATGCATCCCGTTTTCCGGTCCTGCTCGCTCCAACCAACCAGCAGGTGAGGCCGATGGTTGTCCTGGTTCACCGGATGATCGATCGGCTTGTTCGCGTTCCTTTTTCCGACCAGGGGTACCCCTTTGACCGGGGCGAACGGCGCCTGGTACACTGGTGCAACCTCTGACAGACCGGGTCGGTCAGCGGCTCGCTCGCAATGTAGCATAGCTGCTTGGCCGATGCGATCGCAGGAGCCACCTGCCCCTGTCCTCTTTCCGGTGGCGGGGTGGGCCAGGGGTCGCCGACGAGGAGCCCACAAGCCGACAGCCCGGGAGGAGCTGTTGGCGAGTGTGCGCAGGGGACGGTCTTTCGGATGGCGCCGCCGGACGGTCAGGTTGTCGATCCCCCTTTCCAGCCGGGGTTCTCATGGATGATCCACTACTGGTTCCCTTCTCCAGCCCGCAAAGACACCTGGCCAGTGCGGAGATCATCCGTGCCCACTCGACCAACCCGGCGGACATCCGATCGGTCGCGCTGCAGGGGCTCGATCTTTCCACCACCCGAAGCGTGCTCGACCTGGGCTGTGGATTCGGGTTCATGGCCGAGGCGATCGCCGGCCGGGTCCATGCCGACGCGGTGATCACGGGGGTGGATGCCTGTGACGAGAATGGACCAGCCTTTCTGGAGGCGGTCAAGGCAGGGGGCCGCAGGGGGGAGTTTCATCGCCTGCGGGTGCGAAACCAGCTCCCCTGGCCGGATGGGACCTTCGAGCTGGTGATAGCCAGCTATTCGCTCTACTACTTCACCGAGGTGCTGCCGGATGTGGCGCGGGTGCTGAGGCCGGATGGGCTGTTGGTGGCGATCACGCACAGTCGGACCTCCTTTCGGAGTCTGGTCACGGCGGCAGGCCTCCAGCCGGAGCGCAACCCCATCACCGATCTGATCGGACGTTTCTGCTCGGAGAATGCCGAAGAGCGGTTGGGTCGGTATTTCGAGCGGATACAGCGGGTCGACTATCCCAACCGCCTGGTGTTCACCCCGTTAACCCTTTCCGATCTGCTCTCCTACGTCCAGTTCAAGCTTCCCCTGTTGATACCGCCGCGCCGGCCGGAAGAAACGGCGGGCTGTTCAGCCTTTTCCATTCCGGAGTGGATAAGGACCAACCTGGCGCTCAACCTGGAGAAGACGGGAGAGCTGACCATCGAGAAAGATGACACGGCTTTCCATTGCTGGAGGCCGATATGCCGATGACACCGCGATTCTGCTCCCAGTGTGGCGGCGAGGTGGAGAAGCGGCCGGTCGATGACCGGGCGCGCCATGTCTGCACCCGTTGCGGCACCGTCTTCTATCGCAACCCGCTGCCGGTCGCCTCGACGGTCGTGCTCAACGAGCAGCGAGAGGTCCTGCTGGTCAAGCGCAAGAACGACCCCTACCAGGGCATGTGGTGCCTGCCGATCGGCTTCGCCGAGCTGAAGGAGACCATCGCCCAGGCCGCCTTGCGCGAGCTCCGAGAAGAAACCGGCATCAGTGGACGGATCCTCCGCCTGCTCGATTCCAGCTCCACCATCAGCGAACTCTACGGAGATATCCTGGTGGTCACCTTCGAGGCGATCAAGACGGAGGGACAGGAGCAATCGGGCGACGATGCGGAAGCGGTCGCCTACTTCGGCCTGGACCAGCTCCCCCCCCTGGCCTTCGCACCCAACCTGGCAGCCATCCAGGCCTGTGCCGAGGGGCACCGGGAGGAGTGGGCCATCCAGGATTCCTTCAAGCACCTGCAGTGGGACAAGGGGCAGGCGATGCTCTCCGACGCCCTGGTGCTTCTGGTCAAGGAGCACGCCCGGGAGATCGCCGAACGATGGCTGGGTGAGGTCCGTTCCAATCCGACAACCACCTCCTATCGCACGATCGACGCCGACCATCTGCGGGAACGCGCAGCGACCGCCCTGTCCCAGTTCACCCGCTGGCTGGTGGGAACCGAGGCCAGCGGTGAGGTCCGCCAGTTCTATCGCACGCTTGGGATGGAGCGGCGCGGCCAGGGTTTCCAGGTTCACGAGGTATTGAGCTCGCTCACCCTGCTGCGCAAGAACATCTGGATGTTCGCCCGGGAGCAGGGTGTGTGGGAGCGCCCCATCGACGTATACCGGGTGCTGGAGCTGGATCGCCGCATCGTCGCCTTCTTTGACCGGGCCATGTACCACACCGCCGGCGGGTTCGCCGAAGGGAGCTGACCAAGGTGTAGAGCCCTCTCGAGGGGAGCCCCAAAGCCCCCCTCCAAAACCTGCCCTTGTATCGCAGGCAGCCGTTGTGCTACCCATATCGGCATGTTGGTCGATCTCCGGATCGAAAACCTGGTGCTGGTCGAACAGGCGTCGGTGATCTTCACCGCAGGCCTGAACGTGGTCAGCGGGGAGACGGGCGCCGGCAAGACGCTGCTCGTCCAGGCATTGTCCCTGCTGACCGGCACGCGTGCCAGCACGGAGCTGGTACGGACCGGTTGCGAGGTGGCAGTGGTCGAAGGCCGCTTCGAGTTGAACGGGGAGGAATCGACGAAGTTCAATAGACGGTTGGTCACCCTGGGATTGCCATCCGTCGGGGACGAGCTGGTCATCCGGCGACGCATCACGCGCGAGGGCAAGTCGAGGGTCTACATCAACGATGCCAGTGCTACGGCTGCCGGTCTGCAGGAGCTGACCTTCGACCTGGTCGAGCTGACCGGGCAGCTGGAGCAGTATGGCCTGTTGCGACCCGAACGACACCTGGAGCTTCTGGATGCCTATGCCGTCAACCAGGCACTGCTGCAACAGGTGGAGAGTGCGGTGCTGCGGATGCGTCAAGGCCAGCAACAACACCGCCAGCTGGAGTCGGCGCTGGCTCACCGGGCGGAGCGTGACGAGTTCTTGCGTTTCTACCTGGCGGAGTTCGAAGCGCTGGCACCTCAGCCCGACGAGGATGTCCAGTTGTTGGAGCAGGCCGAACGGCTGCGGAATGCCGATCGGCTGCGACAGGGGATCGGCGAGGCGATCGACTGGCTGTACGAGTCGGAGGAGTCGGCCTATGACCTGGTCTCCCGGGCACGAGGTGCGCTGGAGTCGCTGGCCGCCGCCGACAGCCACCTGGCGCAACCGGTTGCTGCCTTGAGGGACCTCGGAGAATCGATCGACCAGATCCACCGCACCCTGGTGCGGAACATCGACGAGGTCGTTGCCAGTCCGGAGGAGCTGGAGGCGCTGGAGACTCGTCTCCACCAGATCCAGCGGATGTGTCGCAAGCATGGAGCCACCCTGGGGGAGCTCATCGAGAAGATGGAGGCGGCCCGGCTGGAGCTAACCCAGTTGTGTGACCTGGAGCAACGGCTGGAGGAAGGCAGAAGGGAGCTGTCGGCCGCTCGCAGCGAGGCGATCCGTCTGGCCGAGTCTTTGACGGCCGCTCGTCGGGCTGCCATCGAGCCGCTGGTGGAGGCGACCGAGCATCATCTGCGAGACCTGGGCTTCCAACATTGCCGTTTCGAGGTGGCGCTGGAAACCGACCCAGATCCGGATGCCTTGACGGAACGCGGCGCCGATCGGGTCTGTTTTCTCCTCTCGGCCAATCCGGGAGAGCCGCTGCGCCCTCTGGCCCGCGTGGCTTCGGGCGGGGAGCTTTCCCGGATGCTGTTGGCCCTCAAGTGTGCCCTGGCTCAGGTAGATACCGTGGGGGTTCACGTCTTCGACGAGATCGATACCGGTCTCGGTGGCGGTTCCGCCGAGATCGTGGGAAGGAAGATCCGGGAGCTGGCCGATCACACTCAGGTCTTGTGTGTGACCCATCTTCCGCAGATCGCGAGCTTTGCAGATACCCATCTGACCGTGGTCAAGGAGACCTCCCCTTCGGGGGCTCGAACGGTTCTGAGAATGTTGAGCGGACAGGAGCGGGAAGCGGAGGTCGCCCGGATGCTGGGCGGCCTGGAGATCACCGAGACCACGCTTTTGCACGCCCGAGAGATGTTGAGTCGATCGAGCCTGCCGAGCCATGATGAGCCCGTACAATGAAGGTCTATCAGCCCATCGCCAGCCTGCGCAGCGGAAAGAGACGCTG
This sequence comes from Bradymonadales bacterium, assembly GCA_016931535.1. Classification (GTDB taxonomy): domain Bacteria; phylum Myxococcota_A; class Bradymonadia; order JAFGEP01; family JAFGEP01; genus JAFGEP01. The sequence continues at coordinate 33,204 of JAFGEP010000067.1, forward strand.
GCGCAAGAGCCCCTACACCTTGGGTATCCTCGGTATCCTGGTCCTTGGCCTCACCATCTACTGGATCGTCGCGGCCAGTCGCGACAATACGGCCCAGGCCCGAACCGACCGGATCATCGCCCTCTCCTCTCCCGACTTCACCGAGATCCTGTCGGGCACCGGCGAAGGCTCGGGGATCGGGCAGGAGGCGCTGCGAGAAGGCCTGGCCCTGGTTGACCCCTCGGCAGTCAGCCGCCCCTTCTGGGCGGAGGGGATCATTCGACCGAATCAGACCCTGTTTGTGGCCATGCGCAACGCGGGGGTCGATCCCGGCAGCATTCAGTCGGTCGTGGACTCCTTCCAGGGCATCCTCGACTTCCGCCGATGCCGACCTGGAGACAGCTGGGAAAGCGACCTGGACGAAGAGTCCCACATCGTGCGGTTCCGCTATACCGTATCGCCCGAAGAGGTCTACGAGGCGAATCAGCAACCGGACGGCACCTATCAGAGCGCTCGCCTGCACATCCCCACCGAGGTCGTGATCTGGGCCACCGGCGGCACGGTCATCACCTCCGTACACGAGGCCCTCAGTCAGGCCGGCGAGGCATCCGGCCTCTCCTCGCGCTTCCTGGAGGTCTTCGGCTGGGATATCGATTTCAGCAAAGAGGCGCGGCCAGGCGACCGCTTCCGCCTGATCGTGGAGAAGATCTACCTGGACGGAGAGTTCCTCCGCTACGGACGCCTGCTGGCAGCCGAATACGAGGGCCAATCCAACCACCTGACCGCCTATGCCTACACCGACGAACAGGGGCGGACCGAGTACTTCACCGCTGAGGGAGAGTCGCTCCGCCGCAATTTCCTGCGCGCTCCACTCCATTACCGGCGGATCAGCTCCCCCTTCAGCTGGCGCCGCTTCCACCCGGTGCTGCGCCGCTATCGACCTCACCTGGGCGTGGACTATGCCGCTCCTACGGGAACACCGATATGGGCCATTGCCGACGGGCGGATCTCCTTCGTCGGATCGCGCGGTGGCAACGGAAATCTGGTCGTCATCCAGCACGATCGCGGCTATGAATCGATCTATGCCCATCTCAGCCGCTTCGCGAGCGGAATGCGCCCGGGACGAACCGTCCGCCAGGGAGAGGTCATCGGCTTCGTGGGCAATACGGGGGTCAGCACCGGTCCACATCTGCACTTTGGGATGCGCCGCCATGGGGAGTACTTCGATCCCCTGTCTGTGGAAAGCCAACGGGCGCGGCGGCTGGAGGGCGACAGCTTGATCGAGCTCCAACAGACCGTCGCCTGGGCCAACCAGCAGCTCAACGCGGTCGCCATCACCCCGGTGAACCCCGAGCTGTTGGTCTGGCCAGAGGAATCTGAACAAGAGGAGGAGACGGGAGCCTACGGGCTGGTCGAGGGTTTCATCGACGATGTCGTGACCGGGCAGACATCCGAGTGAACGACGAGCTTCGCCCCGTTCAACCCCCCTTCCCTTTCGGACCGTTGGCCAGGCTGGCAAGCCCAACTGTCCGGCGATTCCTGGTGCTGTTGTTTCTGGCCGGGTTCGCCGGATTGGTCGGGGTGTACATGAAGGCGATCAACCGCTACGTACCCTTCTCCGTGAGGGTGTACGGCAGCCAGGTCGCCTCACCCGGATCATCTGCTGCGCTGCGCCTGACCGTCTACCGGCCCGAGGTCCACCGCCTCATCTCCGGCAGAGCGACCGTGGAGCAGCTGGACGACCGGGGAATGGTCATCGAATCCTGGTCCGAGCCCCTGGCATCGGGAAGGCTCACCCCCTTCCATCTCCAAGTGCCTGTGGCGCTGGCCGGCCCCATGAGGCTTCGGTTGCAGGTCGAGGCCGAGCGAGCCGACGAAGATCGACGATTCGAGCTCGCCATACCGGTTGGACCGCAGCCCCCTTGGCTGTACGAGGGGGGAATACCCCGAGCCTCGGGACCGCAGAGCTGGGGAGGGCTGTTCCACCCGACCGAAGGGCCGCCTCGGGTGGACCGGGTGCGAATGGACCCGCCGGACTGCCCGCTCTCTGTCCGATTGGAGGCGGATGGCGGTGTACCCGTCCGCTACCTCGAGAACCGTTTCTACCTCTGCCTGACCACTTCCTCGGGCCAGCCGCTGGCCCACCACCCCTTGACGGTCACGCTGGGTGAAGGAGTCCCACACGCTCCGATCACCCTCATGACCGACAGCCTCGGCCTTGCCGAGTTTCGGGCCAGCCCGGAGCAGATGGAGATCTGGCGCGTGGATACACAGTGGCAGGGGGAGCCGGTGACGGGCTGGTTCGAGCTGGTTCCATCCTGGGACGGCCTGCTGCTGCGGGTTGATCCCCCGATGGTGGCGGAGGAGCAGGGGCTCGTGCTGAACGTGACCACCCACCTGAGAGCCGATCGTTGGTACTTCGACCTCTTCGGTGATGGTGGCTGGCTGTCGACGGGCAGCCAGCCCATGGATCGCCGCCAGGTGGGGGTCGGCCCCCTATCGGGGAGCTGGAACGTCCCGCCCGACCGGATCCGGTTGCTGGTCGCCCAGATCTACTCCGACCCGTTCTCGCCCGATCCGCAACGTTCCGTGAGGGGGGTTGTGATCCGCCCCCAGGGGATGAGCGAGCTCGAGGCCACACAACAGCTGGTGGAAAGACTGAAGCGGCATGGGATCGAGTCCGACTACCTGTCCGGCCTACAACGGGCGGGTCTTCTCGCGGATCTCCCCTCGGCCCAGACCCTGGTTCGCCTGCAGGGCTACCTGCTTGGCCGCACCCGCCCCGCCTACCAGCCTCACCCGCTGTTGTTCGACGACACGGAGAGCCAGACCCGCCAGATGGTGTCCGAGGTCGAGAGATTTCGAAGGAAGGCGAATGTGGTCCTGGTGGTCGGTGCCGCAGCCCTGCTGTTGTGGATCGGCGGGCGCGTCGGGTTCGCCCTCTGGCAGACCAGAAGGCGAACTCGAGCGCAACTGATGGAGATGGAGCAGGAGGGCCTCGAGACGGAGTCCGGCCTGGCCGGTACCCTGGGAGCCAATGTGGGGCTCGCCGGAATCCTGTGGGCCTCCCTCGTGCTCGTCACCCTGGCCGGATTTCTGGCCGGCATCATCCTGTTGTTGGCGACCATGTAGGGCGCGACGGATTGGGGCACAACGGGGCGTGGTGATCGGGTCGGGTGCAACGGGTCATGGCGATTGGGTCGTGGCGATCGGGTCGGGTGCGACGGGTGGGGGCACAACGGGTCGGGGCGCAACGGGGCGGGGCGATCGGGCCGGGTGCAACGGGGCGGGGTGCGACGGATGGGGGTGCACCGAGGAAGGGCGCACACGCAGGTGCGCCCCTACATGTGCGCCCGTTCCGGGCCCCAACGGGTCATGGTGATCGGGCCGGGTGCGACGGATGGGGGCCATCGGGCCGGGTGCAACGGGGCGGGGCCCAACGGGGCGGGGCCCAACGGGTGGGGGCCATCGGGCCGGGGCGCAACGGGGCG
>JAFGEP010000068.1 GCA_016931535.1 Bradymonadales bacterium
GCGCAACTGTTGTAGCCCCGGGCTTCAGCCCGGGGTGTACGGCATCCATGCAGACCAAGCCCCGTAAGGGGCGACACCCGACACCAGTGTTCTTCGGAAGGACTCGCCCTTGTCGGTGGTCGTGACCCGAGATGTGATCAAGAGTCAGCCCAAGGCGAAGCCAGGGGGAGGTGCCTGCGTAGCAGGCGGAGGGGGCAATCCTCCCCCGAGGCGGAGCCAGGGGGAGGTGTCGCGCAGCGCCGGAGGGGGCAATCCTCCCCCGAGGCGGAGCCAGGGGGAGGTGCCTGCGTAGCAGGCGGAGGGGGCGATCCTAGCCTCTGGTCAGGCGATGCTCCGCAGCACCGGGAGGGGCTTCTCTACTCACCTGGATCCCCACGGGATCACATGCCAGCTCCAGCGGGGTCCATCCGGCCCTGGTCATCAATGCGCAGGCAGATCTTCGTGCATCCCTCGGTACCAGCGCCACCACCAGGTCGCACCCTGCTCCCGAGGGCTTGCAAGCCCCACCGAGCCTTTCCAGCTGGTTCGCGATCATCCCGACAGCCTGGGGTACCAGCTTCAGGCCCGACAGCTCTCCCAGCTCGGCTTCGATGGCACAGAAACACCGCATCGCCTCGACCAGCTGCCGATCCTGCCCGCTGCGCACGGCGCTGCAGCCAGCCTCCGAGGCGGCTCCCAGCTCCTGGATCAACGGCCCGATCAGGGGGTTCTCCCGTTGGATGCCGTCGAGCCTGGACAGGATCACCGATGTCGAGGCGATCGATTTCCCTCGGCCCACCAGCAACACCAGGCTTTCTGGTAGCATGCCGGATGTGGTGGACGGTGGAGGTGCCGGTCGGCATTCTTCCCCCACCCTGGTGAGCCTGCCGCCTTGGGAGCTGACCTCCACCAGGCCGCCTGCACAGCAACAGGCAACATCGTAGCCACTGCCCACCCCCCCCTGGAAGCGACGATGGGCTGCTACAGCCAGGGAGACCATCGTGTTGTTGTCGAGATCGGGAGCCAGGACCGCAACGTAGGCCGCCGCTGTGGCCGCACTCGACCCCAACCCTAGCGGTTGCCCGTACCCATCGACCAGAGCGGTCCGATCCGCTCGCAGCAATACACGGGGTGGCAAGGAGAAACCGGCTTCGACCAGGGTTCGAGCTGCGGCTGCCGCCAGGGTTCCTTCGACAGGTGCACCGGATAGCTCCTCGATCGAGATAATACTGACCCGGGCGTCCGGCTCTTCATGAATCTCCCAGCCCGCTTCGGTCCTTTGCAGTCGCTCAATCTGAACTCGTCGGTTCACCGCCATGAGCAGCGCCGGCGCTCCTTTCAGGGCGGCAAACTCCCCCAGCACGAACAGCTTGCCCGGTGCCGTGGCTGTGACGCTCATCGCTTCCTCGTCCGGTCGCCCGTTTCACCTGCGCAACCGTCCTCCGACCCCGTTTTTGTGGCGCCGTCGGGTGGATCGGGTGTAGTGGGTCGTAACCCTTCCGGAGGTTGCCGGGGATCGCCTTCTCTCTTCGAAAGGCCGTTCTGCTGTTCGGCTTCGCCCGGCCCCTTTTGCCCGCTCCCCGTCGGGGAAACCGGCACCCCCCCCACCTCCAGCAAAGCGGGCTCGCCCCCCACCCTGGTGAGCTGCACGGGGCAGTCCAGCTCGTCCAGAGTGCCGATGACCAGATCCCGGCAGGGTAAAGCGAAGAACACCGCCAGGTTGGCTCCCGCGTCCAGCGTGAAGAACACGGCCACGCCTTTTTGGCGCAACGAAAGCACCAGCTCGATGCCCCGCAGGGTGAACGCGTTGGGATACAGGATGGGCGGCCTGCTGGTCATCGCCACGGCGTGCATCTTGAGGCAGTTGTGCTGGGCGGTCTCGGCAAGCCGATCGAAGTCCCTCTGCATGATGGCCTGGCGTGCCCGGTCCAGGTCGGCGGATTGGGCCGACACCCAGGAGGGATAAAAGGGCGACGTACCTTGAGACCTGATCATCCCCTCTCGCGAGGAGACCGCCTTGGGTTGGGTGCCGGCCAACACCAGTGCCACCTCGAGGGGGAAGTGATCGGCCGGTGCGATCCGCCGGGCCTGGCATCGGTCGCCTTCATCGGCTGGCAGCTCCACGTATCCGCCAAACAGGCTGCGCGCTGCAGAGGCCGATCCGCGTCGGGCCAGATCGGACAGCTCACCTGGATCCAGGCCCAATCCCACAGCGGCGTTGGCCGCCAGGGCAAGCGAGGCGAAGGCTGCCGCCGAGCTGGCCAGACCGGCCTCGCGGGGAATGTTGCTGGTGGTGCGCACTTGGGCATGCCAGGGGAGGGAGGCCTTCGAACGGACCAGGTCGAGGAACCGCGACACCCTGGCGGTGGCCTGGTCAGACGCCTTTTGTTGGTCCCACAACAGCAGGTCGCGTTCGTACCGAGGGCTGAAATAGATCTGGGTGCGGGTCCAGAGGCCCTCGATACCAGCCGAGATGCTGCCCACAGCCGGCAGGTTCAGCTCGAGGTCTCGCTTCCCCCAGTACTTGACCAGCCCCAGGTTGGCGTGTGCCCTGGCGGTGGCGCTCCCCGGCCGATCGCCATGCCGACTGGGCGTGACGGCTCGGCTCATGGCTCCGAGTGATCTCTCGACTTGGTCCGCACGTCGGGAAGCGCCCGGATCAGGGCCCGATAGGGATCCACCTCCTCGCCGTAGGCGTAGCCGACACCCAGGCCGATGGCGGTCGAGCTCATCCCTTCCACCTGGGAGAAGGGGCTCTCCATGGCGGCCACCCCCCGCCCTCGACGGATGGCCAGCGTTTCCTCCCGCTGCCGCTCCCATTCCCCTTGCAGGGCCAGGAGCTCGTCCATGTCGTCGGGGATGCGATCCGAGAAGGCGTACAGGATCCGCCCCGCCGCCTCCGCATCCGAACCTGCCCGGTGGGCCTCTTCCAGGTCGACACCCAGCTCGGCCGCCACGTCGCCCAGCTTCTTGCTCTTCAGCCATGGCAACAGCGCGCGCGCCAGGATCAGCGGATCCAGCTGGGGACCCTCCGGCCAGGACAGCCCACAACGCGCCAGCTCGGCGGCCAGGAACGCACGGTCGAAGCTCAGGTTGTATCCGACGATGCACCTCTGCTCCAGCCGTTGCAGCACCTGGCCGGCGATCTCCAAGAATGCAGGGGCGCTTTCCGTCTCCTCCTGGCGGATGCCGGTCAACTCCCGGACCGTGCGCGGTATCGGGATGCCAGGATTGACCAGCTGCGAATAGCTGCCGACCACCTCTCCCCCAACCATCTCCACCAGCCCGACCTCGATGATCCGGTCGCGCTCCGGATCGAGACCCGTGGTCTCCACATCGACGGCCACTATGGGGATCTTCTTGAGGCTCTTCGGTAGGCTCATGGAGCGAGGGTACGCCCATCCACCAAGCGGCGCAAGCCACAACACCTCCTCCCCCGAGGCGGAGCCCGGGGGAGGTGCCTGCGTAGCAGGCGGAGGGGGCGATCCTCCCCCGAGGCGGAGCCCGGGGGAGGTGCCTGCGTAGCAGGCGGAGGGGGCGATCCTAGCCTTTGGCTAGCATACTGGCACTCAACCGTTACGGGCAGCTCTGCACCCCGAAGAACTCGAGCTCGTAGCCGTTGGACTGGCGAAGCAGAAAGCGGGCACACTGGCCCTCGCCGATCTCGAAACGAGTCGCCAACGGCTCGATGGTAAAATCGGCCTGCTCCACCTGGACCACCAGCGATACAGAGCCGGGTGTCACCTGCCAGCTGGCGGTCTCGTTGCAGCCATATCGCTCGGTTCGGCGACCGTTGATCAATGCATAGAAGGTGGCCCGCTGGATGCAAATGGAAGCCAGCTCCAGGCTGGCCCTCGGCCCCTCGGTAGGCTGCTGGTAACGGGTGCCTGCGCAGGAGACCGGCAGCTCCGGCCAGACTGCAAGCAGGGCCACTGACAGAAGGACGGGCAGAAACCAGGTTGTATCGGGTCGAACGGACATCTCCCCACCCACGGCGAGTATCCTGGGACGATTCGCTACCCCTACCTACTGTATCGGAGGATCGGCAGTGTCAGAAATATCCTGCGATTCTTGGCTGGCCTGGCCAGGAGTCGAGGGCCCTTGCCCATTCAGGAATGACCCCGCTATCTCTGCGTCCTTTTCGATGCTCACGGATCTGCCCGCGATTCGAGGTTCTTGCCACATTCCGTGATCTGCGCTATGAGAAGCCAGACTTTCCACATGTAAACAGTGATCCCTTATCGGGAATGGTCTGGCCCCATACCAGGGCCGGCGCATGAAACTGAAGCCAAGGAGGATGGAACATGACAGGACGGAAGTTAGTTGTCGCCTCGTTACTGCTGGCAGCCTTGGTAGCAGCTCCCGTCGCCGAGGCGTCTCGGCGAAGCTCGCTGGCAGGCAACTTGTTGTTCGAGGATTTCAAAGATGTCTTCATCTTTCCCCACGAGGTCACTCAGTACGTCAACCATGTGTGGTTCGACTTCGTGACCGGAGCGTTCACGGTGCCCGGCATCGAGGGGATCGTCGACGGTAATGGCGGAAGTGGAAATGGAGAATATCCCTACGATGCCAAGCAGCCTGGCGTCGGCAACCCGCACCTCGGCTCGGGAGGGATCATGGTGGGGAACGCGGTCAGCCGCAACTTCGGGATCGGAGTGGCGGTGCACCGCGCCGACTACCAGGGGGCTCTGTGGGATAACACCATTGGCTTCGGACGTCTGGGTGATTTCCTCTCCCTGGTGGCCAATACCGCCTATGAAAATAGGCAGTCGGCCTGGACCGGGGGAGATGGCTTCGTCGGGCTCACCGAGGCCCTGGATGCCCTCAACTGGTTGGACCTGTTGCTCGGATTCGAGGTCTCTCCCATGATCGACCTGGGGGCCCGCCTGTCGATCGCCTCTGACCGGGAGACCAGGTCGGACCGCGATGGCGATTTAGAGGGCGAGGTGAACCCCGGCGCCAGCGCCACCTCCTTCAATCTCCTGGCGAGTATGGGATATGGCGCCGAGCAGGATACCTTCTACATGGACCTGGGCGTGGAGCTGACCTTCGCCAGCTACAGCTCCGAGTGGCTGGTGGGCGACGATGGCTACACCGACAGAGGCGGCGCGTTCGGGCTGGGACTCTTGGGCCGTGGCTTCATCAACATGAGCGAGTCCATCGCCATCGGCCTGATGGCCGAGATCGGCTACAAATCCCGCTCCACCGAGCTGGACGACCCCGGCGATACTCGGCTGGAGATGTCCGGAGCCGACCTCTTGATCCAGCTCGCGGCCGGCCCCCGTTACCAGATCACCGAGGAAGCCACCGTTGGAGCATACCTCAACCTGGGGCTGTTGCAGCAGACGATCGACCCCGAGGGACGGGACAACGTGCAAAGTGACGTCTACTACTTCCTCCCCGGGATCAACATCGCCGGTGAGTTCCAGCTCAAGCGCTGGCTCACCTACCGGGCCGGCCTCAGCTCTTTCTATGCTCTGATCTCCGGCGAGCGACAGGTGGATAGCGATTCCGGTGGTTCGAACACGTCTGACCGTGACATCTTCTTCTACTGGTCCACCGGGATCGGCCTGAACGCCCTCGATGGCGACTTCACTTTCGACTGCATGTTGAACTGGCCCATCATCACCGCCGGGCCCAGCATCCTGAGCGGCAAGTCGAACGACATGTTCGCCATGGTCACGGCTGGCTACACCTTCTGACCTTCGCCTGCCGGATCATCCCCCCACATCGAACCGGTAAGATCCCGTCAAGATCACCTTGACAGCCCCCTGAAGGACGTGTTCTAAAGTGAAGCCGCTCCTGGCAGCGCAGTCCGAATAACTCATTGATTTTATTGCTTGTTGATCAAGATGGGAGGTGCTCGATGGACGGTGTGGAAACCCCTGGGTTCTTCCTGAGAGCCGCCCGTGAGCGGGAAGGTCTCTCCATCAAGGAACTCGCCGCGGTCACCCGGATCGCTCCCCGGTTCATCAACTGCCTCGAAGAGGACCGCTACGACGAGATCCCAGGAGAGGTCTTCGTCCGCGGCTTCTTGCGCAACTGTGCCCGCGAGCTGGCGATCGATCCGGATGAGCTCATCCACCTGTACGAGCAGTTCACCGGCCAGGTGAATCACAAAACCGGCCAGTATGGCGGAAATTCTACCGATCCCCGCTCCATGGATACCTTGTTGACCCCTACCAGGGTGCCCAAGTTATCCATCATCCTCGCCATCATCGCCATCATCCTCGGCTTGGGGTTGTCGATTCTCATTTTCGGTCGACCGGATGTAGAAGAGCTTTCGACCGGAACACCGGAGACCACGGTGGATTCCTGGCACCAGGAAACCCCCTGAGTATCCGCGCGGCCCGTATCGCGGGCCCACTGAGAGACGGCGTCCGCTGCGCCGCATCTACCAAGTCCGAAGGTGGACAAACTGGGTCTTGCAGACTGTGGGAGTCCAAAAAACAGGGGACCTGTAGCCGTCGGTTCGCCCGGCCGGCGCAGGCATGGCTTTCAGGGAGATCGAGGCCATGGCGTACACTCAGGACGATTTCGGACACCTCGCGGACACCGTGCTCCGCCTGTTGCGACGCAATGCCACCAAGAACCTCGCCCGGGTGCTCGACAAGCTCCGCCCCGCCGACATCGCCGGCCTCTTCTCCCGTGTCAGTGACAACCGCTGGCTCCAGCTCTTCCAGCTGGTCGAACCCCAGGAAAAGGCCGCCGATGTCCTGACCGAGATGGAGATCGATATCCAGACCAGCTTTCTGGAACGGCTCTCCGACATCGAGCTGGCCAACCTGCTGGCCATCATGGATAGCGATGATGCGGCCGATATCCTCGAGGCCCTCACCGAGGAACGTGCCGCCGCCATCCTCGCTTTGACCGGCACCAAGACCGAGCTGAGTGACGCTGCGGTTCTCCTCAAGTACGACCCCGATACCGCCGGCGGCATCATGAACCCGGACGTGTTCGCACTGCCCGCCGCCATGACCGCTCAGGAGGCCATCGCCGAGCTGCAGCGCCGAAGCGATGAGCTGGAGATGGTGTTCTACCTCTACATCATCAACGAGCACGGCCACCTGGTCGGCGTCTGCAGCCTGCGCGACCTGGTCATCACCCCTCCCCACATCCAGCTCGCAGACCTGATGACCACCGATGTCCTTCGGGTGACCACCTCCACCGACCAGGAGGAGGTGGCCCGCATCGCCGACCGCTACAACCTCTTGGCCGTGCCGGTCGTCGATGAGTCCAACAAGCTGGTCGGCATGATCACCGTCGATGACATCATCGATGTCATCCGTGCCGAGGCCACCGAGGATATGCTTCGCATGGCTGGCATCACCGATGACAGTGTCTCCGAAAGGGCCGGCGTCCTCGACGCCGCCAAGGCTCGCATCCCCTGGCTTCTCGCCAGCTTCATCGGTGGCATCCTGGCGGTCTTCGTCATCTCTTCCTTCGAGGAAACCCTGGCTCGGATCGCCGCTCTGGCCGCCTTCATCCCCATCGTGCTGGGAATGGGGGGCAATGTCGGGACCCAGAGCTCCACCATCGTGACCCGAGGGATCGCCCTGGGCCGCATCGAGATCTCCAGGCTCTGGCATGTGCTGTGGCGCGAGGTGGCCACCGGCGTCCTGTGCGGCGTGGTCTACGGCCTGATCCTGGGCGCGGTGGTGGCCATCAAGTACCATGACTTCAGCCAGCCGTTGCTTCTCTCGGTCACCATCGGCGTCTCTTTGCTCTGCTCGATGACCATCGCCGCCCTGGTTGGAGGAGGCATCCCGTTGGTGTTCGAACGGTTCCGCATCGATCCGGCCATCGCTGCCGGTCCGTTCGTGACTACCTCGGTGGATGTCCTGGGTATCCTGATCTTCTTCCTGATCGCCAGGTTCGCCCTGAGTAGCGTTCTGGGGGTGGCTTGAGCGATCGCCGAGATCTTACGACCCGTGCTCTGCCCCTGCGCACGGTGGATTACTCGGAGTCGGACCTGATCGTCACGCTTCTCACGGAGCATTTTGGCAAGCGGGTCCTTTTCGCCTCGGCCGGCAGGAAGAGCCGGCGCCGCTTCTTCGGCGCGCTCGAGCCGTTTCGCCTGAGCGAGGTGCGTTTTCGCGAGGGCCAACAGGACAACTTGGCACAGCTGGTCGAGGCCCGGGTCCTGGAGGCCTTCTCTACTATCCCGAGCGACCTTCACAAGCTGTGCTGGGCCACCCTGGCCATGGAGCTGACCGCCGAGCTGATCCGCGAACAGGCCGTGGCCACGGCCGCCTTTCCCACCGCCGTCCGGTACCTGGCCTGGCTGGACCAGGAAAGCCGCGATCCCTGGTACACCGAGACAGGGACCCTGCGCTACTGCCTGGTCCTGCTGGCTCATGAAGGTCTGCTTCCCGCTTTCGGCCGCTGCGCTCGAACCGGTACCCCGCTGGAGCAGATCGAACAGCCCCTCTTTTCCACAACCGCCGGCGGTCTTCTCGCCCCGCCGGCGGTCCGTCCCGAGGATCATGCCGCGGTTGTCCCTCTCGAAACGCTGGAGTTGCTTGCGACGCTGGTGAAGGGGCACTTCCCGACGACCAGGAACCTCGCCGCCCTGCAATCCGCCCGCGAGATTGTGATCTCGGCGGCTCAGAACGCCCTGGAAAAGGAGCTGAAAAGCCTCAAGCTGCTCAAGACGATGTGGCTGGGAGCAACCGGGTCCTGATCGCGGTCATGACCCGTCGGGATGCTGCTTGCCGCACCCCTGTTGCACAGGGCCAGCCCTGCTACCCCTACCAGTTGGGAACTACGATCCTTCTCACCTGGTCACCCGGCAGCCATCCCGTGACCTCATCCGACAGGGCGACCTCCAACCAGTCCTCCCGCTCGTCCCGGATCAGGACGGTGGCTCCGCCGGCCAGATCCCGCATCACCACCCGAGGGGCCTGCGGATCGGGACCTCGTCTGGCTACCGGCTCGCTGGCGACGACCACCCCCGGCTGCACCGAGTCGTGGGTGATGGCGGCGCCGATGCGGTAAGTGGCCGCTCCCCCCAGCAGCAGGAAGGAGAGAACGGTCAAGACCAGCACCAGGTCTCGGGAACCGGAAGGTTTCATGCGACGCCACAACAACAGGAGAAGAAAGGCCAGCCAGCAGGCACCGAGGAGGACCAGCTCCACCCGGGTGCGCCCCAGCCTGTGGAAGAAGGCCAGCCAGAACAGGGGGGCAGGCTCACCCTTGGTCAATTGATCGCCGACCGCTGGCTCTGCCTGGCTCCGACGCAGCTCCGCCTTGACCAGGGCCAATCCCTCCCGGATGTTCCGGTCGCCTGGATCGAGGTAGGATGCCTGGCTGAGATGATAGACCGCCAGCGGTAGCCGATCCAGGTGGGCATAAGCCAGCCCCAGGTTGTAGTGGAGGTCCGCGCTGCCCTCCGACTGGTCGAGAGTCTGGCGGTAAAGCTGCACCGCCTGTTCGTAGTCGCCCTCCGACATCGCCTGGTCCGCTCCCGCCCTGGTGCTCGACTCGGTCTGCGCCCAGGCCGATGGACTGCCAAGTACCAGCAGCAAACCGAGGAGGATGGTCATGGTCGCCTTCATGCCCGTGCCTCCAGCTGCCCCAGCAGGGTGCGCGCCCGCTCGGCAATGCCCTGGGCAGCTCTCCGATCGACCCCTCCCTGGTCGAACCGAGCCATCTCACTGGTCTGAAGCAGATCGCAGACCTCTTCGGCCAACGCTCGCGGCACGCCCCGCGACCGCAAAGCGGCCGCCATCTCCTCGACGGTGAGCGCACCCGCCTTGATCTCCATCCGCTCCCTGAGATACTGCCGGACAGCACTGGCCACCTGGCCAAGCACCTCCTGGCCGGATTGACGCCTGGCGGCATGCCGAACCGCCACCCTGGCCCGCCGGGCAGCCGTCCGCTTCAGGCGGATGGGCGCGGTCCTGGCTCGGTATCGCAGGGTCCAGCCGATGCCGAGAACAAACAAGTAGAGGATCGGTGGGGCGGCCAACAAACCCCACAACAGCGTGGAGGGAATGCGGACGGGATCGGTGGGGCCACTGGTCACCCCGCGGGGGGGCGGCAAGGCCCCCAACAGGATCGAGCCGTTCTCCTCCTGGGAGGCCAGGACCAGTTCGGCGTTGGGGTTGACACCCGATATGGCGATACGCCTTCCCGGCCGCTCGATGGATCGGTACTGGCGGAGCGATGGATCGAAGTAGTGCAGGGTGATGGCGGGGATTGTCAGCTCCCCCTCCTCGGTGGCGAAGACCACGTACTCCACCTCCTTGGTTCCTCCGATCCGGTTGTCCGATCTCAGCGCCAACGATCGGTCCTCCACCGGCGGTTGGATCCGGGCGCCCGGGATCGACGGTTCCGGCAGCTGGAACAGGCTGACCAGCCCGATCCCCTCGACCCGCATCCGGATGTGGATCGGATCTCCAACCCGTCTACCGCCCTCCTGGACATCCACCGTGAAGTCCACCTGTCCCACGTTGCTGGTGGAGAAACCGGCCGGTGCCCCCTCCGGTAACGGCAGCACCTCGATCGTCGCCACCGCCGAGGTGATGCCAGTCACTCGGCCTCGAAACAGCTCCGCCGCCTCCACCTCCAGCGGGGCGATCTCATGCCTGCCCGGAGAAAGCGGTACCAGCACGAACCGCGCTGCCAGGTTCGAACGAAATGGGTGCCCTGACACATCGGCCCGCTGGGTCCGGTAGCTCCCGATCCGGCTGGGATCGACCGCCTCGAACCAGAAGTCCTCGTAGGCTGGCTGTCTCAACCCGGTGAGATCCCAGTTCTCGAAGTAGGAGGAGAACAGCTCGTAGTCCACGCTGAGCTGCTCTCCCACGTAGACCGTTTCCCGCGACGGGGTCACCCCTAAAAAAGGGCGGTTGGGATCGACCTGGGCTGGCAGGACCGTCCCGGGCGCTCGTCCGACCCCGGAAGCGGTGGGCTGCCCATCACCCGCCGGAGGGGAGGCGGTGGCCGTTGGGTGGGGTGGAGCCGATGTGGGGCCGGATGGCGGCGGTGGCGGCGCCGCCCTCGGTGCCGAGGGCTGGGCGCCAGCCGCTGGAGGCGTCGCCGGCTGGGCAGGTGTCGCTGGAACCGCGCCCCCCCCCGGTGGTTCCGATACCTGAATGGTCATGTGCTCGGTGGTATGGAGCGCTCCCCCCAGGTTCAGTGTCCCCCAGATGGTCAGGTTCCCCGTCCGCAGCGGCCTCAGCTCGTATACCATGGTGATGGTGGTCTGGGAGGTTCTTCCCCAGATGGTGCTGGACTGGCTTTGCCAGGATCCGGTCACCAGGAAATCGCAGTCGCCGCTGTTCGAAAGGGTGCTCTGGCAGATCCGATCCGACACCCCGACCGCGATCGGCCCCCGACCGTCTTGGACCTCGGCGGTCACGGTCAGGGTGACCATCTGGTCCAGCGCAAGCTGTTGCCGGTCCACGGAGGCGGTCAGCTCCGCGTTTTGTGCCGAGGCCTGCCGAGCGACAAAGCCGGTGACAACCAGGAGGAGAAGACCGATCGGGACCACACGGCGCATGTTCACCACTCCCTATCGGTCTGGCCCATCGGCATCTGCTCGAGGGCCTGCTGGAGCTGCAGGTTCTGTTCTTCCTCCGCCAGCGACTCCAGCAGCCGCTGCAGCCGCTGCTGGGCGGTGAGCTCGCTCGGTTCCGCCTCCTCGACGCTCTCCGGCTGGACCTGCTGCTCCTGTTGATCTTGCTGATCTTGCTGATCCTGCTGGTCGCCCGGCTGCCGCTCCTGCTCCTGCTGATCCTGCTGGTCGCCCGACTGTTGATCCTGCTGCTCTTGCTGCTGGTCCTGCTGCTCTTGCTGCTGGTCCTGCTGCTCTTGTTGCTGCTCCTCCTGCTCCTGCGGGTTGTCGCAGGACTCGTCGCTCTGGTCGGAGGAGTGGTCTGGCAGCACCAGGTTGTAGAAGCCGTAGTCCCCTCGGACCACGAACAGGTGCGGCCCGGTCTGATCGGCCTGCCCGGAGGCGGCCACCCCAAAGCGGGCCAGTGGAGGGGGAGGGCTCAGGTCGTTGTCTGGCCGCGCCGGCGGCGGGGGCAGGAACACCTCGGCCCCGACGGCGAGTACGCCTGCGGGATCGCCGGGTGGGGTGACCACCAGGTCCAGATACCGCCCTTCCTCGGCATACTGGGCCGCGATGGTGTACTCCTTCCCCTCTTCCAGGTCGATCTGGAACCAGTCCTCGTCCCCATCGCAGATCCGCAGGTGCCGGTAAGGCTGCTGTGCCGGATCCAGCTTGGCGGCCGAAGAGGGATCATCGTTCTCTTCGTACCGATCGTCTCCCAGGATGCAGGGGGGGACGACATGCAGGGACATCAGGTAGGCCCCTTCGCCATCCGGCTCGATTGCGCTGATCCGGAGGTCCAGGTCGCCACCATCCAGGATCTCGTACAAAGCCAGCTCCAACAGCCCGTCGCGACCGTAGGTCACCTGCAGCGGATCGGGCTCCCCCGCCCGGAAGAGCTCGGCACGCAGCGCCACCGTGTGCTCCTGTTCCCCATCTCTTTCGGACTGTTCGGGTTGGCCTCCCTCGAACCGGCTCGAGGTGTCGGGTCCCGGCTGCAGGTCCACGAACACGGTGTCTCCCGCCTCGACCGCAAAACGGAACCAGTCGTCATCCCCCGCGCACATCTGCAGCGGGATCTCACCCGGATCCAGTCGAGCTGCTGCCTGCCGCACGTCGTTCTCCTCGAATGGGTCCTCCCGTCTGCTACAGGGGGGGATCACCGACAGCTCCACCTCGTAGGTGTACTCCAGTCCCATGTACCCATCGATCTCCAGCAACAGGAAACCGGCGGCCAATGAACCGGGAGGCAGGATGACGGGGCCTGCACGGCGCTGGAAGCTCCGGGCGTCCATGGTCTCGTCGCCCGCCTCCTGCAGCGCCTGTCCTTCGTCCACCGCCAGATCGGTGGTGCCGTCGCCCTCGTACAGGGCCACGCGGACGGCCGTCGCCGGGATGCGGTCGGGTAGCTGCGGACCGCCGTTGTCCTCCCGAAGCCGCTGGAAGGACACGGTGACGGTGACCTGCGAGCCCTCGAACAGGTCGGGATGCTCGATCCGGTACCAGTCCGGATCCATCCCGCACAGGACCATCTCCGGCTGTTCGGCGCCCTCCTCGGCTCCCGCCGCCGGTGTGCTCATCGGAGTCGGGCCGGTCGAGGGCAAGCCCATTCCGGGCATGCCGGTGGCCGGCGGTGGGGTGGGCAGGAGGGCCGGTTCGCCGGGGCCGTCGTTCTCCTCGAGCTCGTCTTCCAGGGTTCGGCAGGGGGGAAACAGGCGGCGCAGGGTCAGCTCCAGGTTCCACTTGGCGTCCTCGTCGCCGGGCGACAGCCGCAGCGCCTGCAGGTAGCGGTCGTGAGCCTCCTGGTAGTTCTCCTGCTGGTAGGCGATGTTTCCCAGGTTGAAGTAGGAGCGGAAGCGAACCTCCGGCTGGGCCGATCCGAGCGCGGCCAGAAACGACTGCCGAGCCTCCTCCAGGTTGCCGGCGCGAAGCGAGACCAGCCCCTCGTTGTAGCTCAAGGCTCGCTCGTCCAGCAGGTCCTCGGGCGCCATCTGCTCTCGAAAGCCGCGAATTTGCCCCAGCGCCTCCTGGGGATCCCCCTGCTCGCTGGTGGTCAGGCTTTGCTCGACCTGGTCGCTTTGAAACACGAAGGTGTCGCCGCACCCCAGCACCCCTCCGGGTCCCAGAAGGACTGCGGTCAGCGCCACCGCCCATCCGACATGGGGCGCCCTCTTGCGTCGGTCGGTGAGCAGCATGGCGATGGCCAGCAACAGGAGCGCCGGCAAGGCGAAGAAGAGGAAGCGGTCCTCCCGCTCGGGCCGCAGGATGTCCTCCAGCTCGGCGGCCTGCAGCCGATCGACCTCGCCGGAAAGCACCGTAGCCACGCTTCCCTCTCCGCCATAGGGGATGTGGATCCCTCCACCGGCCTCGGCGATGGCGGTCATCCCCGTCGGGTCCATGTGCGAGATGACCACCTCGCCACTCCGGTCGCGCAAGGAGCCGATCCGCTCTCCGCTGCGGGAGAAGCGAGGCACTTCGGCGCCCGACTCGGTGCCGATGGAGACGGTGAACACCCGGATCCCGTCCCGGTAGGCTTCGGCGGCCGCCTCGGCGGGGCTGGTGTCGTGGTCCTCTCCGTCCGATATCACCACGATGATCTGGTCGTGCCCGCGCCGCATCCTCCGGCTGCTTTCCAACGGGTCGGCTTGTTGCCCCTGTTGCCCCTCGTCCAGCGACCGATGCCCCTTCAACAGCGTGATCCCCTCGCGAATGGCCCGGCCGATGGCCGTGCCCTGGACCGGCAGGTCCTGGGGATCGAGCCTCCTCAGGAAGGTTCGGATGGCCCCGTAGTCACTGGTGAGCGGACACTGGGAGAAGGCGATGCCGGCGAAGGCCACCAGCCCCACCCGGTCACCGGTCAACCGGCTCAGGATACGGTCGATCTCGGCACGGGCCGCCGACAGGCGGGAGGGAGGGATGTCTTCGGCCTGCATGGAGCGGGAGATGTCCAGCGCGAACACGATGTCCACCCCACGGCGCTCCACCTTCCGCTGCCGCTCCCCCCACTGGGGCCGCGCCAGCGCGAACACCAGCAGGACCAGCGCCAGGATGCACAGCACCACCGAGACCACCTCCCCCCGGGCGCTGCGGCTCCGCAGCATCGCCTCGACCAGCCCCGGATCTCCCAGGTCATGGGCCACCCGCTTCTTCCAGGCCCAGTAGAGCCCGTACAGCCCCACCAGGGCCAGCGGGATCAACAGCAGCAGGAATCGGTAGGGGTACTGGAATACCACGGTCTTGTCCTCCGGATCTCCCGGACGATCAGGGAAACTTCCTCAACAGCGTGAACCGCAACAACAGATCCAGGCCGATCAGCAAGAATCCGGCCAGCACGAACGGAAAGTAGGCCTCCTCCCGATCCTGCCGGATCAGATCCTCCATCTGGGTCTTCTCGTATTCGGCGATGATCTCCTCCAGCGTGCCTTCCAGCTCCTCCCGGTTCTCCGCCCGGAAGAAACGCCCACCCGAGGTCTGCGCGATCTGCTCCAGCAGCTCCGGGTCCACCGGGTACTCGTGCTGGATATAACGCTGCCCGAAGCCGAAATGTGTCCGCTCTGCCGGAACCAGCACCGGTCCTTCCCGCCCCACCAGGATGGGGTAGATCTGGATCCCTTCATCGGCCGCCACCCGAGCCGCCTCCACCGCCGAGATATTGCCACCGCGCTCGTCTCCGTCGGTGATCAGGATGATGATGCGGCTGGTCGCCGGCGACTCGATCAGCCCACTGATCGCCCGGCCCAGCGCATTGCCGATGGCGGTCTGGCTGGCGTCGATATCGTTCAGCTCCAGCCGGTCGACCAGCCACAGCACGGTGTTGTAGTCGATGGTCAGCGGAAACTGTAAAAAGGCATGGCGGGCGAAGATGACCATCCCGATCCGGTCGTACCAGGGCCGTTCCCGCCGCCGCTCCACGAACTCGGAAAGCACCGTCTTGGCGATCTCGAACCGGTTCATGGGGACCAGGTTGCGCATCCGCAGCGCCTCCACCTCGCCCAGGGTCAGATCGATCGCCTGCATGCTCCCCGACATGTCCAGGATCAGGTAGATGTCGATCCCCTCGACCAGCTGCATCTGTTCGGTGGTGACCTGGGGACGCGCCACCGCCAGCACCAGGGCCAGCACCCCCAGCCCCCTCAAACCGACCGGTACCGGCCGCAGCCACACCCGCCAGCTGCGCGGTGCCCGCCTGACCAGGTCACCCCGGGTATACACCATGGCCCCCACCTGCTTGCGCTTCACCTGGGTGAAGCCGAGAAGCAGCAGCGGCACCACCAGCAACGCCAGCAGAAGCAACCAGGGGTAGTCGAACACGAACTCGGCGGTCCCCTTGACCGCCCCTTTGACCGGCCTGAAAAACGGGGGGTTCCAGAACCAGAGCAGAACCAGCGGCACCGCCAGGGCGGCATAGATGAATAGCGTGATCTTGGCCAGCCTCTTCATGGCTTCCCTCGCCCGCTGGCCTCGTCACCACCGTCGGTGCCCTCGCCGGTCGAGCCGGAAGCCGGGCCGTCGCGTGACGGTTCGCCGGCCTGCAAACCCTCCCGGCCGAAGATCGAGCCCTCGCCGGGAGACTTTGCTCCTTTTCCTGCCTCTTCTCCGCCGTTCGACCCCTCGCCGGTCGATCCTTCGGTTGAGCCGTCGGCTGAACGATCGACCAAGGGGATCTCCTGGTCCACGTCGTCCGGCAGGGAGGGAAGGGGGGTCACCATCGTCTCCTGGACCAGCAGGTACCCGTTGTCCAGCGCTTCCCGCTGGTCTTCCTCGCCGGTGCCGTACTTGGCGAACTTCACCAGGTCGCACTCGTACAGGAGGTGGGCCACCAGCTCGTGCGTCACCTGTCCGCCCAGCGCAATCCCCTCAAGCCACCCCATGATCTCGGTGGTCGTCATCTCCAGCGCATGCTGGCCATATCGGGCGCCGAGGTACTCCCGCAACGTCTCCGAGAGCCGGACGTAGAACTCCATGCTCATCCCTCGCTCGATCAGCTGGTCCTTGGCGATCCGGTCCAGCTTCTCCAGCGCCACCTCGTGGGCCGGTCGTGGTGGCGGGGGAGGGGGTGCGACTGTTGTCCTGGGCCAGCTTCGCGCGATGAGGAACCCCAGCCCGACCATCGCCAGCAGGGAGGCGCCGATCCCGGCGACCCAGGCCAGGGTGTAGTCGCGGTACATCACCGGCACGCCCCCCTTCTCCGGACGAAGAGCGGGATCGTTCTGGTTGGCGATCAGGCTGTTCACCCGCACCTGGAGCCCGGGTAACCGCCGCTCGTAGGTCGTATCCTGGACATCCGCCACCCGCAAAGTGAAGCGCTCGATCGCATGGAGCCCCGGACGGTAGGTCGTCATCAGCAGCGTGACCTGGATCTGCCTGCCTTCGGCAGAGAGGGTCTCTGTGGTCTGTACATCCACCTGCTCCAGCCGGCCTGCCCCCTCGGGGATCACCGACTTCAGCTGGATCCCCGGCGGCAAGGTGGTCCTGACCCAGATCGGGATGAGGTCTCCCACCAGGACCGGTCGGTCAGGACCCTCGACATCTACCTGCAGTTCCTCCGGGTCGAAGGAAGCGGGTTGGCCAGCGGGTTCGGTTTGGGCCTCGACTTCGACTGGGAGCGCGGTCGACTCGACATCGGGCATCGGGCCGGTCTGCGGCGTGGAGGGGCTTGGGCCGTCGGGTTCGGCCTGGGCCTCGGCCTGTGTCGGAAGCTCCGCAGGTCCGGTGGAGAGCTGGCGGCTGGCCTGGTCGGCCTGTGGTGCGACCTGGCCCGAGGCCGAAGCGGGAACGAGCATGGCGGCAATGGCCAGCAGGGCCAGCGCGCCAAGCCGCAGCGGGCCTGGGCTCCTGGATGTCGGACCGTTCGGTCGCGCCGGGCTCGATCGGTCGTCGAGATTCCGGGTTACCTCTGGATGCTTCTCTGGCTGCGATCCGTCCACCGTCCCTGCGCGCTCCTCTAGTGTCGTCTGGCCCGCATCTTGAAGAAGGCGGCCAGTGGCTCGATATAGGACTCGTTGGTTCGCACCCGGACAAAGTCCATGTTCAGGCGCCTGAACATGCGCTCCCGCTGCTCGGTCTCTTGCCTCCATCGCTGCTGGAAGTGCTGGCGCACCTGGCGGCTCGCGGTGTCCACCACGTGCAGCTCGCCCGTCTCCGGGTCCTGGAAGGTCAAAAGCCCCGCCTTCGGGAGATCGGTCTCCGCCGGGTCGGCCAGCACGATCGGGATCAGGTCGTGCCTCCGCGCCGCCACGCTCAACGCGTGGTCGAACCCC
Source organism: Bradymonadales bacterium (assembly GCA_016931535.1). Taxonomy (GTDB): domain Bacteria; phylum Myxococcota_A; class Bradymonadia; order JAFGEP01; family JAFGEP01; genus JAFGEP01. Next base: position 17,800 of record JAFGEP010000068.1, read on the forward strand.
TGGTCCAGAAAGTCGGAGATCAGGAAGACGACCGATCGGCGTCGGGCGACCCGGCTGACGAACTCCAGGGGTTGCTTGAGGGAGGTCTTTGCCTTGCGCCCCTGGTAGTTGAGGATCTCGACGATCACCCGCAGCACGTGCTTGCGCCCCCGCTTGGGCGGCACGAACAGCTCCACCTCGTCGGTGAAGATCACCAGTCCCACCCGGTCGTTGTTGGTGATGGCGCTGATGGCCAGGATCGCCCCCAGCTCCGCCGCCGTCGAGCGCTTGCGCTGGCCCGAGGTGCCGAACCCCAGGGAGGCGCTGGCGTCGACCAGCAGCAGCACCGTCAGCTCCCGCTCTTCCTTGTACCGCTTGACGTACAGCCCGTTCATCCGGGCCGACACGTTCCAGTCGATGGTCCGGGGATCGTCACCCGGCGTGTAGGGGCGAACCTCGTCGAAGTCCATCCCTCGGCCCTTGAACACGCTGTGATAGACCCCTGCCAGCTGCTCGTTGACGCGCCGTCGGGTCACGATCTCCAGCTTGCGGACCTTCTTGATCAGCTCCTTGGGTATCACCGCTCAACCCCGCCCGCCTTCAGGGAACTTCGATCTCCGCCAGCACCTCGGTCAGGATCTTCTCGCTGGTGATCTCCTCCGCCTCCGCCTCGAAGGTGGGGATGATGCGATGGCGCAACACGTCCGGCGCGATCGCCTTGACATCCTCGGGGGTCACGAACCCCCGGTGGCGCAAGAACGCGTGGGCCCGGGCAGCCTCGGTCAGGTAGATGCTGGCGCGAGGGCTGGCCCCATACTGGATGTAGTCCTTCAGGCGCGCCAGCCCGAAGGTCTCCGGCTCCCGCGTGGCGAACACGATGTCGATGATGTAGTCCTTGATCTTGTCGTCGACATACACCTGGGCCACGAACTTGCGCGCCTCCAGGATATCGGACGGGCTCACCACCGGCTGGGTGGTGGGCAGCACCACCTCGGTCATCCGATCCACGATCTCTCGCTCTTCCGCCCGGTTGGGATATCCCACGTTGACCTTCAGCATGAACCGGTCTACCTGGGCTTCCGGCAACGGGTAGGTGCCCTCCTGCTCGATCGGGTTCTGGGTGGCCAGCACCAGAAAAGGCGGGTCCAGCTGGTGCGTGGTGTCGCCGATGGTCACCTGCAGCTCCTGCATCGCCTCCAGCAGCGCCGATTGCACCTTGGCCGGCGCCCGGTTGATCTCGTCGGCCAACACCAGGTTGGAGAAGATCGGCCCCTTCTTCACGTCGAAGCTGCCGCTCGCCTGGTTGTACACCATCGTTCCGATGATATCGGCCGGCAGCAGGTCCGGCGTGAACTGGATCCGTTGGAAGCCGACGTCGATGCAATGGGCCACCGTCTTGACCGTCAGCGTCTTGGCCAGACCGGGCACCCCCTCCAGCAGGATATGCCCCCCCGCCAGAAGACCGATCAGGATCCGCTCCACCATCCCCTTCTGGCCCACCACTACCCGGCTCACCTCGGTGGTGAGTGTCTCCACGAATCGACTCTCCTGCTTGATCAGCTCGGTGATCCCTCGTATGTCGTGACTCATCGGGCCTCCCTGGTCGACTGTCTGCTCACAAGCCACAGGTTCGCGACGCCTTCTTTTCACGTCGCTGCGCTGAGGGCAACAAACACGGAAGAGGGGCGATCCATTCCCGGAGTCGACGATCCTCCGCCGAGGCGGATCCCGGGTGAGGTGGCGGCGATCCTGCCCCCCTGTCCGATTTTCGCCTCCAAGGGCCGACTGCGAAAAACCGGAAAATGGAGACTACTCCACGTACAGGTTCCTCGTCACCTGCGCCTGAGTCGTGACCGTGGGACCGAGAGCCGCCGTGACGGTCAGCATCACGGTGTAGGTCCCCTCCAGATCGGGGGTCAGAGTGGTGGTCTGCATGTAGGTGTTGGACAGGTAGGCCCTGCTCCCCAGTGGCGCAGCCATCAGCATCCAGCTGTAGGGATTGGTGACCAGCTCACCCCCCTCGGGTGGTGTGCTGCTGCCGGCATCCAGGGTGATCGACTGATCCACCGAGTAGGGCTCCGAGGGGGTTACGGTGATGACCGCCGTGGGCGGCAAGGCGGTCTCCCCGTTGTTGGCGAACAAGCTGATCACCAGGTTGTCGTTGGGCCACAAGGCGTCGCTGACGATGGTCAGCGTGCCCTGTTGCAGGCCGGTCCCTCCTTCCGTCGGCCGGTTGTAGCTCACCTCCACCGTCTCGCCTCCTCCGGGGGCGATCTCCATTCCGGTCAGCACCGGGTCGAGCGAGAAGTTGTCGGAGCTGGTGATGGTCCCCGATTCGATGTGCAGGGTCGCCCGACCGTTGTTCGTCAGCAAGAGCTGCAGTATCGCCGAGGTTCCCGGCTCGATCACCGGGAAGAACAGCTGGCTCGGATACGCCTCCAGCTCGGCGGCCGGCGCTCCACCGTACAGGTGGACATAGGTGTACGGTTCGTCCGGGTCGTTGGTCGAGGTGATGACCAGCGTGGAGTGGACACTGGAGTCATCGGCCGGGGTGAAGGTCAGCTCTACCGTGCGAGAGTTGCTGGGTGCCAGCGCGGACATCTGGGCGCCGCTGGTGGAGTAGGTGGTGGATCCCACCTTCATGGAGAACAGCGACCGATCCTCCTGGGGGTCGATGCGCAGGTTCCAGTTCAGGTTCGATTCGCCCTCGTTGGTTACGTCCACCGTCTGGGTATCCGTGTTGCCTACCTCGGCCTCGAAGACCAGCTCGGTGGTGGAGACGGCGATATCCGGCGCGCCGACCCCGCCCGCCTTCAGGATGACGGTGACGACGGTGCCGTTCGCGTCGTCGCTGGTGATCTCGATCTCGCCCAGCGTACAGCCGCTGGGGTCGACCGGTTCCGGGCAGTACTCCACCTCGGCCTGGGGGGCGAACTGCACCCGATACACCGCCTCTGCGCCCGGCTCCAGCGTGTAGGGCTCCGATCGGCTGGAGGTTTCCGTCATGGTCACGCCCGCGACGCCGGGGTCGGTCACCTCCTGGATGGTGAGCGGGCCGCTGCCCTGGTTGCTGATGGTAAAGTCCTCCAGGTATGGGCCGCCGGTGGTGGAGGGGAAGCGCACGACGGTCTGATCCACCGAGATCAGGCCGGCGCTCTGCTCCAGCCGGATCCCCACCAGGACGGTGGGCTCGTCCCGGTCGTTGGAGCTGATGATGATCTCGCCGCAGTTCTGCGTATCGCCTCCGGGGCAGTTGGTGTCGGTGGTTTCGGGGTTGAACAGCACATCGACCTGGATCTCCCTGCCCGCCTCCAGGGTGAAGGGGGGGTGAGCGGTCCAGCTCTGTCCGCCGACCGCCGCTCGCCAGTCGTAACGGGTGGCCAGCTCGATCAAGAAGCTGCTGGAGAAGGCGATGTAGGGGCTGCTATCCACGATCTCGATGTTCTGGATGAGCAACGGGCCGTCTCCGCTGTTGCGGATGGAGAACTGCACGTTGCGTCCGGCGCCGCCTACCCGCGTCTGGGGAAAGACCAGGGTGTTCAGGGTGACGGAGATGTCCCCCTCGGACACCTGGCCATACTCGGAGCCACACCCGAATGGCAGCAGAAACAAGCCCAGCAGCAGGCTGGTCAGCGCATGAGGCAACAATTTCATTTTCTCACCTGTCGTCGATTGAAAAAAACTAGAAGCACTGCGCGGTGTAGGTCACATTGAAGGTCACCCCCGGATCGGGGGCCTCGGCCTGGCTGTTGAATACCACCGAGTTCAGGCTCTGGTCGAAGTGCCAGCCGCTCATCGGGCTTCCTCCGCTGGTCTGGACCTGGACCGTGGCCGGATCCGCGATCCGGCTCAGCACGAACTGCCGGCGAAGGCCGAAGGCCCGGTTGCCGATGATCCCCAGCTGGGGGCCGAAGTCGGTCTCGCAGATGCTGGCGACCACCCCTCCCGTGGCGTTGGCCACGTCGATGTAGTCCGTTCCGGCCGTGGCCGATCCGCCCGGCCCCTCACATCCGCCGTTGGGGCCGACAATGGCGCTGGCATGCAACATCTCGGTGTTGGCCACTCCCTTGATGTTGCGGAAGAAGTCGATGTAGTACTCGGTGGTGCCTCGCGACTGGTCCGGCTCGTCAGACAGGAAGACCAGCTCCAACGAGGCGTCCTCCCGCAGGAAGCTCCGGTTGTAGCCGCCACAGCGGGACTCGGTCCCCTCTGCGTTGGCCACGCAGCTGTAGGGCGAGGCGCAGTCGGCACCGCAGGGCCCCACGTCGCTGATCAATGGGTCGGAAAGCGCCAGGGTGGCCGCTTCCAACCCCGACTCCCTCGCCCCATCGCCCGACGCGCCCACCTCGGCCCGCTCGGTGAAGGCCGCCTCCAGGTTGGTGGTGTTGGTCGTCAGGTAGCGCGGCTCGCCGATCAGCTCTCCCGGGTTGCGGCCCTGGAACACCTCGTCCGGCTCCGTGGTGATGACGCCCAGCTGGTAATCCGAATCCCAGGCCGCCGCCTCGTCGATGAAGGCGGAAAAGTTGTTGGCCAGGTTGCTCTGCTCTTCGCTCATCGAGCCGGAGTTGTCCACCACGAATAGCACGTCCACCTTGCGCCCCGAGATCTGCTGGAAGGTGTCGGTCTGGATCGCCTGGTTGGTTCCCGTGCCGCTCAAGGGGACCACCAGGCGCCCGGCGGCCTCGGCATCCGACTCGATCACCAGCTCGCAGGTGGACCGCGCCAGGCTGGCGGGCCGATAGGTCACGTACAGCGGCAGCGGGGCCGCGCCGTTGGGGAGCTCGTACCCCGTCGGAGGTACCCCGGTCAGGGTGTACTCGCCGGTACAGCTCTCGAGCGCCACCCGGTTGATGTGCACCGGCAGCGAGCCGACGTTGTACACGTTGATGGTGGCCGTCTGGCTGTTGCATCCCAGCGTCACCAGGCCGAAGTCCAGCTGGCTGGGGATGGCCGCCAGCTCGGCGACGCCGCTCCGGGCCTGCAGGTTGACCCCGCAGGCGCGCGCGAAACCTGCAAAGCTGAACATCGCCACGCTGCCGCACTGGACCGTCTCGCTGTCGTACACGTCGACGGCATCGATCTCGATGCTCCCCGTGTCACCCAGTGTCTCGGTCATGGCCGTAAACGCGATCGGGGAGTAGGCCGCCTCCACGATGAAGGATTCTCCGGGCCCGATCACCGTTCCCGCCGGAATGGAGACCGACTCCAGGCTGAAGGCGTCGCTGAAGAGGTCTGGAAACAGAAAGCCGAAGGTGTTCGGCGACATCCGCACCCGGGTGATCCGGCATTCCCCGGTCCCGCTGTTGAGCACTCGAGAAAAGCTGGTCCGGGTCGACCCCCGGGGCACGGTCCCGAAGTTGATGGTCATCGGGATCGGGGTCAAGGCGCAGTTGGGCTCCCCGGCCCCAAAGCCGTTGAGCGGCACCTCGATGGGGGAGTGGACCAGGTCGTTGGAGGCGCTGATCGTCAGGGTGCTGGCGATGCCACCGTCTCGATCGGGGGTGAAGGCCACCACTAGCTCGAATCCGTCGCCCGGAGCGAGCTCATCCGGCCACCAGTTGTCGTTGACCAGCGAGAAGGCGGGGTCGGAGCCCAGCACCGGCTCCTCCAGCTCGAGCGCCTGGGAGCCCATGTTGCGCACCAGCAGGCTCAACGTCCGGGTGATGCCGTTGCCCACGCTGCCGAACGCCAGCTCCCAGGGATAGACCGTCAGGTAGGGGGCGTCCAGGCTGCCCCCCAAGTCCAGCCGATAGATCGGAAAGTCCGGGTCGTTGCTGCCGATGGCCACCGTGGCCTGGTCGGGCTCGCTGTTGGCCGGAGTATAGTACACCTCCATCAGCATGCTCTCCCCCGGCTCGATGACATAGGGCGGGGAGTAGGGCCCCTCGGCGAACTCCTCCCCGTCCAGGGTGTACACCCCCATCTCCTCGCTCGAGTCGTAGGTCATGTACAGGTCGAGCAGCGTCAGGTCGGCCTCCCCCTCGTTGAACAGCTCGACCACCTCGACTGCCATGGTACCCAGGGGTACCGCGCCGAAAGCGACGAACTCCGGCTCGACCACCAGGTAGGGATCTCGGATGGAGCCGGTGACCGGTACCACCGTCTGCCCGCTGATCGCGTTGGCCGCGTCGTGGCCCAAGAGCAGGCCGCCCTCGTCCACACCTCGACCGGAGGGGGTGTACAGGATCCGGATGCTCACACTCTGATCGACCCCCAACTCCGCTGGCAAGGTGAAATCGACCAGGTTCATCTGGAGATCCGGTGAGCCGGTGACCAGCGACACCGACGACAGCGTGAACGGCTCCGATCCGGCATTGAACACCCGCACCGTCTGTTCCACCTGCTGCCCCACCTGGTCGGCGATCAGCTCCACCACCGCCGGCTCGGTCAGCAGGATGGCGGCTTGCCCCAGACTGGAGACGACCAGCCGGGCCGTGCCGCCGTTGCTCTCCACGACCAGGGTCGCCAGGTCCAGCGCCTCGTCCTGGGGGCTGTAGGTGATGGTGAAGGTGGTCAACTGGCCGCCCTGCAGCCGCATTCCGCTCAAACCCGACACGCTGAAGTCGGAAGCCTCCCCCTCCCAGTGATAGGAGGAGATCACCAGCTCGGCGCCCCCTGTGTTCTCCACCGTGACCAGTCGGCTATCGGTCTCCCCCATGAGAGTCTGGTCAAAGGTGATGACCTGCGGTTGGATCCGCAGCTCTGGCAGATCCACCCCGGCGTAGGTTTGCCCCTCGTCGCCGCAACCCGACAAATGAGCCGCCACAAGCAGGCCCGCCAGAACCAACAGCAAGCCGGCTCCCGTCAGTCGCAAGGATCGAAACAGGTCCCGACTTACTCCACCAGTTCTCATACATTTCATGGCGCTACATCCTGACTCGCTTGGTTTTTGGCGTCCGTCGCGGAGGGAACAGAGCGTATTCTACCGTGTTTGCACTCGGCAAACCATGGAAAACATATCGGTCAGGTCGAACCGAGTCAACCGAAGCCATCCAGTTGACCTTGGACCTCAGGTAGGACAGTCTGGATCTGTCGGTTACTCAGGGGCGGACAGGATAGAACTCCGACGTGGTCTCGGGGTAGGGGCAAGTGACAGGTTTCCGCTCCATCGGGGCGACGCCTCTTCGTCGGGGGGTGTGGGTTGCTCCTTCGCTTTCGATCCCGGATGGCCGTGAGCAGTACTGGCTGCGCGAAAAACCGACCGGCAATCGTACCTCGCCCCGAGGTCAACCCGATCGGCCTGTCTCGCTTTGCCGCTCTGTTGCTACTTGCCATCCTGCCGGTACTCCTCGCGACCCCCCTGGTCGGCTGCTCGGGTCGGTGCTCCCACCTGGTGGAGGAGTACGAGGCCGCCATTCGATCCGAAATGGCGCGGGCCGGGACCGGCGTCCACGCGATCAGTAGCGGCGAGCACCACCTGGGGATGACCCTCTCGGTAGAGCTGCTCCAGGACCTCCTGGCCATCGCTAACGACGATCTGTCGGCGCTCTCTACCCGCATGAGCGTCGAGCAGACCCAGACCGGCTACCGCTCGGCGGTGGAAATCCTCGCCCAGCCCTTCCTCGAGCGGATCCGGATGATCTCTCCGGATAGCCGCGAGGTCCTGCTGGAATGCCGCATCGAGGCCCGAGTCACCATCCGCGCTCCGGGCAACCGCATCGACCATTTCCTCTTCGGTTCGTTCGGCATCGAGGGCTCGCTGCTGTTCGAGCTGGACCCGGAAGGAACCCCCGTGCTGGCGCTGGATTTGCTCCAGTACTCCGACCAGCCGGTGGTCCTGGGAACCCAGGGGCTCCCGGACACGGTCGCCCAGGCGTTCGAGCAATTTCTTCAACCGGCGCTCTCCGAACGGCTGTTCGCACAGGTCCGGCGCGTCCGCCTGGCTCGGTTCCCCCCTTTGCTGCTGGGATCGCTGCTCATCTACCTGGCCCCCGACGGCTTGATCCCCTTCCCCGCGGACGACACCCTCTTTCTGGGTTTCTCCACCAACCTACGCCCCGGCGTCGTTGGCTATCGAGAGACCACTGCCGCCACTGTTGACCACGGTCTGCGCTTGACCCTCCACCCCGATCTGGCTCAGGCCGCCATCCGCCTCGCTCTGGCCGAGGGACGACTGCCCCGCACCTATGACCCGCAGGGGCTCTTTGATCCGCAAGGCCCCATCCGCGTGACCACCGAGACCACACTCCTCTCCTCCTCCCAGATCAACCTGAGAGTCAAGCTCTGGGACACCAGGCCCGACGCTTGCCAGATCTCCACCTGGACCGTTGCCTTTTCTTGGGCAGAGGATGACCCCCATCCCATCCGGATCACGCCAGAGGATCTCCCCTGTGATCCAGACCTCGACTGCCCACCCTTCTCCCTCGACCCGAGTAGCTGGCTGCTTTCCCCGTTCGTCCAGGACGCCCGGACGATCCTGGAGCGGATGCTGGTCCTGCCCCAGATCGAGGTGGGCCGTGGACGCTACCTGGAGCTGGTTCCCGAGCAGATCCGGATGGAGGAAGACCGGATGGAGGTGGACCTGGTCGTTGTGTCCGGTTGATGGGACGGTGTAGCTGGTCGTCGTGTCCGGTTGATGGGACGGTGTAACGGGTGGGCATCACCCCTTGTAGCTAGCAGCCAGCGCGGGAAACCGTCACTGCTCCGATGATCCGCACCTCTTGGGGGATGCCGAGGTTCTCCCGGACCCGCGCCTCGTCGAGGACCAGCGTCCAGGCGTAACGCAGCTTGAGCTCCTGGGCCGCCAGCAGCAGTTGGGTCAGGGCGATGGGGACGTCGATCAGCACGAAAGGCTGTTCCCGGCGGGTGTGGGTCAACACCCAGGGCAGGCCGCAGGCCACGATCGTCACAGGCGACCGCCTGGTCGCCTCCTGTAGAGGCTCCGGCATCGCCAGGCTCAGATCGGCTCGGGCCTCCGGCGACTGGACCACGACGAACCGCCAGGTCTGGGCGTTGTCCGCAGAGGGAGCCACACGGGCTGCCGCCAGCAGGGCGATCAGCTCCTCCGGTTCCACCGGGGCGGTGCCGATCTCCTCCGGAGGCGCGCCATGGGGGTGCAGGCCGGTCAAAAGGTCGATTAGCAGACTGGGATCGGCCGTCACAGGTCGCTCCACCGCTCTTCCATCCAGATCTCCTCCAGCGGTTTACGGCGCTTGGAGACCAGGTGGTACATCATGGCGTCCCAGGAGACCCCGATCCGTCGCGGCGGGAGTCCCAGCGCGGAGATGGCGATGAGGCGGGCGCCATCGGCCAGGGGGTATTCCAGCTCCACCCGATCGTGGTTGATGCCGGCCATCCAGCAGGTGGCCAGCCCCACCTCGGTGGCCGCCAGGATGGCCACTTGCATGGTCATGGCCGCCTGCTTGATGGCCAGCTCGGTCTCGGCTCGATCCCCATCGGGGGGGTAAACCGCTCCGGCCAGGATGAGATGTCGGGCCCTGGTCAGGGCCAACCAGGGGTTCATCTTGCCGACCAGGCCGGCCATGGCGGCCTTGATCACCGCCTTGAACCGAGGTTCGTCCCCCAGGATGACGATGCGAGACCGCTCGAATCCTGCCACCTGGCGGAAACGATCCACACACTCCAGGATGTGCGCCACCTGGTCGTCGGATGCCGCTCCCTCGCCGTACTTCCGTACGCTTCGGCGTTTGAGTAGCACCTGCATGAGGGGGGTGACCTCCCCCTTCAGGTTCAAGCTGCCGTCATCCTTTCTCATGCGATCAGCGGTTGACCCGTTCCACGAACTCACCGGTCCGGGTATCGATGCGGACGGTCTCTCCCTCGCTCATGTACAGCGGGACATTGACGACGGCGCCGGTCTCCAGCTTGGCCTGCTTGGTGCCCCCGGTAGCGGTGTCCCCTTTGACCCCCGGTTCGGTGTCCACCACCTCCAGCTCCACGAAGACCGGCATCTCCAGCGAGATGGCGACGTTGTTGTGGAACAGGATGTTGACCACCGTGTTCTCCTTCATGAACGGGGCCGCGTCGCCCACCTGGTCCTCGTTCAGGTGCACCTGTTCGAAGTTCTGGGTGTCCATGAAGACCCGGTGATCGCCATCCTGGTAGAGGTACTGCATTTGCCGCTCTTCCAGGTTGGGAGTATCCACCTTGTCGCCCGAGCGGAAGTTCTTCTCCAGGACGGCGCCGGAAAGGAGGCTCTTGTACTTGGTCTTGACGAAGGCCACCCCCTTGCCAGGCTTGACATGAGTGGCCTCCACGATGATGTACGGCTCTCCATCGATCTCGATCTTCAAACCCTTCCGGAACTGCGAGGTTTCGTACATGCTCTTTTGACCTCATCAAGTGTGAACCGGCTCGACGGTTATCACAGTCCTCCCCGGATGTGGATGATCCCGAGCTGCACCCGGTTGTCCCCCGTGGCCGGCCGCACCTCCATGCGGGAATCCCCCGAGAAGAAGCCCACCATGATCGAATAGTCTCCGGTAGAGCTGCCCCGATCGATCTGCTGGCGGTGCCGATCCCGCACGATCTCCCCGGGCACCCAGTAGTTCACCGGAAAAACGCCGTCGACCAGATGGTGGTCGCCGTTGATCCGGTTGTTGTGGTAGTCGATGTGGACAAACATCTGGTAGGCCGACGTGGGTCGCTCCAACACCCGCCAGTAGGTCTCCAGGTAGATATGATCGCCGCTCGACGCCTCGCTGATCGGCCGGTCGTCCTCATCCAGCACCCGGTAGGCCACAAGCTCCAGCTTGCCGTCGAAGGTGTACCGGGTTCGCATGTCGATCACCCCTTCCGGTAGCTCCTCGAACACGTTTTCGGAGATCGGATTCTGGTTGACCTCGCCCCGTTCCGGGTGCAGCTGGTTGCTGATCAGCACGTAGCGGCTGCTGCGGCCGTCCACCACCCATAGATCCCGATCCGGGTCGCACCCCGACCCCTCCGGCCCCGCGTCCTCCTGGCTCCGCTCTCTCCGGACCTCGTAGTAGGCTCGGGCCATCGAGTCCCGATCCAGCATGCCGAATATCCGCTGGGACGGGTCGCAAAAATAGTCCCGCAGGTTGGAGATGTTCCGGATGTTGTCGATCCGGTTCTCGTCCCCCGAGGCGATCTCGATCGAATCCTCTCCCAGGTAGTAGTTGAGGCTGGCACGCGAGGTGCCGATCCGGTAGAGCACCTCCCCCGGCTGGGCCATCGACCGATAGCTATCGACCAGCCCGCGCGGCGACAGGTGATGGCTCAACCCCGGCAGGTAGGCGAAGGCGGTCACCGCGGCAAACAACACGCAGGAGGCCAGTACGGTCATCAGCAACCGGCGCGCGGATCGGCTCAACAGCCAGTTGACCGGCCACAGCACCAGCTTGACCAGCCCGAGAAACGGAGTGGCTGCCATGACCAGCCCCACCAGTGCCCCCTGGGTCAACCGGCGGATCCAACCAAAACGACGGCCCCGCACCTCGGCGATCGGCTTGTCGTCCACCCGCTTGAGCCACCCTCTGGCCCGGTCGTGCAGCTCCGCCAGCCAGGAGACGATGAACCAGAAGTAGGCGGCAATGGCCACGACCCAGATGATCCCGAACAGCAGCACCATCGGCAACCGAAAGACCTTGGGGAACGGTTCTCGCCCATCCACCAGCAGAAATTCGAACAACACCTCCGGTCCCAGCTGCCCCAGCTCCGGATTGGCCGTGGTCATCAGGTCCTTGATGAGCACCAGCAAGATCCCCAGACAACCAAAGCCGATCAGCGCAAACAGCGACCGGTTGCTCCGAAGTGACCTCCAGTACCCCACATCGGTCACCACCAGACCCACCGATACCGCCATCGGCACCATCCCCAAGAACAGGTAGTGGCGCGACAGGGTCGCGGTCAGCCCCACGATGGTAAAACCCAGCAGAAACCAGCAAACCAAGAACGCCTTCAGCCCTACCAGCGGCTGGCGCTCCAGCTCGTCCGAAGAACCGCCCGCCCGATCACCCCGCTCCGGCGATAGCGTCTGGATCAGGTAGGCCAGCCCCAGCGGCACCAGGGCCGTGTAGGGAAAGGCGGCGAACCCGACGTTGCGGATGGCGGTGTCGAAGTTCACGTGGTCCGCCAGGCTTCGCCGATTCAGGAAATCGTTGTACAGCAAAAACTCCAGGGTCTCGGCCAGCCCCTGCTGGCGCAGAAACTGGTAGACCGGATAGCCCGCCAGCAACAGAAAACCCACCCCAAATACCAGCGGGCGGCGCAATGGCCATAGCACTAGCCGCAGCACCCACACCACACCGGTGACCAGCATCCCCCCAAAAGCAGCCAGGCCAAACAGCACCTTGCGCCCCCAGCTCACCCTCGGCATGGCCGCCAGCCGTCGGTCGATTTGATCCGGGATCTTCTGGAACAGGCGCGTCAACCGCTCCAACCAGCCTAACCCCCGATCCTGGGCCGGCAACGACCGGAACCCGTCGGTGAAGGAGCCAGCCGTGATCGCCACCAGCGACAGCCCTAACGGTAGAACCACCCCCAACAGGTTCTTCGATTCCCCAAAGCCGTGTGCTACCAGCAGGTAGACCAGGTAGGCGGCGACACCCCCGCCCACCACGACGATGGCCAGGATCGGTTTGGCCCCCTTCAGCCGACCGGGCGTCCTGGAAATCGACCAGATCCCGTAGCAGGCGATCGTTCCCAGCACCAGGATGGGCCCCAGGATGCCGGCAGCCCACAGGGACAACCCGGTGAGCACGCCGCTGATCGCCAGCCACCACCAGCCCCCCCGACGCACCACCGCCATCGCGAACGCCAGCAGAGCCCAGCTCGTCACCGCCATGGCCGGCATCGCTCCGGCCAGGTTGACCGCGCTCATCAGGAACATGGGGGTGGTGCTCAACACCAGAGCCGATATCCCCGCTCGGTGCGGTCGCGTGAAGACCCTTAAACCACCATAGGTGGCCAGCACCGTCAGTACCCCCAGTGCGGCCAACGGAGCCCTCATGCCCAGCTCCGAACCTCCGCCCAGCTGGTAACCCCATTGCAGCAGTAGCGCGACCAGCCAGGGCTTGTTGACCAGCTCACCCCCTGGCCCCAGCGGAAACACGAAGCTGGTCCCCTCACCGGTTGCCAGGGTCCGCCCCATCCGGGCAAACTCGGTCTCCCAGGGTTCCCAGAAACCCCACAGGCCGGCCGCCACGAAGTACAACACCGCCACACCGACACCGAGCCCGATGGCCCAGATCAGATCGACTCGTCCGGGGGATTGGCGCTTGCCAGCAGATTCGGAGCTCAACGGATTTTCCTCGGAAATACAACAAGTTGGAAAATAAACTCGCCTCCGTGCGAGGCATACTAGCAGAGGGCACTGGCCTGTCAAGCGTCCTCCCCCGAGGCGGAGCCTGGGGGAGGTGTCGCGAAGCGGGCGGAGGGGGCGATCCTCCCCCGAGGCGGAGCCTGGGGGAGGTGGCGGCGAAGCCGACGGAGGGGGCGATCCTCCCCCGAGGCGGAGCCTGGGGGAGGTGGCGGCGAAGCCGACGGAGGGGGCGATCCTAGCCCCTGGACCAGCACTACTCTTCCCCTCCTTTCGCCTGCCCCCTATCCAGCATACTTGCTAGTCTGAGCCGCCGACCGATATACTGGGTCAGCAATCGGTTGTGGCCTGGCCAAAAGGTGTCCGCGATCGCAGTAGGCGGTCCGGGAAGGAGCGCCAGGCCACGCCAAGGCGGTGACAATCGACAGCGAGGCGGCGATTTTTCTTGGCCAGCACGCGGGAAAAATATCTGACCAACGCCCAGCGCTACCTCGAGAAGGGCAACCTGGCGCGGGCCATCAAGGAGTACGCCAAGGTACTGGAGATCCAACCCGACGACATCCGGACCCGGCTCCGGATCGGCGACCTCCAGGCTCGCCTCGGTCAGCGTAACGAGGCCATCTCCACCTACGAAGGGGTGGCCCGCGAGTACTCCGCTCGGGGTTTCTTCCCCAAGGCGGTGGCGGTCTACAAGCAGATCAACCGCCTCGATCCCACCCGCTCCGACATTCAGCTACAGCTCGCTCAGCTCTACCTCCAGATGAACCTGCTGAGTGAAAGCCTGGCGCAATATCGACAGGTCGCCGAACAGCTCCGAAAGAGCGGGAATACCGAAGACCTGGCCGATATCCTTCTGCAGATCATCGACATCGACCCCTTCGACGTCTCGGCCCGCATCCACCTCGGCGAGCACTGCTCCTCCCAGGGCAACGCCCTCGAGGCCGCCGAGCACTTTGCCGTGGCCGCCGACCAGCTGCGCGAAACCAACCACATCAACGAGTACATCAAGGTCGCCGAGCGCTACTTCTTCCACCAGCCCGACGACGTCCCCCGGCTCAAGGAACTGGTGCAGGTCTACCTCCAACGAGAGGACTACAAGCGGGCACTGGCCAAGCTCCAGCTCATCTTCAAGACCACCGAGAAGGACCCCCAGGCCCTCCGCTACCTGGCTGACACCTTCTTGGGCCTCAAGAAACGTGACCGCGCGGTCCGGGTCCTGAAAGAGCTCGCCGAGCTCCACGTCGAAAAAGGGCAGGAAGAGCTGGCCGTCGAGGTCTACCAGCGGGTCTTCACCCTCGACCCCGATGACCTCGACGCCTGCATCCATCTGGGCCTCTCGCTGCCGCCCCGTTACGCCCACCGAGCGGTGTCGTCCAGCCAACCCTCTTCCCGGACCACCCCCTACCCCCCATCGTTGTCGGATCAGACCCAGCCCCCCCATCGGGCCGCCCCCGATACCGGCGAGCAATGGGTGCAAACGCCCACCGCAGCCGGCCTGTTCACCTACCCTGGCAACATCATCAGTCTCAACCGTCTGCTCAATCCTGAGCAGCTCAACATCATCTACCGCCTTCTGCTGGAGGGCGACAACAGCCTGAAAAACGCCTCCTGGGACCGCGGTATGGAGGTCCTCACCCAGGCCCTCCGCATCGATCCCGACAACATCTCGGCCCGGGAACGGCTGGTGCAGATGTACCTCCACCAGGGCCTTGTCCTGGATGCCATCGACCAGCTTCTCCACCTGGCCGGACACTGCTGGCAAGCCGATCCCGCCCGATCCTCACGCTACCTCTACCAGGCTCTGCGGCTAGACCCCAACCACCCCGCAGCCAACGCCCTGCGCCACGACCTGGGGCTGGATCAGGTCGACCTCTCCGCTTTTCGCCGCGAGACCTCGGCCCCGGTCACCGGGCCCCAGGAGGTCACCAGCCAGGTCAAACGCCAGGAGGTGATGGCGTACCCCCAGACGCCCGGCGAGATCCCTCCTCCCACCTGGCAGACTCACCCCGGCGCATACGACTCCCTCCAGCCGCCCTCGGACTACGCCCGCCCCGGAAGCACACCGCCGGGCCTCCTGGATCAGGAACGCGATGAGATCACCAAGGTGTCGCCCGCTGCTGATGCCAGGCACCGTGTCCCTCCCGAAATGACCTGGGCCAAGGCGTTCAGTTCTCAGCGAACATCCGCCCCCTCCGACTACTCCCCCGAGCACGGCTCGCTCTCCCCCTCGCCCACCCCTCATATGCCGGGCTACGCCCCCGACGTGGCGACGGGGGTCTACACCACCTCAGGGGAATCCGTTGACGGATCGGGGCCGGTCTACCAGGCCGAAAGTGACCTGGATGATCTCTTCCTCGATGCCGATGAGATCGTCGAGGCCGATGGCGCCGTCCCCATCGAGATCGAAACGCCCGAACCTTCCGGCTCGGTACGACCCTCCTACTCGGACCTCGCCAGCGCCGAGGACAGCTCCCCCTCGGATCAACCCTTCAGCGATACCCACCCGCTGTTCGGCAAGCGGCGGGCCGCCCCCGAAGGGGTGGAGGATGTCACCCTCCCGCCGGCCGCCTCGGCCCCTACCAGCATCGTCATCGGCGCACCGGAAGAGGGCCATCCCCAGGCTGCTGGTACACCACAGCCTCCCCACCCCGAACAGGAAGCGGCTTCCACCCCGCCCCCACCTTCCGCTCCACCCCCGGTAACCCCAACCGGGATTTCGGCAGCCGCACCGGTCGAGAAAAAGCCGGAAGCACCTCGACCCCAGGTCGAATTGCCTCCGCTGCCCGACGACCTCCCCGAAGAGCTGAAAGACGAGCTCACCGAGCTAGAGATCCTCATGTCGTCCAACCAGCGCGGCGCGGCCCAGGACCTCATGTTCGAGATGACCATGGCCTACCCCGAGCACACCCCCTTCATCATGGAGATCATGGCCCTCCTCGAGGGCCAGGGAGAAAAGTAAGAGCCTCCTCCTCAACAACGCCGTGAGCGTGAGCGTGCGCCTGAGGGTGAGCGTGAGCGTGCACCTGAGCGGTGAGGGACGAAGGGGTGAGGGCACCTCAGATCCTGTCTGCAAACACCTCTCTGCTGTTGGCAGCCCACTGTCCCCAACTCCATTTGATCCTCAGCGCCATCGCTGGCATAACTGGTATCTGAGAAACCCGGAACACAGAGGTTCGACAACCTGCAACGGCAGGCCTCGGCCAGGACCTTCCATGGATTCGGAAAATTCACTGGTCCTGGGAACCGGGCAGAAACGAGACGTTCACATGCGCAACTCCTTTCTTCTACCGTCTGGCCTACTGGCTTCTGTGCTCCTTTTCTTGCTCTGCCTCACCGGCTGCGCCAAGGGTACGGAGCCCCCTGCCACCTTCGCGGTCCGCATCAACGCCACGCCCGATCAGGGGCCGGTACCTCTGGCGGTGGATTTCGAGGCCGTGGTGGTCGGCGTTCCCGCGATCGCGCTCGATTGGTACTTCGGCGATGGCAGCGACACCGTCAGCGGACAGCAGGTGAGCCATACCTACGTTCGAGTCGGCACGTTCACCACCACCTTGCTGGCAACCGATGCCGATGGCCGCGGCGCCAGCGCCAACACCACCATTCGGGTCGAGCCGTCATCCGCAAACAATCCGCCTACCGCTGACGACCAGAGCATCGTCACGCCGGAGGATACCCCGGTCGACATTCTTCTGACCGGACAGGACGAGGATGGCGATTCGCTCACCTTTGCCGTGATCGACCAGCCGGAGCATGGAACGCTCGCCGGCACGGCGCCCGAGCTCAGCTACACCCCCGACACCGATTACTTCGGCGCCGACCTGCTCACCTTCCGGGTCAACGACTACACCGCCGATTCGGAGCCGGCAACCATCGCCATCGCGATCACGCCGGTCAACGACCCGCCGGTCATCACCAACACCGCCGCCCTGGTCTTTGCCGATCCGCCTCCCGGCCTGGAGGACGACATCGCACTGGCTGCCCAGCCAGTGGCTGCCGACGTGGACAGCGACGAGGTGGTGTTCGACTACTCCTGGGAGCTTGATGAGGGAGAGGCGTTCACCCCCGTGATGGCGGGAACCGGAGTGGAAGCGATCCCGGCGCTTCCCGGCACGGTGACGGTTTATCGGGGAATCTACCGCCTGCGCATCCTCCCCTTTGACTACCAGGACCATGGCGCCGAATTCGTTTCGGCCTCTGTCACGGTCGCCAACAGCGCACCCACCATCGTCCAGTCTGCGCTCACCCTGCTCCCGTCCCAGCCCTACACCGACGACGACCTGGCGCTCGAGGAGCAGCCCACGGGCTACGATGCCGACGGTGACACCGTGACCTTTGCCTACCGCTGGCAGCACGACGGAACCGGCGGGACCTGGAGCGACCTCGCAGACGAGGCCGACAATGATGTCGAGACCATCCCTCCGCTCGACGCCGATCGTACCGTGAAGAACGTCTCCTACCGGGTGGTGGTGACCCCCTTCGACGGCTTCAACCAAGGGGCGCCTGTGACCTCCACCAAGGTGCAGGTCGAAAACAGCCCGCCCGTGGCCGGCGACGACACCGCCCAGGTCGCCGAGGACAACCCCGTCATCGTGACCGCCTCTACGTTGCTGGCCAATGACGGCGATCTGGACCTGGACCCGCTCTTCATCTCCTCCATCGCTTCCCTGCGCAACGGCTCGGCCGAGACCGTCGTCTCGGCGGGGGCGATCCAGTCGATCACCTTCACCCCTGCCACCCACTTCTTCGGCACCGCCGGTTTTACCTACACCGTCAGCGATGGAGCCGCTGCCGACACCGCCGACGTGGACATCGAGGTCACCCCGGTTAATGACCCCCCCATTGCCGCAGACGACGCTGTCACCGGCGCCGAGGACGTGGGGCTGATCCTCTCCTGGGACACCTTGGTTGCCAACGACAGCGACATCGACTCGCCTTCGGAGAACTGGTCGGTCTCGGCGGTGGGAAGTGCCGTCAACGGGGCGGTCTCCAACGATGCGGTCGGCAAGGAGATCACTTTTGCCCCCACCTCCGATTTCTTCGGCGCGGCTAGTTTCCAGTACACCTTGTCCGACGGCGATGGGGGCAGCGACTCGGCGACCGTGACGGTGACCGTGACCGCCGTGAACGACTCTCCGATGGTGACCGCAAACCTCGAGCTTTCGGCGGACGAGGGGGCTACCACCGCCATCACCCTGGACGTCCTGGCCGCCGGCGACGTCGACGACCCGAACGAAAACCTGGTGTTCACCCTGGCGACCACCCCGTCTCTGGGTACACTGCAGTGCAACAGCGGGGATGTCGTCGTTGCCGGCTGCGACGGCCTGCTGGTGGTCGCAGACTACTTTCCCCAGCATTTCCTCGCCGACGGCTACATCCGCTACAGCCACCTCGGCGCCGAGTCTCCGCTGGAGGATGGGTTCACCTTCACCGTGGGGGATGGCCATGGGGGAGTCACCCCGGTGACCGAGTTCGCCATCACCATCAACCCCACGAACGACCCCCCTGTCGCCAACGACGACCCGGGCTACACCACCAACGAGTGCACCGACCTGGTGGTCAACGCGGCTGCCGGCGTGCTCGCCAACGACAGCGACGCCGAGGGGGGAGCGTTGACCGCCGTGCTGGAAAGCTCACCAGCGGCCGGTGTGCTTTCTCTCGCGGCCGACGGCTCCTTCTCCTATACCCTGCCCCAGATGTGCTATCGCGGAACCGTCTCGTTCACCTATCGGGCCCAGGATCCCGACGGGGCGCAATCCTCGGTGGCAACGGCGACCATCGCGATCCAGGCCGATCCCTCCTGTCCTCCCGCCGGCTGGTTCCGGTGTGCCAACCAGAGCTGCATCGCCGACAGCCTGGTCTGCAATGATACCGACGACTGCGGCGACGGCAGCGACGAGAGCGACTGCGGCTGTGCAGCCGGCGAGTTCGTATGCAACGACGAGGGCTGCATCGCTCCCGGCGAAGTCTGCGACGGCGTGGCCGACTGTGGCGACGGCAGCGATGAGTCCGCTGCCACCTGCTACTGGGGAGCCGGCACCTACTCCTGCGATGTCAGCGCCTGCAAGCCATCGGGGTGGGTCTGCGACGGGATGGCCGACTGCACCGACAACAGCGACGAGAGCAGCTGTTACATCCGCTACATCTGCGACAACGGGAATCACACCTACACCCACTGGGTCTGCGACCACATCAACGACTGCGGCGACAACAGCGACGAGACCGGCTGCAGCTACCAGTGGACCTGCGACAACGGTACCAAGATCCCCTACAGCGACCTGTGTAACTACTGGGACAATTGCGGCGACAACAGCGACGAGACCACCTGCTACAAGCGGTTTGTCTGTGATGGCGACAACCTGATCCCCTCCTCCTGGGTGTGCGATTGGATCCCCGACTGCACCGACGGCACGGACGAGGCAACCTGCTACAGCACAGAAATAGAAGACTTCTTCCTGTGCGGCTCAGGGGAATATTATCCGCCAAGCTACGTCTGCGACGGGATGGCCGACTGCTCCGACGGCAGCGACGAAAGCCACTGCTACATCCGGTACGTCTGCGACAACGGGAGCCATACCTATCCCCACTGGGTCTGCGACCGCATGAACGACTGCACCGACGGCAGCGACGAGACCTACTGCGACATCCGCTGGACCTGTGAAGACACCTCCCAGGTAGAGGTCACCGGTCTGTGCAACTACGTCAACAACTGCGGCGACGGCAGCGACGAGTCGGTCTGCTACAAGCGGTACCTCTGCGCCAGCGGGCTTACGCTCCTGTCCACCCAGGTCTGCGACGGCCTGGCCCAGTGCCCCGACTCCGCCGACGAGGCCTACTGCTGCTGCGTCAACGGCGACTTCCGCTGCACCAACGGCTCCTGCATCCCCCCGTCCCAGCTCTGCAACGGCGCTGACAACTGCGGCGACAACAGCGACGAGACCCGCTGCGGAGGGTGATCCTCCCCCGAGGCGGAGCCCGGGGGAGGTGCCCGCGCAGCGCCGGAGGGGGCGATCCTAGCCTTTGGATAAGCCGTCCTCCCCCGAGGCGGAGCCCGGGGAGGTGCCCGCGGAGCGGGCGGAGGGTGCGCTCACGAGCGTCGAAGATCAGAGAGGTGCAAGTCCTCTCCGGGCATACGCTCTCCGGCCCGTAACCGAAA
>JAFGEP010000069.1 GCA_016931535.1 Bradymonadales bacterium
TACAGCAACTACAAGGAATGCCGCATGAAGGGTGAGATCTGGATCTGCATCCAGTGGGCGTAGCGGGCGGAGGGGGCGATCCTAGCCTCTGGCCAGGCGATCCTCCCCCGAGGCAACGCCCGGGGGAGGTGTCGCGGAGCGACGGAGGGGGCGATCCTAGCCGTTGGACAAGCTGCACCCGCGTAGCGGGCGGAGGGGGCGACTCTAGCCCCTGGCCTAGCTCTCCTCCCCCGAGGCAACGCCCGGGGGAGGTGTCGGCGTAGCCGACGGAGGGGGCGATCCTAGCCCCTGGCCGGGCGGAGGGGGCGATCCTAACCTCTGGCCAGACGCAGGCTGTTGAGCACCACCGTGACGCTGGACAGCGCCATGGCCGCTGCCGCCGCCGCGGGATGGAGGTGTCGCAGGAAGGAAGGCAGGTCGGGAAAGACCGCCAGAGCGCCGGCCGCCAGCGGAACCAGCAGGATGTTGTAGATGAAGGCCCAGAACAGGTTCTGGCGGATGGTGCGCAAGGTCGCCCGGGACAGGGCGATGGCCCGGGAGACCTGGGAGAGCTCGCCGCCGACCAGGGTCACATCGGCGGCCTCCACCGCCGTGTCCGCACCGGTGGACAGCGCGATACCCACGTCGGCCCGGGCCAGCGCCGGCGCGTCGTTGATGCCGTCCCCCACCATGCCCACCACCAGCCCCCGTTCCCGTTCCTGCTGGACGATCTCCGCCTTCCGCGCCGGTAGGACCCCTGCCGCCACGCGGTCCATGCCGAGCTGGTCGGCTACCCTGCGAGCCGCCCGCTCGTGGTCGCCGGTCACCATGACCGTCTCGATCCCCTGGCGACGGATGGCCTGAAGGGACTTGGCCGCACCGGGCCTGGGTGGATCGGACAGGGCGATCAGCCCCGACAGCCGGTCATCCAGGGCAACTCCGATGACTGAAAATCCCTGGTCGAGCAGGGACGCGAGCTGGTCGCCGAACGGGTTGCCATCCTGAAGCCGGTCGTCGAACCACTCCGGTTTACCGACCTTGATCGATCGGTCTGTCAGCCTCGCCTCGACCCCGAACCCCGCGATCTCCCGAGCCTCGGACGGAGTCTCGACTTCGAGCCCCTGCTCTTGCGCCGCCCGCACCACCGCCTGAGCCAGCGGGTGGTTGGTCGCGCTTTCGGCGGAGGCCGCCCAGGCGAGCAGCTTGTCATCGGAGAGGGCGGGGTCCAGGGACACCACCCGACTCAGAACCGGCCGACCGGCGGTCAGGGTGCCGGTCTTGTCGAAGAGGATCGTCCGGATCCGGTGTGCGGTCTCCAGCGACTCGCTGTTCTTGAACAGGATGCCCATGGAGGCCCCCTTGCCCATGCCCACCATCACCGCCGTGGGTGTGGCCAGCCCCATGGCGCAGGGACAGGCGATCACCAGCACCGCGACCATCCGGATCATGGCCGCCACCCAGTCGCCGCCCAGGGCCCACCACAGGCCGAAGGTGACCAGGGCAACGGCCAGTATCACCGGGACAAACACCGCCGAAACCGCATCGGCCAGCCGTTGGATGGGGGCCTTGCTGGCCTGAGCTTGCCGGACCAACCGCACGATCTGCGCCAACACGGTCTGGCTGCCCACCCCGGTCGCCCGGATCACCAGCCGCGAGTTGATGTTCAGCGTACCGCCGAAGACCCGGTCGGAGGGGCCCTTGTCCACCGGCACCGATTCTCCGGTAAGCAGGCTCTCCTCGATGGCCGAAATCCCCTCGACGATCTCGCCGTCCACCGGGATCCGCTCTCCCGGTCTGACCGCCAGTCGCTGTCCGGGGTGGACCTCCTTGGCCGGCCGGTCCTGCTCGACACCTCGCTCGTCCAGGACGTGGGCCACCGGGGGGGTCAGGTCCATCAGCTTGCGGATGGCGGAGGAAGCCCGTCCCTTGGCCCTGGCCTCCAGCACCTTGCCCAGCTTGATCAGGGTGATGATCATGGCCGAGGTCTCGAAGTAGAGGTGGCCGGTCAGGCCGGGCAGAATGAGCACCAATGTCGAGTAGAGATAGGCTACCGAGGAGCCCAACGCCACCAGGAGGTCCATGTTGGCGCTTTTCGCCCTCAGGCTCTTGTACCCTCCCAGGTAGTAGTCACGCCCGGTATAGAACTGCACCGGAGTCGCCAGGAAAAACAGCAGCCAGTCCACCCAGAGCAGGTGAGCCCACGGTCCCAGGAGGCCAAGATCTCGCCCCATGGAGAGGATCAGCAACGGCAGGGTAAACGCCAAGCCCACGATGAAGGCTTGTACCTGGCCTTTCATGTAGGAACGGCGCGCCTCCGACTCGATGTCCTCGCCATCCTGCTCCTGGGAAACCGGAGGCAGCAGCTTGTACCCCGACCGCTCCAGCAGGGTGGCCATGGTATCGAACCCGATCGAGTCCGGGTCGTAACGGATGAGCACCCGCTCCGAGGCCAGGTTGACCTGGGCCTGGCGGATCCCCTTCCCTTCCTCCACCAGCGCGCGCTCCACCCTGGCCGCGCAGTTGGCGCAGTGCATCCCCAGCACGGGGCATTCGATCTCTGTTTCACCTGGGGGTATCTGGCGGGCCATGGGGTCGCTCCGATCGCGCTCAACGTAGGTGTCAATCCTACACCAGCTCCGTTACAGCGATCGGTGGTGTGAGATGGCCGGAGGCCAGGATCGCCCCCTCCGCCCGCTACGCCCACTGGATCTGCATCCAGAAGATCGACGTTTTGCTTCTAATCAGGCAGAAATGCCGTCGAGCGCTTCGGTTACCGAGA
>JAFGEP010000070.1 GCA_016931535.1 Bradymonadales bacterium
CTACGCTCCGACGGGGTGATCACCTTCGCCCGGAATGAGTGATCAGCATCCGCCGGAATCCCTGATCAGATTGACCGGAATACGCAGGTATTACCGGCGCGGTAGTTTACAGACCGTTTTTCAGCTTCCGTAGGCCACATCGTGAGGGCCCAGGAGCACGAACTTTAGGGTCTCGTCGTCGCGCTTGCTGCAGTCCGAGCAGGCCACGATCTCATCGTCGCCCTTTTTACGGCAGGCCCGACAGTAAAGGTAGATGATGATGAAGCTCTTCTTGACCGGGCAGAAGTAGAACCCCCTGAAGTTCCCCTTGAGCGGCTCGCCCATAGCCAGCGGCTGCTCCATGATCATCCGGACCTTGTTCTCCACCTGCTTCTTGATCCCGGAGTGCTTGCGGAGCGCCTTCACGAAGTCCTTCTCGAAGAGGGTTTCCATCAGTCGGCGAAGGCCTCGTCATAGGTGTGCCACTCGGCCCTGCCATCGCGGAGCTTGGCCTGGACCTCCTCCATGGCCTCGTGGAAAGCCGGGTGATCGAGGATCTCGGTCGTGGTCTCGCCCTGGGCCTTGCGCTTCAAGGCGAGGAGATACTGGGTGATCACCTCGGCGACCGTGGTGCGGTTCTCTGCGGCGAAGAGCTTTGCGAAGTCCACGAGATCCTGGTCCAAGCTGATGTTGAGTCGGTTTTTTGCCATGGCGTCCTCCCGAAACCACCTGTTCCTATTATGCGCATAACAGGAACAGATATCAATCCCCACGCCCCCACGCTCTTTGGCGCAGCGCGTCACCTGACCCGCTTGTTCTGTCTTCGACGGCCATGCATTCGTGGTGGTCTGGTAGCGCTCACCGGCAACCGGCGACCGGTGCTTCGGCTTGTAGGCGGACAAAAGCCAGCGAGGCGGGGGGGACCTCCACCCAGGCCTGGTTGGCGGTCACCGGGAGCGGAGTTCCTGCCGGTGCAGGGATGGCTCCATCGGACCCAGGCCGCTGGCCGTTGATGGCGGCCCGCTTACCCGCCAGGTCGCCGCCCGTCTCCAGGAGCCAACCCTCCGCCGATTCCACCGCGAGGCCTTCCAGCACGATTTCAGCAACCAAGGTCTGGCTCCCCGGATTGGCAAGCACCGCGGTGATGGCGCGGTCGCTCTCGGGGGCGCACCAGCCGTGGGCCTTGAGCAAGGTGCGATCGACCTCGGTGGCCAGGTGGGCTCGAGCGGCCAACCGGCGCATCAGCACCAGGGCCAGAAAGGTGGGGCGCGGCTCGAAGGTGTCCGGCTCTAAAAGGCTGTAGTCCGCTCCCACCATCGAGTGGCGGATCACCAGGCTGGTCCCCTCCTGTGCCAAGAGCCCCAACCAGTCCGCGTACCAGAGGGCATCGGCCATGGAGTCGCTGATCCCTTCCTGACCCCCGCACTGGGCCGAGGCGCTCTCGGTGTTCCAGACCGGAAGATCGCCCGCGGCCTGTCGCATGGACCGGGCGAGCGCGCGATGGGAGTCGTTCATCCATTCGGCGAACAGGTGCTCGTTGTCAGCCGGGTGGATCTGTGCGGGGCAGCTTGTCGACTGGGTGGCATAGAGATGCCAGGAGAGTGCGTCGAGCGGTTCCGCCCCCTCTTCTGCCAGTGCTGCCATCAGCCGAGGGGTGAAGTCCTGGAGCTCCCCGAAGGGGCTCACGTAGGAGCCGGGGGCGGAAACCAGGCCAGAAGCGGACTCCTCCTCGACCAGCTCGGCAAACCGCACGAGGTCTTGGGCGAACCGTTCGGGGCTGACCAGAATGGGCAGGCGGAAGTTGAGCGAGAAGGAGTTGATCTCGTTGCCCGGTTCCCAGACGGCAAATACCGCTCCCTGGTCGAGGGAGGTGGCGAAGCGGATGAGCTGGCGGGCGTTGTCTGGCCGCCAGGCGCCGGTTTCCGGGTCGCGCGGCCCAGGGCCCATGTTCACGCAGAACAGCACGTTGGCCCCCACAGCGGCCGCGAAGTCGGCCGTACGCCGGACATCCTCGTGGGTCAGGACGGTCTCCAGGCGATTCTCATCGAGGAACGCATCCCGGTAGGGTTCCGGTAGCTGGCACTCTCCCGCCTCCGGACAGAAGTAGACGGCATCGCAGTCGGTTCCCCCGATTCGCAACAACGAGGGGGCCAGATGAGACACCAGCCGGATCAGCCTCGGATCCTCCAGATCGGGGGTCTCGGCAGGCGATCGAGCAAGCTCGCCGGCCCGCCACCACATCCCCCCTGTGAGCTGGGCGGTGTCCAGCGCGAACCCGATATAGCGGGGATCCAGGGCACCATCGGCGATGGACGGGTCTATCCGGACGGTGACCCGCGTTCCCGGGGGGAGATCGAATGGGAGGTCCCACAGATCGGGAGACAGATCCGACTCGAGGTCGATCGCTGCGGCATCCGGATCCGTTTCCGGCCCGTTGTGGGCATCCGTTGGATCACCCGCCTGGTCGACTGGCTCGTCGAGGTCGAAAAGCTCCGGGTCACCGATCGGAACATCCCCGCCGTCTGCTCCCGGATGCGTGTCGCAGCCGGAAGAACAGAGCCCCCACAGCAGGCAAAGGCCCAGGACCAGCAGCCGACATCGGGTGCACATGGCCGCATGGTTGGCACAGCCGATAAAGGAACGCAACATCCTCTCAACACTCTTGCCCCCCCTATCGAGGTCGTGGGTCAGCTTGCGCCATCGGAATGAAGAAACCGCCGCTTGTCGGTGATGACCATCGCTGCGACCTGCGTTATATTCCCAGCCTCAGTTCGCGTGCCGGGGCAAGCCGCGGGGCCGGGCTGCTCTGTATTTGTGCGCTGGTCAAATGGAAAGGAGACGACTGATGGGAGAGGAAGCGGTCTGGTGGGTGGAATTCGATACACTGGAACGGTTCATGACCGACGTCTTTGTTGGCCTCGGTGTCCCCGAAGCTGATGCCGCTATCTGTGCCGATGTGCTGATCACTGCCGACAAACGAGGGATCGATTCCCATGGCGTCGGCCGTCTGAAGACCATCTACTACGACCGCATCCGGCAGGGGATCCAGCAGCCGGTCACGCGATTCGAGGTTGTCAAGGAGACCGAGACCACCGCGGTGGTCGACGGCCACGACGGCATGGGTCACGCCATCTCCAAGCGCGCCATGCAGATGGCCATCGACAAGGCTCGCCACCACGGACTCGGCATGGTGGCGGTCAAGAACTCCACCCACTACGGCATCGCCGGCTACTACGTGCTCATGGCTTGCGAGGCGGGACAGGTCGGCATCACCGGTACCAACGCCCGCCCCTCCATCGCCCCCACCTTCGGGGTGGAAAACATGCTGGGCACCAATCCGCTGACCATCGGCTGCCCCACCGACGAACCCTTCCCCTTCGTCATCGACTGCGCCACCTCGGTGACCCAGCGAGGCAAGATCGAGGTCTATGCCCGCGCCGAGAAGGCGATCCCGCCGGGGTGGGTCATCGACCAGGCAGGCCACACACGAACCGATACGCTCCAGATCCTGAAAGACCTGGTCAAAGGCACGGCCGCCTTGACCCCTCTGGGTGGCCTGGGCGAGGAGACTGCAGGATACAAGGGCTACGGCTATGCGACCGCCGTGGAAATCTTGTCGGCCGCCCTGCAGGAGGGGAGGTACCTCAAGCAGCTGCTCGGGTTCGAGGGGGGTCGGCCAGCGCCTTTTGGCCTGGGCCATTTCTTTCTGGCCATCGATATCGAGCACTTCGTCCCGCTCGACTCCTTCAAGCGCACCGCCGGCAATATCCTGAGAGACCTCAGGGCTTCGAAGAAGGCGCCTGGCGAAGAACGGATCTACACCGCCGGAGAGAAAGAACACCTGGCCTTGATCGATCGAAAGGAGCGGGGCGCCCCCATCAACCGGAACCTCCGCAAGGAGATCGATACCTTACGTCGTGAGATGGAGCTGTCTGTGTACCGATTCCCCTGGGATGATCAGTAGCCCGAAAATGCAGACCTCGTCAGCTCCGACCTGGAAACCCACAACATGAAAAACCTGTACAAACGAGCCTGGTTGCCTGTAGATCATAGGTCATTCGACACCGGATACCGCCATGGGCACCAAGTGGGACCGCGATCAAAGCTGGGATGAAGATCGGGACGCCGAAAAAGGCCGACGGCGCAAGCGCCGCCAGAAACAGGCCAAAAGCTGGGATCCTGATGAAGACGGACCGCGTCTGCGTTCGGAGGAACAACCGCACGGGCGTAAGCCCCGCAACGACCGGGAAGAGGACATCAGGGAGGAGTGGGAGGAGGAGAAGTAGGCCCCGACACCACGACTGGCCGACACCACGACTGGCCGACACACCGACACCACGACTGGCCCAACAACCTGGGGGGAACGGTCCCCCTTGCCCGCCGCAAGGCGGGAGAGGAACAGACCCAACGAGAACGGTCCCCCTTGCCCGCCGCAAGGCGGGAGAGGGGTCAGGGGTGAGGGCACCTCAGATCAGCAGGTTGAAGCGACGTGAACACCCCGGAACCAGCAACAGTCTCGCCATCACCCCCGCCTGCCATCTGGCTGGAGAAGGTCAGCCGGTCCTACGGTGAGGTGCAGGCGGTCCGACGGATCGGCTTTGCGGTCTACCCGGGCGAGGTGGTCGGCCTGCTCGGCCCCAACGGCGCCGGCAAGACCACCACGCTGCGGATGATGGCAACCCTGCTCAAGCCGGACTCGGGCCGGATCCAGATCGCCGGGTTCGATGTCGTCGAACAGCCATTGGCGGTACGCTCCGCGTTGGGGTACGAAACGGGGGATACCGGGCTGTACAAGCGGCTGAAGCCGGTGGAGTTTCTGCGCTACTTCGGGCGACTGCACGGGATCGAGAAGCAGGCCCTGGAGCGGCGCATCGCCGAGCTGGTCGAGAACCTGCAGATGGTCGGCTTTACCGATCGGCTGTGCGGCAACCTGTCCACCGGCCAGCAGCAACGGGTCAGTTTGGCCCGGGCGCTGCTGCACGATCCGCAGGTGCTGGTGCTGGACGAACCGACCCGGGGCCTCGACATCCTGAGCAGCAGCTTCGTGTTGGAGTCGCTGAAGCGGGCGGCGGATAGCGGTCGGGCGGTACTCTTCTCGACCCACATCATGAGTGAGGTCGAGCTGACCTGCAGTCGGGTGGTCGTGCTGCACCGGGGGGAGGTGCTGGCCGAGGGGTCCATCTCCGGATTGTTGGAGCGGACGGGGGAGGGCACGCTTTCCAGGGCCTTTTTGGCTCTCGTTTCCCAGCGGGATGCAGAGGGGGACGGTCCATGAGGTTCCGAGTCATCCGAACCATCGCTGCCAAGGAGCTGCTGGAGTCCTTCCGCGACCGGCGGACCCTCTTTCTGATGGTGTTCTTGCCGGTCATTCTCTACCCGCTGCTGTTGCTGCTGGTGACGCAGGTCTCGGTCTCCCAGAAGGCCAAGCTGGAGGCGAAGCCGTCGGTGGTGGGCTATACCGGTGCCGACGAGAACCACCCCCTGATGGCAATTCTCGCCGAGGACCGGCAGTACCAGCTCGTCGCGGTAGATAGTCCCGATCATCCGCTGGACCCCGGAGATGGAGGGCTGGACTGCCTGGTCGATGTGAGCGGATGGCCGGCTGAGCTGCCTGCCAACTCGAACGCCGAGCTGAAGTTGCACTACCTGAGCATCGAGGATGCCTCGAGACAGGCCCGAGACCGGCTCGAGGGCAGCCTGTCGGCCTGGAGCGACGCCGAGGTGGCGCGCCGCCTGGAGGAGCTCGAGCTGAGCGTGAGCCTGGTGGAGCCGGTGACCGTCGAGTCGCTGGACCAGAGTGCCCCCTCCCAGGTAGGCGGGTTCGTACTGGGGGCCATCCTGCCGATCCTGGTGATCCTGACGGTGATATTGGGCGCGTTTTATCCGGCCATCGACCTGACGGCGGGGGAGAAGGAGCGAGGGAGCATCCAGACGTTGTACGTGGCGCCGATCTCCTCCTTCGAGATCGCCGCCGGCAAGTACCTGGCGGTGGTGAGCATCTCCATGGTGTCGGGGATGGCCAACCTCTTGAGCATCGCACTGCTGTTCAGCCACAAGCTCTTGTTGGGAGAGCAGATGCTGGAGAAGGTGGACTTCAGTATCTCCGGGTCGACGCTGGTGGTGCTGTTTTTCACCATTTTCTTGATCGCCTTGTTCTTCTCGGCGCTGTTGTTGACCGTGGCGGTGCTGGCCCGAAGCTACAAGGAGGCCCAGAACTACCTGACCCCGGTCATGCTGGCCGCGGTGGTGCCGGCCAGTGTGGTGCAGCTGCCGGGCTTCGAGCTGACGCCGGCGCTGGCCCTGGTGCCGGCGGTCAACGCCATGCTGTTGATGAAGCAGGTACTGGTCGAGGGGGTCGTGCCCCAGCTGCTTTTCCTGGTGGCGGCCAGCACGGCGCTGTACACCGCGCTGGTCCTGATGGGGGCGGGCAGGCTGTTCGCCCAGGAGGAGGTGATCCTGGGCGAGCGGGGCAACATGACCTTGCTGGCGCGCCGAAGCCAGATGCGCCCCCGCCGGCGACCGTCGTCCGGGGAGGGGCTGGCGCTTTTTGGAGTCGTCCTGGTCCTCCTGTTCTACGTGGGATCGTTGATCCAGGCGGCCAGCCCTGCCTGGGGGTTGGCGGGGACCCTGTGGGGGGTGGTGCTGATCCCGACCGTGGGATTGGCCTGGTACCTCAAGCTGGATTTTCGGCACACCTTCCAGGTGGGCCGGCCCACGGCGAGATCGATGCTGGCGGCCGGCATCCTGGGGATCTGTTCCTGGAGTGCGGTCACCTTTGTTTCCGCCTGGTTCGACCGGCACGTGTTGCCGGCGCCGCCCGAGCTGGCCGAGGAGATGATCCGGTTGTTGAGCGACCTGGAGCAGCTTGGTGGATGGCCGGGGCTGGTGCTGCTGGTGGCGGTCTCGCCCGCCATTTGCGAGGAGGCGCTGTGCCGGGGGTTTCTCTTCTCCGGTCTGCGGGGCAGACTGGCCCCCTGGGCGCTGGTACTGGTCACGGGGGTGTTGTTTGGCCTGCTCCATTTGAACCTGTACCGCCTGGTGGGCACGACCCTGTTGGGAGTGGTGATGGGGCTGTTGGTGTACAAGAGCGGGAGTATCTGGACCAGTGTGCTTTTTCACGCCCTCAACAACGGCGTGGCGCTCTTGTTGCTGGCCATCGCACCTGGAATGCTGGAAAATGAGATGGGATTGCCCCTTTGGCTGGTCGGCGTGGGCCTGGCCGGCACCGCAGCAGGATTGGCCTTGATCGCCAGAGAGCGCTCCCCCTGGGCGACCAACCAGGCGACGGACTGACGGTCGAACGGGTCGTAGGCCGGTCCATCTCGGGTGGAGGGCTCGATCCGAAGGTGCATCGACCGGCGTTCCGAAATCGCAGCGAATGGTGACCTGGCCTTGCATTCTGCCGGGTCGATCCGGAAGCCGCGCGCAGGAGAACTTCGAGATGGCGGAAATCCCCAGTTATTTCCGAGAGAACATCCATGTGCAGTACAAGGGCCAGACCCACGAGGTGCTCCGAGGAATGCACCTGAACGAGTTCCTGGAACAACACGGAGGCCCCAGGCAGCAGGAGATCATCGCAGCCTTCGTGAATAACCGCCTGAACGGGCGGTTCTACCCGCTGCGGTCCGACTGCACGGTGAGACCGGTGACCCGCAACGAGCGCGAAGGATGGGACGCGTTCCGACGGAGCGTCTGCCTGATGCTCTACGAAGCCGCCCGGCGCTACGATCCGACCCTGAGGCTGGTGCTGTCCGGCACCCTGGGTGATGGCTACTTCTACTACGACCGGCGAGGCCAACCGATTTCCAGGGAGACCATCGACAGCCTGGAGCGGACCATGCACCAGATCGTCCAGGAGGACCTGCCCTTCCGGGTCACCTCCATGAGCGTGATCGAGGCGCGCAAGCTGTGCCTGGAGGCCGGGTTCGAGGATAAAGCCCACCTGTTGGATACCCACTGGGAGCCCAACGTTCGGGTCGCCTGGTGCGGGGAGTTCTTCGACCTGTTCCACAAGCCGCTGGCCTACAGCACCGGTCGGATCCAGCCGTTCAAGCTCGAGCCCTACGAGCCCGGGATGGTCCTACGCTTCCCCAGGCGAGGCGGCAGCGAGGTGCGGGCCACCCTGAAGCCCCACCCCAAGCTGTTCGCTGTCTACCAGGAGACTCGACGCTGGAACGAGATCTTGGGCATGCCCAACGTGGGGGCTCTCAACGGGTTGACCTTGCGCGGCGATCTGCCCCACTTCATCCACGTGGCCGAAGGGTTCCACGAGAAAAAGATCGCCACCATCGCCGATGAGATCTGCCGCCAGAAGGACCGGCTGCGGGTCGTGCTCATCGCCGGGCCCTCCGCCTCGGGCAAGACCACCTTCTCCAAGCGACTGGGGGTGCAGCTGCAGGTCAACGAGGTGCAGCCGGTCAACCTGTCGGTGGACGACTTCTTCGTGCCGCGGGAACAGACCCCCAAAGACAGCGATGGAAACTACGACTTCGAACACATCGAGGCACTCAACCTGGAGCTCTTGTGGGAGGTATTGGTCAAGCTGCTCAAAGGGGAGGAGGTCCTGACACCGGTCTTCGACTTCCAGCTGGGTAGTCCCCGCCCGGAAAACCAGTGGCGCCCCATGAGGCTGGAGCGCGACCAGATCCTGATCATCGAGGGGATCCACGGTCTGAACGACCGCCTGACTCAACCGATCCCCAAGGAGATGAAGATCAAGCTGTACGTCAGCGCATTGACCCAGCTGGCCATCGACGACCACAACCGTATCCACACCTCAGACACCAGGCTTTTGCGGCGCATCATCCGCGACCGCCAGTACCGGGGCTACAGCGCAGGCGAGACCATCATGCGCTGGCCTTCGGTGCGCCGGGGAGAAGATCGCCACATCTTTCCGTTCCAGGAGCAGGCGGACGCCATGTTCAACTCGGCGCTGGCCTACGAGCACGCGGTGCTTCGGCCCTATGCCGAGCGGTTTCTGCTGGAGGTTACCGAGGAGCACCCGGCTTTTTCCGAGGTCTACCGGCTTCTCCGGTTCCTTCGATTGATCCTGCCGGTCGTCGAGGACGCCGTGCCTCAGAACTCCATCCTGCGGGAGTTCATCGGCAAATCGACCTTCCACTACTGAGCTGCCGGTGGACAGACGGCCGCAAAGGGCGCCTCTCTCCTTCCGAGAACCGGTCCACCGAGAAAACGGTGGACATCCAGGACACATTGAAATAAAGGAGGGGCAAATCCAGCCACCGTGACCACAGACAGGGTGGCCGGGTCGGTGACAACGAGGGGACCAAAAGGGAGTTACGGATGACCCTGACACCAGCCCAGCTCAGAGTGATCCCGCTTTTACGTAGTGTACCTGATGCTTTTCTGAGCCAGGTCAGCATGTTGTTCACCCGCATCAGCGTGGAAGCCGGCACGGTCCTTTTCAAGGCGGGGGACCCCGCTTCCACATTCTACCTCCTGGAGGAGGGGGAGGTGGCCCTCAAGGAGGATGGTGAGATCCGCATCGTCATCCATCCCCCGGCGCCCATCGGAGAGCTGGGAGCGCTCACGGCCCTGATACGAAACACCACCGCCATCGCCACCCGGGCTTCCAAGCTATGGCAGGTAACCAGCGAGAAGCTCGTGGGGTTCTTCGAAGCCAATCCCGACGTGGCCTTCCCCTTCTACCACGAGCTGCTGCAGGAGGCCGCCGACAAGATCCAGCGGGACCAGGTCCGGCTGGAGGACATGCGGAAAAACATCATCCGGACCCAAAAAGAGATGAAACAGCTGCGGGACTACGTGCTGCAAAGCCAGGACACCCCGATCAGCGACACCGTGCACGACGCCCTGGAAAAGCTCATCCAGCAGAATCGGCGGGTCAACTACCGCGTGGGACCGCAGGTGCTCCTTCCCGCCCATGTCCGATTCGACGACGGCACGATCGCACCGGTGGTCGAGGTCTCTCGCACTCGGATCTCCTTTGCCCGCTCCGGAGCGCCGATGCCGGAGCTGGATAGCACCTGGAGCGGCGTGCTTCAGCTCAGCGGGCCCGAGATCCCGATCAGCGGCAAGATCGTGGGGCGGGAAGGCGACCGAGCCGACCTGGAGCTGGACCTGCTGATCGATGAGTTCAGCGCCATCTTCGACGGCTACTTGACCCGGGTCCAGCTGCTGGATTTCCTGGTCTGAGCGGCAAATCGCGACGACGCCCCCCCCAGTGCCGCCTGCGATCGACCGGGGAATCGGCATCAACCGATCCCTGGCTTCAGGCCTCGAGGCTTTCACCTCCCCCCTCCAAGCATCGAACCGGTCGGCTCCCGCGGTTGCGAGGTCCTTTCAGGGAGGCCACAACGGTCACCGGGCGATGCCGGGGGCGCACGGTCCGTGCCCCCTGTCGCGCCGCCGAGGCTTGTCTCTTGTATCCAGCTTCAACCCCGGGCTAAAGAGAGGGACGAATCCTGGCCGGCTCGACTGGCTGACGGTCATCTCGATCGCCGGGATTTCCACCAGCAGGGGTAGATCATGCACCACCACGTCCAGAGACAAGAGCGGCCCAAAGGTAGAGCCACCGGATGGATCGGGTATCTGGCCATCCTGGTGACGTTCTTGCTGCTGGCAGGTTGGCCTTTGCCCCTCCAGGCCCAGCTCGCTCCGCAGCGTTCCTGGACCGACCTGGTCAGCTCCAACGGCTACACCGGGGTCGTGGTGGACCTGGCCCGCTCCAGGATCCACCATTTTCGGGAGCATCCGTATGCCACCGAGGAGCCGAGGTGGACGGCCGAGGGGGAGGAGCTGTGGCTGGAGAGCACGCCGGGCAATGGATGCTGGCAACCGCAGGTGGTCTACTCCCGAGACCTCCTCTACGACGCCTACTTCGGTCTGATGGTATCCGACACCAGCAGCTGGCTTGCAGCCCAGCCGGTGGATCTGGACGCCTCGGGATACGACGGTTTCGAGGGGCGCACCGACCGGCCCGGCGGGACGGGGATCATCCGCATGGTCCAGTCGCCAGGGGATCTCTCTGTTCGGGCCACGACCCGGGTCTTCGCTCCCTGGACGCTCGGACGAGCCGGCTTCGTCATGGCCCTGGAGGTGACCAACACCTCCGACACCGCGCTGGGACCTTTCCACCTGTACGGGCTGGTGAACGCCCACCTGGGAACGGGCCGCCCCGGCCCGGAATCCGAGATCGGAAGCCAATCAGAGACCATCACCATCCTCGCCGACGACACCCTGGTGGAGCAGGGGTTCGCCGGTGCACTCTACGTGGCTCCCCTGGATTCGCCCTCCCGCATCACCCACACCCCTGCCGCATTCTACTCGGCCGTCCAGGATGGGCTCGGCGATCTCCCCCTGCCGGCGGCCACGGGCGTCACCCTCGACGACGCGGTCAGCGGATACCAGTGGGACTTCTCCGCGCTGGCCGCCGGAGCGACCGCCTGGGTGGGGCTGGTGGTGGCCTATCATCCCGATCCGACCGGGTACGACGCCCTCAAGTCTGCCGTGGACGACTGGATCGACGGACGCTCCAGCCATCAGCTGGTGACGGATGAGCAGGCCGGCTGGGGGGACTTCATGGCCGAGGTGGATCTGCCGGAGGGCCTGACCCCCGAGGAAGAGGACCTGTTCTACCACAGTGCGGCCATCCTCCGGATGGCGCAGGTCCAGGAGGGATCGACCTGGCTTCGCCCCCAGGTCGCGCCGGGCACCCCGCGCTACACCGGCATCGACGGATCGGTGGAAGCGGTGGCTCTACCCGGTGTGCCGAGGGCTCACCAGGGGAAGGGGGCCATCCTGGCCAGCCTTCCGCCGGGAGCCTGGAGCTATGCCTGGGTTCGCGATGGCGCCTACGCCATCGTCGGCCTGGTGGACGCCGGCCTGTACGACCAGGCGCGCGAGGGGCTGCGGTTCTTTCTGGAGGCCCAGGCCGATCGCTACCGGGAGTACTCCGAGCTGGAGGCGGTCCCGCTACTTCCCTACGCGCTGAGCCTGACCCGCTACCACGGCTTCGGCATCGAGCAGAGCGACACCACCTGCAACGGGGACTTCAACTTCGAGTGGGACGGGTTCGGCCTGTTCCTCTGGGCCCTGCGCCACTACGTGGAGGAGAGCGGCGACACCTCGCTTTTGGACCCTTACTGGTCCACCCTCGTCGACGGCGTGGCCGAGGTGATCGCCGGTCTGGTCGACCCGGCCAACGGCCTGATCCGGCCGGACTCCTCCATCTGGGAGGTCCACTGGCTCGGCAAGGAGAAGCACTTCACCTACACCAGCATCACCGCGGTCAGAGGACTGTGCGACGCCTCGGCCCTGGCGTTGGCCAGGGGAGAGGAGGAAAGGGCCCGCCAGTACTCGATGGTGGCGCGGGAGATCCGCAGGGCCATCCACCAGCGGCTGCGGGCACCCAGCGGCGCGCTGGCCGCCAACCTGGAGGAGCTGGGGGCACAGTCGGGCTTCTGGGACGCGGCCGTCATCGAAGCGGTCGCCATGGGCTTGTTCGACCCGCAGGGGGAGACCGCCACCGCCACCTTGCAGGCGCTGCGCGACCACCTGACCACCCCCTCCGGCATGGGGCTGTCCCGCAACGACGACGCCACCGACAGCCACGGTCTGACCCCCTATGGCAGCGAGTACGACACCCTGGAGTGGATCTTCATCGACTACCGGGCCTCCATCGCCGCCCGGCACATGGCGCTATCGGCCTACGCCGACTCGCTGCAGGCTTGGATCTCGAGCCAGTCTGTGCTGAACTACCTGTTGATCGCCGAGAACTACGACCCGACAAGCGGCATCTACCGCAACAACGCCCCTATGATCGGCTTCGGCGCAGGCAGCTACCTCACCGCCATGCGGCAGAGAGCGGGCGACTGGCAGGTGGACCCGGCCTGTGGTATCTACTTCGAGCAGGACGACTTCGCCTGGCCCCCCGGCTCGGGTAGCGCAGAGAGCGACGACCAGGGGGATGGGCCGGGCGACCAGGCCCCCTCCGATGCCGGAACGGCCGACACCCAGGAGGAGCCGATCCTGCCGGACATGGAGCAGGATCCGGTTCAGCCCGACGAAGGCGACTCACCCGACCCCTACGACCGGATCCCCGCCGACCAGGATTCGGCCGATTGCGGCTGCCTCTCGGCATCGGCGCCGGCCGCCTTTCCCGGTTTGCTGTTGGCGCTGGCCCTGTTGGGCCTGATCCTCCGGCGGCGGAGCGGAAGGGGAGAGGGACATGGGTGATCCTCCGTCGTCTTTACCCCTTTGCGATACCCACTGCCATCTCGACTTTCCCCGTTTCGCAAACGACCTGGACCGGATCCTGAAACGCGCTAGTCAAGCGGGCGTGCAGGCGATGGTGACCATCGGAGCGGGTCGAGGGTTCGCTTCCAACCCCCCAGCCGTAGCCATAGCCAACGCACACGACCGGATCTGGGCAACGGTGGGAATCCATCCCCACGATGCCCGGCTGATGACCGACGCCGTGCTGGAAGATCTTCGCCGGTTGGTACTGGAGCAACCCCGGGTGGTGGCCATCGGAGAGATCGGGCTGGACTACCACTACGACCGGTCATTGCGGTCCGTGCAGCGGCAGGTATTCCGGCAGCAGATCTGCCTGGCCCGCGAGCTGAAGAAGCCGCTGGTCATCCACACCCGAGAGGCCGAGGAAGACACGGTGAAGATCCTGGAGGAGGAGGGGGCACCCCTTTGCGGCGGGGTCATCCACTGCTTCTCCGGAACCCCCTGGCTTGCCGAGCAGGCGCTGAACCTGGGCTTTTTCCTGTCCTTCTCCGGCATCGTTACCTTCCCCGGGGCCGACCTGGTTCGGGGCGTGGCAAAAGACCTCCCTTCCGATCGACTGCTGGTGGAGACCGACGCTCCTTACCTGGCCCCTGCTCCCTTCCGGGGACAACGAAACGAGCCGGCGCTGGTCGAGCACATCCTGAGGGCTCTAGCCAGACTGCGACAAGAGGACCCCCTATGGCTGGGGCAGCGGGTGATCGAGAATACTGTCCGCATGTTCAGCATTACGATAGAGACCCGTTAGTTGCAGTCAGCCAGAGGCTAGGATCGCCCCCTCCGGCGCTACGCCCACTGGATCTGCATCCAGAAGATCGACGTTTTGCTTCTAATCAGGCAGAAATGCCGTCGAGCGCTTCGGTTACCGAGA
>JAFGEP010000071.1 GCA_016931535.1 Bradymonadales bacterium
TAGTATCCGGCAGCTCCACCTCGAATCGAGGGATATCGCGATGGCGACCTTTCCCGTACAGATCCGCGGCTGCACCTTCAACGACCTGGACGAGCTGGTGGATGACCTCGAGGTGCGAGGGCGGGAAGGCCTCCTCGACAACCCCGGGCAGTCCTACCCGGCGGACCACTACCACCCCATGATCTTCGAGGACGGGAACCTAGCGCTGGCGGTGAGCGAGGCCGCGACCGAGCTGATGAGCACGTCCTTGGATCCTGGGGTGCTCCTCCTGTGCGCCCACGTAGGACCAGGCGAGCATCTGCCTTTCTATGTCGCCGTGCTCGACCGCCTCGACGGCACCGCGGCACCGCTGCCCGATGTGCCGGGCGCGCCCGGGCCGCGGCTCATCGACGACCTGACCTGGATCTTCTATCGCCCGGCGGTTCGCGCAGATCTCCCCGTGTTCCGACGTGCGGTCGAGACTCTCGACCGCCTCGGCGCGCTCGAAGCCCTGATCAGCACGCTATCGAGTGGTGATCCCGACAGCAGGCTGCCCGATGTTCTCGTGCGCTACAGCCGGCAGACCTCGCTGAACCCGTTGACGGTGGGTACGGGCGCCTATGGCGTCGCCAAGCGGGCGCCAGACGAGCTGCTCCGTGTCGCTGGGCACTTTTGGACCGCAGAGCAGCCAGTGAAGCAGGCCTTCGTCAAGAAGGTCGAGCTGGGCAACCCCGGCTGGTACCTCCAGCACGGGGCAAACCTCAGGCAGGCGCTCGGGATCCAGGAGCCTGAGTGAGATAGCGTGAGTCGCATCGAGAATAGCGACCGCGAGATCGCTCGCGATCTCGACCCGCCCGGGTGGAATGGGGGTCAATGTCAGGGGTCAGGTCGTCGATTGACATATTATTGGGGAACTGGTAGCTCAGACCAATGGTCAGACCCCTCCGATTCATCGAGCCCGGTCTCTGGCATCATGTAATGAACCGTGGTCAGGCAGGGCGGGAGATTTTCCTGGACGACGAAGATCGTGAGCGGTTCCTTTCGTTGCTGGAAGACTGCGCGAGCCGTTGGAATGTCTGGACGCACGCCTACTGCTTGATGTCGACGCACTATCATCTGCTCCTCGAAGACGAAGAGGGGCGACTTGACCGGGCGATGAGGCACCTCGACGGTGTCTACACCCAGACCTTCAATCGAAAATACAATCGGGATGGCACCTTGATGCGGGGTCGCTATCGGTCTCGGGTGGTTCAGACCGAGGGCTACGTGGTCGAGGTGGTGAGGTACCTTCACATGAACCCCGTCGCCGCAGGTCTCGTCGAGAAGGCCGGCGACTGGGAGTGGAGTAGTCATCGAGCTTATCTGGGGGGTGAACGGCTGGATTGCCTGCGGATCGACGACGTGCTCGAGTTGCTCGGTTTACCGTTCGGCGACCATGCGTTGGACTTCGACACCTTCGTCCACCAGGCGGTCGACCCAACTCTCGAGGCGAGATTGCGGGCGCAAAAGTGGTCACCCATACTGGGAAGCGAGCCCTTCGTCGAGGAATGCCGCAATCGAGTGCGCCGCAATCCGCGCCTGCAGTCGCCTGGGATTCCCGACGGGCGGAAGTTGGCGGCGCTCGATCTGGAAGAGGTGATCGGGCAGGCCATCGACGTGTTTGGCTTGAGCGAAGATGCGCTCCTTCGCGGTAAGCGCGGTCATCGCAACCTCCAGCGGTTGGTGACGCTGCTCGCCTGCCGCGATCGGACCCCGTCCCCAGCGGCGGCCATTGCAGCGCGATTTCGCGTCGAATCGGGTACCATCGCCGACCTGGCTCGCCGCGCAAGGGAGCTCATAGACACGGACGATGCGGCGGCCGATTGCCAGAGAGAGCTAGAGAAGAGGCTAATTGAGACAATCCACCAATCGACGACTTGACCCCTAACCTCGCAATGACAAGTGTGATGACAGGTAGGTGAGACCGATGTACCGGCTCAGGGGATCAGAGCGGTCGGGCGGCAGCGAGATGCGCTTCGCTGCTGCTTGACTCCAACTCTCGTGGCTGAAGATGCACCGTACACGACCATCACCAACAAAGCGGTCTGACGATCGAGGCCAGCAGCCGTCTTGCGGCACGGACCCGCACGAGGGCGCCACCGGAGAGGTGGACCTCGATGTGGAGGGGCTTGACTACCAGGCTCGGGGATTTGCCCGGCTGAATGATCGGTACGTCACCATACCGCACACTCTCCCGGGCGACCGGGTCAGGGTCCGGGTGGGCCCCTTCCACCGCGGCAGGGCCTTCGCGGAGGTGATCGGCCACCTGGAGCGGTCCGAGGCGCGGGTGGACCCGCAGTGCCCTCACTACGCGCGATGCAGCGGTTGTGCCATGCGCCACATGTCGCAGGAATCGGAGCGGTCCTTCAAGCTGTCAGCGGTGAGAGAGATCCTCCGTCGCTATGGCCCTCCTTTCACCCTGGACCGGCCCCCAGACTGGGTGGACGCCGGTCAGCGCACCGATCACCGGGTCCGGGGCCGCCTGGCCGTGCGCGTTCAGGGGGACAGGGTAGCCATGGGGCTCTCGAGCGTGTCCTTGGATCGCGCGATCGTCGACATCCGCGACTGTCCAGCCCAACATCCCCGGTTTCGGCGGATCGCCCAGCAGGTCGCGCGTCACCTGGAGGAGCACATCCAGCAGGCACACAAGGTCGCAGCAGTCGAGATCTGGACCTCGGGCGAGTCCTCTTGTGAGCCGTTTTCACCTGCAGCACAGCGGGCGTTGGTGATGCTCCAGCTCGCAGAGCCCGCTGTCGCCTGCCAGCTCGGAGAGCCCCAGTCCTGCTCTCCTGTGGGAGACAGTCTAGTTGCCTGGTGCCGGAGCAACCAGGTGGGCCTGGGAGCCTTTGTTCCAGGGCAAGCTGCCGTCATGGCCTGTGGTGAGCCCAACCTGTCCATTCCTTTGACACCGAGGGACCCGCATCGCCGCCTGGTCGTGCCTTGGGGCTCCTGGTACCACCCCAACCCGTTTGGCGCCGATCGTATGGCCGAGTGGGTGGAGGGCCTGCTGGACGGCGCGAGCCCGGGATGCCTGTTGGATCTCTGCGCAGGCGTCGGCTACCTCACCCGCAGGCTGGCCTGGCGATACCAGCGCGTGCTCGCAGTGGACGAGGACTATAAAGCCCTGGCCTCTCTCGCCTCGACCCGTCAGCCAGGGGAGGTACCGGAAATCCAGGTGCGTCCAGGTCGAGTGGGAACCATCCTGCGGAAGTTCAGGCGCGAGTCACGCCACCTGCCGTCTCCTGTCCACGCGGTGGTGAACCCCATGCGGCGCCCTTTGGGGGAACAGCTGAGAGATCTGGCCCACCTCGGCGTCGACCGCATCGTCTACCTGGGCCCCTCACCGGTATCCACCGCCCGTGACGCCGAGGTGCTGTCCCGGATCGGCTATCAACTCAGGCGAGCGGCGGCCATCAACCTCCACCCGGCCACAGCCCAGTTCATGTTGGGATTGGAGCTGCGGTCCACCAGAAGCTGACAAGGGGAAGGGGAGCCGAAAGAAGGGCGGCGCATCGGGCCCGCCGGCAAAGCC
Source organism: Bradymonadales bacterium (assembly GCA_016931535.1). GTDB lineage: Bacteria > Myxococcota_A > Bradymonadia > JAFGEP01 > JAFGEP01 > JAFGEP01. The sequence continues at coordinate 3,551 of JAFGEP010000071.1, forward strand.
GGTCTGGTCTGCTCCGGTCGGACCCGGTGTGTGCCGGTCAAGGGGTCAAGTCGTCGATTGCCATATTATCGGGGAAGCGGAAGTTGGCGGCGCTCGATCTGGAAGAGGTGATCGGGCAGGCCATCGACGTATTCGGCCTGCGCGAAGATGCGCTCCTTCGCGGTAAGCGCGGTCATCGCAACCTCCAGCGGTTGGTGACGCTACTCGCCTGCCGCGCTCGGACACCGTCCCCGGCGGCGGTCATTGCAGAGCGGTTTTTCGTCCAACCGGGTACCATCGCCGACCTGGCTCGCCGCGTGAGGGAGCTCACAGGCAGGGACGATGCGGCAGCCGCTTGCCAGAGAGAGTTGGAGCAGCGGCTGGTTGAAATAATCCACCAATCGACGACTTGACCCCTAACCCGTGCATCAGTGTCGCCGGTTGAACCCGGCCTTTCAGGGATCAGATGCAGAGCCAGTTCTGGTCCTGATGGGGAGAGGTGCCGGAGGGGCAGTTTACAAAATCACACCATGACGA
>JAFGEP010000072.1 GCA_016931535.1 Bradymonadales bacterium
CCTCCGGCGCTGCGCGCCGGCCCCCTCCGGCGCTGCGCGCCGGCCCCCTCCGGCGCTGCGCGCCGGCCCCCTCCGGCGCTGCGCGCCACCTCCCCCGCTTGCCCGGCAAGCGGGGGAGGAGTACTTTGAAAAAGACAGCATCCGCTTGACAGGGCGCGGTCCTGTTGGTAGTGACACTGGGTGCTTTCGACGCATTCCATTGGCCGGGGCGTCGGAGTTGGTTCGCGGTGGATGTAGCTCAGCTGGATAGAGCGCAGGATTGTGGTTCCTGATGTCGAGGGTTCGAACCCCTTCATCCACCCTGAAAGGGACGGCGGCGCGCAGGGATCCTGTGGCCGGCGCCTTGGAAGAGGGGCCATTCCGCCAAGAGGCGCGTAGGCGTTGGCCCCGGTTCGTTCGGAGCACCCGTAGCTCAGCTGGATAGAGCGCCGGACTTCGAATCCGTAGGTCGCAGGTTCGAACCCTGCCGGGTGTATGGTCATGGGACTGCCTGTCCGCACGGTCCGTGCACCCGGGCAGGCGGTTGCCGTCAAACAAGAGCGCGTTTCCGGTGCAGGCCGGAACGTGGGCCCGTAGCTCAACTAGGCAGAGCATCGGACTCTTAATCCGAGGGTTGAAGGTTCGATCCCTTCCGGGCTCATACAGGGGGACAGGATACTCGACCTCGAACCGGTTCGAGTGGGTCGGTCCCACACCGGATGTCGCTGTGGTCTGTACGGCCGGGCGGCAGGCCGGGGAAAGGTCTTGTCCGCGGCATGATGCCCCCGAACCCTTCCCCGGGGGATCTGCGGGCGCGTGGCGGAACTGGCAGACGCGCTGGATTTAGGTTCCAGTGAGCACAGCTCGTGGGGGTTCAAGTCCCTTCGCGCCCATCGGCCGGGTCGATATCGAACGGTCTCGACCTGTGGCGGATACACACCTGGTTGCTACAAGATCTCCAAACACGACGAGGCAGCATGGACATCGACATCATCGAAACCAGTCCGCTGGAGCGGCAGGTGGACATCACCCTGGGGGCGGATCGAGTGGAGGAGGAATCGGTGCAAGCCTTCGCCAGGCTGAGGCGCCGGGTGAGCATCCCGGGTTTCCGACCGGGCAAGGTCCCCCAGAAGGAGCTGGTTCGCCGCTACGGCAAGGGGGTTCGCGCCGAGGTAGTGGGAGACCTGATGAAGGCCTCCATCTCCGAGGCACTGGAACGCGATGATCTCAAGGAGGTGGTCTACCTCACCCCTCCTGAGCTGGTCGACGATTCCGGTCAAGGAGGCTTCTCCTTTCGCTTCCGGGCCGAGCTCGCTCCCGCCATCAACCCCCAAGGGTACCTGGGGGCCAAGTTGGTGATCGAGGGCAAGGAGATCAACGAGGAGACGATCGATCGACAGATCGACCTGATGCGCGAAGAAGCTGCCGTGTTCGAGCCGGTGGAGGATCGCCAGGTAGTGGCCGGAGACGACTACCTCACGGTCAGCATCAAGCCGGTAGATCCCGCCCTCCAGTCGGAGGATCTTCTCCTGGACCACGAGATGATCCAGCCCAACGGCCAGCGGCAGTTTGAAGGGCTGGACGAGGCTGTAACGGGGATGACCGTCGGGGAGACCCGAGAGGTGACGGTTGGGTTGACTCCCGATGGCCGCCTGGCGAGGGAGCTGGGCCTGGAAGAGGTTGCGTTGTCCGTGCAGGTGCACGGCATCAAGCGAAAGGTGCTGCCGCCGGTGGATGATGACCTGGCCAAGTCGGTGAGCCGATTCGAGACGATCGAACAGCTGCGCGAAGACATCCGCCAAAGACAGCTTCGAGCGGTGCAACGGGATCGAAAGGAGCAGATCCGCGAACGGCTGGAGAACCTGCTGTTGGAGAAGCATCCCATCGAGCTGCCCGCCGGTTACCTCAAGACCCGCACCGAGGAGTACTTCGCCCAGCAGATGGAACGTTTCCAGATGGCAGGCCTCAGCCGGGAGGATCTGGAGGGATCGAGGTCCTCCATTCACGAGCTGGTGAGCGAGACGGTCAAGAGGCGGATTCGCCTGGAGTTCATCCTGAAGGCGATCGCCGAACGAGAGGGGATCGATGTGAGTGCCGGCGAAGTGGAGCGGTTTCTGGCCGAAGTGGCTCGCGCGAGCGGGGCCAGCGGGATCAGGGTGCAGGAGACCTTCTCCGATCCGAACCGGAGGGCGATGGTCGAGCAGCAGCTACGACTGGACAAGACGCTTGATTTCCTCCTTTCGCAAACTACCATTCTAACTGAGGAGGAGAGCGAGGCTCGACCCGAGGATGCCGAGCCGGTTGTCGGCGAGGTGGCCGAGGGCGAGAGCGGCAGTGAGGCCAACAGCGAGAGCGGCAGTGAGGCCAACAGCGAGAGCGGCAGTGAGGGCGGTGGAGCAGAACCGACAGACGCTGACGGCAGGATAATCCCGGCTGGGAGCGAGTCGGGAGAGTAGAGGCAGGCATGGTGTTCATCCCTTACGTCATCGAGCAGACCCATCGGGGCGAGCGGCCCTGGGATATTTTTTCCCGGCTGCTGAAAGACCGTATTGTGTTTCTGGGGTGGCCGATCGACGACCAGGTGGCCAACACCGTCATCGCTCAGTTGCTCTACCTGGAGTCGGAGGATCCCGAAAAGGAGATCATGCTCTACCTGAACAGCCCGGGAGGTTCAGTGACAGCCGGACTGGCCATCTACGACACGATGCAATACGTGCGCAGCCCCGTGGCGACCATCTGCATCGGCCAGGCGGCCAGCATGTCGGCGGTGCTGCTGGCGTCCGGCAGCCCCGGGCGGCGTCTGGCCTTGCCCAACAGCCGGGTGCTGATCCATCAGCCGATCGCCGGGGTCTCCGGGCAGGCCACCGACATCGACATCCAGGCCCGCGAGATTCTGAAGCTGAAGGACAAGCTGAACGAGATCCTGGTGAAGCACACCGGGCAGTCCTACGAGCAGATCACGCGGGACTCCGACCGGGACTACTACATGGGCGCCTACGAGGCGGTGGAGTACGGGATCATCGATGCTGTGCTCCACAAGAACGAGCCCAGGTGAACCACCTGGCGAAGGGCAGATGAGGTGACCAACTACGGCAAACGAGGGCGAGGGCAGCTGACCTGCTCCTTCTGCGGCAAGACCCAGAGAGAGGTGCGCAAGCTCATCGCCGGCCCCACGGTCTACATCTGCGACGAGTGCATCCGCCTGTGCAATGACATCGTGGATCGGGAGCTTCGCAGTGCCGAAGAGAAGCTGGCGCTGGCCGACATCCCCAAGCCACGGGAGATCACCGCCTTCCTCGATCAGTACGTGGTGGGCCAGGACCGGGCCAAGAAGATCCTGTCGGTGGCGGTCCACAACCACTACAAGCGGATCGACGCACCCCGCGGGCAGAGCGATGTCCAGCTCCAGAAGAGCAACATCCTGTTGATGGGCCCCACCGGCTGCGGCAAGACCTTGCTGGCCGAGACCCTGGCTCGCCAGCTCGATGTCCCCTTCACCATCGCCGACGCCACCAACCTGACCGAGGCCGGTTACGTGGGTGAAGACGTCGAGAACATCATCGTCAACCTGATCCAGGCGGCTGACGGAGACATCAAGCGGGCCCAGCGGGGGATCATCTACATCGACGAGGTGGACAAGCTGGCGCGCAAGAGCGAGAGCCCCTCCATCACTCGCGACGTGTCGGGTGAAGGGGTGCAGCAGGCGCTGCTCAAGATCATCGAGGGCACCATCGCGCGGGTGCCACCCAAAGGGGGGCGCAAGCATCCGCAGCAGGAGTTTTTAGAGGTTGATACCACCAATATCCTGTTCATCTGCGGAGGGGCCTTCGTCGGCCTGGAGACCATCATCGAGCAGCGGATCGGCCACCGCACCATGGGCTTCGGCGCCCAGGTCAAGCCACGCAGCGAGAAGCCGATCGGAGACATCCTCAGGGAGGTGCAGCCGGCCGACCTGTTGAAGTACGGCCTGATCCCCGAGTTCATCGGACGACTTCCGGTGAGCGCCACCCTGGACGAGCTGGATGAGGATGCCCTGGTGGCCATCCTGACCAAGCCGAAAAACGCGCTGGTCAAGCAGTACAGGCGACTGTTCCGGATGGACAATGCGGAGCTGACCTTCACCGAGGAGGCGTTGAGAACCATCGCCAGGGAATCGCTGGAACAGAAATGCGGCGCCCGCGGGCTGCGCTCCATCCTGGAGCGGGCCATGCTCGAAATTATGTACGAGGTGCCCAGCAACGAGGCCATCTGCGAGGTGATCGTGGATGAGCAGGTGATCCTGCAAGGCACCAAGCCGGTGACCAGGTTGCGCGGAGAGCACCAGTCCGCCTCCTGACGGCCGGCAACACCGCGGGATATCCAGAAACCCGCACCCGATCACCTGCACGGGCGGGAAGAGTGCCCGCCAGTGCGGCGTTACACCAGGGTGAGCCGGCAAGCGCGCCCCTTGGTGGCGCCAAGAGTATGAGGTTAACATGAGCGATCAGAGATGGGGGGAATCAGGCGGTTCACGCAACCCAGCGCGAACGCGCATCGTGCCCCTGCTGCCCTTGCGCGATATCATCGTGTTCCCCCACATGGTGGTCCCCCTTTTCGTGGGGAGGGAAAAGTCCATCAACGCGCTGGAGGACGCCATGGGCCGAGAGAAGGAGATCCTCCTCTCGGCACAGAAGAAGGCCAAGACCAACGAACCGCGCCCCGAGGAGATCTTCTCGGTGGGCACGCTGGGCAACATCATCCAGCTGCTCCGATTGCCCGACGGTACGGTCAAGGTCCTGGTCGAGGGGAAAAAGCGGGTCCGCATCCTGCGCTACATCCCCAACGACGAGTTCTTCCAGGTGGAGATCGAGGAGATCCCCGACGTGGCCGTCAAAGACCAGGCGGTGGAAGCGCTCATGCGCACCATCCGGACGACCTTCGAGACCTACGTCAAGCTCAACAAGAAGATCCCGCCCGATATCCTGGCCACCGTGGCCGCCATCGATGACCCCGGTAGACTGGCCGACACCATCGTGGCCCACCTCTCCCTCAAGCTGATCGACAAGCAGCAGATCCTGGAGACCGAACCCTCGGCCCGGCTGGAAAAGCTCCTGGAGCTGATGCAGGCCGAGATCGAGATCCTGCGGGTGGAACGGAAGATCCGGTCGCGGGTCAAGAAACAGATGGAGAAGACCCAGAAAGAGTACTACCTGAACGAACAGATGCAGGCCATCCAGAAAGAGCTGGGCGGCGAGAAGGACGAGTTCAAGAACGAGATCGAGGAGCTGGAGGAGAAGATCCGCAACAAGAAGATGTCCGAAGAGGCGGTCGACAAGATCACCCGCGAACTCAAGAAGCTCAAGATGATGAGCCCCATGAGCGCCGAAGCCACCGTGGTGAGGAACTACATCGACTGGGTGCTGGCGCTGCCCTGGTACGAGTACACCCAGGACAAGCTGGATATCAAAGACGCCGAGGACATCCTGGAGAACGACCACTACGGCCTCAAGAAACCCAAGGAGCGCATCCTCGAGTACCTGTCGGTCCAGAAGCTCATCGATCGGATGAAAGGACCCATCCTCTGCTTCGTGGGACCTCCCGGTGTCGGCAAGACCTCCCTGGGGAGGAGCATCGCAAGGGCCACCGGCCGCAAGTTCGTGCGGGTCTCGCTAGGCGGCGTGCGCGACGAGGCCGAGATCCGAGGCCACCGGCGCACCTACATCGGCGCCTTGCCCGGCAAGGTCATCCAGTCCCTGAAGAAGGCGGGCAGCGGAAACCCGGTCTTCCTGCTGGACGAGGTGGACAAGATGTCCATGGACTTCCGGGGCGATCCGGCCAGCGCGCTCTTGGAGGTCCTGGACCCCGAGCAGAACAACACCTTCAACGACCATTACCTGGACCTGGACTACGACCTGTCCAAGGTGATGTTCATCACTACCGCCAACGTGCGCCACAACATCCCTCTGCCGCTCCAGGACCGGATGGAGATCATCGATCTACCCGGCTACACCGAGTTCGAGAAGCTCCAGATCTCGAAGCATTACCTGGTTCCCAAGCAGAAAGAGGCCAATGGCCTGGTGGACAAGGATGTCACCTTCACCGAGTCGGCCCTGCGCACCATCATCAACAGCTACACGCGCGAAGCCGGCGTGCGGAACGCCGAGCGCGAGATCGCCAGCATCTGCCGCAAGATCGCCAAAGACGTGGTCAAGAGCAGCGAGGTGAAATCCTACCGCGTCACCAAGCACAGCGTCCCCCGCTACCTCGGCCCTCACAAGTACAAGGCCGAGATGACCGAGAAGAAGGCAGAGGTCGGGCTGACCAACGGCCTCGCCTGGACCATGTACGGCGGCACCATCCTCCACAGCGAGGTCAGCATTCTGCGGGGCAAGGGGAAGTTCATCATCACCGGAAAGCTGGGCGACGTCATGCAGGAGTCGGCCCAGGCCGCCATGACCTACGTCCGCAGCCGGGCCACCAACCTGGGCCTCAACCCCAACTTCTACAAGAACGTCGATATCCACGTGCACTTCCCCGAGAACGCCTCCCCCAAGGACGGCCCCTCGGCCGGCATCACCATGGCCACCAGCATCGTCTCCGCCTTGACCGGCATCCCGGTCAAACACGACGTGGCCATGACCGGCGAGATCACCTTGCGGGGCCGCATCCTCCCCATCGGAGGCCTGAAGGAGAAGGTCCTGGCCGCCCACCGGGTGGGCGTCAAGATCATCATCATCCCCAAGGAAAACGTGAAGGACCTGCGCGATGTCCCCAAGCGGGTCCGCCGCGCCGTGCGGTTCATCCCCGTGGACCACATGGACGAGGTGCTCAAGGACTCCCTCGTGCTGGAGGATCCGGACCAGTTCATGCTCAGGATGAGAGAGCCGCTGCTGGGACCCGATGTCCTGGTCCATCCGTCCAAGGAAGGCGTCTACCCGGTCGATGTGGATGTCGAAGAGGATGAGGAGAAGGACATCATCCGCACCCCGGTCCATCCCGAGGAGCAACCGCCCTCGGGAGGACGGATCCATCGATGATCCGTAGCTTGGGGCCGAACCCGAACCGCTCCTGACCGATCGCCCGAAGGCCACGCGCTGGCCGTTGACGATCCACCGTTTCTTGGATATTGCCGGTCTGAACGCGGATGGCTGCCCACCGAGCGCCAAAGGCGGACAGTCGATGTCACCCCCCACATCACAGGACGTGCCATGGTCACCCTCGCCGATCTGCTCCGTTTGTTCGATGACCGCTCCATCGAGATGGTGGATCTCCGCTTCGTGGACCTCTTCGGCCGCTGGCATCATGTCACCATCCCCTCGGTCCGGCTCGACGAAGCGCTGCTTGTCAACGGGATCCCTTTCGACTCTTCCAGCATCCCGGGATTCAAGGGAGGGGTCCAGGGCGGGGACATGGTGGTCATTCCCGACATCTCCACCGCCTGGGTGGACCCGTTCTACCAACACCCCACGATCGCTCTGATCTGTAACGTGGCCGAGGCTGGGACATTGGTCCCTTTCCAGGACGACCCGCGGACGGTGGCACAGCGGGCCGAGGCACTCCTGCGGGAGGAAAAGATCGCCCAGCAGAGCATGTGGGGACCCGAGTTCGAGTTCTACGTCTTCGACAAGATCGTCTACCAGAACGACATCAACATCGCCTACTACCGGATCGACTCCGAGGAGGCCGACTGGAACACCGGGGCGGAGGAGGGTGCCAACCTGGGCGCCAAGATCTCCCGCAAGGGGGGCTATCATGCCATGCCGCCTCTGGACAAGCTGGCCGACCTGCGGTCCGAGATGTCCCGGCGCATCGAGGAAGCCGGCATCCCCGTGCGTTATCACCACCACGAGGTGGGGGGACCCGGCCAGTCGGAGATCGAGATCAACCTGCTCCCCCTGGAGAAGGCGGCCGACGCCTGCATGTTGATCCGGTACATCACCCGGATGGTGGCCCAGCAGAGGGGCAAGACCGTCACCTACATGCCCAAGCCGCTCTACAACGAGGCCGGCAGCGGCATGCACTTTCATCAGCTCCTGGTGGACGAGGGGAACTCCCTCTTCTACGAGGCGGGGCAGTACGCCGGGCTCTCCACCCTGGCCCGCTACTACATCGGAGGCCTGATGCGCCACGGCAAGGCGTTGCTGGGGCTGACCAATCCCTCCACCAACTCCTACAAGCGGTTGGTCCCGGGGTTCGAGGCACCCATCAGCCTGTGCTATGGCCTCGCCAATCGAAGCGCCGCGGTGCGCATCCCCAAGTACGTGGATAGCCAGCGCGAAAAGCGCATCGAGTTCCGCCCCCCGGACGGGACCTGCAACGTCTACCTGGCCATGGCGGCTCAGCTGATGGCCGGCATCGACGGGATCATCAACCGGATCGATGCCGCCGAACCGGGGTGCTATGGCCCCTTCGATGTGAACCTGTACGCCCTGCCTCCCGAAGAGCGCCAGCGAGTGGGGACCCTGCCGACCAGCCTCAAGGAGGCGCTGGATGCGCTGGAGGAGGATCACCAGTTCCTGTTGCGGGGCGGGGTCTTTTCGGAGAGGATGATCCAGGTCTGGATCGAAACCAAGATGCGCCTGGAGTACGAAGAGGTCCGCAATCGGCCTCACCCCTATGAGATGAGCCTGTACTTCGATCACTAGGGAGCATCCGTTGTAACCTGGCTTGTGCCCCGGCGATCGGTTGCGGGGTGCGGGCCGCTGGCCGCCGCCGCACCAGGTGTGTCAAGGCCGCCGCCCAGAAGGAGATCGCCGTGCCCATTTCAGCCAAGGTCAAGGAGTTCATGTCACGCGGCTCGTGGATTCGCCGGATGTTCGAGCATGGCACCGAGCTGATCGTCCGACATGGTGCCGAAAACGTCTACGATTTCTCCCTGGGCAACCCCTGTCTGGAGCCGCCCCAACCGTTCGTCGACAGCCTTAAGGATCTGGCCACCAACCCGACGCCGGGCATGCACCGCTACATGCCCAACGCTGGCTACCCCGAGGTCCGCGAGAAGATCGCCAAGGCCCTCTCCAAGGAGCACCATCTGACCATCCTCCCCACCCAGGTGGTCATGACGGTGGGAGCGGCCTGCGCGCTGAACATCACCCTCAAGTCGCTGCTCGATCCCGGCGACGAGGTCATCGTACTGGCCCCCTTCTTCGCCGAGTACGAGTTCTACATCGACAACCACGGCGGGGTGATGCGGCTGGTGCAGTCCGACGATCGCTTCCTGCCCGACATCCCCGCGATCCGCTCGGCCATCTCTCCCAGGACCAGGGCCATCATCATCAACACCCCCAACAACCCCAGCGGCGTGGTCTACCCTCGCGCTGTCCTGGAGGACCTCGCCGAGCTGCTGGAGAAGGCCTCCGACGAGATCGGCCACCCCATCTACGTGCTGACCGACGAGCCCTACCGGAAGCTGGTCTATGGCGCGCCCGCGCCATCGACCCTGTCCATCTTCACCAACTGCGTGTTCTGCACCTCCCATTCCAAGGACCTGGGCCTTCCGGGGGAACGGATCGGGATGGCCGTGGTGCACCCCCGGGCGGCAGACGCCACCCAGCTACTCAACGCCATGACCTTCACCATCCGGACCCTGGGCTTCGTCAACGCTCCCGCCTTGATGCAGAGAGCGGTGGCCGACCTGCAGGAGGTCACGGTGGATGTCCAGGCCTACCGCACTCGGCGCGACCTGCTCTTCGCGGGCCTGATGGAAGCCGGATACGAGTGCATCCTGCCAGAAGGGACCTTCTACCTCTTTCCCAAGAGCCCCAACCCCGACGACCAGGCCTTCATCCAGCGTCTGCTGGAGGAGCGGATCCTGGCCGTACCCGGCAGCGGTTTTGGACGGCCTGGGTACTTCCGCCTGGCCTACTGCGTCCCTGTCGAGGTGATCGAGAAGGCGCTGCCCGGCCTGAAGCGAGCTTTCCAGGCCTGCCGATAAGGGGTGTTCCTCCCCCGAGCCGGAGGCCGGGGGAGGTGCCCGCGTAGCGGGCGGAGGGGGCCGGCGCGCAGCCGCCGGAGGGGGCGATCCTAGCCTCTGGCCATCTCAGGACCTATTGCTGTTCCGTCTTGTCCCCTCGCCCGGTCTCCCCTAGACTACAGCTGGCTTGTTACCTGCGTGAGGAGCCGGTCATGGACGAGGAGCGAGATCGCGTCAGGAGGGACACCATCGCCCAGTGGGCCTTCGATACCCGGCCCATCCTGGCTCGATTCCATCTCTGGTTGGAGGATGTGGCGGTGGAGTGGATCCGGGGGGAGCCGGTCGCCGAGTTCACCCGGGATATCTCCTTTCTGGGCGGCCAGATGGAACGGCTATTTTGCATGGTCGCCGCGGTGACCACGCTCGGTACCCAGCTCTTCGGGCGCTACGGTGAAGGGGCCGGTCTGGACCGACGCGGTCTGAACCAGGTAAAGAAAGATGCCGACGCCATCTCGGCCTATGCCATGAGTGAGGGGCTGTGGAGCCTCTCGCGATGGCTGCCGGAGAACCACGCCATCATGGTCTGCCTGGGAGAGGGGCTCATGCCCAAGGAGGGCGAGGTCCCGGAGTGGGGCGCCAACCCGCAGCTCGGCTTCGGTCGCGTCTACGCTCGACCCCAGGTGGCTCAGTGGCTGGAGAGACGGGTCGTCCGCCTGTTCAACGACCCCCGCTACGACTGGCCCCGATTCTATCGCGACATCAAGGAGGCGGGCATCACGGTCTGGGGAACGGCCATCGACACCCTGGAAAACACCACCCGCTTCGCCCGCGGCGAGGTCACCGGCCCCATGACCGTCCTGCACGTGTTCGACCAGCCGTTGCGGATCACGAGGCCCTATGAAGGGTTCATGGGAAACCTCGTGATCCCCAGGGCGGTGGAACAGCAAGCCGCCGAGCGCTCGCTCCTGATCGATTTTCGTACCTCCAGGGCCAAGGTGATCGAGGCCATCGAGTGGACCTACCCCGGCATTCGGCGGGAGCACATCCACGTCTGGACGCTGCGTGGTGCGAGCCGGGCCGTTCGCATTCAGGGCCTGTGGGACGAGTGGCAGCAGAATGGGGCTCACCTGGTCGAGGAGGGCTGGGTGGCACCCACCGGGCTACCGATCTTCACCGACTCCGGTACCTACGCCCCGGCCTACCTGGTAGGGAGCTGGCGCGACGACCAGGGCTGCCCCCATGTGTTCCTCACCGACGGCTACTCCGCTTCCACCGAGACCCTGGCGGCTGCCAGCCTGGCACCCATGCTCGAGCTGGAATCCACTGTGGCGGTGTTCACGTCGCTTTTCCAGCTGCCCTACGACCGGGAAAGACGGGTGGTGGGGCTCGACCCCGCCTCGGACCGGTTCGAGAGCGATCTCGCTGAGCTGGCCGGCCGGTCTATGGAGCCTTCCCTGGTCGAGGAGTACCGCGAGGCCATCCTGGATTTCCGGAATGCCGGTCTGGAGACGAACAAGCCGGTCATCCAGGCGGACGATTTCTTTCCCGAGAAGCGATGGGAGGTCGTAGCCCTGTCGGGATACATGCGATCCGATCCTTACTCGGGCGCCCAGGGGGTCCGGATGGTCGGACCGGATACCTACGCGGTCACCGTGCGATTTGCGACGCGACTTGGTGACAAGCGCGTTACCCTGACATTGCGCCTCATGGAGGACATGGCCCAGAGCCGCCTCATCTTCAACCCGCTGCTCAACCGGTTCATGGCCGGTGAGGACTTCAGAAAACGGCCGGTCAAGATCTCCGACTCCGGCCGCATCCGCAACGAGCTGCAGACGCTTTGCTCCTATGCGCTCGAGTACACCGCTGACGGCAAGATCCGGGTCGTCTTCGACAAGATCTCTCCCGATGTCATCCCGCCCGAACACCAGCGGATCATGCTCGATGTGTTGCGATGGTACCGGAAGAACCACCCGATCTGGTTCTCCTGGCTCCAGATCGCCCACCCCCGCCAGGATCCTCTGGACTCGGCTTGAGTATGGGAATCGCCTGACGATGCGCTTGCTGATCGCCATCCTGTCCTGCCTGACCTTGGCCGCCTGTCTGACCGAAGGCGGGGTCTTTGTGGAATCCTCGGCTCGCTTCTCCCCCGCCAGCGAGGATCCGGTCATCCTGGATGGACCGGAGGTAGATCAAGCTGACGAGCCGATTTCTGGGACCGACCAGCTAGAGGAGCCGGATAGCACGCCGACCGAGTTCGACGCGGAGGCTCCGGATAGTCAGCCCGAGAGCGACCAGGGAGGCGACAGCTCCTTCATCTTGGTGGACGGTGGCCCGGACGGCTGGCGGGATCGGGATGCGGGGGAGCTGCCCGAGCCAGAGCTCTTCACCTTCGTGGTGTACGGCGACAGCCAGTTCTCGACCACCAGCTGCACCTCCGGCGTTTCCGAGCGGCTGGCCATCCCCCAGGTCATCATGGACCTGGATCCCAACTTCATCCTGCATACCGGCGACCTGGTGAACGACGGCTGGGAGGATGGCGCCTACGACCGTTTTCGAACTTGCTACGCCGACATGTTGGCCTTGATCCCGCTCTTTCCGACCATGGGCAACCACGACGCAGGCAGCGGCGGGATCACCCAGTACAAGACCTTCCTGGAATGGCAGCTGTTCGAGAGAAACCCCGAGGTGACACCGGGTGCCTACTCCGCCGAGTTCCCTCTCTGGTACGAGGACGACCCCATCGAGTGGTCCACCGACCGCTCCGACCCCTCCGACCGAGATCTCTTGCCCAGTGGGGTCACCTGGAAGACCTACTACGCATTTCGCCACCAGAACGCCTACTTCATCTCCTTCGAGCAGGGCAC
>JAFGEP010000007.1 GCA_016931535.1 Bradymonadales bacterium
AAGGGCTGGGCGGGCGGTTGAGCGAAGGGCTGGGCCGGCGCCTGGCCAAAGGGTTGAGCGGGCGGCTGGTCGAAAGCCTGTGGGAGTGGCTGACCGTAAGGTTGCCGTGCAAACATCTGGTCGGGCGTCGGGTCCCGGGAAAACGCGGGATGGGCATAGGGCTGGGGTTCTCCCGCAGCCTTCGGTTGACCCACCATTCCTGGGACAAAATCCTCGACCACAATGGGGCCCGGTGGAGACATCAAACCCAGGAGGGTGTGTGCCAGTCCGGCGGTGACCCCCACGCACAGTCCGAACAGCATCAGGCCGGCACCCACCGCCGGCAGGATGGCCTCGTACACCTCCAGCGCGATGGCGCCCAGCACCAGGTATCCGGTGAGGAAAAGGCTGATGCTGCCCGCCATCAATATGCCCGCCCACCCGGACCGGTAGAATGACCTCAGCATCCCTTCGGAAGACCGCACCAGCCGGATCAGTGCGAACACTCCCCCCAGAACGCCGAAAACGAGGAGAAGAAGCGGTAGGCCGCTCACCCACCCAGCCATGATCTTGGGCAGGATTCCTGGCAGTCTGGATAGGTTGGTCAATCCGTCGAACATGACCAGGACCAGCAGCTTTCCGTCGGCACCGGGCAGGCTCATGAGCACCACGAAGGAGAGCCAGCCCACCATCGCCAGGCCGGCCAGGACCTTGGAGGTCTTCTTCCAGGAGACCATCATCTCGGTGACGGCCGCCACCCCGATACTGGCCACGAGAAGCTGGCCTCTGACACTGTGTAGAAAGGCTCCAGCCCGCTCCCCTCCCATTCCGGTGAGCATCTCGAAAGAGAAGTACCCCGGTACGGTGACGAACAGCAGGATCAGCAATCCCCTCACGAGCCTGGGCAGTCCCGGCAACAACCCCACGGCCGTGATCATCAGGCCGGCCGCCGGGATGAGCAGCGGCCGGACCGAATGGGTCTGGGCAGCCACATCCCAGAGAAAGGTCAAAGGCTCCATGTTGATGGGAGCCAACCCTCCGACCAGCAACGGGATACCGGTTAGAAGCGCTCCTCTGCGAGCGGAAAGATCGATGGGCCGTACAGCAGCCATGGCAGGCTCCACGGTATGGATGCCAAATGTCGCGCGATCACATCATCCCCTCTTCTGTTGGGGGCGGCAGCCGGTGACATTGTGCCCCGACTATCTAGGATCTCCGGTGCGCTTGCAAGGGATGTCAGGCCTGTCGCTCCGATCGCTGGCCTCTGACATCCTGGATCCAGCTTTCCGACTGGGGCTTCGACCTCGCCGGTCGCTCCTCTTCGGTCAAAACCGCCGAGTCCCGGGTGGCTTCCTCCTAGCCCAACGGACGCGCTCTCAGCCGAAGGGCCCACCGATCGGCCATCTGGAAGAAGTCGTCTCCCCCGAAGAAGATCACCTCGTCTCCTATGCGAACCCGCTGCTCCAGTGCTCCGATCAGATCCTCGTCCTTGGGGACAACGGTCACGTTCATCCCCGACTGACGGATCTTCCTTGCGATGAACTCGGTGTCCACTCCCTCGATGGGATCCTCCTCGGCCCCATACATGGTGGTCAGCAATACCTCGTGCGATCCCGCAAAAGCGGTGGCGTACTCCTCTTGAAGGTAGCTCAGCAAGGTGTAGCGGTAGGGCTTCCAGACTGAAAAGATGCGTCCCTGCGTCAGTTGGGCTGCCGATTCGAGTACCCGCTTCATGCCGGTGGGATGGGAGATGTAGTCCTTGACGATGGTCAGCCCGCCCGCATCGAGAATGGAGAAGCGGTTCTCCAGGCCGCGAAACTCGGCGAGGGCGGAGCGGGCCACCGGAAACGGGATCCCCAGCTCGGCGGTCAAGGCCAACGCTCCCATCGCGTTGACCAGGTTGTAGTGCCCGGGTATGGCGAGCGCTCCCTCTCCGAGTGGTACCCCATGGCCAGTCGCCCGGAAGCGTATGGGAAACTGACCGCGATCGAGCAGCTGCCCCCGGTAGTCCGCCTCGGTCTCCACGCCATAGGTCACCACCGGCCGGGAGACGGTCTGCAGCAGTCTGCGGTTGCCCTGGCAATCGCCGTTGACGAACGCTTTCACCAGCCTGGGGTTGTGTTGGAGGCATTCGGCCATGGAGCGGATGATGTGATCCAGGTCCTTGTAGTAGTTGAGATGGTCCGGCTCCAGGTAGTTGCACACCAGGTACTCGGGTGCAATCCGATGGTGGGACCCATCGCTCTCGTCCACCTCCAGGACCATCCAGTCGCCCTCGCCCCATCGCGCATTGGTGCCGTAATCGTGGACCAGCCCCCCGATGACGAAACCCGGCTTCCAGCCGGCTTGCTCCAGGATCCGGGTGATCATGGCCGATATGGTCCCTTTCCCGTGAGTCCCGGTCACGCCGATGGTGTGCTTTCCTACCGCCAGCTGGGCCAACATCTGGGAGCGGTGAATCACCGGGATCCCTGCCTTCCGCGCCGCCTGCAGCTCCACGTTGTCGGAGGGGATGGCGGTGGAGACCACGACCCGTTCACATCCAGCAAGGTTCTCCGGCCGGTGGCCGATGGTGACCTTGGCACCTTCCTCGGCGATGGCCCGGGTGATCTGCGACTCCCTGACATCCGAACCGGAAACCCGATGTCCCCTGGCCATCGCGATGCGCGCCACCCCGGAGACTCCGATACCGCCGATGCCGATGAAATGAAGATGCTCCGCTTTTTCTGTCATGGTTGGACCCTAACGCCAAATCCGGTCGAGCCTTCTTGTTGGCTCCGGGAATAAGGCCATTTCGAACCTCGTTGAGTTGCTCGGGGTTCTTCCAGATCGTGTTGTAGTTCCCCTCGGTCTCCCTTGCCAAGATGGGAGCGCCGGTTCTATAGTACGCAACCGTTTGCGGCATTGGTGGGAGAGGTCGGCGTGTACTTCGCCACGCTCCACCGCCAACTTCGGATCACCCTAGGCTGAGTTCGAACAACTGTTCAAGGAGAGATAGGCTCATGAAACTTCGCCGTACCAGTATTGCCTTGTTATTCGCCGCCTGCACGGTCCTGTCCACCTCCGCCTGGGCGGGCAATGGACAGAACCTCCTGCAGTATGTCCCCCAGAACAGCTACATGGTGGTCGCCATCGACGTGGCCCAGATATGGAACACCCCCTTCATGCAGACCATGTGGGGCATGGTCACCGCCGATCCCTCCGTAGGGGGCCCCTTGGGCGAGCTACAGACCCAGACCGGCTTCAATCCCACTAACGACCTGCAGACCCTGGTGCTGGCGCTCACTCCGGCCGCAGACAACCACTTCGTCCTGCTGGTGGAGGGGAACTTCAACCCGGATGCCCTGGGTACCTTCATCAGCTCCCAGGCCGGTGAAGAGGTCGCCGTCACCCAGTACCAGGGCCAGACGGTCTACTACGACCCCACAGAGCCCGAGCTCAACCGAAGCCAGTTCTCGTTCATCAACAACAACCTGGCCGTGATCGGAACCATGGCCGAGTCCAACGCCGTGCTGGACATCCTCGCAGGTACGGGCGCCAACATCATGGCCAACCCCGAGCTGGGCGCTCTCTTGGGGGCCGCTGACATGTCCGGCATGGTCTGGTTCGCCGGTCTGACCACCCCCCAAATGCAGACCGAGATGGCCGAAAGCCCCATGGCCGGCATCCAGAGCATGCGCGGCACCGCCTCGTTGGCGGGTGGCCTCACCATGAACACCATCATCACCACCACCAACGCCGAGCAGGCCACCAACATGGCGATGTTCATCAACCAGTCCCTCCAGGAAGCCCGCGCCAATCCGGAGCTGGCTCAGATGGGCCTGGCCGGCGTCATCGATGGGGTCACCGCGACCAGCTCTGCCCAGGAGATGACCCTCGCGGTCGCCATCCCCGAGCAGACCGTGAACCAGGTCCTCGGGATCGTCACGGCGCTTGTCCAGGCTCAGCAGATGGCTGCCCAGGAGCAGATGATGGTCGCTCCCCCCGCGGCGGAGCCAGAGCCCGCGGCCGCTCCCCCCGCGGAGCCGCAGCCCGAGGTCGCTCCCCCCGCGGCGGAGCCAGAGCCCGCGGCCGCTCCCCCCGTGGAGCCGCAGCCCGAGGTCGCTCCCCAGTAGCCTCCATCACTGAACGGTCGAGGTAGTGTCGACCGTTCCCCCTGCTGTTCTCTTTCCACTCCGACAGATCGAGTCGCATCCGCACCGCTGGCCATCCCCCTATCGTGAGGAGACCCGCACCACCTCGGTGAGCTTTGAGACCGCATGCACAACCGTCGGAATGCTCCGCCCATTCGCTCCGAGACGCGCCATCGCCGCATGGCCGACCGGGAGTATGCCGGCCAACCGCGCCCTATTCCCACTCCGACAGGTCGAACAGCAAGCGGGCAGCCGGCCGACCGTCCCCGTACAGCAGGGAGAACCGCATCGCCTCGGTGAGCCCCAAGGCCTGAAAGAGCACCGCCAGATCGCTCAGCTCCTCCTCATCGAGCTGCTCCGAGGCCAGACTGCCGACCAGGGGCAGACCAGCCAGCAGGCCTTGCTCCGGCAGGCTCAGCACGGTGACCTCCTCCTCTGGGTCAAGCCCCGCCAGCTCTTTCGCTCGAGCGATGGCATCCAGCAGCCCTCCGATCTCGTCCGCCAACCCCAGCTCGACCGCCCTGGTGCCACTCCAGATCCGCCCTCGACCCACGCTGTCCACCTCCTCGGTCGAAAGTGGGCGAGCGCCGGCTACCCGCTCCAGAAAAGTCCCATACCCCAGCTCGATGGCCCGTCGCGACGTCTCGCGCTGTGCCTCGGTCCAGGGCGCATCCATGCCGAACAGGTTGGAGTTGGCCCCCCGCAGAATGGGAAAGCGGTGGACGCCGATCGACTGGAACAACCCCTGGGCGGAGAAGTGTCCCGAAAAGATGCCGATGCTCCCGGTCAGGGTCAGATCGGTGGCCATGATCTCCCGCCCGCCGGCAGCCACGTAATACCCGCCGCTGGCCGCCTTGTTCCCCATGGAGACCACCACCGGGATCCGCTCGTCGGTCTGATCGATGGCGCGCCAGATCTCCTCGCTGGCCCATGCCGAGCCGCCGGGGCTATCCACCCGCAGGACAATGGCCGACACCTGGCGGTTGTGCCTCAACCGCTCGAACAGGTCGACCAGCGTGCGGTGCCCGGTGATGCGGCCGACCACCGGCAATCTGCCGCTCGCGCCCTCCATGATGTCTCCGTCCACGTACACCACCGCCACCGTTGGCCGCCGTCCCCAGGTATGATCCCGCCCACTCCGTGGATCGTATGCCCTGGCGATTCGGGTCCGGCGTCCCAGCCGTTCACTCAGGCGCGCCTCCAGCTCATCGGTGAAGCAGACCTCGTCCACCAGTCCCCGTTCCAGCGCCTCCTGTGGCGATAGAGGGGTGCTGTCGATGAGCTCGCGGATCTGCTCGGGCGATTGCCCCCGCCCCTGGGCAATGGCCGATACCATGTGGCCGAACAGGTCGTCGTAGTAGGCGTTGATCTGCTCCAGTGTCTGTTCCGATGGTGCACGCTCCGATAACGCCTCGGGCGACGACTTGTACTCACCGATGCGCACGAACTCCGGCTGGACGCCGATGTTCTCGAAAAGTTGACCCAGGTAGGTGAGCCGAGTGGACAGACCCCGAGGAAAGAAGGTGGTCCCCTCCTGGATGCCGATCCAGTCGGCCACCGAGGCCAGGTAGACATCGCCGAAATCGGCCGTGGCCAACTGGATGGCCACGAACTTCCCCTGCTCTCGCAGCTGCTGCAAGGCCCGGCGAACCTCCCAGTGCTGCCCGACTCCCAACGCCACGTTCTCCAGCGTGATCACCACCCCGGCCACCCGCTCGTCGCGGCCCAGGGCCTCCAGGTGCAACAACAGGTCGAGCAGGCTTCGTTGCCCTCCCAACAACCAGGAACGGGACGACCGCTCCGGTAAACTGCCGCTCAGGGTGATCCCCGCCAGAAAACCAGAGGGGCGCACCATCGTGCGCAGGGGGGAGGAGACCACCCGTACCCCCGCCGTGGTGCCGGCGTAGCCGAACGACCCCTCCTGCTCGGCGATCACCGCACCGGTCACCGAGCTGTGTCCCAAAGAGAAGGTCAACCCCCCTCTCACCGAGGCCAGATCGAAGTTGTCGATCGAGGTGCTCCCCACCTCCGCGAAGAGAGCCAGACCATCCAGCGGTTCCACCACGCCTCGCCCTCGAAAGAACCAGTCCTCGTGGCCGTCGTCGTAAATGCCCTCGATCTCCAGACGATACCGCCCCTCGTCCAGTCGGAACACGCCGCCCAGCGCGTAGCGGGGATCCAGTGGCACCCCCCCCAAGGTCGGGGTGTTGAAATCGCGGACCGTCGCCGCCAGACCGAACATCTCTCCCAGGCGAAGCTGCATCCCCGCATCCCAGGAGGAAAAGGTGTCCACCAGGCGGTCCAGGTCGCTGTCGAAATAGTTGAACGCCAGTCCGGCGGAGAAGGCACGACCTGCTCGGGCGGCAAATCCCAGGGTGAACTTCTTGTGCTCACCGCCCAGCTCGGGGTTCTCCACCCACTGGACGCTTCCCCCCAGTCCCAGCCGGTGGAACAGTCCAACACCAAGGTAGGCACCCAGACCGGACAACAGGTCGCCTTCCATGGTGGTCGTGATGATCTGGCCGTCCCACCCGTCGATGAACGCCAGACCTGCCGGGTTCAGCTCCAGTGCCAGGGCATCATCGCGATGAGTGATGGAGTTCTCGGGCAAGATCAGGCCGTCGGTAGGGGTCTGACCGTACTGGGCCCAGGCGGACCGGCAACACAGGCAGACAGCGCCAACGACCAGAAACACGGCGATGCGGTGCGAGTTTGAGGACACCGAACGACTCCTTGCCAAACGTGAACCTGAACCTGAACCTGAACGTGAACCTGAACCTGAACCTGAACGTGAACGTGAACGTGAACGTGAACGTGAACCTGACCGTGAACCTGACCGTGACCGTGAACCTGACCGTGAACCTGAACGTGACCCTGACCGTGAACCTGACCGTGAACCTGACCGTGAACGTGAACCTGAACGTGAACCTGAACCTGAACCTGAACCTGATCGTGAACGATCAAGCCAGCCGCTTCCCCCTTACTCGGAAGCCCGAAACACGAGTCGTCTCGTCTCTCCCTCGACGATCCGGATGGTGCGCTCTTCGCTGAACTGGCGCAGATCGATGAAGTACACCTTGACTCGATGGTTGCCGATGGGCAGCTCATGGTTCATCAGCGGTGTCTCGGTGGCCACGATCCGGCCATCGACGAAGACCTGGGCAGGCGGGATGGCCTGGATGCTCACGTGCCCCGTCTCTGCGGGCACCTCGTCATCGTAGACCACGGGATCCCTGGGTGGGCGATCGGTGGTGCGCTGCTCCTCTGGTTGTTGCTCGGTGGTAGCGGTGGTTTCCCGGCTAGCGGTGGTGCCGGGGGAACTGGAGGTGGATCGTTGGTCGTCGCTGGTCTCGGTGACGGCAGAACCGCTGGAGGTGGCCGCCTGCTCGCTGGCTCTTGCCCGTGCCTGCAGCCGATCTCTCCAGCTCGGCTGGGAGGAGGATCTCTCCGGTTCGGTGGTGCGGGTCGAGGATCTTGTCCTGCTCCGCTCCGTCCGGGTTGTTTGATCGGTGCTCTGCGTCGAGCTGGCTTGCTCACGCGATGCGACCTGTTGTACCGCCTCGACGGCGGGCTCGCTGGGTGGGCTCGGCGTGGTGACGGCAATGGGCCGAGGGGGTTCGGACGGGTGATCGACCGCTTCGGCCAGCAGTTCGGGTGGTACTTGCAGCGGTTGCAGGGCCAGCCGAATGGAAACCGGTTCCAGCGCCGGTCCCACTGGCCATACGACCTCCTGGTGGGCCGTGAGATAACCGGGCATGCTGGCTGCCACCAGGTAGTGGCTCTGGGTGTCAAGCCCCGGGATGGTGACCGGGCTGTTCTGGACGAAGGTGCCGTTCACCGAGATGGCCGCTCCGGCAGGCACGGTTTCCACTTGCAGCACACCCAGCATGGGGTTCAAGGTGAAGGCGATGCTCTGCTGTCCAGCCAGGGTAGGCCTCAGCTGCTGCTCGTGGGCGTAGTACCCGCTCTGGTCGATCCGCAAAAAGTAGGTTTGCCCTACCTCCAGGTCTGGTACCGTGGTCGGCGTCGTTCCTGCGCCCACTCCATCGATGGTGACCTCGGCCCCCGCCGGGATGGAGGTGATGTAGTAGGAGGACCTCTCGGGGGCCGTGCTTTCAGGGACGAGCGCGGCCGCCACCGGAGCCGGGGGTTCGATCTGGGTGGCCTCGATGTCCTTGTGCATCACCATCCGCACACCCACCGCCAGCGCAGCTCCCAATAGCAGTACCAGCACGAACAGCGCCGCGATCCAGGTGATGGGGGAATGCGCCGAAAACCAGCTCTTGGCTGCGGAAGGCTGCATCGCCAGCGCGCCTGCAGCTCCCCCCTGGCGTTGGGACAGACTGAAGGGGTCGATCGCGGTTCGGGCCTCGGGGGGCGCCTCCGGGAGGCTGGTGATGACCGTCACCTCATCCTCCTGCACCGCCGGTTTCGCTGCCATGGCCTCCTGCTCGAAGCGAACCTCGCCGTGCAGCGGGCCTCGATCCGCATCCGGTGTGGCTGCCAGGACAGCCTGGGGCCGATAGACCCGGGTCGGTTCATCGTCCAGCTGGTCGTCGTACGATGGGGAGGGCGCCTGCGGCTCCGGGATATTGGGATCGAACTTGACTCGATGTCGCACCGTGGTCACCTCCTCGATAGCGTCGTCTGTTTCGGGCTGTTCCGCTTGCGGCTCTTCGACGATCTCCAGGTCCTGGTCCTGTAGCTCGTAGACATCACTGTCCAGTGACCGCCTCTGTCTCCTGCCGCTGTCCCGGTCGTTGAAGAAGGGGTCCTGATCGAAGGGGTCATCGCTCGCCATGGGGGTATCTTCCGGTGATGGGTTGTGCAACGGCTGTTGAGAAGGCGCCGGGGGCTCCTCCGAATCGTGCGGGGTCTCGGGTGCCGGCTCGGCGAAGATGAGTGAGGAGATGTCCATCTGGTAGTCCAGCCTGGACATGATGGTATGGGGGTCTACCAGGGTGGGTGCGCTTCCGATGGGGGCCTTCTCGAAGGTCTGTCGCATGAAGGTGGCCAACGAGATCATGTCGGTTCGGGGGTGGGCTTGCTGAAGGTAGCGCGACAGGGCATCCCCGAAGGCGGCGGCCGACTGGTAGCGTTCCCTGGGGTTCTTGGCCAGGGCCCGCAGCACGATCTGGTCCAGCTTGGGTGGAATCTCGGGTCGCAGCAAGCTGGGCGGGTTCACGTGGGCCTGGCGGACCCGGTCCAACAGCGCCTCGTCGTCATCGTCCAGGCCGCCGTACAAGAGGTCGCCTGTCAGGCTCTCGTACAGGACGACCCCCAGGGAGAACACATCGCTGCGATGGTCGATCTGCACGCCCCGCGCCTGCTCCGGCGACATGTAGTAGAACTTCCCCTTGATGATGCCCGACTCGGTGTCGTAAGCTCTCAAGGCAGCCTTGGCGATTCCGAAGTCGATGATTTTGACCTCGCCTTCCCAGGAAATCAGGATGTTCTGCGGGCTGACGTCGCGATGGATGATCCTGAGCGGCGTCCCGTCCGGAGCGACCTTGCGATGCGCGTAATCCAGTCCGGAACAGATCTCCCTGGCGACAAAGCAGGCGATGTCCAGCGGCAGATCCCGCTTCATCTCCGCCAGACGACGCAAGAGCCGGTTCAGATCTCGACCGTCCACGTACTCCATGCAGATGAAGTACACATCCCCGATCCGATCCAGGTCGAAGATCTGCCCGATGTTGCGGTGAGAAAGCTGAACCGCGATCTTGGCCTCGTCGATCAGCATCTTGATGAAGTCGGCGTCCTGGCAGTACTTGGCATGCAACCGCTTGATCGCCAGCACCTTCTTGAAACCGCCAAACCCCACCGCCCGGGCCTTGAAGATCTCGGCCATCCCGCCCACGGCGATGCGCTCCACCAGCAGGTATTTTCCCAATCGCTCCGGTACGTTCATGCAAGACCACCGCAACCGCAAACCGCAACACCGTGCATCGCTCACCAAAATTATATGGGCCGCTTGACAGAACGGTCAACGGCCAAGCTCCTCCCCGCCAAACCAGGTCACACCGCCACGGGTGGCCCACACTGCACAGGACCTCGAACACCATGAAGACAGACGAACGTGACCGGTTCGCAACCCGCATCGTCTCTATAACCGATGTGGAGGAGCAAACAATCCACTTGCGGCGCTGCCGCCTGGTTCGCACCGACCCCCAGGGCGAGCCCCAGGTCTACCTCTTCGACCAGCCCATCGTCCGCATCGGTTCCCTCAACGAAAACGACGTGGTCGTGGACGAGGATACCGTCAGCCGCTTCCATTGCCAGATCGTACAGGAAGAAGATAACTACATCCTCAAGGACCTGGCCAGCACCAACGGGACCTACCTCGATGGGGTTCGCATCCGCGAAGCCTTCCTGACCAAGGGCTCCCGTATCAAGCTCAGTCACGTCGAGCTCGCCTTCGAGCCCATCGAGGAGCATATCCGGGTCGAACCCGCCAACCTCACCCGATACGGCGAGATCGTCGGCCAGAACCTGCGCATGCGACAGATCTTCAACATCCTCGAACGGATCTCCCCCAGCGCCGCCACGGTGATCCTCGAGGGCGAAACCGGCACCGGGAAAGAGGTGGTGGCCCGGACCATCCACAACAAGAGCAACCGTTCCAAGGGCCCCTTCATCGTCTTCGACTGCGGCGCCGTGCCCGAAAACCTCATCGAAAGCGAGCTGTTCGGACACGAGAAAGGCGCCTTCACCGGTGCGCTGCGCTCCCGACAAGGCCTCTTCCAGATGGCCCACCGGGGCACCATCTTCCTCGACGAGATCGGCGAGCTCAGCCTCGACCTCCAGCCCAAGCTCCTGCGGGTGCTCGAAACCCGCGAGGTGCGATCGGTCGGCTCCAACCGCTCCACCCCGGTCGATGTCCGCGTCATCGCCGCCACCAACCGGGACCTGGCCAAGGAGGTGCGCGAAGGCAGGTTCCGAGAGGACCTCTTCTACCGCCTCAGCGTGGTTCGCCTCCTGCTACCTCCCCTGCGGGAACGACCCGACGATATCCCCCTGCTGGTCGAGCATTTCCTCTCCAAGGAGGGTGCCAACCGCACCCAGGAAGGCTACCGTCGGCTGACCGCCGTCTCGGCACCCGCCATGCGGGCCCTGGAGGTCTACTCCTGGCCCGGCAATGTGCGCGAGCTGGCCAACGTCGTCGAGCGTGCCTGCTCCTTCGCAAAAGGACCCGTCCTCGAGATCGAGGACCTCCCCGATCACATCGCGCACCTGGTAGGACCAGCCCTTGCCCAGCCCGAGCTCCACGATACCTACCCGGACAGCCCGGTGCCCTCCGATCTGGCTGAAATGAGCTTCAAAGATGCCAAGGAAACCTGGCTGGCCACCTTTGAAAAAGACTACCTGGCGGCCGTGCTCAAGAAAAATGACTTCAACATCTCCGCCTCCGCCCGCGAAGCCAGCATCGACCGCAAGTACTTCCGAAAGCTCATGCAGAAGTATGGACTGGAAACCCCGGGCTCCGACCAGGAACCCTGACTGCCCACCACTGGCGCCCATCTCCCACCTGCCGAGGACAACCAGCTCCCGCTCTACTCGGTGTCCTCATCGGCCAGCGCCTCCCAGGACTCTCGGGTCAGCCGGCCGAGCTCGCTGTTGTACCGCTCCTCGTCGAACTCGACCTGTTCTTTCATCATCCTCCACAGGTGCTTGGCCACTATACCCCCGATGGCGTGTACGGCGTCATGGCGGCTCAACCCTTGCCCTTCCAGTCGCTCGAGCGCTGCGGGCACCGCCTTGAGGCTACCATCCGCCAGCTGCGTCTCGACCACCGCGTGCATCATGGCATGCAACGCCGGATCCGCCCCTCTCTGCCCAAGCTCGCGTTGCATCACCTCGTGATAACCCATCACAGCCTCTATCCGCTCCGATTCGTCCAGCTCCAGCCATCGCTCCGGATCGGGCCCCTCGTTCGCATCATAGGGGAACAGCCAATCCTCATCGTCCTCACCCCAGGGCTCGAACTCCTCCTCATCCCCCCTGGTCGTCCCGGGCCCCTGGGACTCAGCCAGCTCCCGGTAGGCCCGGACCTGCCGGTCGGTCTCCTCCAGGTCGAACCGATCGGGATCGAAGGCGGGTCCCAGCCATCTCCTCGTCTCCTCGTCGATCTCCTCCTTCATCCGCCAGGCCTCCGCCATTTCGTTGTAGGTCCAGATGCCTTCACCGCCCTCCAGTGGACCGGCGTGGGCACCTGCGATGCAACGCGGATAGATCTCCCCCTCCTGCTTTGCTTGCCGCTGTACCAGGCGGACGTCCACCTCGAAATAGTCCCCCCTGATGTAATCGTAGGCGTAGTAGATGCTCATTTTCGGCCTGGGTAGGAGCGCCCCCACCGTTACCTCCTGCTCGTCCTCCAACCCGGACCCGGCGGCCTGCTCCGGTGGCGCATATCCCTTGTCCTCCATCTCGAACTGGTGAACCTCCCTGTTCGACCAGCCCATCGCCGCCTGGATGACCAGGTGCAGGTCACTCAGCGGGAACTCCGCGGGGACCAGGACCTCTCGCCAGATGCGCGGGCAAGATTCCTGGATCGTCAACCGGAGCTGCAGGATCGAATCGTCGACTTGGCGCAGCGTTCTTTTCTTGTCGGCCTTTCTCTTGGGCTTCGCCTTGACCTGTCTGGCTCTAGTCATGTTCTGTCTCCAGGGTATTGAGAAATATCCTGTACTACTCCTCCACGAACCAAACAAGCGGTTTTTTGCCCGCCGATCGACTCGATCTGAACTCCCCGTCCGTTCCTTGCTTGTGGCAGTCGATTCCACTTGCGGACAGGCCGACAGCCGTTAAGGTGCCGATTCGCCCACACACCCCCACGAGAAGGGCCTGGCTGGTCTGAACCAGCTCTTCACGAGCGACCTCTTCCAAATGTGGAGTCGGCACCTGGCAGACCCCGAGTAATTGAAAGAACCGATAATTCAACCCCGGAGCAGGTCCCCTGGACAATATTCGTACAACCGGTTATACGGTTTGAAGGATACCGGCATGGAGGTCGCCGTGAGAGCTGTTGCCCGATTCCTGAAGGTCCTGGCCGATGAGACCCGGCTTCGGATGCTCTGGCTCCTGTCCAACCGCCGGGAGCTGTGTGTCTGTGATCTGATGCAGGCCCTCGGCATCACCCAGTCCAAGGCCTCCAGACACCTGGCTACCTTGCGCCACGCGGGTCTGGTAGTTGACCGCAGGGAAGGGACATGGACCCACTACTCGATCGTTTCGCCCCAAGACGAGATGGAGCGCGCCCTGCTCGACACGCTGTGCGCCAAGCTGGTGGACCACCCCGATTCTGGCCAGCTTCTGCAGGACCTGCAGAGGTGGATCGAGAGCGCGAACCGTGACGCCACTTGTATGACCCGGCAAGGTCGGTGAACAACTATTGATCGGCAGCACAGGTTGTTGATTTGGCCAAGTCGCCACGCGGCTCACGGAGTGAGGGCATGAAGGAACGGACGAAGCTCGCGATCATCGTCGCCATCTTTGTGGCTTGCTGGTTCTTGCCCGTTGGCAACGAGCAGTTCTGGAGCGCCATCCACGAGAGTCTTTCGCTGGTGAAGTGGTATGCCCGGGAGCACGTCCTGCTCTGCCTGGTCCCGGCCTTCTTCATCGCCGGGGCGATCAGCGTCTTCGTGAGCCAGGGCGCGGTGATGAAGTATCTCGGCCCCAAGGCGACAAAGGTCGTCGCCTACCCTGTGGCTGCGGTCTCGGGTACCATCCTGGCGGTCTGCTCCTGCACGGTCCTCCCCCTCTTTGCGAGCATCCACAAGCGGGGCGCGGGGCTCGGGCCGGCGACGGCGTTCCTGTACTCCGGTCCGGCCATCAACGTCCTCGCCATCATCCTCACGGCGCGTGTACTCGGGATGGAGCTCGGGATCGCCCGAGCGGTCGGCGCCATCGTGTTCGCCGTGGTCATCGGTCTTCTCATGCACCTCATCTTTCGCAAGGAAGAAGCGGCACGGCAGGCCAATGGCCCGGTGGTGATGCCGGATGACGAGAAAGGGCGAACCCTGTGGCAGGACGGCATCTACTTCGCGGCCATGGTCGGGATCCTGGTGTTTGCCAACTGGGGAAAGCCCTCAGATGGGGAAGGCGGGGTGTGGGCGGCCATCCATTCGGCGAAGTGGATCGTGACCGGCGTGCTCCTGTTCGCCCTGGTCGCGAGCATCGTCGCCTGGTTCAAGAAGGACGAGCTCTCGATGTGGGTGGACTCGAGCTGGACCTTCGCCAAGCAGATC
>JAFGEP010000073.1 GCA_016931535.1 Bradymonadales bacterium
ACCATCCCGCTCAGGCTGGCCGACGCCCCGTCGCCCTGGATGGTCAGCGCCGCCCGGACCGTCTCGGTGACGCTCGCTCCGACCTCGTCGGTGGGAACCTCGAGCTCCCGCCGATAGGTAAGCTGGAGGCTGCGATCTTCGGTATCGAATGTCCAGTCGGCTCCTTGCGCGCGCAACGCATCCAGGCGGTAGGTCGCCTCCGACGCGGTCTCCTCCGAGGCCTCCACGAAGATGGCGGAAAACAGAGAAGCTCGTGCTCCAGGCGCCATGAAGTGGGTGCGGCTCGCATCGTGGAAGATGGCCGCAAGAGCCAGGGTGTTCAAACCGTCGAACCCCAGCAGGTAGTCGCGATCGACGAAGTAGACCGTATCGGCGGTCGGGCCCTCGCCGGCCCAGGGAAGCTCGACCGAGGCCTGGCGTGCCGAGCTCGATGTGAGCTGCTCGTTGACCTGGCGCCAGGCCTCCATCCTGGTCTGCCACTCGGAATAGGGATCGAGCTGTTCGGCAGATCGACCCAGCTCCTCGAGCTGATGGCGCAGCATGCGCCCGACCGCCTGCTCTGGAGCAAAGGATGGCAGCGCTTCCCGCTCTGCCTGCACCTCCGACAGCGCGCCGCTGGCCAGCACTCGACCCGGGCTGACGAGGGAGAGCTGCTCCCAGTGGGAGCGGATTGTAGGCAGGAGCTCCGGCAGGTCGTAAAAGCCCAGCCAGACCAGAGTTTCGGCAGAAAGCGAATCCAGGCGCAGCCACTGTCCGGCCAGGTAGTTGTAGCTGTCGTCGGCGCTGCTGTAGAGGCGGACCTGGTGCTCGCTGTGCTCGCTTTCGCCCTCCAGCATGACAGCCAGCCCGACGCTGGCTGGCGGAGTGGCCGTGCTCGCTCCCCAGATAGCTGCCCAGCGGGTCGCCATCAGCGTCCGGCTCAGATCCGGCAACCCTCCCGTCGCTTCCTGTCCGTAGCCCGTGGTGGTCACGTTGGCCGCGGCCCAGCTCGCAGAGCTGGAAACGCCGGGTCGACTCAAGTGGGCGACATGGAGCTCGGGCCAGGGGAAATCCGACGCCTGGCTCGTGGAGCTTTCTAGCCGGACCAGGGGGCTGTCTGCATAGTAGGTGAAGCGGTAGGCCAACCGCGGATCGGCCGGGTGGGCGTTGCCGCTGTTCCGCTCCAGGTACCGTGCTCTCACCTCGACGACGGCGGCCAGCTCGCCGTTGGCCAGGATGGTGACCTCGGCCTGCGAATCGGCCCTGGGCCAGAACCATCCCTGGTCGGCGCGGTATAGCCGGTCTTCCCATTCGAGGGTGAGCGCGGCGCCGGAAGCGAAGTCGATCCGCTCGGGAAGGCCTCCCTGTGCCGCCGGGTGACGGAGTGTGAAGTGGCCGTTATCCACCAACACATCGGCTCCCTCTGTCGAAGCCAGGGGCTCCCCGTCGCTCGGGATCGCCGAGCCGGTGGAACGGATCAAGAAACGGCGCGGTGGCGGCCGGATCTCTGGCGGAACAAAGAAGGCGCTACCCGCAAAGTCGCTATCGCCGGAACCGAGCCAGGTATTGAACTGGGCGGTGCAGGTGCCGATGACATTACCAGCCTGGTCCACCTCCACCACCTGCAGGAGGGCCGGATTGGCGACCCCTGCGTGGCCGACGACGTCGCCGTGCAGCTCGAAGGGAAGTCCCGCCGGGGGGTTGGACCGGAACTCGGCCAGGATGGTGCCGGCCTGGGACGTGGTGCACAGGGCGAGCAGCAAGCCAAGAACGAGCAACCCGAATTGAGTACCGAGTAGGCTGATGGTGTGCATCGGCTTCATGAGCACCAAGCCAGGGGTTTGTGGCCGAAGGATTGGGCAACACCCCTTGAACGCATCCTGATCACGCCGGGTATGATCTTTTCTCCGGTCAGGGACGGGGTCCAGCCAGTCCGAGCCCGCGCGAAGCGCGGAAGGCGAAGCCGATGAGGATCTGGCAGACCCCGTCCCTGACCGAGTTGGGAATCACGCCCATCACGCCCTAACAAGTACTTTCAAGGTATTTTCCCTTCCCGCGATTGTCAAACCGAGCCGCCCGGTCGCCTGAACCGGTTCAAGAGCTTGTACCCGTTTTCGTGTACCGGGCATGTATGCAACCAGGGTAGGTGCCCGGGTCTCTGACGGATGCGAAACGGAGCATCTCGAACAGCAGCCTTGATAGTGGCCCTGTGTCGGTTTGACAACCATACCGGCGACCGCCATATTGTGATCCTGTGCCATTGCAGCCGGACCGGCAGTGTGACCGACCGGCGTCCAAGCAAGGCAAGGAGGGGGGGCAATGTCTGGACCAGCGATCATACAAAAGCTCTCAGAGCTGCGGGAAGAGCTGGCCGAGCGGTTCAGCGTGGTACGGATCGGCGTCTTCGGATCATTTGCCAGGGGAGAGGAGCGACCTGACAGCGATGTGGATATCCTGGTGGAGCTGGCCGAGCCGACCTTTGATCACTACATGGATCTGAAATTCAGGCTGGAGGAGGTCCTGGGACGCCCCGTCGATCTGGTGATGATGGACACGATCAAGCCCAGATTGAGGCCGATCATCGAGAAAGAGGTTGTCTATGCCTAGAGACCATCGGCTGGTTCTCGACGACATCCTTGATGCGATCGATCGAATCCGGGAATACACCCTTTCGCTGGATCTTGAATCGTTCGAGCGGGACCGGAAGACACAGGACGCCGTGGTGCGAAACCTGGAAATCATCGGAGAGGCAGCAGGTCACTTGCCTGAATCGATCAAAGAAATGACCAGGCCCGTTGAATGGAGGAAAATCATCGGGCTGCGCAATATCCTGGTTCACCAGTACTTCGGTGTGAGCCTTCCCGTGGTCTGGGATGTGCTTCAAAACAAGCTCCACACCCTGGAAACAGTTTGTAGGAAACTGCTCGAAGAACACCCGGCCGATCGAGACGAGGCAGAATGATCGAGAGAGAATGACGGCAGTTGGCGGTGGCCCGGTTCCATGTTGTCCTGGATACCGCAGGACAGTTGGCCAGGTGGATGGATGTACGCCATCCTACGGGTGAGGGCAGGCGGTCAGACCTGAAGGAGCACAGGGGTCCCACCTACTCCAGGCGGACATCGTCGACCAGGAGGACCGAGTCGAAGGCGCGGTCCCAGCCATCGGCGATCGCGAAGCGCAGGGTGACCGGCCCGGTCTCGCCGGGATCCAGGGGAATCACCTCGAAAATGGGGACCCAACCGGTGTGACGAACGTCTATTCGACAGTTTCCACAGCCTGATCTCCCCGGAGCTAGGTAAATAGCGTTCTTCCGTCATGGCTGGGCCCCGGTTTTGTGTCGATCCAGGGACCAGGTCTTCGGTGGTACAGGTATCTTCATGGCCCGCAGCAGCTCTTCCTGGGCCGAGGTGAGCTCGGTACGTTGCCAGTAGGCGGTCGCCCCCTGCTGCACCTTCTGGACCTTCAGACCGGTCAGAAGCTTGTCT
>JAFGEP010000074.1 GCA_016931535.1 Bradymonadales bacterium
GGCGGCCAACCCGTCAACCCCACTTTCTGGTCTGGGTCAAATCCGCTTTGGCTCTGAGCGTCCATCCGGTATTGACGCCACCACCGGAAGTCCTTTCCAATCTCGCCCGGTGACCAGAGGCTCGAGCGCTGATCCAGAGCATCCAGAATTCGACCCAGTCTTCCGCTTCCAATCTCGTCCAGTGGACAGAGGCTCGAGCGCCCCGTCAGGGGCGCAACTGTTGTAGCCCCGGGCTTTAGCCCGGGGTGTACGGCATCCATGCAGACCAAGCCCCGTAAGGGGCGACACCCAACACCAGTATTTCCCTGAAGGACTCGCCCTTGTCGGTTGTCGTGACCCGAGATGTGATCAAGAACCAGCTCGGGGAGAGAGAGGAATATTGTGCTTGCCCCCTGTAAGTCACGGTACAGTCCGGTGAAGCAACCGCGTAGGTCGTCACGATGGTGGTCGATTGGAAAGTTCAGTGTACTCCTGTCGCTTCCATCAACGTTCGATGATCGCCCCCTACACCCGGTAAGGTTGGTGGCGGCAGGCGGTCGCAGGTATGATACCAGCAGGTTGGAGGCCCTGCCAGGCGCCAGAGTGCCGAGGGTATGATCAGGATGCGTTGCGCGGGGCATGGTCCAATCCTTCGGCCACAAACCCCTGACGGGGTTCGCACTCGGATTGAACCATGCCCCGCGCGCCGGATGTTGGGCCGGTTGACCATGGTTGATTGGGACCCACCAAACGCTGATCCACGGATCCCGATCACACCCGAGTGCCGAGCGACCCGGCTGGTGGTGCGACGGGTTCGGCTCTCAGCGGGGCATCGGATCGCGACCCGTGCAGACGCAGCGTATGGAGAAGGCCGGGCCGGTGCGGTCCCCAGCGGCCTGGTCCTCGACGGATCGGAGCGGTCGGCTTCGGCAGGGGTCGTTCGGCGAGAAGAGATCACCGGCGGGCAGCCGATGTCCTGTGCACCAGGAGGGGATATGGCCGAGGCGGATCGGGAGGACATCCAAGCAGGAGGGATGGGGTCGCGCAGGCCCGGCAGGCCGTATCGCGCCGGTTGGTTGCTTCCCGACCGGTTGCGGCCGGGTGCCGTGGCCTTGCTTTGCCTTTGCCTCCATGCTTGTAGCGACGAGCCATCGACCGGAGATCGGCCGGACCAGGAGATCGCGCCGGATCTGCCGGACGAGCAGCCGCTCGATGCGGAAACAGGTGCGGACGCGGAGCCGGATCGCCTTCTGGTCGACAGGGAGGAAGAGGAGGGGACAGCCCGGTATCCGCATTGCTCGGGCGCCGGAGATGCCCCGGAGTGGACCGACTGGGACCGGGAGTCGGCCACCCTGGTGCTCCACTGTCCTGAGGTCGATCTGACCCTCCAGGCGCTGCAGGACGGGGTGGTCCGGATGGTCTATGGGGCGGTCGGCACGGCAGCGCCGAGTCGATCCTGGGCGGTGACGGGCCCGTTGCATGCGCTGGACGAGGAGATGTTTGTCGGGCAGACCGGATGGGGGGTAGAGCTGTGCCTGGCCGGTCTCGCGATCGAAGGGGAGTCGACGGGCTGCCGCCTGCGGGTAACCCAGGCCGACGGGCTGGTTCTGCTGGAGGATCCGGCCGACGGTGGCTGGAGCGCGGGCACGGCCCTGCTGGAGGGACAATCCGTCCCCACGACCGCGGTGACTCGAATCACCCCCGCAACCGAGCGGTTCTATGGCCTGGGGGAACATGCCGGTCCCCTGGAGCGGCGCGGCAGCCGCCAGACCTTCTGGAACACCGACGCCTACAGTGCCGAGTACGGCGGGTTTCCTCCTGGAGCCGACCCGCTCTACCTGTCCATCCCGTTTCTGATCGGCCTGAGGCAGGCACAGGCATACGGCTTGTTCACCGACAATCCACATCGGATGACGGTCGACCTGGCGGCATCGGACGCCGAGCGATACACCATCACGGCCTACGGCGGCGCGATCGACCAGTACCTGATCGCGGGTCCCACCATGGCGGAGGTGGTGCAACGCTACACTCGCCTCACCGGCCGTTCGTCGCTGCCACCCCGCTGGGCGCTGGGCTACCACCAGTCCCGCTGGGGCTATGCGCCCGATTCGCGGGTTCGGGAGGTTGCCGCGCGTTTCCGAGAGCTCGGCATTCCTGCCGACGCGATCTGGCTGGATATCCAGCACATGGACGGCTTTCGGACCTTCACCTGGGACGCCGCCCAGTTTCCAGATCCCGCCGGCCTGGTCCAGGATCTGGCCGCCGAGGGGTTCAAGGTGGTGGTCATCGCCGATCCGGGGATCAAGGTGGATCCCGGATGGGATGTCTACACGGGAGGGCTTTCGGCGGATGTGTTTCTGCGCTGGCCCGACGGGGAGCTGTACCAGGGGGTGGTGTGGCCTGGGGACGCGGCCTTTCCCGACTTCACCCTTCCCCAAGCGCGCGCCTGGTGGGCGGCTCAGGTGGGCGGGGTGGTGGACCGGGGGGTGGGCGGCATCTGGCTGGATGTCAACGAGCCGACGACCTTTCCGGAGAGCGGGGGTGGCAACAGCATACCGGACGAGGTGGTGGCGTTCGGAGAGAGCATCGCCACCACCATGGCCGAGGTCCACAACGTCTACGCCCTCAGCCAGGCGCGCGCCACCCACGAGGGCATGCAGGCTCGGGCGCCGTCGAGGCGGCCGTTCATCCTGAGCCGGGCCGGATATGCCGGGATCCAGCGTTATGCCGCGGTCTGGACCGGCGATGCTCCCAGCCGGTGGACCAACCTCGCAGAGACGCTGCCGATGCTGCTCAACCTGGGGCTGTCGGGGGTGCCGCTGGTGGGGAGCGACGTGGGCGGCTACTCCGGAGGCGCCACCCCCGAGCTGTTCGCCCGCTGGATGGCGCTGGGCTCCATCTCCCCCTTCTTCCGGGGGCATGTCACCAGCGGAGTGAACGACCAGGAGCCCTGGGCCTTCGGCATCGAGGTGACCGAACTCAGCCGGATCCACATCTCCCGGCGGTACCAGCTTTTGCCCTACCTCTACAGCCTGATCGCCTCGGCCACCGAGACCGGCGAGCCCTTGCTGCGGCCCCTGATCTACGAGTTTCCGGACGATTCCCGGTTCGAGCGGCTGCAGGACCAGGCGATGCTGGGTCCCTTTCTGCTGGTTGCCCCCGTACTGGAGCAGAGCGCCACCGAGAGAGCCATCCAGCTCCCGGAAGGCCGCTGGTTCGAGCGCTACTCCGGGGCGCTGTACCAGGGGCCATCGAACGTGAGCCTTCCAGTCACCCTGGCCGCCTTGCCGACCTACGTCAGGGAAGGGGCCATCATCCCCCACGGTCCGGAGATGCCCGCAAGCGACGCGGCTCCGCTGGCGCCGCTGTACCTGGACCTGTACCCGTCTGGCTCCGAGACCCGCTTCATCTACTACGAGGATGCGGGTGACGGCTTCGGCTACCTGCACAACCAGGCTTACTGGCGAATCACCTACACCTTGACCGGAACCGAGACGGGTGCCCTGCTTTTAGCCAGCGCGAACCCGGGGAGCTACCGACCGCCGGACCGGTCGCTGATCCTTCGGGTGTGGCGGGTCGACGGCGAGGTGCAGGGGGTTTTGCTCTCGGGCTCCTCGATTCCCGAGCGCCCCGGCCTGGAGCAGGCATTGGCCCTGGGATCCGGCTGGTGGCGAGACGAGCGGGACCGCTCGCTGGTCGTGGTCATGCCGGACGACGACGACTTCACCCTGAGCATGTCCTACGACATCGCCGTGGCTGACCTCCGACCACCGGTCTCGGTCGAGCTGGAGGTCACGGTCCCGGAGGGGACACCGCACGATCCACCCATCCACGTGGCCAGCACCGCCAACGGGTGGAACCACCAGCCGCTGGAATGGACCGAAGACCCCAACGTGGCCCACGGCTTTCTGTCGGTGCCCCGGGGGGAGTGGTTCGACTACAAGTACACCCGGGGTAGCTGGGAGACGGTCGAGAAGTGGCCGGACTGCCAAGAGGCCGCCAACCGCTACGGCTTCGGCGCCGCTCACCCCCTTCGAGTCGACACGGTGTGGGGATGGCGCGACTGGTGCGATTGAGAGCGGTCTGCAGCCAGCTTGTGGCCGCGAGGCGCGACCGGTGCGGTGGAGCTGGACATCCGGTCAGCGCGGTGGCACGAAGATCTCGTCCATGTTGGCCTGGTAGAGGTTGCCCTCGAACGAGCGGCGGTCCATGAGGGGCAAGTCGGCCGCCATCTCCGGAGTGATGAGGGAGAACCCGGTGATGGTCTTGAGGTAGCGCTCCAGCTTGTCCACGCCGGTGTCGTCCCACATCCAGCCGGTCTTGTCCCAGCCTTTCATGTTGATGAGGCGGGAGTACCCCCGCAGCGTCCTGACCCAGTCCAGGTTGTAGTAGTGCTCGAAGTAGGACATGACCAGCTCGCGGATGGTGCGGTACACCGGCTGGCGCGAGCGCAGCCCCACGAAGTTGGACTTGGCGAGCGAGCCCCAGCGGCCCCGGTGCTTGTACACCGCCAGGACATGGTCGTCGTCCAGACCGGGCTCGGGCAGCAGATCCACGATGAGGGGAGGATGGCCCAACCGGCGAAGGGCCGCGACGGCAAACAGCGCCCCGTCCAGGCAATGGGCCTCGCGGACGTCGAGCATCGTGAGCGGGCTGCGGTTGATGTCGGCGTGGTTGTAGCGAAGCGAGTCCAGGAAATCCTGGATCTTCACGGGGGTGGTCAGCTCATCCATCACCTGCCGCTGGCCGGCGGTCAGTCTCCTCTCGAACTCCTGAAGGCTCATGGGGATCCTCCCGATTGTCGGCCGATTCTATCGCCGGGAAGGGCCCGTCGCAACGGCGAGCCGTGGACCGGGTGTGATCATCGAGTGTTGATCCCTTATGTCACGCCCTTACAGGGCTTGACCGGGTTCGGTTCCTGGTTCCCAGGGCGAAGCCCTGATCCTTGATCACATCTCCATGATCCCACAAGTTCCGTACTTGTCCGAAGGACACCGTGCCTCCGTGAGTCAGCATCTGCTTCACACTTGCCGGTTTTGGGGACAGAACCGGGGGGAGACGATTCATCTGGTGCCACTTCTGTCCCGAGGTGGCCCGCCGAGCCCCTCTAGACGCC
>JAFGEP010000075.1 GCA_016931535.1 Bradymonadales bacterium
GAACTGGCAGCCCGCTGAATCCTGATTCGGCTACCCCCGTGCATAGCTCAGGAAGGTCGTCAAGACCGGGGTCGGTCGGACAAGTACAGAGTGAATAGTGGCTGGAGACACGACAACCAGGGATTATTCAAACAACGATGCTTCGTTTCTACAAACTGCCAGGGTGGGTCTATGGTTCACGACCCGATCGGCCTGACCCAACTTCCTATAGGTTGCTGTCGAACAGACCGCCACGTAGTCGATTCCTATTGCCCAAGACGATTGTGCTGGTTACACGGGGCCGAGCCTGGGCATTTCCCCTCACCTACGCGACTCCACCACCCACCGGCGGTTACCTCACGGTAGCCGCTCGGCGGGTCCCGGTGTCCACCCTCCGGCTTGGTGAAAGTCCAGGTTCCGCTGTTCGCCCAAGCAGTTTTCATTCCAGTCGGTTGGTATGGTAGTGACAGGCTGCCAGCCACTCGTAACTGGTGGTAACCTTGGTAAATGGGTCACTGAGCGGCAGGATGGCCGTCATTTGGACGAACCCCCCCCCAGCCCGAAAGAGCTCAAGATCGATTGTCACCTGATCCCCCTGTCGCTCGATGCGCACGGGAGAAAACGACGCTCTGGCTGCGCTGGCCACGTACTGGGGCAGTGGGGTCTGGTCCACGCCATGGCGTCCTTGGATGACCTCCTCCACCTTTTCAGGGGAGCATACCAGTACCGTGTCAACCTGGTTCGACACCCCGTGTCGATTGAACTGCTCTTCCAGCAGCTGCAGCACCAGGATCTCGAAGTACCCCACGTCCGAGCCGTCGACGACCAGGTGATTGCGCCAATCCCACATGGTGTTGAAGGTGGCGACCGTCAGCAACGTCATGCGTTCGGTGTATCCCCATTCCGAGACCACGTAGACCAGGCGATCGAGTAGCTCCTGGGCTGCCTCACGGCTGGCGATCTTGTAAACGTATTCCTCAAAGCTCTGGAAACGCGGCATCGTCTCGGGGCGAGCATAGAGAATGGGCTGACCGTACATCCCATCGCACAGGTACACCCAATCCAACACCCATCCCGGCTCCATGGCGATATGGGTCAGGATCTCGAAGTACCGGTTGGGATCGAAGCCCAGACCGTCCCTGGCCTGTTCCTGGTTCCACTCTATCTCGGCTTGCAACGCCTTGATGCGGTCCGGGATCGCTTGCCAGTCCATCGCTTCAGGCGTTGCGGGCTCCATTGGCGAAGTTGGGGTGTCTGTGGGCAGTGGAACCACCGCGCTGCCTTCCGGCATTTGTGCG
Organism: Bradymonadales bacterium; assembly: GCA_016931535.1. Classification (GTDB taxonomy): domain Bacteria; phylum Myxococcota_A; class Bradymonadia; order JAFGEP01; family JAFGEP01; genus JAFGEP01. The sequence continues at coordinate 1,278 of JAFGEP010000075.1, forward strand.
AGCTCTCGACCATGGGGAGACGCCGGCGGTTCCGTGGGCGCCAAGGCCAGGGCCAGGGCCGGAAAAAGCAGGCTAAACAGCGGCACAAGGCCGATGCAGGCCAGACATTTCATGATGGAACTCGGTATCACGAGGGACTCCCTGTTCTGATGACAGCAATAGAACCGCCAACAACTCGCCATGATGCCTGGATTCCCACCCCAACGGGAGGACAGGCCAGCGGGTTCTTCTCCAGTCTGTTGTCGATCCAGAGACCCGATCGTTGGCGGTACGGTTCACCTCATGCCAGCCATGAGCTCTCCCTGTCCCAAGGTAAACGCGTGAGGCTGCGCTTCGTTACAGTCGCGTTCACAAGATCTTCAGTTGCTGCCATACGAGGTCGAGCTGCTCGGGGTTCCCCAGACTGGCCAGTGATTGGGCCGCCTCCTGGAACCCTTCCAGCGCATTGAAGTGGCGGTCGAACGGTTCACCCTGGTTGGTGGGCACCAGGAAGACATGCGTGTGTGGGATCCGCCGGCCGCGGACGTACATCGCCACGAACTCCGGCTTCAGGGACGCCATGATCCGCTCGGCGACCTCTCGGGCCAGCTGGAACACGGCGGCCGTTTCCTCGGCGGACATGTCGTGCCACCAGGGGACATGGCGTCGCGGAAGCACCAGGCAGTGCCCGCGGGCCAGTGGGTTGATGTCCAGCAGCGCCACCGCCAGCTCGTTCTCGTGCACGATGAACCCGGGCTCCTTACCCGCCAGGATGTCGCAGAATACGCAGCTTCTGGGAGAACCCGCCCCTTCAACCTCCAAACCGTCTGAGCGCCGATGGGCTGGATCAACCATGGTGGGATCCTCCAACCCGCTGGTAAGCTCTGTCCTTGTATCCAGCTTCGGTAACATGTTCCTGCTCGGTGTCCAGGACCTGGTTGTTCTCGATGTGCACCGCAAAAGAATGCAGGCCTCTGGGGCGGGCTTTGTTCAGGCTTTGTCCCAACTGCCCAGTATCATAAGAGAACACACGCCTCTGGGGCAGGCTCTGTCTGCTGGGGTAGGCTTTGTCTGTTCAAGGTCACTGTTGCCGGTCCCTGGATCGGCGCATGATCTCGAACAAACCAGAAAAATCCTTAAGTTCACCGTGAAGCTCGCGGTGATGTCCCAATCCCAAAGGTGACGTGGAGATTGCATCGGGATGTTCCCGTATCGTCCCAATCAGGTGATCGACAATATTCCACAACGCCTCGATGATATTGACAATATTGTCGAAAATCGCACTGATTTCAGGTCCCCATTCGAACGTGACGCCCTGTGGTCTGAACTCGCCACTGTCGAACACGATGTTCCTGAGCCTGAACAAGTCTATCGAACCCAGCTGGTACGAAAGATCCAACCAGCCGCCGCCCAGTTCCAAACCAATCGATCCGGTGATGCTCGCAGTCAGGTCGACCGACAGGTGTGTCGAGTTGTCATGACGTCTCAGCAACCTGCCAGATCCGTCCAGGGAAGTGGAGCCATCCAGGTAGAGCTCTATGACGCCTTGCTTTCCCGAAAAGAGCCTGAGTGTGATACCTCCGGAAGCCTCGACCTGCATTTGCACGCCGGTTCCTTCTTCGCCCGACCACCGTCCCCCGACCGCCCCCCTGACCTTGGCGAACGGCTTGATAGACATCAACAAAAAGGGAGGCGCAATCGGTATTGGGAACAGGTCGCGGTCCCAGATCGTGTACTCAAATCCGGTCAGGAAATCGTCCGGAGAGAACTCCAACCCGATGGTAAATAGCGAGCTGGCAGGGTTGGCGAGCAAGGCAGGGGTCTCTTCCTCCCGGCTTTCGATGGTATGAACGGCTAGATCTGGAGCCACGCTGTCTACGCTCTGCCCCGACTCGACGGCGCGCTGGACCGCTTGGGCTTGAGGTTCTCCCGAGGTATCCACCCCGCTTCGTTTCGATCCGGTTTTTCTTGATTGACCCGACTGCTGGAACACATGGGCTACTTCGTGTGCCACGACCCCCCTGGAGGGCGACGAGCCATCGAATGCGATGTGATTGCCGAGTGTAAAGGCTCGAGCACCAAGACGCGCGCAAGCAGTGTTGGCAACACTATCGGTGTGACATTGAACAGCTGCCAGGTCAGTGCCGAATGCCTGCTCCATCTCGGATTTGAAGGGGATACCTCGACTCGGTCCCTTGACGCCTTCGCGTGCGATGCTGGTTGGGCTTGTCGAGACACCTTCTGGACAGCCTTTTGCCTGAAGGATTGGCGCCGATTGCGATAAGGGTTTGCAGGACACGCCACTCAGATCTGGCATGCGAGACTGGTCCGTTCGTTGGATCAACATGGAGGGACGTGGGGGGATCAGCCGAGACTTCTGCTCTGCCGTACTCAGCCCACTCAACTCTTGCTTGAGCTGGAGAATCGATAGGTCAGCGGACAACCTGGAGGATGTCTTCCCCTGTGGAGCGGTCTGTCCAGATTCCCGTTCTCTCCGATCACGAGCGCTCATGTGCAAACTCACAATGGACACTATAAATAGTAGTCCTTTTAGTTTGAAAATCAATAGAGTGCAGATCAAAGACATGCTCCTGGGTCGGGCTTGGTGGTTGGGCTTGTCTGGGGGCAGGCTTGGCTACTGGCTAGTGCCGGCTTGTCGCGTCACCGCAACACCCTGGCCCTCAGGCACACCCAGCGGTCGAAGAAGTCGTCGGCCTGCAGGACGAAGGTGAGGTCGTGGCGCTGCCCGGCCAGGTCGCCGGTTTCCACCGAGAAGGGGAAGAACGGCTGGTCCCACTTGCCGAAGGTGAGCTGGTGGCGGGTCTGGCCGTCGATCTCGACCCGGAGGTGGATGTCCGAGCCGCGATCGGCGCGGATGGCAGGCATGGTGTTGCCGATGTTGCCCTCGATCGAGCGGCCCAGCTCCAGCTGCTCCCAGGTCAGCGCCAGCTCGGCGTCGGGGTGCATGGCCGAGAACAGGCAGCGGCGCAGGGTGCCCCCGACCTCCTGCACCGAGGGGGTCACGTGCAGCCAGGGATCGACCTGCCCGCAGTGCCAGCCCCCGTTGGCGAACAGGTCGCAGCGCTCCACCCGATCGGGGTAGCGCCGGCTCATACGCAACTCCTCGATGCCGGAGACGATGTCGAACAGGACGTGGTCGGGCTCGGGGATGTCCACCAGGAAGACCGTCGTCCGCTCGCTGGGCTGCCAGCGCTCCAGCAGGGTGTAAGTGGAGGGAAGCTCCTCCAGCGCCTGTCCGGCGTGCTCCCGGTCGGCCAGGATCCAGAGGCGGTCGTAGAGGTACAGCTCCTCGTCCTCGGGATGGATGGTCAGGTTGAAGGTCAGGTCGTACAGACCGGCGCGGGCCTGGTCGGCCCAGAAGGGGGCGGTGCGGACCACGTCGCCGGCCTGGTACCCTTCCAGCACGATCCGCTGAGCCTGGGCCCACTCCTGCTCGCTGGGCGCGTTGGCCATCTCACACCGTTGCGAGCCCAGCGCCCAGAGGCTCACGGCGACCAGCAGGAGGGCAGGGGTGACAGCGAGCGCGGTCTTGAGAGGGGAGGGCAGGGTCATCGAGGGGGTCTAGTGCTCCGAGTTGGCCAGCTTCTTGATCCGTCCGCCCTGTACGGCGTTGGACAGGCTACCGATGTCCATCAGGACATTCTTGCCGAAGAACGAGGTGCGGCGGTCGGTGAACGGCTCGCAGTGGAGCTGCGAGTCCATTCGGATGGCATCGCAGGGGCAAGCCTCCACGCAGAAACCGCAGACGATGCAGCGAAGCTCATCGATGACGAACAGCGCCGGGTACTTCTCGATGCGCGGGTCCTCGTGCTCGGCGGCCACGATATGGATGCAGTCGGCGGGGCAGGCGGTGGAGCAGCACATGCAGGCCACGCACCGTACCTGGCCGTCCTCGCGGTGCATCAACCGATGGAGGCCCCGGTAGCGCCTGGGGTATTCCCGCTGCTCCTCCGGGTACTGCACGGTGAAGAGGTCCCGCCTGGCGAAGATGTTGCGAAAGAACTGGCGCGTGCTGACGGCGATGCCGCGCCCCAGCTCCCACAGGTAGCTGCGATCTCGAACGCTGCGCCGTTTTCGAGCGAGGACCTTGGTGGTGGCCATCAGCCGTGCCCTCCTCTCAGAACCACTGCAGTACAATACCGGTCACCGCCAGGTTCGCCAAGCTCAACGGCAAGAGGACCTTCCAGCCCAACGTCATGATCTGGTCGTATCGAAACCGGGGGTAGGTCCAGCGGATCTGGAGCTGCAACCAGCACAGAAAGAGCACCTTGCCGATGAAGGTGGCGATCCGGATCACCACCACCAGCCCGTAGGGAAGCGCCAGATGCGGGCCACCGCCCCCGAAGTGGAAGCCGTCGGCGTAGAGAAAGGGCAGCTGCCATCCGCCCAGAAACACGGTGGCCATCACCGTTCCCAGGACCACCACCTCCATGAACTCGGCGAACATGAAGGAGGCGAACTTCATCCCCGAGTACTCGGTGAAGTACCCGGCCACCAGCTCGCTGTCCGCCTCGGGCATGTCGAAGGGGGCCCGCTTGGTCTCGGCGATGGCCGCCGTAAAGAACAGGAAGAAGGCCACCGGCTGGACCAGGATACCCCACTTGGGCAGAAACCCGAACACAAGCTCCCCCTGCTCCCTCACGATGTCGTTCAGGTCGATGGAGCCGTAGATCATGACGATGCCGGCCAGCGCCAGCAGCATCGAGACCTCGTAGGAGACCATCTGCGCCGAGGCGCGCAGCCCGCCCAACAGCCCGTACTTGTTGTTGGAGGACCAGCCCGCCAGCGCCACTCCGTACACCCCCAGCGAGCTGATGGCGAAGATGAACAGGAAGCCGGCGTCGATATCGGCGATCTGGAAGAGCAGCCGTTCGGGCCCTGCCATGCACTGCTCGACCCCGTGCTGCTGGGCGCCGAGCGCCAGGTCCACCACGACCGTTCCCGAGCACCAGGTGTCGGCGAAGGGGACTACGCCGATGACGATCAGGGGGGGGATCAGGGCGATGATGGGGGCCCAGAAGTGCAGTCGCCGGTGGGCGCTGTCCGGGACGATGTCCTCCTTGAGCAGCGACTTGATGGCGTCGGCGATGATGTGAAACACCCCCCCCAGCCGGAAGGGGCCGATGTTGGCCCGGTTGGGACCCATCCGGTTCTGGATCAGGGCGCTCTGCTTGCGCTCCACCAAGGTGAAGAGCGCGCCCAGTGTCATGACGAACAGAAAGGCGATGACGACGACCTTGAGCAGTATGATCCAGATGGACATGTCCTTCACACCCGGCAGGTTGACTGGTTTGGCCTCGACTGCTCTCCCCGGCGGTCGGCGTGGGTTCGACGCTTGGCGACCGCCCTGGCGCCCCGCCGCCAACCCAGGCAGGTCGGCCTGGTGGGCCGATGGTCCGGTGGTGACGGTCTTTTGGACAGGATACCGGTTGCCCTCATGCTCTTTTCCCCGCCACCGGTGTGGCACCGCGTCGTGGTATCGGGCGCTTGGGGCCGTGCGGTGCACGGATGCGGCCGGCTTCCGGGTCGGGCGGTTGTTCGCCGGTCGCCGCCAGCCCCAGGCGATCCAGCGCCTCTTTGGGGGAGGCGAAGGGGAGCGGTCTGTCCAGAGCCCCAGACAGCTTCCAGAAGATCTCCCAGTCCGGCAGGCTGTTGCCCTGGGGGGGGAAAGCCGCCCCGACGGTTTGCACGATGCCGTCACAGTTGATGTAGGTACCGGTCTGCTCGGCATGGCTGGCGACCGGGAGCAGGATGTGGGCGCGTTCGGCGAAAGGGGTGTTCCAGATCGATTGGACCACCAGCAGCTTGAGCATGGCCAGTGCGCGCTGCAGCCTTCCGAGCAGCAGCTCGTTGTCGGCGGGGAGGTGGCTGCCCATCAGGTAGAGGGCATCGATCTCTCCGGCCTCCATCCGGTCTGCCAGCTGCTCGATCTCTCCCACCGGCTGGTCGCCTGCCGCGCGATCCAGGCCGGCATTGTTGGGGTTGCGGTCAGCGTGGATGAGAAAGTCGTCTCCCGTCCCCAAAGGCTTGCCTCCGCGGTACAGCCGAGCTTCTCCAAGGCAGCTCCGGGCGAACTCGACGGCCGCCAGCAACCCTTCGGTCGAGCTCTGGGGAGAGAGCACCATGGCCCAGCGGGCCGGTTGCACCCCGCCGTCCACGGCATGGGCCAGGCGTCTGGCGATGGGTCCCACCGCCTGTGCCCAGTGCTCGAAGCGCTGCCCTTCCAGCTCGATGTCCAGCAGGCGGTTGGCGTGGATCTCCTCGACGGTGTAGCGCCCCGCATCGCACATCCAGTACTGGTTGACCTGGCGGTGGTAGCGGGGAAGGTAGCGCTCCGCATGCTGGCGATAATGGTCCAGGTGCACGGCGCAGCAGCGGGCGCAGCCGGTGCAGATGGAGGGGGTGGTCTTCAAGAACCAGACCCGGCGACGGAAGCGGAAGTGGCGGGTGGTGAGGGCCCCCACCGGACAGAGGTCGGCGGTGCACATGGAGTAGGGATTGTCCAGCTTCCTACCTGGAAAGGTCCGGATCTCCGAGGTGTCCCCGCGCTGGACCACGGTCAGCTCGCCGGTGCGGGTGATCTCGTCGCAGAAGCGGACGCAGCGGGTGCACAGGATACAGCGCTCCCCGTCGTAGATCACCTCGGGCCCGATGGAGTGGACCTTGATCTTGGAGACCTTGCCGGTCTTGAGGCGAGAGGGGGCGAAGTCGTGCTGGAGGTAGTGATCCTGCAGCCAGCATTCGCCGGCCTGGTCGCAGATGGGGCAGTCGATGGGGTGGTTGATCAGGATGAACTCCAATACCCCTCGGCGTGCCTCCAGCACCCGCTGGCTGGAGGTGTGGACTACCATCCCCTCCCGGATCGGTGTCCGGCAGGAGGGCTCCAGCTTGGGCATGCCCTCGATCTCGACCAGGCACATCCGGCAGTTGGCCGGCGCCTGCAGGGCGGGGTGGAAGCAGAAGTAGGGGATGGCGATCCCGATCGACTCCGCTGCGCCCAGGATGGTGGTGCCCTCGGGCGCCGTCACCGTCTGTCCGTCAATGGTGCAGGTGGGCATCGGCAATCCCCTAACGGTCCACTTCGCCGGCGATATAGTTGATGCTGTCGAAGGTGGGGATGATGTCGGCGATCATCCCTCCCTCGATCATGCGGGAGAAGGCGCTCATGAGGTAGAAGGCCGGCGGTCGCACGTGCAGCCGCCAGGGCTGCCCGCTGCCGTCCGATACCAGGTAGAACCCCAGCTCTCCATTGGCACCCTCGGTGTAGCCGTAGACCTCGCCCGCCGGGACGTGCACCCCCTCGAACACCACCTTGAAGTGGGCCATCATCCCCTCGATGGTGTCGTAGACCTGGTTTTTGTCGGGCAGGATGATGCGGTAGTCGTCCACCTTGTAGGGCCCATCCGGTATCTGCGCCAGCGCCTGGTCGATGATGCGGATCGACTGGAGAATCTCCTCCATCCGGACCAGGTAGCGGTCGTAGTTGTCACCGCGGGTGCCGACCGGGACCTCGAACTCGAGGTCCCCATAGGCGAAGTAGGGATGGTCCTTGCGGACGTCGTAGTCCACGCCGGTGCTGCGCAGGCAGGGACCGGTGAAGCCATGTGCGATGGCTTTGTCGGCGCTGATGACTCCGGTGCCCTCCATGCGGTCCAGGAAGATCCGGTTGCGGGTCAACAGCTTGTCGATGTCCCGGTGGATCTTCAACAGGTGCGGGCGGATCGCTTTCCAGTGGTCGGCGAAGCCGGGGGTGAGGTCGTGGGCCAATCCGCCGATGCGGGCGTACGACGTGGTGAGTCGGGCACCGCTGACCTCCTCGATGAGGTCCCAGGTCAGCTCGCGACCTTCGACGGCGTAGAGGAAGGGGGTAAAGCCGGCCAGCTCCATCGAGCCGGCCCCGATGGAGGTGAGGTGGTCGCCGAGGCGGGAGAGCTCTCCCATGATCACCCGGATGTAGTTGCAGCGGGGGGGGACCTGGACTCCCAGTAGCTTTTCCACCGTCATGGCGTAGCCGAAGTTGTTGAGCAGCGGGGAGACGTAGTTGAGCCGGTCGGTGTAGGGAAAGACCTGGCTGTAGGTGCAGTTCTCCGTTTCCTTCTCGAACCCGCGATGCAAGTAGCCGATCTCCGGGTCGCAGTGGAGCACGGTCTCCCCGTCCAGGGTGAGGATCACCCGCACCGTCCCGTGGGTGACCGGATGAGAGGGACCCAGGTTGAGGACCATCGGCTCGGTGTACAGCTCCTGTTCCATCTCCCGGTCGAGGAGCTCTTCGAGGGTGGTCATGGCTTCCCCCTGGCGGCCGGGTTGCCCCACAGCTCGAACTCGTCGATGGCGTCCCGCTCGGGGGCGCGAAGCTCGATGCGCGGCTGGCTTTTCCGTTTGGCGTAGTCCTTTCTGAGGGGGTGGCCCTCGAACTCCTCGTACAGGATGATCCGCCGCAGGAAGGGATGGCCCACAAACCGCACCCCGAAGAGGTCGAAGACCTCGCGTTCCCCCCACTCGGCGGCCGGCCACACCTCGGCCACACTGTCCAGCGCCAGGTCCACCTCCTCCAGGGGTACCTTCAAACGGATCGCGTGGCGGTGGGACAGGCTGTACAGGTGGTAGACCACCTCGAAGCGGGGCTGGCGCTCCAGGTAGTCCACGCAGGTGACGTCACGGAACAGGTCGAACCGGTTGGCAGGGTCGTCCTTGAGCCAGAGCGCGATCTCCTTCAACCGCCCTCTCTTGAGCACAGCGGTGTCATCGCCGCAGCTCGAATGGGTGTCTGTCACCTCGCTCGAGAATTTCTCCGCCAGACGCTCCAGCACGGCCTTGCTCATGGTGCCTTGTCGCTCCCTGGATTCGCCACCTGTAACGGTTCCCTCCTCCCCGCCCTTCGGGGCTTGTCGGAGCCCCTTTCGTCCTATTCCCTCGATCGGTAGCCACCAAGCAGCCAGGCCGGGTGGCGCCTGCCCGTGTCAACGCCATCCGCCGATCCGGTGGGGGATTAGGGTTTCTCCTCCAGCTCCAAAGGGGGGTTCTGTCGATAGTATTTCTCGAACGGTTCCCCCTCGATCTTCTTCTGTAGCTTCATCAGACCGTCCAGGACCTGCTCGGGCCGAGGAGGGCAACCAGGGATGTACACGTCCACCGGGATGATCTTGTCGATCCCCTGCACGGTGGCGTAGTTGTCGTAGAAGCCGCCCGTGGATGCGCATACTCCGAAGGCGATCACCCACTTGGGGTCGGCCATCTGTTCCCAGACACGGCGCAAGAATGGCGCCAACTTGTGGTTGACCGTCCCTACGACAAACAGCAGGTCCGATTGACGGGGGCTGAAACGCGGAATCTCGGCGCCGAAGCGGGCGATGTCGTATCGACCACAGGAGACCGACATGTACTCCATTCCGCAGCAGGCGGTGACGAACGGGTACTGGAACAGCGAGAACTTCCGCGCCCAGTTGATGGCCGGCTGCAGCTTGCTGGTGACGTAGGCCGGGAGCCTCTGCTCTATCCCCATTCCAGACCTCCCTTGCGCCACACGTAGACCAGCCCCACCAGCAGGATCCCCAGAAAGACGAACATCTCGATCAGCCCCGCCAGCCCCAGCGAACGGAACAGGACCGCCCAGGGGATGACGAACACCGCCTCGATGTCGAACAGGATGAACAGGATGGCCACCAGGTAGAACTTGACCGAGAACCGGCTGCGCGCGCTCCCCAACGGCACGCTCCCGCACTCGAAGATGTCGCGCTTCCAGCGGTTTTCGCCGCGCGGCCCCAGCACATGCGAGAGGTAGACCAGCAAAAAGGCCAGACCACCCCCCGCCACAACCAGCACCCCGATGGCCAGGTAGTCCCAATCCATCCCGACCTGCTCCGATTCACTGCGCCGTCCGGTCCCTCATCGACCTGCCGCGCCGGCCCGCGCCTCTCCGGTGCACCGAGCGGAGCCGATCGCCCGGCTTCCAGCCAGCAGATCGGCATCTTAGCAAGGGTGACCCTCGGTCCACCAGTCGCATCCGATCCTCTACCATCGCCGCCTCCCACCGTCAACCAGCAGACACCGCAAAACCCCTGTCCTTCCTTGTCGAGAGGGGTTCATCCTCCTTTTCGCAAAACTTGACATTGCACAATTGTTCACCCAAACTAATGTTCAGTAGGAGGACCCGATGAAAGGCTTGACTCCCAGACAACGCCTGGTTCTCACGGCGATCGCCTCCGCCATGGAGGAGCGGGGATATCCCCCCACCATCCGGGAGATCGGGGATCTCCTGGACATCAAGTCGACCAACGGCGTCAACGACCACCTGCGCGCTCTGGAGCGCAAGGGGTACCTCTACCGGGACCGGTCGAAGTCGCGTGCCATCCGGCTGGTCGAGGGGCTTGATCTCCATTCCTTCGAACTGGGCGAGGAGCTACCGGGAGAACAACAGCCGAGTGAAGAGAACAACCTGGTCGAGCTGCCGCTACTGGGGCGGATCGCCGCCGGCTTCCCCTCTCTGGCCGAGGAGAACCGCGAGGCGACCTTCCAGATCGACGCCGCCCTGCTCGGGTCGCGGGCCAGGCCGGAGCAGATGTTCCTCCTCAAGGTGCACGGAGACTCCATGATCGGAGACGGCATCATGGATGGCGACCTGGTCTTCGTGGAGCGCACCCACCAGCCCTCTCCCGGTGAGATCGTCGTGGCACTGGTCGATGGCGAGGCCACCGTCAAGCGGTTCTATCCCCAGGGAGACGCCATCCGCCTGGAACCTTCCAACCCCGCCATGAAACCGATCGTGGTCAGCGCCAGGGACGGCCGCAACACCGCCGTCATCGGACGTATCGTGGCGGTCTTTCGGCGGGTGCCCTCCCGCACCAACGGGGGACCGCGCTGACCGGGCCTTCACCGCCGGATCACCCGGGTTCCGCTCAGCTTGGTTCGGTTCCCACCGTCTGCTCGCAGGGGAGCTTCACCCGGAACACGCTCCCTTGGCCCGGCTCCGACTCGAACTCCACCGAGCCGTGGTGCAGCTCGGTGAACCGCTTGACGATGGCCAGACCGAGCCCCAGCCCTCGTTTTTCGAAGCCGAACTCCCCGCTGGAGTGGTGGGTGCTGCGGAAGGTGCCGAAAAAGGTGGTGAAAATCTGCTCCCGATCCTCCGACTGGATTCCGACCCCCTGATCGCGCACGGCGAACTCCACCGCCGGAACCCCGCGCAGGTCGGCCTCTCCAATCTCCACCCAGATCGTGCTGCCATCCGGGCTGAACTTGATGGCGTTGATGACCAGGTTGATGAGGATATCGTGGAGCAGGCCCTCGTCTGCCTCGAGCTCGAGGGTTTCTGTCTTCTCCTCCACCTGGATGGTCTGGTTACGCATCGTCAGGACCGGTTGGAGCTCCCCGATGATCTCATCCAGTATCTCTCGCGCCTCGATCGATTTGTGCAACGGCTTGAAGGCTGCCGCCTCCCCCAGTAACAGCCTGGCCAGCTTGTCGGCGATCCCCTTGAGGCGCCGGCCGCTCGACTCGATCCCTTCCATGGCGGTCTCGTAGATCGGGGAATCGTGCTGGATGGTCCCCTTGCGCAGCAGCATGGAGTAGCCGAGGATGACGGCGGCGGGGGTGTTCAGCTCATGGCCCAACAGCTCGATGGCGATATTGCGCAGCCGGTCATGGGTTTTTAGCTGCTCGTTGACCTCGGCCAACTCCTGGTTCTGCCGATCCAAAAGGATGTTGCGGGCCTCCAACTCCCGGGTGAGCCGCTCCTTCTCCGCCTGCATCAGGTAACGTTCCCCGGCCTGAGCCACGATGACCTTCAGCTCGGCCGGTTCGAACGGCTTGTGGATGTAGCGATAGACGTGACCCTGGTTGATCGCCTCTACCACCGCATTGACATCCCCCCCGTAACCGGTGAAGAGCATCCGCACGGCCCGGGGGTACCGCAGGCGAACCAGGGTCAAGAACTCGACGCCGGTCATGTCCGGCATGCGCTGGTCGCTCATGACCAGGGCGATCTCGTTTCGCTCCATGATCCGGAGCGCTTCCTTGGCGCTCAGGGCCAGGTGCAGCCGATAGTCCTTGCGCAACAGCCGGCGCAGGGAATCGAGCACATCCGGTTCGTCGTCCACGATCAGCAACGGCAAACAAGCCTGCTCGCGAACGGTGGCCTCATCAGCCTCTGAAATCGGTTCAGCCGATTCGAAACCGCCGAGCTCCGGATTGCCTGCTCCACGAAGTGAGCCATCAGCCGCCGTGACCGGATCTTCCCGGACACTCGACATCTTCTGGGTGGAATGAAACCGCTGGGACATCCTGGTACCTACCGTGATGATCGCACTCGCTCATGACCTTGTCGATCTCGCGAGGAGCACCAAGCATACCGGCATACGGACCGGCCGCCAAGACGGGGGTGGCAGCCCTGAACCCACTCGCACCCCCCGATCTGGCCTGGATGTCGGACCGGACTCGCCCAGTGAGAGGTACCGCCATTCCTGCGGTTTGACGGACATCGCTAGCTGGACTAAACTTAGTTTAGTTCACTTGGAGGCCGGTGATGCGTTCCATCAATATTCATGAAGCCAAGACGAACCTCTCACGCCTGGTCGACGAGGCGGTGGCTGGTCGAGAGGTGGTCATCGGCAAGGCCGGCAAGCCGCTGGTCAAGCTGGTACCGGTGGAGGCCCCGTCACGGCGGCGCCTGGGGGTGCTGCGGGGACGCCTGGAAGTACCTGACGACTTTGACGCTCCTCTGTCAGAAGAGGAACTGGCCCTCTTCGAGGGGGAACCCGAGGTGGCCAAACGATCTATGGGGGAGCGTGGTTGATGCGGTTACTGCTCGACACCCACATCCTGCTCTGGTCGCTGGGAGCACCGGAGCGGCTCCCGTCTGCGTTGCGTGAGGCGATCGAGTCACCGGAGAACGAGGTCTTTGTCAGCGCGGCGAGCCTCTGGGAGATCGCGATCAAACAGACTTCGGGCCGCGTCGACCTTGTCGTCCAGCCGGACGAGATCCTGGCTGTGCTCCCCGAGGTGGGTTTCCAGGAGCTTCCGGTCAGAGCTGTGCACGCGGTCGGAGTCGCTCACCTTCCCCCTCTGCACCGAGATCCCTTCGACCGCCTCCTGGTCGCCCAGGCCCTGGCCGAACCGCTGGTCCTGGTGACCCGCGACCGGATGCTCTCCGGATACCCGGTGCAGCTCTGGATGGTGAACTAGCCAGCACTCGATGTTGCTCGTTTTGGGTCGGATCTCTGTTAGGATCAAGAAAGCAGCCCCCGGCCCCCATAGGCCTTGAAGGCTGACCTTCAAGACTGGTATTGGACGGCTGCACACTACGGCGTGCCACCCCTGCGGGCGATCCGTCCCGATGGCCGCCAGAGGGAGTAAACGAGCCATGTTGTCACGAGAAGAGCTGAGGGAGAAGTTGACCGACCTGGAGCAACGCCTTTTCCAACTACGGAGGCATCTTTGAGGTAGCCAAGAAGACCGCCGAGCTGGAGGAGCTGGAGCATCGAAGCGCAGAGCCCGGATTCTGGGAGGATCCTGTGGCGGCTCAGGAGGTGATGCGCCAGCGTACCCGAAGAAAAGAGGTCATCGATCGGTTCGCACAGCAGGAGTCCTTGCTGGAGGATGCCAAGGTGGCCTTCGAGCTGGCGGAAGAGGAAGAGGACGCCAGCCTGCTGTCCGAGGCGGAAGAGCTGGCCCAAAAGCTCGACCAGGGGATCGACCAGATGGAGCTCGAGCGGATGTTTTCCGGCGAGCACGACCGGGCGGACGCCATCGTCAGCATCAACGCTGGCGCCGGAGGGACAGACAGCCAGGACTGGGCCGAGATGCTCTTGCGGATGTACCTGAGGTACTGCGAGCTGAAGGGATGGAAGACCGAGATCACCGACATCCTGGCGGGAGAAGAGGCCGGTATCAAGAATGCCACCTTCACGGTGGAGGGGAGCTACGCCTACGGCATGCTTCGTGCCGAGGTGGGGATCCACCGCCTGGTCCGGATCTCTCCCTTCAACGCCGCCGGCAAGCGTCAGACCTCCTTCGCCAGTGTCTTCGTCATCCCTCAGATCGACGACAGCATCGCGGTGGAGATCGACGAGAAGGACCTCCGGATCGACACCTATCGATCCAGCGGGGCGGGCGGACAGCACGTCAACAAGACCGACTCGGCCGTCCGTATCACCCACCTGCCGACCGGGATCGTGATCCAGTGCCAGAACGAACGTTCCCAGCACAAAAACCGCCATACCGGAATGAAGATCCTCCGGGCCCGATTGTACGAGCTGGAGCTGAGCAAGCGGGAGGAGCAGGCGGCCGAGGTCCACGCGGCCAAGACCGACATCGCCTGGGGACACCAGATCCGCAGCTACGTGCTGCACCCGTACCGCCTGGTCAAGGACCTGCGAACCGGCCTGGAGATCGGCAATGTGGACAGGGTGCTGGACGGAGAGATCGAACCGCTGATCCAGGCCTACCTTCTGCAGGTTGGCGGCGAACCGGCCCGGTCATGATGCCGTTGTCCCCGTCATCGACCAGCTGGAGCCGTCGCTTGCCGTCAGACACTCCCTGCCGGCCATCGCCGGCCTGACTTGTGGACCGATGAACAACAACGAACCTCAATGCAGTGAGTATGTGCCGGAATCGCGCCTGATCGCCCAGCGGCTGGGAAAGGCGGATTCCTTGCGAGACCGGGGGATCAACCCCTTTACCAACCAGGTGCGGGTGGATCATACCCTGGCCGACCTCTTTCGGCTCCATGGCGAGAAGTCTCATACCGAGCTGCAGAGCCAGGCCATCGAGGTGTCGGTGGCCGGGAGGCTCCGCTTCTTCCGCCGCATGGGCAAGGCCTCCTTCCTCAAGGTCCAGGACGGCAGCTGTCAGCCCGGCATCAAGCCGGCCGGTCAAACCGCCGACGGCCGGAAGGTGCCGCCCACCGACGATCTCCTCCAGCTTCTGGTCCAGTCCGACATGGTGGGAGCGGAAGCATACGAGCTGTGCCAGTCGTTCGATCTGGGGGACTACATCGCCGCCTCCGGGCTGCTCATGCGCACCCGGACCGGCGAGCTGACGGTGCAGGTCCGCAGGCTGAAGCTACTCACCAAGAGCCTGCGGCCGCTGCCCGAGAAATGGCACGGCCTGTCCGATATGGAGACCCGATTCCGGCAGCGCTACGTGGACCTGATCATGAACGATCGGGCCAAGGAGACGTTGCGCATCCGGTTCGAGGCCACCCGTCTGATCCGCCAGTTCTTCTATCAGCGCGGCTTCGTCGAGGTCGAGACGCCGATGCTGCATACTACCCCGGGCGGAGCGGCCGCTCGACCCTTCCTCACCCACCACAACGCCCTCGACCTCGACCTCTACCTGCGCATCGCTCCGGAGCTGTACCTCAAGCGGCTGGTGGTGGGGGGATTCGAGCGGTTGTTCGAGATCGGACGCTGTTTCCGGAACGAGGGATTGAGCCGCTTCCACAACCCCGAGTTCACCATGGTCGAGTTCTACCAGGCTTTCGCCACCTTTCTCGACCTGATGACCTTCACCGAGGAGCTGCTGACCTACCTGGTTGGCGAGATTCACCACGGCATGGTGTTGACCTGCGACTCCCACCAGATCGACTTCACTCCGCCCTGGCCCCGCCTCACCGTGCACCAGGCGGTGGCGAAGTACACCGGGGTCGACGAAGACCGACTGCATGACCGGGGGGAGCTGGAACGGCTGGCGGCGGGTTGCGCACTCCCCGACCACGACAGCATGAACACGGGAAAGCTGCTCATGGCGCTGTTCGACGCCCTGGCTCAACCGCACCTGGTCCAGCCCACCTTTGTCACCCACTACCCGCTGGAGGTCTCTCCCCTCAGCCGGAAGAACGAGGCCGATCCGACCCTGGTCGATCGCTTCGAGCTGTTCGTCGCCGGCTGGGAGGTGGCCAACGCCTTCAGCGAGTTGAACGACCCGGTGGACCAGTACATGAGGTTCCTCGATCAGCTCAAGGCCAAGGCCGCCGGGGACGAGGAGGCCCACCCCATGGATCTGGACTACATCCGCGCTCTGGAGTACGCCATGCCTCCGGCGGCAGGGGAGGGCATCGGGCTCGACCGGCTGGCGATGATCCTGGCCGATGCGGCCACCATCCGCGAGGTGATCCCCTTCCCCCTGCTGAGACCGGAGAGCGGTCCAACCACCACGGTGGAATAGATGAGCTACGAGTGGCTGGTAGCTCTGCGCTACCTCATGTCGAAGCGGCTGCGGATGGTGTCGCTCATCACCGTCATCAGCATCTGTGGCGTGGCCCTGGGGGTCCTGCTCCTGGTGGTGGTGTTGAGTGTCATGGGGGGGTTCGCCAGCGATCTCATGAACAAGATCGTGGGCACCAAGGCCCACGTGGTGGTCAGCGCAGACCGGGGGAACCTGGCCGATCCCGAACCGGTGCTGGCGGTCATCCAGGACTACCCCCGGGTGACCGGCGCCGCTCCCTACGTGGAGAGCGAGGTGATGATCAGCACCGCCTCCAATGTGGACGGGATCGTCTTGCGAGGGATCGACACCGAGCGGGTCGGGAGGGTGAGCGAGCTACCCGACCAGATCGAGGAAGGGCGGCTGGAGTGGCTGCATGATCCGGCCAGAGCCCGAAACACCCGCTATCACAACGAGCCCGAGGACTACCGGGAGTTCATGGAAACCCTGGAGCAGTTCCGCAGCCGCACCCTGGAGATGCAACAACAGACCCGCGGGCTTCGGGAGGCGATCGAAGGGGCGGCCGAGCGACCCGCCGATCGATCGACCGCCGTTTCCACCGAGGGATCCGGCCTGCACACCGACTTTTCCCTGCCACCTGTCGGGGGGCAGTGGGATCGGCGGCCTAGCACTGACGGCGATCCGGAGCGCGGCCAGATCCCGATGCCAGCCGGCGAGGATCCGATGCCCTCCATTCCAGGGCAGCCAAAGGCGGCAGGCAGCGGGGGAGTAGAGGAGGGCAGCGGTGAAACCCGGGCGTCGCCTGGCGGTTTCACCATGCCCCCCATCTGGGGGCCACAGCAGGGCGATCCGGTCGGAACCCAGGGGGGATCCGACTTCGTCATGCCTGGAATACCGGGGGTGGGTCCCGCCGTTGGCTCTACTCAGGAGCCGCGTCCCTCTCGGGAGATCCCGGGAATCGTGATCGGCACCGAGCTGGCTGCCAAGCTGCACGTGCAGGTGGGTGACGAAGTGACCGTGATCAACCCCGACGGGCAGATCCTTCCCACCGGACCGGCTCCCCTGAGCCGGCCTTTCCTGGTGGTGGCGACCTTCAACACCGGCCTGTACGAGTTCGACACCCGTTTCGCCTACATCACCCTGGCGGAGGCGCAGGAATTCCTGCATATCCCCTCCGACCAGGTCACCGCCATCGATATCCGCCTGCGCCGCCTGGAGGATGCGAACCAGGTGGAGCAAGGACTGGCTGCCGAGCTGGCCCAGCTGGGTTTCGACAGCCTGCTGGTGCGGAGCTGGGAGAAGCTCAATGCCAGCCTTTTCACCGCCCTCAAGCTGGAGAAGATGGTGATCTTCATCATTCTGACCATCATCATCCTGGTGGCCAGCTTTTCCATCGTCTCCAACCTGATCATCATGGTGGTGGAGCGGGCCCCCGAGATCGCCATCCTGAAGTCGATGGGGGCCACCAGCGGTTCCGTCATGAAGGTGTTTGCCATCGAGGGAGGCATCATCGGTGGCATCGGCACCCTGGCGGGGGTCGTTCTCGGTGTGGCCACCTGCCTTTTCATCGAGAAGGTCGGCATACCTCTGGACACAGACGTCTACTACATCGAGTATCTGCCCGTTGACATGGACCTGGTCGAGGTCTTGCTGACAGCCGTGGCAGGCATGCTGATCAGCCTGGCGGCGACGGTGTATCCGGCCTTGAAGGCCGCACGGCTCAACCCCTCCGAGGCGTTGCGATACGATTGAGGGTGATTGGTAGGGGCGGAAGGACGATGGTCGAGCAGGACAGGGTGACCCTTCGGTCACCGTTGATCACAGTCAGGACCTTGCACAAGGATTACCTGCACGAGCAGAAGGTGATCCCGGTGTTGAAAGGTCTCGACCTGGTCGTCCAGCCGGGGGAGATGATCAGCATCACCGGTGCCAGCGGGGTGGGCAAGACCACTTTTTTACACGTGCTCGGGACCCTGGACGAACCCACCCGCGGCCAGATCCAGTTCGACGGCCTGGACCCGTTTGCGCTCTCCGACCGCCAGCGAGCCCAGTTCCGCCGCAGGAACGTCGGCTTCGTCTTCCAGTTTCACCACCTTTTACCCCAGTTCACGGCCCTCGAAAACGTCATGATGCCGGCCCGCATCGACCGCATTCCCGCCGATGAAGCCCAATCCCGTGCCGTCGGGCTCTTGGAGAAGCTGGGCCTGGGACATCGGCTCAAGCACCGCCCTTCGGAGCTCTCCGGAGGAGAGCAGCAACGGGTGGCCGTGGCCCGCGCGGTGGTCATGCGTCCCAAGGTCGTTTTGGCCGACGAACCGACCGGCAATCTGGACGTACAGACCGGAGAGGGGATCTATGACCTGTTGTTCCAGATCAACCAGGAGTCCGGGGTGGCCATGATCATCGTGACCCACAACCCGCAGTTGGCCGCCCTCATGCCCACCCGACTCCATCTCCACGACGGGATCCTCTCGCCCGCCTCGGAGATGACCAACCCGGAGGCGGCGCAGTGAACAGAACCCGAAAACCCTGGCTCTGGATGCCGCTCGCGGTGCTGGTTCTCACTGGCCTGCCCTCCACTGTGGTGGGCCAGGGGCTCGAACCGCCCCCCATCCCCTCGGGACCGGTGGTGGAGATCCAGGTGGTCGGCACCCGTCGCGTGGAGCCGCAGGCGGTCCGAAATATCCTGGGCACACGCCGCAACCAGCCCACCGACAGGGCCCAGATCCGGCGCGACATCTCGGCCATCCTCTCCTTGCGCACGCGCACCGGCACCCCCTACTTCGAGGATGTCCAGGTGGACATCGAACAAACCGCCCAGGGGGTGATCGTGACCTATATCCTCAGGGAACGGCCGGTCCTCGTCTCGGTGGACTACCGGTTTGTCCTGGATGACGAGCTGAAGGACGACATTACCGAGGTCGTGGACCTGGAGCCGGGCGACGTGTTTGACCTCTCCCGGGTTCGGGACAACGTCCGCAAGATCGAGGAGCTGTACCGCGAAAAAGGCTACTACCTGGCCCAGGTGGACTACGAGTGGACCGAGGTGGAGGAGGGCGATGTCCGCCTGACGATGGTGATCACCGAGTACGACGAGGTCGAGGTCCGCCGGGTGCACTTCCTGGGCAACGAGCGGCTCACCGATGAGCAGCTTCGGAGCGTCATCGCCACCCGACCCGGTGATCGGCTCGGTTTCCTCACCGGAGCCGGGGTCTTCAACGAGGTCGAGTTCGCCAACGATCGCCGCCGGCTGCGCGCCTACTACTACGATTTCGGCCACATCGACGTCGAGATCGGAGAGCCGCAGGTCGAGCTGTCCCGGGACCTCACCGAGATCTACATCACCATCCCCATCGTGGAGGGACCCCAGTACTTCATCAGCGAGGTCGGGTTGAGCGGCGACCTGCTCGAGCCGGCCCCCGACCTCATGGAGCGTTTCATCCGGCTCGCTTCCGGTGACTCCTACAGCTCCTCCGGCGTGCGCGCCGATGTGGAGCGGCTCTCCACCTACTACAAAGACCTGGGCTATGCCAACGTGAACGTCAACCTGGTCATCAACCGGGATGCGACCAACCGCCAGGTCAACGTCATCTACGACGTGCAGCAGGGGGACCTGGTCTACATCTCGCGCATCATCATCCGGGGCAACAAGAGCACCCGCGACCAGGTCATCCGGCGCGAGATGCGGATCCACGAGTCCGACCTCTACAGCATCACCAACATCCGCAGGAGCCGCGCCCGCATCGAACGGCTGGGCTTCTTCGAGACCGTCGAGCTGAGAGAGATCCCCACCGCCGATCCGCAGCTGATGGACCTCGAGGTCACGGTGAGCGAACGGCCCACCGGACAGTTCAATGTGGGGGCGGGGTTCAGCTCGGTCGAGAACTTCATCTTCATGGCCACCATCGCCCACAACAACCTGTTGGGGCGCGGCCAGAACCTGGCGCTCCAGGCCAGCCTCTCCTCCATCCGCACCATCTTCTCTTTGGGCTTCACCGAGCCCTATTTCTTCGGCACCCGCTGGCAATTCGGCTTCGAGATCTTCAACCGCCAGCTGGTCTACACCGACTTCACCCGCAGCTCCATGGGGTTCTCGCTCACGGTGGGACATCCGATCACCGATGACGTCACCATGAGCGCCACCTACCAGCTGGAAAACGTCGAGGTGGAACCCGGGGGGAGAAGCGGCCGGCGGGACCGCCAGATCGCCAACCTGTTCACGGGAGGGCTCACCTCCTCCATCCTGGGCGCCGTCTACTGGGATACCCGCAACAACCGGCTCTTCCCCTCCCGCGGGTTTCTCCAGAGCGCCAGCGCCGAGATCGCCGACCAGTACCTCGCCTCCGAGAACGAGTTCATCCGCTTCCGACTCGGCTCCTACTGGTACTTCACCCTGTTCGCCGACGTGGTGCTCAAGGCCAACGCCATCGTGGGCTTCATCACCTCCACCGATCCCAACCAACCGGTCCCCATCTTCGAGCGCTTCTTTCTGGGCGGCCCCAACTCCGTCCGTGGGTTCGAACGCGCCAGCTTGAGCCCCACCCAGTCGGTGGCATACGACCCATCGGATCCCGACTCCTACCTGGTGGGATTCCCCATCGGAGGAGACAAGGAGCTGATCTTCACCGTGGAGATCGAGTTTCCCATCATCCGCGCCCTGGGGTTGAGGGGGGTCCTGTTCGCCGATGCAGGCAACGCCTTCGGCGAGGGCGATCCCTTCTCCCTCACCCTCGATTTCTTGACCGAGGACCGCGACCATTACTACGACGTCCTGCGGACCGCGGTGGGGTTGGGCTTTCGTTGGATGTCGCCCATGGGGCCGCTCCGCTTCGAATGGGGCTTTCCCCTCTCCCCCCTTCCCGGCGAGGAGACCAGCGTATTCGAGTTCAGCGTGACCAACATCCTGTGAGTTGACCATGAAAACCATCTTGTTGTCCTGCCTTGCCCTGGCTGCAGTCACCCTGACCGCCGGGCCGCTGCTGGCCCAGGATGCACCGTCTGTTCCCATCGGGGTCGTCGATATTCAACGGGCCATCCGCGGTGTCGAGGACGGCCAGCAGGCGATTCAGAACCTGGAGCGGCAACTGCAACAGCGCCAGAACCTGCTCGACCAATCGGAGAGCGAGCTGAGGCAGTTTACCCAGCAGCTGGAACAGGATCTGGTGATGCTCGACACCGAGACTCGGCGCCAGCGCCTTGCCGAGTACCAGGAGCGGTTGGAGGCCTACCAGAACCTCTATCTCACCCACCAACGGGAGCTTTTGCAGCTGGAACAGGAAGCGACTCGCGAGATCGTCGGTCGAATGGTCGACCTGGTGGCTCAGATCGCTGCCGACCGGAACCTGGCCGTGGTCCTGGAACGGACCCAGTCCAGCGTGGTCTTTGCCGCCACTCAGCTGGACCTGACCGACGAGCTGATCTCGCGATATGAGCAGCAGTACTG
The DNA here is from genome assembly GCA_016931535.1 of Bradymonadales bacterium. GTDB lineage: Bacteria > Myxococcota_A > Bradymonadia > JAFGEP01 > JAFGEP01 > JAFGEP01. Next base: position 22,882 of record JAFGEP010000075.1, read on the forward strand.
AACCGGGCGCCAGCGGATGTCAGCCCCCCTGCCGCCATGGTGACCATGAACCGGCCATTTCCCCTCTCGTTCGCCCTCTCCCTGTGGTTCGTCATGACCGCTTGCAACCCGGAGCCCCCCTCCGACCGAGGGGAGCCCTCTGACCCTTCGGCGGCTGGTGAGCCCCACCTCGCTCCCGTCATCGACCAGGAGCCCAATGACCGACCGCAACAGGCCGGCCTTCTGGTAGACGGGGGTACCGGTCAGCTTGTGCCCGGAGATGTGGATCTCTATCGGCCACCTCAGGAGCCCGGTTTCTGGCGGATCGAGGGGATTCCCGGAGGTACCGGCGGGTTGCGCCTGGATGCCGTCTCTGCCGGCGCTCTTCTTCCCGATTCTTTGACGACTCGCTCCACCCTGTTCGCCGTCCGCGGTCAGTCCGATGACCTGGTGGCCATCCGGGGGAGCACGGCGGCGGCGATGCCGTACCGCATCCGGCTCACGCCAGCCCTGCTGCCGGAGGACCTTCCGGTCTTGGGAGAGCCCAACGACCTGAACCATCCCCTACCGCTCCGGGGCATTCCGGCTGCAGTCCTGGGATTCTACGAGGGAGGAGGGGACAGCGACTCGATCGAGGTCCCGGCATCCGCGCTGCGCTCCACACCGGCCATCACCCTCGAGGTCTCCCCGTTGCCTTCGGCTCGTCCCATGCTGCGCCTGTACACCCCCGAGCGGGTCCTGGTTGCGGAGATCGGCGCCGAGCGGGAGGGACAGGGGGTGGCTATCCCCAACCTGGGGCCGCCGGAGAGCCACGAGAGCTGGTTGTTGGAGCTCGTCGAAGCGGAGGGAGCTGCCGTGGAACGACCCTACACCGTCTCCTTCTACCAGGCGGCAGCCGCCGGTCAGCGCGTGGAGCTGGAACCGAACGATGCGCCGGCTTACGCCATGTCCCTCGGCGGCGATCCCTCCGAGTTGACGGGTTTCTTTCATACTCCACAGGACCGGGATCTCTTCCGCCTGGAGGTTTCGACCCCAAGCGCCGGCAGCGTGGTCGCAGCGCCCGACGGTGAGACCGATCTCGCCTTGATCTGGACCCCTCCGGACGGTGTGCCTCTGGTGCTCGATTTCGGCGGCGTCGGGGAGGCGGAGTCCTTCTGCAGCCGGCCGATGGGAGCGGGAGTGCATACCATCGAGGTCTCTCCCAGGCAGAGCCGCGGCCTGGGTCTGGCCACCTACTCCCTGAGGACACGCCTGGAGACCGGCGATGTCGAGCTGGAACCCAACGACAATCCCAATCAACCCACGCTGCAGCCGATCTCCCGTTCCATGCGGGGCTACATCGACCCGGAGACCGACGTGGACTGCTTCAGTTGGCGCACCATCCCTCCCATCGATACCCGAGCGGCGCAGCGCGTCGAGATCCAGCCTCCGACCGAGATCGACGTGGCCCTCGAGGTCTTGGACTCGGAGGGGCTCCAGGTGGCCGTGGCCGACAGAAATCGCCAGGGCGGCCTCGAGCGGATCACCCTGGGGGAGCTGCCGGCCGGGACCTATCGCCTGGTGGTTCGCGGACGGGGCGGTGCCAGTTGCGACCTGCCCTACACCTTGACCATCCACTAGGACCGGCCATCGCCATCCAGGCTATGGAGAAGTTCCGTCCACCGGAAGCCGGACTTGGCTCGTCGGTCGAGCGAGAGCTTGCGGCCGGCATGCTCACCAGTTCGACCGACCCGATTTCTGTTGGCTCATCGCGATCACCCCATCACCGGCAAGCTGGCTCAGCTCCTTTGTCGTCAGGCCCAGCTCGGCGAGGATCTCCTCGGTGTGTTCCCCGAGCCGGGGAGGGGGCCGAACCGCATCCCGAGCGGTGCGCGGGGTAGCCGGAGTCGAGGTCTGCAGGGTTCGTGGCCGGTCTTTGCCGCCCAGCTTGTAGAACAGCCGGCGGGTGGTCGCCCACTCCGACTCCAGCACCTCCAGGGGCGATAGCACCGGCTCCAGGCAGATCTCCAACCCGCCGAGGAGCGCCAGCCACTCTTCCCGGCTGCGGGTGGCAAAGAGAGCCCGCAGCTGGTGGTGGACCTCGCTATCCACCTGGTGGCCCAGCCCGATCCACTCCGGGTGTCCAACCGCCTGGCACAGTTCACCCCAGAACTTGGGCTCCAGCGCGCCCAGGGCCAGGTACCGCCCGTCCGCCGTCGCGTAGACGTTGTAGCACGGGAAACCGCCGGTGAGCTGGTCACGTCCTCTTGGTGGAGTCGGCTCGCCCGCATCGATCCGCGCAAACAGTGGAGCCATCAGGGTAGCCGCTCCCTCGGCGATGGCCACATCCAGCCGGGCCCCCTCACCGGTTCGCTGCCGGTGGAAGAGCGCGGCCAGGATGGACAGGGCCGCATAGAGGGTACCGCCCAAGAGGTCGGCGGCCTGAAAGCCGGGGGGATGGGGGGGGCCGTCCGCCCTGCCGCTCTGCTCCAGGGCGCCGGTCACCGCCAGGTAGTTCAGGTCGTGACCTGCCCGGTCTCGATAGGGCCCCTCCTGCCCGTAGCCGGTCAGCGCACAGTAGATCAGGCCCGGCCTGATCTGCTCCAGGCGATCGGCGGACAGGTCGAGTCGATCCATCACGCCCGGCCGGAAGCTCTCCACCAGCACATCGGCTGTTTTCACCAGCTCGAGGAAGAGCGCCCGTCCCCCTTTCTTCTTCAGGTTGAGCGCCAGGCTCCGCTTTCCCCGATTGATGGAGGCGAACAGCGCACCCATCTGGTGTGGGCCGATACCGTAATACGGTGGCACCCAGCGCGCCCAGTCGCCCTGCCCGGGCTCCTCCAGCTTCACGACATCCGCGCCCAGGTCCGCCAACAAGGCGGTACAATAGGGACCCGGCAGCAGACGGGTCAGGTCCAGGACCCGAATGCCCTCGAGGGTCGCCGGATGATTACCGGTCCAGCTCATGAATCACCCGCTATCCCGGCCCGATGCGGGGCTGGCTTGAACCACACCACCGATCGGGTCACGGCGAGGAACTCCCCCAGCCGCTGGTTTTCAGGGCTCGGTGCAGTTCAGGCTCGAATCCCACCAGGGGTCAAGTCATGGAGAAGATCTGCTGCAGCTGTGTGGCCAGCCCCAGGTCCCCCGACACCCGCAGCTTGCCCATCATGAAGGCCTGCATGGCATTCAGGTTGCCCTGGATGATGTCGATCCAGTCCTGGTCGGAGACCTCGATGGTGCACTGGGCGGCGTCCGATGGACCTTTGGAGACCCAGTCCTCGGAACGGGTGAGATCCACCACCCAGGTTCCTCCGTTCTCCCCGGTGATGTCGAACTGGTACACCGCGTTGATCCCCATGGCGGTGTCTTTGTTCTTGGCGATCCCTGCCGGCAGCAGGCTCTCGAAGATCTCGGTAACCGACTTGGCCATCCTGATTTTCTCCTGTCGAAGGCGTGGGCCTCGGGGTACGGTCAACCCCCAGCGGGTTTTGCCTGCGACCCCCGGCCGACTTGGTACTGGCGCCAGATAACCCCGGCCGGTCCGCACTGTCAACGATGCCGGCAGGACCTTCGGCGCGCGACCGATGCCAGCCGGGTGTGGGGCTCGATCTCCCATCAAGGGCTCCTCCGACTTTTCGAGACTGAGGGCATTCCAGGAGCCGGACGAACGATCGAGTACCGCTCGACGCGACCGCCATGCCTGTCGTATAAACCCGGCATGGATCGGGGAATTGAAAAGGAGATGCAACCGCCAGCCGGCGCACCCACCAAGGGGATGATCTGGTGGCTGTTGGCTCTGGCCTTTCTGGTGGGAACGGCGGCGGTTTCCCTGATCGAGCTGGTCCTTGCCGATGTCGGCATCCAGGAGGAGATTCCGATACCCGCCGAGATGGGCGAGGGTCACCTGGTCATTGTCGCTCCCGGTCAGGAGCATCTCTTGCTGGCAAAGAGCCTTCCAGAGAGCTTCTCCTTTCATCCCTCCTGGGAACGACTGCCGGCCAGGGAGGAGGGCTACCAGGTGCTGTTGCCCAGGCATCTGTCCATTCCTCGGCTACCGGAGGGGTGGAGTGAGCGGTTTCGGCAGGAGCTCGCCGGGTGGCAGTGGGTGGCCGTTGGACCCACCTCACCGGTGCAACGGCGCGATGCGGATGAGGTCGATCTGGCCCAGGAGCTCGGGCGGGCCCGGGTCTTCTTTCGAGGGCCCGACGGCCAGCAGATCCCCTGCGATCGCTGGCGTTTCGGCCGGTGGGGGTGCGGTCTGGAGGAATGGCTGTGGGTTGGCCCCACCCAACTCGACATGCGGGGGGTGAACAGGTCCTGCATCTGGGCACATCCTCGGGCCGGGTACGAGCTGGTCATCCAGTTTTCCCGGGTGCCTTCCGGCTCGCGCCTTTCGGGGCGATACGGCCTGTCCGACTCCGCCGTGGCGGTGGCCGATGGGGCTGATGTGGGCTTTGAGGTTCGAGTGGGGCAGGTGGAGCGGCAGTTCGTGGCCGAGAATCGGCAGGGGTTTTTCCCCTACCAGGTGCCGCTGGATGGCGTGGGGGAGGGCCCCATCGACATCGAGTTCGTGGTGACCGCCGAGAATGACGGCCGGCGGCACTTCTGCTTCAGTGGAGCGATCCAGCGGCGCAACACCGGCTCATTTGAGGATTTACCGTGAAGTTCGGCTGGGCAAGGCGGATCTTCTCCAGTTCCTGGTGGCTGGGGCTGGCCATCTCCTGTTGGGCATTCCTGTTGTTCGCGGTCACTCCCCGGCGGGGTTTCAGCGGTTCCGGAGTCTGGCAGATCGAGCAGGCCGACGCCGCCGCCAGCTGGTTGAGCGCGGTCTTTCACACGGGAGGCAACCTGTTCACCCCGGAGGCCTGGAGCGCCGCCTTCACGACCGATCCTCGCCGCGGACCGCTGATCGGCCTCATCACGGCGGTACCGTGGCGCACGCTGGGGATCGTCTCGGACTCGGTTTCTGCCTCCCACCTGGCCAATATCCTCTTTGTCTGCCTGACCGCCTGGTGCAGCTTCGCCGTGGCCCGGCGTGCAGGGGGCGCACTGGCCGGGATCCTGGCTGCCGTGGCGATGATCTCCGTGCCACGGATCTGGGCCGCGGCCAGCTCTCCGGGGCTCACCGCCGGCGCCCTGTGTGCCTTCACCTTGGGGGCCTGTGCCATCGACAGGGGCCGGGAGCGTTTTCGCTGGTTCTTTCCGGCGGTGCTGCTGTTGGCCATGGCTCTTCTCACCACCCAGATGGCCCTGCTATTGCTTTTCCCCTGGCTCCATCTCACCTTTTTTTCGGGGCGGCGATCGGGGGATCGAGGGACCTTCGAGGCGCGCCCGCTCTCCTTCTGGAGCCCGCTGGTGTTTCCCCTGGCGATCCTGTTGGCCTTTCTGGCGCTGGCCGCGGTGCCCGGCGGGACCAAGGAGCAGTTCATCTACTACCTCAAAGGGTTCGTCACCAGGCCCAGGGTGGAGACCCTGTACTTCGGCGAGGTCTACTCCAACCACCGCCTGCCCTGGCATGCCGCCCCCGTCCTGGTCGCTTTGACCGTACCCCCCACCGTGCTGTTCATGACGATCTACGGCCTCGCCATGGCCTCGCCTCTGGCTACCTGGATCCGCCGGCGGTTGCTGCGCCACCAGGAGGATTCGACCTCCGGCGACGCCCGGGAAGCGCTGCGGCTGGCCTGGTCGATGCTGCTGCTGACCTTGCTCATGCCGTTGCTGTTCGGCACCACCTTCTCCCACGGGGTGGATCTCCTGGCTCTGGCGGTGCCCTGGTGCGCGGTATTCGCTGGGGTCGGTGTGGCTTCCTTGCTCACCACCCTGGCACTTCAGCTGCATCGACTGCTCGCCGGGCACCACTGGGCCCGTCTTGCGACCTTGCTGCTGGTGAGTCTCTTGGGGTGGAGCGTCTTCGTCTTCGCCCTGAGAGAGACCAACCGGGCCTACCCCCAGGTGGAAAGCTACTACAGCTGGCTCGTGGGGGGCGTCGGGGGCGCCGCGAAGCTCGGCTTGCCTCGATATCCCCACGGTCCCCTTCCCCCCGATTTCCTTCACCAGGCAACCGGTTCCACCGGCGAGACCCGGGTCGCGCTGCTGTCCGAGCCGGAGGACACCTGGTCCGTGCTGGAGCGGTATCGAAACCACGGCCTGATCCCGCCAGGGATCGAGCTGGTGCCGCTACAGAACGCGCAGACCGTCATTCTCCGCTTCAACGAGCTGTCGGGGGAGTTCTACCAACAACTGCCCGACTTCCTCACTGCAGCCGCCGCCATCGAGCCTGAAGGGGCGAGCTGGCTGATGCAGGACGGGATTCCCCTGTTTGGAGCGATCCAGCTCGAACCGTGACCGGTTCACCATCCAGCTGGCGATCGGGCACCAGGAGAAGAGGGCACTACAGCGCCTACTTTCTGGGCGATCCGGGTTGAGAGGAACCGTAGTAAGGAGGAACCGAAGGGCGGCTCTAGCGGGAACGGCGGCGCAGCAAGAGGCAAAGCCCGAGCAGGCCGGCCCACAGGCCCGCCGTACCCGAACCCGCCGGAGCGGTGGTGCGGCAGGTGCAGCCGCTACCCACCACCTCGAACTCGACCATGTCCAGCACCGGCTCCGGCTCCGGGGTGATGGTGCACTGGGTGTTGCACACGAAGGGGACATCGTCGACGTTGTCGGTCCCGTTGTCGCAGTCCTCCCCCTCGTCGAGCACGCCGTCGCCGCAATGGGCTTCCTGGCAATCGGTACGGCAGGCGTCCGGCTCGGTGTCGGAGTTGTCCTCGGCATCATCGCACTGCTCGCCGTCGTCGATCACCCCGTCGCCACAGGCAGGGGGGGTGCAATCGGTGCGGCAGGCGTCCGGCTCGGTGTCGGAGTTGTCCAGGCCGTCGTCGCACAGCTCGCCGTGGTCGATCACCCCGTCACCGCAACCCGAGGGGTTGCAGTCGGTGCGGCAGGCGTTGGGCTCGGTGTCGGAGTTGTCCTCGCCCCAGTCACACACCTCGCCGGTGTCGATCACCCCGTCTCCGCAGTGGGCCTCGAGGCAGGTCCATCGGCAGGCATCCGCCAGGCGGTCCGAGTTGTCGTTGCCATCGTCGCACTCCTCGCCGGTGTCCAGCACCCGGTCGCCGCAGTAGGCCTCGACGCAGGTCGGACGGCAGGCATCGACGACGGTGGCCGAGTTGTCGTCGCCGTCGTCGCACTCCTCGCCGGTGTCGATCACCCCGTCGCCGCAGCTCGCCAGGGCGCAGTTGGTCCGGCAGGCATCGAGGACGGTGTCGGAGTTGTCGTCGCCGTTGTCGCAGGTTTCACCGCGGTCGATCACCTCGTCGCCGCAGGAGGGGTCTGCGCAGGTGGTCCGGCAGGCGTTGGCCAGGGTGTCGGAGTTGTCGTCGCCGTCGTCGCACTCCTCATCGGTGTCGATCACCCCGTCGCCACAGGTTGCCGGTGTGCAGTCGGTTCGGCAGGCGTTGGCTAGGGTGTCGGAGTTGTCCACCCCGTTGTCGCACAGCTCCCCGGTATCGATCACCCCGTCGCCGCAGTGGGCCTCAAGGCAGTCGGTGCGGCAGGCGTTGGCCAGGGTGTCGGAGTTGTCATCGCCGTCGTCGCACTCCTCCTGTCCATCGACCAGGTCGTTGCCGCACAGGCAGTTGGTGGTGGAGGTGGTATTGACCAGGCCGGGGGTGTTGCAGCGCGGGCTGAAGTCGAGGTTGTTGATGGCGGTATCGACCCCGTCGGGGAAGCGGGAGATGCTCGAACCCAGCTGGGCGGGATCGTCCACCAGGCCGATGCCCGAGGTCTCGGTATAGCCGCCGGCGATGCTTCCCCCGTAGCTGACGGTATCCACGATGGCACCACCGTGGATGAGGGCGACAGCCCCCGGAGCGTCCTGGATGAGATCGGAGCTGGGGGTGACGTCCAGGTCGCAGTTGGCCACCAGGGTGTTGCTGCCGCAGACCACGTAGTAGTCACCGTCGGCCAGCACCACCTCCGGCAGATCGAAGGCCAGGTAGGCGGTGGCCGTGCTGCCGTCGATCAGCGCCAGCTGGTATCCCAAAAGGTTGACCGACTGGCCGCTGACGTTCTTGATCTCGACGAACTCCCGGATGTCGACATCGATCGACGACTGGTCGTAGTCCACCTCGTTGACCACCAGCCAGCTGGTGCCGATGCAGTGCGCAGTCTCCTCGATGCAGGTCTGCCACTCGGCGCAGGGATCGCCGCCGCTGGTGCAGATACCAACCTGGCAGGTCTCGGGACCGGTGCAGAAGAGGTCGTCCGAGGTGCAGGGTGTTCCGTCGTCCAAATGGTTGTCCTGGCAGACACCCAGGTCGTCGCAGGTGTCGGGATCGGTGCAGTCGGTGTCCTCCGGGCTGCCGCAGGGGGTGAACTCGTCTTTGTGGCGCGGGTCGCAGACACCTTCTCCGTCGCAGCTATCGGGATCGGAGCACTCGGTGGTCTCGGTGTCGCCACAGGTGGTGAACTCCGGTTCGTCTCGCGGGTCGCAAGTGCCGGACCCGTCGCAGGAATCGGGGTTGGAGCAGTCGGTGTCATCCTGGCTGCCGCAGGTGGTGAACTCCGGTTCGTCTCGCGGGTCGCAAGTGCCGGACCCGTCGCAGCTATCGGGATCGGAGCACTCGGTGGTCTCGGTGTCGCCACAGGTGGTGAACTCGTCTTTGTGCCGTGGGTCGCAGACACCTGCTCCGTCACAGGAATCGGGGTTGGAGCAGTCGGTGTCATCCTGGCTGCCGCAGGTGGTGAACTCGTCTTTGTGGCGCGGGTCGCAGACACCTGCGCCGTCGCATGAATCGGGACTGGAGCACTCGGTGGTCTGGGTGTCACCACAGGGGGTGTCGGCCGCGGCATGACGTGGCTGACAAACCCCGGCGTTGTCGCAACTGTCGGGGTCGGTGCAGTCGGTGTCATCCGTGTTGCCACAGAGGGTAAACTCGCTGGCGATCGGGTCGGTGTTGCAGACGCCGCTACCGTCGCACACATCCGGGTTGCAGACCGGCTCGGTGAGTGCCGCTCCGCATGCGGTGCCGGCTTCCTCGTGATTGGGCAAGCAGACGCCAGCGCCATCACAGGTGTCGGGGTTGGTGCATTCAGTATCTTCATTGCTGCCGCAGGGGGTGAGCTCCGCCTGGTGCCGTGGGTCGCAGACACCTGCGTCGTCGCAGGAATCGGGATTGGAGCACTCGGTGGTCTGGTTGTCGCCGCAGGGGGTAGACTCGCTGGCGATCTGCTTGTCCTCACATATGCCCTGCCCGTCGCAGACGTCGGGGTTGCAGACCGGCTCGGTCAGTCCATCGCCGCATGAGGTGCCGGCTTCCTCGTGATTGGGCAAGCAGACGCCAGCGCCATCACAGGTGTCGGGGTTGGTGCATTCAGTATCTTCATCGCTGCCGCAGGGGGTGTCCTCCGTGGCATCCGTGCCTGCCTGGCAAACCCCGGATGCGGAGCAGGTCTCGGCGCCGTTGCACACGTTGCCATCGTCGCAGTCCTCGTGTTTAAGGCATTCGAAGGCGGTGACGGAGAGGTTGTCCAGCGCGACCAGGTCGCGCTCGAGGTTTTCCGAATCTCCCGGGTTTAAGACGTCGTCGAACAGCCAGCTAAAGTAGTAGTACTCTCCATTTTCGAGGGGTGAGTCCAGGGCGAAGGCGGTCCCGATGGTTTTGGCCTGCCATTCCGGGGACACGGATGCGGTGCCTGGCGTGACATCACCGAACCCGACCAGTTCGGTAAAGGTATCGTTGTCGGGCGAGTGGAGAAAAGTGACCCTGGTGGCCCAATCGGTATCGTTGGTCCCCAAAAAGTCGTAGGAGAACTTGAGGTAGTTGATCGACACGCCGGTGTTGTTCCGCAGCCTCAACCGGATCTCGCCCGGGGTAAAGAAGTTGCTGTCGGCTTGCACCCCCAGCCCCACATCCGTTCCGATGAACTGGATGGCGTAGATGCCGGCGCTCGTCACCTGGCTCGGATCGGGCGCCGTTCCCTGGGCCAGGATGGAGGGGGGGTAGGCGGTTCCCCCGAACTCCACGATGAAGTCCGAGGGCGGGGCAGCCGAGGTCCCGATGACCGACCACCAGGTGGAGTCGAGCAGAGCGGTGCTGGCCGGGGAGGGCTCGAAGCCGAGCCCCTCGAAGCCGTCGAAGTCCTCGATCACCGGCGTACCGGCGACATCCAAGCTGAGCTGGGCCTGAGCGGTCGAGCTCCATGCCGTCAAAGCCAGAACCACGAACACGGGACCGAGCCCGGTCGCCAGTCCAAGAGTACTCCGTGCGCGTCGGGCCTGCGGATGTGTTTCAGCTCTCATATCCACTCCGATCCTTGCGGGTAGTTGGTGCCACCATGAACCCAATCAGGTTGTGCTGTTCCGTCCTGAACTCGCATGGTTGGCTGAAAAAGCCTGAAAAGTATTTCACAAAACCGGTGCGACTTCAACGCTGATGAGCCGGTGGGCGGGGTGGATCGATCGGCGGAGCTGGCGACGCCGACAACCAGAATGCCAGGAAGGTCCTCCCGCCTGGCGGCAACCGTCGGCGGCTGGCGTCGGGGATTAGATACCAAGGAACGGCGTCGGGGATTAGATACCAAGGAACGGCGTCGGGGATTAGGTACCAAGGAACGGCGTCGGGGATTAGATACCAAGGATCAGCGTCGGGGATGGGACCTCACCCGCGCGGATCGCCTACGGTCCCGGCGGCCCAGGAGCAGATCGGGCAGTGGGCCGGATCGTGGTTTCGCGCCGGGCAATACTCCCGACCGAAGTAGATCATCTGCAGGTGGATGGTGCCCCAGCGCTCCTGTGGGAACAGGTTCTTCAGGTCCCGCTCGGTCTGGACCACGTTCTTCCCCGAGCTCAACCCCCAGCGGGCCGCCAGCCGGTGGATATGGGTGTCCACCGGAAAGGCCGGCTTCCCGAAAGCCTGGCTCATCACCACACTGGCGGTCTTGTGGCCGACTCCGGGCAGCGCCTCCAGCGCCTCGAAGCGGTCCGGGACTTCACCCTGGTGCTGCTCGACCAGCCTCTCCGATAGCCCCCAGATCGCCTTCGACTTGGAGGGTGCCAGGCCGCAGGGCCGGATGATCTCCTCGATCCGCGATCGCTCCAGGGCAACCATCTCACTCGGCGTCCTGGCCAGGGCGAACAGCTGGGGCGCCACCTGGTTAACCCGGAGATCGGTGCACTGGGCGGACAGGACGGTCGCCACCAGCAGAGTATAGGGGTCGTGGTGGTGCAGCGGGATCTCCACCAGGGGGTAGAGCCTGTCCAAGATCTCCATGATTTTCTGGGCCTTGTCGCTGATCTGCGGGTTTTCTCCCACCTGTCGCATCCTCCACCCGGCGGTGATCCCTCTGCCCGCACCGCCAGTCATCTGCCCGCTGTCAGCCGGCAGCCGGCAGCCGACAGTCAAAACCCTCTTGTATGTCCCGCCCTTTCAGGGCTTGCCCCGTATGTGTCCCCGGTTCACAGGGCTTCGCCCTGGGCTGGTACCCACGTGATGCGGATCGGGTGTTTTATTAACGTTTCTAATAGGTTGTTCTTGATCGCCAGATATGAGAAATCGGTCGTC
>JAFGEP010000076.1 GCA_016931535.1 Bradymonadales bacterium
CGATGGCGATGCCGTGGGAGGGGATGGCTGCAGCGCCTCCTGCCAGGTGGAGCCCGGATACGACTGCAGCGGCGAGCCGAGCACCTGCACCCCTACCTGCGGCAACGGCCAGATCGACCCCGGTGAAAGCTGCGATGACGGGGGCACCACCGCAGGAGACGGCTGCAGCCACATCTGCCAGATCGAAAACGGATACTCCTGCAGCGGCCAACCCAGCGTCTGCGAGCCGACCTGCGGCAACGGCCAGCTGGATGAGGGAGAGGCCTGCGACGATGGCGACATCGCAGCGGGAGATGGCTGCAACGGCATCTGCCAGGTCGAGAGTGGATACTCCTGCAGCGGGGACCCCAGCGTTTGCGAGCCGAACTGCGGCAACGGCCGGCTGGACCAGGGAGAGGGTTGCGACGACGGCGGAACCGCCGAGGGAGACGGCTGCAACGGATCCTGCCAGGTCGAGCCGGGCTACACCTGCCAGGGGGAACCCAGCCAGTGCTCTACCGACCGGGACAACGACGGGCTGTCCGACATCGAGGAGGGGCTGTACCACACCGATCCGGACGACCCCGACTCGGACGATGATGGCCTGTTGGACGGCACCGAGATCCATGGGGAGAACCCCACCGATCCGCTCTCCCCCGACACCGACGGCGACGGCCTTTGCGACGGCTCGGGGGCGATCGACGGGGTTTGTGAGGCCGGTGAGGATAGGAACAACGACGGCTTCTGGGACTCCGACGAGACAGACCCCAACAACCCGGATACCGACGGCGGCACCGTGCTCGACGGGGTGGAGGTGGACCGTGGCACCGATCCCCTGGATCCCGGTGACGACCTGCCGATCGCCACCGCCACCGAGCCCGAGGCCTGCAGTTGCAGCGGCAACCTGGCAAGCCGTCCGGCGGCTGCCGTGGTCTGGCTCCTACTGGCAGGCTTCGTGGTGGTTGCGCGGCGGAAGGGCGAGTACCGGTAGTCGGCCGGTCACACCTGGCCTGTGATCCCGAACCGGATCAGCGTGCGCCGGGAGTCATGGTCCAGCTCGGTGAAGCGGACGGTGAGGATGGCGGACTGGCCGTCCTCCTCTTCCTGGCAATGGGAGACTTTTCCCGAGATGGTGCAGACGCCTCCTGTGATGGGATGCACCACCCGCAGCTCCACCTCGCTGCCGTCACAGACCACCTGATCGGTGGCCACGACAAGGCTTCCGCCGAGAATCTCCTCGTTGATGAGCCTGATCAGCTTCTTGACGCTTGGGGGCATGACCTCCAGGGTGACCCGGGAAGGTACGGCTGGTTGGGCAAGGATGCGCTGCGAGGAAGAGAGGGCTGAGCTACCTGAGGCGGCCATACCAGCGCCGGTCTTGGACCTGCGGAAATCCGCGGAGCCGCTTTGCGCGCCGTTCTCGGACTTGTGGGTCTGTTCCTCTTCGAGCTTGTCGACGAACTGATCCCATTTTTCACGTTCTTCCTTGTCCATGCTGAAGATGGCCAGCTCCATTCCAGCCGGTGTCTGCTGCGTGGCCTGGAACTTGGTGACGGCGTACTTCACATGGCAGAGGGTCTGGAGGTGGTCCAGCGGCGGCAGGATGAAATAGGCGGTGATGAGCTGGTTGACCGGCAACGGCTGCTCGGTCAACACGAACACCCCTTCCCGGCTGACCTGGGCGGTCTGGTATTGACCTTCCGGAGACTTGGGGATCTTGACCTGGATCTCGCAGGGATATCGGGTGATCAAGCCGTAGGATCCGGACGGTGATTTGAAGCGGTTGGTCATCTCGCTACCCCGCCACTGCCGCCAGGATCTGCGCCTCATCCAGGGCGCCGGGGCGCACGATCCGGATCTGCTCCCCTGCGATGTCCACCACGGTGGAGGGGGGAACGGGCGCCAGGTCGCCGGCATCGAGGAAGAGGTCGATCCGGTTGACGAAGTTCTTGCGCACCTGGGCGGGAGAGTAGGCGCCCTTTTTCCGCTCGATGTTGGCGCTCGAGACCAGCAGGGGGCCACCGAAGGTGCGGACCAGGGTGCGGGCCACCGCGTTGGTGGGGACGCGTACCCCGAGCTTCCCGTTGACCTTGGTGATCCTGCGCACCAGCTTTTTGGAAAGGTTCAGCCGGGGCTCCACCAACAGGGTGAGGTGACCGGGCCAGAACTTGTCGATGAGTCGTCGGGCCAGTGGATCCAGTGCCACGGTGATGCGTTCGAGCATCTCCCGATCGGCCACGAAGGCGAGGGATGGGGCGTTCTGCGTGCGGTGCTTGGACTGGAAGAGGTTCTGGACGGCGTTTTCGGAGGCCAGGTTCGCCACGATCCGATAGTTGGCGCCGCAGGGAAGGCAGATGAGGCCGTCGGAGGCCAGCACCTGGGCCGCCTCGCGGTACAGGCCGGAAGGAAGCTCGTCGTCTTTCAGCAAGATGGTTTTCATGGCACCCCACAGGGTTCGATCCGACGGGCCGATCGCGCCATCCGTCTGTTCCGTTTTTGCGCCAGTCACGAGACAATTGCAACCTGGTCGGGGCGGTCATAGCCTGTCAGAGAGCATGGTGCGCCAGATCGACGGCCAGCATCGACGGACCGAGGAGGCCAGCTCGGCCGTGACAGCGGAGGGACTATGGACACCATACCCCTGGGAGCTTTCGAGCTCATACACCGCTTGCGCAGCGGCGGGATGGGAGAGATCTGGCAGGGCGTTCATCGCACCCAGGGGGTGTCGGTGGCGGTCAAGGTGATCACCCGGGCCCATGCCCGCGAGCCCCGCTACCTGTCTGCCTTTCGCCACGAGGTCCAGGCCACGGCGCGGCTGGAGCATCCCGGGATCGTCATGCTGTTCGATGTGGGGGAGATCACCCACGAGGCGCAGGCAGCATCCGGCGGCGGATTGATCGCGAAGAGCCCCTACCTGGTCATGGAGTATGCCAGCTATGGCTCCTTGAGCCAGGTGCCCCTCCCTCTGGCCTGGGGAGAGCTGTACACCCTGCTCCAGTTCCTGCTGGATGTGCTGGCCCATGCCCATGCCCGAGGGGTCATCCACCGGGATCTCAAGCCGGGGAACATCCTGTTCTCCGGCCCCCAGGATTGGCGCCCGGGCCCCAAGCTGACCGACTTCGGCATCGCCCACGCCCTGGGAGGACAGTCGCAGGGGGTGCTGGCCCGGACCTCGATGGGCAGCCCACCGTACATGGCGCCCGAGCAGTGGCGCGACGAGTGGCGGGACTATGGCCCCTGGACCGATCTGTACGGGCTGGGCTGCCTGGCCTACCACCTGGCCACCGCCATGCTGCCGTTTTCCGGACAGGATCCGCTCCAGGTCGCCCGAGGCCACATGAGTCAACCTCCACCCCCCCTCGACCCCGGCCTCGGGCTTCCCGAGGGGTTCGAAGGCTGGTTGTTTCGCCTGCTTCAGAAGCATCCCAAGAACCGCTTCCAGCGGGCGGCGGATGCGGCCAGAGCGCTGCTGGCCCTTTCCGGCTCGGGTCCCAAGGGGTTCCCCCTGAGCTCGGGACCGCCAACCGGAGCTGGCGCCGACCAGGAGCAGGAGGAGCCGACCTCCGTGCTGCATGTCGCGGCTCGCCAGCTTCGAGAGAGCCCGACTCTGGTGCTCGAGTCGCAACCGACCGTGGAGATGGAGGTCCCCTCCTGGATCATCCATCCCGACCAGGGCGAGCAGCCCCTGTGCGCTATCCCCGCTCCCATGGTGCCGGACTCCTGGGAACGACCGGCGACTCCCCATCGCTCCATGCAACTGGTGGGAACCGGCCTGGGCTTGTACGGTTTGCGCCCCATCCCCCTGGTGAACCGCAAGAACGAGCTGGATGTGCTATGGCGCGCTTTTCAGGAAGTACAGGCACAAAAGAGACCCTCTTTGGTCCTGGTGACCGGCTCTGCCGGCTATGGCAAGAGCTGTCTTGTCGAGTGGATGTGTGAGCGATGCCACGAGGTGGGGGCGGCCACCATCCTGAAGGCGGTGCACAGCCCCATCGCGGGGCTCGGCTCCGGTCTGTCCCGCATGGTGGCCCACCAGTTGCACACGGCAGGCCTGACCCGGCAGGCGGTGCTGGAGAGAGCCAGGCAGCTGGTCGAGGCCCAGGGGTACAGGCAGGAGTACGAGTGGCAAGCGTTGACCGAGCTGGTGGCTCCCGCCTCGAGGCCGGAAGATCTCGGGTCAGGCCCCACGGTTCGCTTCGGACAGGCGGTGGAGCGCTACGCCCTCATCCGTCGGTTGCTGGAGCGGCTCTGCGCCGAGCGGCCCTGCGTGGTCTGGCTGGATGACGTGCAATGGGGCCACGATGCGCTGTGCTTTGCCGAGTACATGGTTTGCGAGCCCAGTCCGAACCCGTTGCCGGTCCTGCTGTTGGCGACGGTGGAACAGGAGGCGCTGGCTTCCCGGCCGGTCGAGGAGGCCCAGGTCAAGCAGCTGCTGAAAAGGCGCCGGACCCGCCAGCTGGCCGTGGGTCCCCTCGCGCCCCAGCACCGGCTGGAGTTGATCTCCAACCTGCTCCGGCTGGAGGGCGATCTGGTCCACCTGGTGGACCGTCGCACCGAAGGCAACCCGCTCTTTGCCGTCCAGCTGGTGGGCGACTGGGTCCGTCGCGGTGTCCTGGTGGTGGGACAGACCGGCTTCGTGGTCAAGGCTACGGAACATGCCCGGCTACCCGACGATATCCACATGCTGTGGGTGATTCGACTGGAGCGGGCCCTGGATGAGTACGCCACCCCTGCCGGCGGGGGGGCGATCAACACCCGCCTCCGGGTGGAGGGGGAGATCGCTCTGGAGGTGGCCAGCGTGCTGGGAGGGCACATCGACTGGACCGAATGGGAGGTCGCCTGCAAGCACAGCGGCATCGCCAGCCACATCGACCTGGTGGATGCCCTGATCGGTGCCAGGTTGGCCTACCGCGGGCAAACGAGCTGGACCTTCGAGCACACCATGCTGTGCGAGAGCCTGCAGCGGCTGGCGCACGAGCGGGGTCGATGGGCGGCCCACCACAGGGCCTGTGCCGCCATGCTGGAGTCGCTGCATCCTACGAAGACGAAGATCCAGTGCGAACGGCTAGGGCTCCACCTGTTCGAGGCCGGGGAGATGGAGGCTGCCCTCGATCCCCTGATCCAGGGCGTGTTTCAGCGGGTGCGCCACAAGGAGACCCGCTCCGCCCTTCGCCTGCTCGATCTGCGGGAGAGAGCGCTGGAGGGGCTTCGAGTGGGTGGCAACGACCTGCGGCTGGCCAAGGGCTGGTTGTTGCGGGCCCGCATCCTCAACGACCAGGCCGACTGGGCGGGGGCGCTTGGCTGGGCGCGTCGAGCCGCCGATGCGGCGCGGGTCATCGGCTCCGACCTGGTGATGGCAGAAGCGCTCTACGTGGAAGGGCAGACGCTGCGCCAACAGGGGCAGATCGAAGAGGCGCTGCAACGGTACGAGAGGGCCATCCGGCTCTTTCGGCCCCTGGATGCCCCCATGCTCCTGGCCCGCTGCCTGCTATACTATGCCTACGCTCTGCTGCCGGTCGGAGAGCTGGAGCGCGCCTGGACCTGCCTGGAAGAGGCCCAGTCCCTCTCGCTCGAGGCGGGAGAGGAGGAGACCTGGGTGGATTGCCTGCAGGGTCTGGCCCAGGTCTCGCTGGAGCGGGGCGACCTGCCCCGAGCCCGCGCGCTGACCGAGCAAGCCCTCGCCTACTATACCCGGGAGGGCAACCGATACGGTATGGCGGGTTGCCTCAACAACCTGGGAGAGTGCCAGCGGCTGCAGGGGGATCTCGACGGAGCCCGGGGCCACTACCAGAAGTCCATGGAGCTGTTGGAATCCCTCGGCTTGCTGGTGAATACCTTTTCGATCCGACTCAACCTGGCGCTCCTCCTGCTCCAGACACGTCGCTTCGCCGAAGCCCGACAGGAGATCGAGACGGCCGCTCGGCTCATGAAGCAGCGCAACCTCCAGATCAGACTCGGATCCGCACACTGCCTCAACCTGGCCGCCATCGCCGGCAACCGGGACTGGGCCGCCTGGGACCGGACCGTCAAACAGGTGCTGGCCTTCACCCAACGGTCCGGCATGGCCGAGCGCGACAACGCCTGGGCGCTGCAGCTCGCCGGTGACCTGGCCTTCGAAGGGGGACAGCTGGAGCGGGCCCGACAGGCCTACCACCTGGCAGCAAGCCTGTGGGACGCGCTGGGCGCCCGCGACCAGGTGAAACAGGTCCAGACCAGCCTGGCGCGATGCCGCCAGTGAAGGACCGTTCCCTCAGTCGCAGATGATCCGCTCGGAGAAGCTCTCGCGCCTATAGTAGACCCCGTCCACCCGTAGCCGCTCGGGCAGCTGGACCTTTCGACCGGCCTTCTCTTCTCGCTCGGGGCCCTTGGCGGGCCAGTTCTCGCACCAATGGGTGTAAGCGGCCCGAGCCTGGATCCCGATCTCCCCGTCCATCCAGCGGGCGGCCTCGGCCAGGATCTCCCCGGCATTGTCGGAGTCCACCTTGGACAAGGCCCACATGGCCGTGATCTGGGGCTCGCCGGAACCCTCCAGGACCAGGTCCTCGATCAGCTCCAGCTCCTTGTCGGTTCCCACCTCTACCAGGGCCTGGATCACCTCGAAGCGTACGCCCCGATCCGGGTGGTCCACCAGCCCCTTCAAGACCTCCCGCGCCGCCTCTTTCTCCACGCAACGGACCACGAAGGCCCCGGTGGCGATCCAGTCGGGGTCCCCCGATGCGAGGGCCTGTCTTCCCGCCTGGCGGATCTCGTTGGTGTTGGCCACGCAGGCGGCGATCTCCAGGGCAAGCTGCCTGAGCTCGGCCCGCTGGTCTTCCTGCCGGTATAGCGCCATCAGTCGCACGACCTCCCGGTCGATCTCTTCGCGGGCCAGCAGAGGCGGGTTGCGGGGGTTCTGACCCTTTTCGACCTCCCCAAGGGCGGTGTCGGCCACGACCAGGGTGGCCGAGATGGCGCGCATCGCCTCGATCCTGGTTCTGAGGCCGACGGTGGGGTTGAGTGCCAGCTTGAACAGGGGCCCCAGAAAGGACCGATTGCTCTCCAGGTAGATCGCCTCCGTGACCAGGGCCAGCCCCTCTCTGTCCCGGGCGGCGATCACCACCTCGATGGCATCCTCGACGTACTCTTGGTTGCGCTGGTCCTTCAGGAAACTCTCCAGCACCCCGATCGCTTCCTCCGGTGTTAACGGCATGACCTCTCCTCGGAACGAGCCACGGTTCGATTCCTCCAAGGCGCTCCAGCATCACCCCGGCATTTGGCAGGTCCACCCCTCTCCCTGGGGCAGGGGCGCTCTTGGCCTCGATCGGCTCATTCTAGATCCGGCCCCCGGTGCCAGGCAACCCGTCCTGCCGCTCGAAATCAATCCCGCCCCCCGTTTTTTTCGGTGACACCCGTGTGCGGCTCGAGTAGCCTGCAAACCTGCGGGTCCAAACGACACGGGAGGCACAGATCTTGGGCCATCTACACAACAACGACGCCCTGTACCGCAAGCTCCAGCGCCATCTCGACACCTCTTTGACCGGTGCTCCCGAGTCGCCCACCTTCCTGCGCATCCTGAAGATCCTGTTCAAGCCCGAGGAGGCCGAGCTGGCGACCAGGCTGCCTTTTTCCCCCCGTTCCCTTCACTCTCTTTCCCAGCGGTTGGCCCTGCCCGAGCGGGAGCTGGCCGATCGGATCTCCGAGATGGCACAGCGTGGGCTGGTGGTGGACCTGGAGCTCAAAGGGCGCCGCTACGTCATGCTGGCGCCAGTGGTGATCGGTTTTTTCGAGTACACCTTCATGCGGGCTCGAGAGGACCTGCCGATGAAGGAGCTGGCCGAGCTGTTCGAGACCTACATGCTGCGGGAAGGCGAGCTGGCTCATACGGTCTTTACGGGCCAGACCCAGGTCGGCCGGGCGCTGGTGCGCGAGGAGGCCCTGCCGGAAAGGGACTACACCGAGATTCTCGACTGGGAGCGCGCCAGCCGCATCTTGGAGGAGGCTCGGGCGATCGGCGTCTCCCTGTGCGCCTGCCGCCATCACCACAGCCACCTGGGCACCGCCTGTGACCGCCCTCAGCGCACCTGCCTCTCGTTGGACTATGGCGCCAGGGCCATGATCGGGGCCGGTATCGCCGAGGCCATCAGCAACGCCGAGGCGCTGGCCATCCTCGAGCAGTGCAAGGAGGCCGGGCTGGTGCAGACCGGCGACAATGTCCAGAGAAACCTCACCTACATGTGCAACTGCTGCGGCTGCTGCTGCGGCATGATCCAGGCCATCAAGACCTACGACATCAAGAATGCCATCGTCTCCTCCAACTGGATCATGCAGGTGGACAGCCAACGCTGCACCGGTTGCGGCAAGTGTGCCAAGGCCTGCCCGGTGGGCGCCATCGACATCGTCGAGAGGGTCAAGGGCGACAAGCGATCCCGTCGGGCCGTGCTGGATGAGAGCCTCTGCCTGGGCTGCGGCGTGTGCCATTCCTCCTGCAGTGTGGGCGCCATCTCCATGAGATCCCGTGAAAAACGGGTCTTCACCCCCGAAGGGGCGTTCGACAAGACCGTGGCCATGGCCATCGAGCGGGGGAAGCTCGCCCACCTCCTCTTCGACGATCCGGAGAAGCTCAGCCACCGGGCGCTGGCCCGGATGATCGAGGTCCTCCAGAAATCTCCGCCCTACAAGGCCGCCATGGCCATCGAGCCGCTGCGCTCGGTTTTCCTGAAGTCTCTGGTCAAGGGGGCGGCCAAGGTCTCCGCCAAGATGGT
Organism: Bradymonadales bacterium; assembly: GCA_016931535.1. Taxonomy (GTDB): domain Bacteria; phylum Myxococcota_A; class Bradymonadia; order JAFGEP01; family JAFGEP01; genus JAFGEP01. The sequence continues at coordinate 8,721 of JAFGEP010000076.1, forward strand.
CCGAAAGGTGGAGTAAGCCGAGGAGTCGTGCGGCAGCCCAGGAATCTCGGGGCGACGCGCCAGACTCAAGCCCGGGCAATGGCGCAGCTTGGCGGCCCAAAGATGAGGGTGCCCAGCCGTACCATGGTGGCCCCCTCTTCCACCGCCACCTGGTAGGTGTCCGACATCCCCATCGACAGGATATCTGGGGAGGTTGAAGGGAGCTCCAGGGACTTGAGATGGTCCAGCAAGGCGCGGGTCCGGGCGAAGTAGGGCCTGCTCTCGCGAGGATCGCCCGAGGCAGGGCCCATGGTCATCAGGCCCCGAAGCGCAAGGTGCTCCATGCCGGCGATCGAGCGGGCGAGGGCCTCCAGCGACTCCGCATCCGGTGGGAAACCGGACTTGGCTGGCTCCCGGGCGACGTTGATCTCGACCAGGATGGGGACGACGCGCCCGAGGCGGGCGGCCCGTTGTTCGATGTGTTGAGCCCGGGCCAGACTGTTCACGGTCTGGATGAGGTCGAAAAGCTGCAACGCCTTGTTGATCTTGTTGGTCTGCAGCTCACCGATCAGGTGCCAGCGGACAGCGGCCGCCCGTTCACCCAGCGACTGGATGAGCCGTCCGGCCTCCTGGACGTAGTTGTGCCCCAGCTCGGTCGCTCCCGCCTCGATCGCTTGCAGGATCTCCGGAGTCGAGTGGCCTTTGCAGGCCAGCACCAGGGTGACATGGTCGGGCAGCTCTTCCCGGATTTTCCGGTATGACCTCGCGATGTCCATATCCACCGATTCCTGCGTCAGCGGTTGGTTATCAGGCCGGCTCAGGTTGGTAGCAATCGCTGCCGAACCTGGAAGTACTCCTCGCTGACTGCGAACCGGACCAGGCTCACCAACCGTTCGGAGCGGGTCAGCTCGTCGATCACATCGGGCAGATCGGCCAGGGCGAAGCCGGTCTCCAGCTTGAGCACCCCCTCCACCGCGGCCTTGAGCTGGTTGGCAACCACCAGGCCCACGCGATCTGCGTCCAGCATGGCCGCCTGCTCCAGCTCGATGGCCAGACGCTGGGCATCCTGGGGATCTTCGAGCGGGACGAACAGCGCCTGGGGATCGGTCACCAGGGCGTGCATGGCGCTGGTCATCTTGGGATCCATGTCCTCCAGCCAGAAGGCCTCCTCCCGGGGAGGTGCCGGGCTCTTGACCTCGCGCCAGCAGGAGAGCCACCACAGCACCCGGGTCAGATCGGCCCGGGGGATGGCGATGGGGGTGTACCCCCCCCGATGGAGCAGCTCGGCACTGGCGGCGATCAGGAAGGTGGCCACCGATTTCTGGAAGGCGGAGTCCAGGCTGCAGTCCATCTCCAAGAGGATGGTGGGCTGGTCCGCGATCTGGATGTTGATGGCGGTGCCCCGAGGCCCCTCCTGGTAGCAGCGGATGGTTCCCACACGGGAGGGGAGGCTGGCGGTGACTTCGGCCAACAGGGCGTCCATCGCCTGCTGCTCCTCCGGTTGTAGCTGCTGGGATCGGGAGGGCGGGCTCGGTTGGCCCACCAGCCCCAGCTTGCCCAGGAAGGGTCCCATGAGCTTGAGGGCGGCCAGGTAACCGCCCATCATCAGCTCGGGGTGAAGCCACCGGGCGAGCTGTTCATCCTGGGCATCGATCCGGAGCGGGGAATCGACCACCGAGGCGATGTCCTCCGGCGGTTGGTCGGCTCGAGGGTCGCCGATCAACTCCAGGACCCGCCAGAAGCGGCTGGCGGCGTCGATCCGGCCCCGCTTCAGGGAGAGGCTGGCCAGCCCGAACAGGGCGGTGGCATCCAGCACATTGCTCTCGAGCAGCTTCTGGGGTTCGGCCGTGGAGGTTTCCCCCTTGGCTTGCAGCAGGTGGGCGACTTCAACCAACAGGGCGCGCGCCGCCTGGTGGGACGGCTCGAGGTCGAGCAGTCGTTTCAGGTGGCGCTCCGCCTGCTCGGGCATTTCTCGATGGTGGTAGACCCTGACCGCCAGCAGCAACGGCTCGACGGTCGCCGATTCCCCTGCAGCACGGGCTGCCGCGGCGATCGCCTGCTCGAACAGCTCTTCGAGCCGATCCTGTTGATCGGTTTCCAGCAGGATCAGGGCCTGCGCTTTGAGTGGACGGGGATCGACCGGGTTGAGCTGGAGCGCCTTGGCGTGGAGCTCCAGAGCTGCCGTGTGATCGGAGAACCCTTGCTGCAGGATGCGGGCCTGGTAGAACAGGTGCTCGGCCTGACCGGGGAGGTCGGTGAAGGTGGGGTCCTGCTCGTCCAGCTGGACCAGGGTCTCCATGGCGCGGCGTGCGTTCTCCCAGTCGGAATCCAGGTAGGCCGCCTGAGCGCTCAAGAAGAGCGCCTGGCGGTGATGGTGGGATTTCTCCAGGATCCGATTGAACAGATCCCGGGCTCGCTGGCGCTGGCCCAGGTGATCGAGTAGCAGCTGCCCGGCGACCAGGTTGGCCTCGATCCAGCTTTCCGGGCTGGTGGTCTCCTCGGCGAAGCGGTGTACCCGGTCCAACGCCTCCTCGAATCGTCTCGCCCGGATCAGGACGTGGACCAGGTGGTTCAGGCCCTCGATCTCCTGGGGGACCAGGTCGAGGACCGAGCTGTAGTGCATCACGGCCTCGTCCAGGTTGCCAGTCCGCTCGGCATGGCTGCCGAGAAACTGCCGGACCCGTGCCAGCCCTTCGTCCTCCTGCCGTTCGGCCAGCTCTTTCTGGAGGCGGGTGAAGAACTCTCCGTGCTCTTCGGCATCCATCTCCTCGTCGAGCAGGGAGAACAGCTCTTGGAGGGCCGTGCGGTTGGTGGGGTCGAGCTGGAGGGCGATCTCGAAGCTGGAGAGGGCCTCCCGCCGATTGCCCAGGTGCAAGGCGATGATGCCGCGCCGGCGGAAGAGGTCGCTGCGGGCTTCGTTGCGCAGGGCTTCCGGATGCTGGGAGAGGGAGTAGGCGATGGGGGAGGCTTCGGGCCAGTCCTGGTTTTCGAAGTAGATGTCGAGCAACCCTTCCAGGGCGGGTCGGTGCTCCGGGACCAGCTCCAGGGCGCTCTTGTAGTGCTCGATGGCCTGGAGGGGTTCCTGGAGCTCCCGGGAGTAGACCTCGCCGATGCGGGTGTGGATGCTGGCCTGTTCCCTGGGGCTCTCCCAGACGCCGACCTCCATTTCGAGGTACTCGATGACCCGGGCCGCATCCTCCCGTCGCTGAAAGATGTCCCGCAGGCCGTGCAAGGCGGGCACGCATCCCGGATCGCACTCGACAGCCCGCTGGTAGTGCTCGATGGCCAGATCCTCCTGCTCGCGATGGGTCTCGTAGATGCTGCCCAGCCGGAAGAGGAGGTGGGCCTTGACCCGGGCGTCTTCCACCAGGTCGATCTCCCGCCGAGTCACCTCGATGAGGTCATCCCAGCGGCGCATCCCCTCGTAGAGGCGGCCCAGCCCTCGCAGCGCCTTGAGGCTTTCGGGGATGGCCTCCAGAAGCTCGGAGTAGGTCTGGGCGGCAGCGTTCAGATCGGCCAGCTCGGTTTCATGAATGGCGGCGATCCGCTGGTGTAGTCGGACCATCTCCTCCGGTTCGCTGACCCAGTCCAGCCGTTGATGGTACAGCCGGATGAGATCGTGCCAGAGCCCCTCTGACTGGTAGTGCTCCTCCAGCTTGGAGAAGGCGTCGAGGTCAACCGGTTCGAGCTGCAACAGGCGGCTGAGCAGCTCGACCGCTTCCTGGCGCCGTTCGGGGATCTGCTCACAGTAGGTGGCCCGCGCGCGCAACACCCGAGGCATCTCCTTGCTGTCCGGGGGCAAGGCGGCCGCAAACACCTCGTAGGCCTTGAGCATGGTCTCGGGGCTGGCCGCCTTGGCCAGGTAGGACTCGAGCAGCTTGAGGTAGTTGCGGTTGGAGGGAGCCAGGGTCAAGGCGTTCAGCAAGCTCTGGGCGGCCTGGGCCGGTTCCTTGAGGAAGCGGTACTCGATGTGGGCTCGGCGGGCGTAGAGCTCCTCCAGGTTGTAGGGGGAGATCTCGGGCGACTGCTCGCTCACCTGGATGGCCACGTTGATGACCCCCACCAGGTCCTTGAACCGTCCGGCGGCGGCATAGAGCTTGTCGAGGTGGTCGTAGGCCTCCTGGTTGGTATTGTCGCACAAGAAGCTGACGAGATAGCTTTCCTGCGCTTGCTTGGGCCGTTTCAGCTGCTCGTGTTGCAGGTTGCCCAGCTCCAGGTAGATGCGGGACCGCCTGGCCTTGTCCGAAACCAGCCTGGCCGCCGACTCGAGCGCTCCGACGGCCCGTTCCCATTCCTTCTGTCCCTGGTGCAGCTCGGCGACGCGCAACAGGGCGGGCACGTGTTTCGAATCTGCCGCCAGAGCCTGCTCCAACAGCTCGATCGCCTGTGGCACCTGGTCCGCTTGGCCGGCCAGCAGTGCGGCCGCCTCCTCCAGATGCCGAGCCTTGGTCTCCGGATCATCGGTCGCCTCGGCCATGGAGCGCAGCAGGGCCATCCGGTTCTCGGGCCGCGCTTCCGTCGGCGAGAGGGGGAGCAACAGCTCCAAGGCCTGCTCTTTGGTCTCCGGATCGCCCAGCGCCGCCTGGAGGTGCTCCAGGGCAAGCCGAGTGTCGGGCAGGCCGGTCGCAAAGACCTCCCCCAGCTTCAGGTGGAGCTGACCCTGCGCCTCGGGGTTGGTGACCAGTGGCAGCAGCGACTCCAGCAGATCCCGGTAGAGATCGATCTGCCCGGTCTGCTCCGAGATCTGGCGGAAGATCCCCAGCTCTTCCGGGTTTTCGGCCATGGTGGGGTCAACCGACCCCAACTCCAGCAGGAAGCTGTAGATGACCCGGGCCTGGTCCGGATGGTCCGGGGTCAAAGCACGGGCGGCCAGCAGGAGGTCCGCCACCGGCACCACCTCGGTCTCGAGAAAAGAGGGCCTGGCGGCCACCAGCTCGGCGACCTCGAGAAACCGGCCGGCTCGGGCCCGCACGCTGCACATCCCCCGCCAGGCGGTACCCTCCTCCCGGTCCAGCTCGAAGGCGCTGGAGAAACACCGCTCCGCCTCGGCCAACTCCACCTCGGCTTCCAGCAGCGCCGTTCCTGCCCGCACCAGCAGCGGAAGGGCCATCGCGGGGTTGCTGTCCAACACCACCTGGGCGGCCTCACTGAAGAGACGGCCAGCCTGAGCGATGTCCCCCGCCGCCATCTGCTGCTCGCCTTGCTCCACCAGTTCCACCATGGCCGGCTCGATCGCCTTGCGCACGGTCTGTTCGGAAGAGACGAGCTGGATGGGGGTGGCGCCATGGATCAGATCGAGCAGGCGGGAGTCCACCAGCTCCATGCTCCGACTGGGGGTCATGGTCTGCGACAGGGATACAATCAGGTCGTGACCTTCTTCGACCTGGCCGCAAGCCGCCAGTGTGGCGCCCTGTAGCGCGATGAACATCGCCTGTTGCGTTCCCGCCGCACTCTGGCTGGCGTGTCGGGAGAAAACCTCGACATAGGATTCCAACCGGTCCAATCGGCGAGCGGCCTCCCAGAGCGCCCACAGGGTCTTGGGGGAGTAGTCGTAGCTCTCGAACAGCCGTTCGAGAATCGCCAGCGCTTCGGCTGGCTGATCCTGGCGGTAGAGCTGGCAGTAGGCCTTCAACCGTAGGCAGCTCTCCTGCAGGGGGGTGGGGACCTGCTCCGGGTTGAACGGACCGGCCAGCGTCTCCCATCCGTCTCCCACCAAGAGCAGGGAGAGGGCGGCGCGCAGGGCGATCGAGGGAACATCGAGGTAGTCGCGCTGGACCAGCCGAGCCAGTTGCTGGGCCTGAGGGACCAGCTCCTCTTCCTCTCTGCGGTAGAGGACCCGGCTCAAGGCCCGGTCGTCCGTGCTCTCCAGATCGGGTTGCTGCTGCCAGATCTCGAGGAGCTGGTCATCCTGGTCGGTCTGCAGGGCGAGGGACACGAGGACCGACCGGGCATGGTCCAGGACCCCCTTTTCCTCGGGTTGGGTGTCGGGGGTGTGCTCCGCCAGCTTCCCGGCGATCCGAGACAGCCTCTCCGGCTCGACCCGCCCGTTGCGAAACAGCTCCTCCGCCTGCAAGAACAGGGCTCTTTTCAGGTTGAGATCGGGGGTCTCCTCTCCCCGCGCTTCCGCGATCTCGGCGCCCAGCCCGAATCGGCCGAAGCTGAAGGCGATGAGCTGGCACTTCTGCAGCAGCAAGGGACGCAGGCTGCTCCCCTTGCTCTCGGACAGCAGCTTCAGCTCGGCCAGCGCCTCGTCCACCGAGCCGGAGAAGGCGAGAAACTCCAGGAACCTGACGGTGTAGGAGAAGCGCTCGTGCTCGTCGGTGATGGCTTCGGCCAGCAGATGCAGGTAATTGCGCGCATCCGCGGCGGCGGCCTCGCTGGTGATCAGACCGCACAGATCCAACAGGCTCAGCAAGAAGTACAACGAGATGGAGCCAGTACCCGCCTTGGCGCAGCGAGCCAGCCGCTCGTACCACAGCAGGTCCATCTTCTTGAACTCCGCCCCCAACATCACCGCCAACAGCAACCGTTCGATCCGCTCCGGGATCCCCTTGGTCGCTTCCGCCCGTGAGACCAGCGCCTGTAAGCAAGGCCGCCAGACATACTCCTTGATGCCGGCCGATCGAAGACCGGCGAACAGCAGCGGCGCGATGTCGAAGTGCCCGGCAGCCAGGATGGACAACCGGGTGGACTCGTCGTAATCCCGCAGACGAAAGGCGGCCAGCCGACTGAGGAAAAGAAGGAGCTGCTGGGCTTGGGCCGCCGTGATCGCCTGGCGACCCGCGGCCTCCAGGATCTCCCGCGCCCGCTGGTGCAGGGGGGCATCTCGGTTGGGAATCGAAGAGACCTGGTCGAGCGTGACCAACGTCACCAGGGCATCCGGATCGGCCTGTTGCCACATGCTCTCGTAGAGGAGGCGCGCCGCCGAGCTGTCGCCGCTGGCCCACAGGAGGTCGGCCAGGTGCGGGGACGGCGGCTCCTCCAGCAGGAGCTCGACCAAGTCGGTCGGTTCCAGAATGGATGGGGTCATTCCGGGACGCGATGGCTCTGTGATGCTCATGTCCGCTCGCTGGTTGCCAAGTCGTTGTGTACCATAGCGATTGTCGAGCAACAAGATAGGGCCAACAGGGAGAGGGAACACGATCGTGCGGTGGGCTGGAAGATAGTGGGGCGGATCAGTATTATACTAAGACGGTGAGGCCGAACAGAAGGTCAACGGCCAGACCGCCAGGTGGAACCTCCCGCAGGCAACCGGCAGTGCGGGCTCTTTGCCCCAGGCGATGATGATCGCGAGGTTGACGCGCCAGGAGGCACTTGCTAGAAAGAACGGTTACCTGGCGCCAGACCGAACCCTTCCAGGACCTGGGCGCTCCTTTTTTCCATTGCGTGAACCTCCAAATTGGGGATCGGACCGAGATGAACTCACACCGGATGACCTGCCGAATCGGGCTTGTACCTGCAGCGTTTCTCGTCTGCGCTTTCCTTGCCAACCCGGTCCAGAGCTGGGCTCAGGATCGAGCCGCTCGGATCTTCTTCGTCACCTTCGAGGCGCTCGGACCCGGTGTGCCCGGGGTGGTCGTCAGCCAGATCAATCGGGATCTGGTCCAGAGACTGGACGCTACCCAGAACCTGGAAGTGACCAGTCGAGTCCGGACCCGCCGGGAGACAGGCCCCCAGCAGGCGCAGCCCTCCCAGCTCAACGCCGCCATCGACGAAGGCGAACAGCGCTACCAGGCCGGCATCGGCCTGTACGTGGTGGGAGACTACTATGGCGCCACCGCCTCCTTCCAGGAGATGGTGAGCCTGTTTACCAACAATATCGCCGAGGTCCGCAACTGGAACATGCTGGCCGACGGCCTCGGTAGACTGGCCGAATGCCAGCTACGAACGGGTGACGAGGAAGCGGCCCGGGAGATCCTCTACCGGTTGCTCATCATCCGACCGGACCAACCGTTCGCCGCAGAGACCACCGGACAGGCTTTCGCCGCACTGGCCGAGGAGGTGCGCGCCGACCTGGCTCGACAGACCGCCGGCGACCTCCAGGTGGACTCCGGTATTCCCGGTGCCCAGGTCTTCCTGAACGGGATCGAGGTCGGAGAGGCGCCCACCTCCATCCCCGGCCTTCGCCCCGGCGAGCACTTCGTGGTGGTTCGCAACGCCGAAGGCGCGGCGGTCGGACGGCGAGTGGTGGTTGACCGGCACTCGGGAGCCGCCATCACCCTCGACCTGAGCGATTCCGGAGCCGCTGCTGGCGAGGAAACGGAGGCAGCCGACGGAGAGCCCCGCTACCTTCGAAGCCTGCGGGAAGAGATCCGCCTCGACCGCATCGGCGATACCATGAGACCCTACCTGACCGAGCTCGCCTCCCGGCAGGGGGTGGATTTTGTCCTCATCGGCGTGGTCCTGGCCGAAACCGACGGCTACCTCGCCCAGCCCTTCCTCTTCCGCGCCAGCGACGGGCACTTCGCTGTCGTCGAGTCCGAGCAGTTCGATCCCGAACTGGCCCACGTGACCGTCAACCTGTTCAGTCTCTCCCAGAAGATCACCTCCGCGATCCGGCGCTTCCCGGATCACCTGGTGACCGGGGAGCCCTTGCTGCAACAGCCGGTGCAACCGGTGGTCCAGGCTCCCCAGAGCGCCGAGCCGGAGTACAGTCTGCCGGCCGAAACCTCCATCACCGTTTCGCTGGCGACCCCTCCAGTCACCGCCACACCGGCGCAACCATCCACCCCACCAGTGGAATCGCCGGTCGAGGCGCCCCAACAGACCGACCAGGTCTTCGGGGCCACCCAGACCATGGGGGGGCAGGTCGAGACCGCTCCATCCCCGGTCGGGCAACCCGGACCAGCCCAGTCCCCCGAGGCTGCTCCAGGCTCTCCCGATCTGGCGGTCCCGGCAGCCACCGTCCCGGAGCCGGGTCTGCTGCCGCCGCCCACACCCACCAGGCCAGCGACCACCGCTCAGAGCGTTCCTGAGCCCAGCACTCCGGTCGCGGCGACCCCTCAGCCGGCGGTTCCCGACACCCGCATCACCGATCCGGTGCCGCCCGATTCCCGGCGCATCGCTGCACCTACCCCCTCAGGCCAACCTCCCGCTGGCCAGGGGGTTCCCCCCGCCTATGGTTACGGCTATCCCCCTCCAGCCAGTGGACAGGCCACCGGCCAGCAGTATGGCTATGCCCCCTATGGCTATCCCTACCCGCCTTACGGTTATGGCTATCCGCCTCCGGCCGCCGCCGAGGGAGAGCAGCCCGCCCCGGCCACCGGTTATCCACCCTATGGCTATGGCTACCCCCCCTATGGCTATCCGCCTCCGGCCGCCGCCGAGGGAGAGCAGCCCGCCCCGGCCACCGGCCAGCAGTATGGCTATGCCCCCTATGGCTATCCCTACCCGCCTTACGGTTATGGCTATCCGCCTCCGGCCGCGGCCGAGGGAGAGCAGCCCGCCCCGGCCACCGGCTATCCGCCCCCTTACGGCTACGCTCCACCCCAGGCCAGCTCGGGCCAGGCACAACAACCACAGGGGGTTGGGTACTCCCCTTACGGGTACGGGTATCCCCCCCAGGGTTACCCTCCCCCGGCCACGCAGACCGGTGAAGGCCGGATGGCCGCCTCCACCCCCCAGAGCCCGTCCACTCAGACCACCGGTCCATCCCAGGTGGCTCGAACCGAGCAGACACCGACCGTGACCGAACGAGATCAACTGGACCACTACGACGAGTGGGATGACGATCAAGGTGAGGACAAGAGCATTTTCGAGGAATGGTGGTTCTGGGCGGGCAGCGCCGGGCTACTGGCCGTCGTGACGACCACCATCATCGTCCTGACCGCTTCGGACTCGGGTGGGGACGAACTGGGCGGATTTACCCCGATCATTAGCTGGTAAGCTTGCGCAGCTGTCTACCAATGTGGGATACCGGTTGGAGACAACACCGGGGGCCCGTTGATGGTACCGAGGGCCGCCTCAACCAGAGCGCCAAATACCGATGAGCCGTAACTGTTCTTTCCCTGGATCCATGCTGTGGCTGCCCCTGCTGGCGATGGTGTTCGCCTCTACCGGGGCCTGTTCGGGTGACGATACCAACCCGGTGGAACGCAGGTTGGGGCTGCGGGTCTTCAACGCCAACCCCGATCAACCGGAGGGGTTCTCTCCTGGCCTGGCTGGCTCCATCCAGACCGTCAGGGTTCGCGTCTTCCAGAATGATCTCGAGCAAAGGAGCACCACCTTCAACTGGGACGAGCCCGCAGGGCGCCTGCCTCAACTCCGGTACGGCTCCAACTACCAGATCGTGGTGGAGGCCATCGGTCTGCAGGAGGGCATCCTGGCCGACGGCGCCACCCCGCGGTTCGACTACTACCAGGACTCCCCCTTCTCCGAGATCCACGTCTTCACCAGCCAACCGGACAGCGTGGAGTATGCCACCGCCATGTACAAACCGACCGGCGAGGACCGGGTGATCGCCTTGCCCACCGAGTTCGAGGGGTCATTTATCGCTCGCAGCCTGAGGCTCAATGGCGAAGCCTTCGGTGGACAGCGGGCCGGCCATACGCTGACCACCCTGTCCGATGGCAGGTTGGTGGTGATCGGGGGTGCCCGGCTGGTGTCGAGCGGGGGCATCGACGGTTCGCCTTTTGCCCGTTTCATCGGCACGGTCGAGATCTACGATCCCTACACCGGCTACTGGTCTCTCTTGCGCGATTCGGAGAAGGACCCCCTGTTGGTGCCGCCGCCCGACCCCCTGCCCGAAGGGTACCAGGACGTATATATCCCGGCACCGCTGGAGCTCTCCGTGGCTCGCGCCTTCCACACGGCGACCCTCATCGGTGCAAACCGGATCATGGTGGTGGGTGGGTTCTTCGACGACAACGGCAGGATTCGGGCCACCGGAGCGGCTGAGATCATCGATATCGACACGGGCACCGTCGATGTGATGACCCCTGGCTATGCCGATCTCTACTATCCCAGGGCGTTGCACTCGGCGCACTGGATCGGAAACCAGCTGGTCGTGGTCGGCGGGGTCAGCGATCTCTTCGATGTCCCCGACTTCCCCGGCAAGATCGAGGCGTTCCAGCCCAGTCGCGGGCTGTTCGATTTTCTGGCCGACCCCAACAACGAAGCACAGGATCTCCAGCTGTACATCCCCCGGGCCCTGCACTCGGGGACGACCATCGGGGACGGGATCGTCGTGGCCGGTGGACGCACCAGCTCAGGGGTCACCGACACCATCGAGTTCTTGGAGTTTCGCAACGGGGTCCTCTCCAATGCCATTCCGAACGAGGCGCTCCCCCACATGTCCACCCCGCGCTTCGCCCACGCCGCGGTCTACATGGAGCGGGACTATCCCACCGGGGAAGTCACCGACCGCTACATCGCCCTGGCTGGCGGGTTCACGGCTCTCCATCCGTCCGGCGACATCGCCATGACCTTGCTGAGCGGCGCACAGCTGACCGGAACGGTGGAGTTCTTCCATACCTGGTACCTGGAGATCGCTCACGAGCACCAGGTCTCGATGATTGTACCTCGGGCCCACTTCCAGATGGTGGAAACCTCCACGACCAAGGACCTCCTGGTCATGGGAGGTATCACCGACAACGGCTCGGCCACCAATAGCATCGAGCGGTTGTGGCGGTCGGAGCAGGGGGGGCTCCCGCTGACACCGGTTGCGTTTCCGGCTTCTCTGAAGCACGACCGCGCCTATAGCGCGACGACGGTCTTACCAACGCACAGCGTCATGATCGTGGGCGGTTGGGACGGCGCCAACAGTACCGCTTCCTGCGGTGAAGGGTCGGGGTTCACCACGGGCTGTACCTCGGAGGTGGCCAATCCGGGAGACCTGTCTTTCCTGGGACGTTCCTATTGACCGAGGCCATGGGCCACGGGAGAGCTCTTGCTGGTTCCCCGCGGGGCAGGGGAATGGGGGATCGGGCAGTATTCGATGGAGGCAACATGAGAAGGGTGGGTGTCTTGATGGCGATTCTACTGGCTCTGGTAGCGGCGACGGCTCTGGCCTCCTGTTCCAGCTCGCTGGCTGACAAGGTCGTTGGAAACTGGGGTGCCGACTTTCTGGCTTCCCTGGAAGACCAACCGCTGACCCAGGAGCAGCGTCTGCAAGTGCAACAGATGTCACAGAACGTCTCCTTGGGCCTCCTGTTCGGCGAGGACGGCACCATGACCGTCAGCACGGCGGGCCTCGGCAACGGAGAGCGCTCCGAGTCCGCTATCTGGGAAGTGGTCTCCACCGAGGGCAATAGCATCACCATCCGGACCCGTCAGACCACCGAGGGCGACGGCCAGCAGGTGCAGGACCTGGTTCTGCTCTTCGATTCCGGCGACCGCTTTGCGACCGAGATCGGGGGCCGACGGACGGTCTTCAACCGACTGTAGCTCCAGATAGCGGCACCAGGTTCACTCTGGCTGCCGCCTTTCAGGCCGCCAGCGGCTGTGGTGCTCGCATCGAGGCCCGACATCCAACCCGTCGGAGCCATCAGACTGCGGACTTCACTCCGCGTGCTCCACCCGGCAGATCGGGCCGTCCACCGTCTCCAAGGCCAGCCGCAACAGGTTTCTCTTCAGCGCGCGATTCTGCCTGGAAAGCTCGGCAATGAGCGCTTTGATCCGGGCCCGCTGCCCCTGGACCGCCAGCGGACAGTATCCATCCTGCAAGGGGCAGTGGGTGTGGCGGGCCAGCCTTCCCAGCGTCTTCTCCTCTACCAGGACCAAGGGGCGGATCACGGTCAGCCGCCCATCGAAGAACTCCCTGCGGGGCTGCATGGTCGAAAGCTCTCCGTGGACGAACAGGTTCATCAGGAAAGTCTCTACCAGGTCATCCGCATGATGACCCAGGGCAACCAGGTTGCATCCCCTGTCGGCCGCGGTCTCGAACAGCAGCCTGCGACGTTCCCAGGCGCAGTGGAAGCAGCCGCCGGATGGCATGCGCCCCCGCTCTTGGCTGGACCCCTCTGCCTTGGTTTCCGTCCGAATGGCCTCGGCCTGGACGACGATCAACGGAACCTCGAGCTCCGCGCATCGCCGCTCCAACGCCTCCCGTTGCCGCCCGTCGGTGCATCCCGGAATGGCGAGGTGGCAGGCGGTCAACAGGTAGCTCTCCCGGACCCAGGCCCGCCGGGCAGCGAGGATCTCCAGCAAACACCAGGAGTCCTTACCCCCGCTGGTCGCAACCAGGATCCGATCCCCGGACCGTATCAGCGCAAACCGGCGGATCGCCTCTTGAACCTTGCCATCCAGGTACCTCAAGGCCTGCCATAACCGCGGTGTGAAAGAGGATGGTGGATGCACGGGCCCCGCCCGAGTAGGAGCGATCGGTCAGACTGCCAGTCGAGTCTTGAGGTAGGGAAGATGCGCGCTCCCCGTGTGGATCCGCTCCGACGACAGCCTGACCTCCCGCAGGAACCCCGGCCGCCCGTCCAGGTCGAACAGGTGTCCCGACAGGTTCCAACGCCCGGGTGTCAACACCCTGCTGATCTTCCCGCCCTCGATGGAAAAGCCGCACAGCACGGCGCAGCTGAAGGAAGCCCGCGCCTGGTCGGCCGTGTGCAAGGCCAGAAGGTCGTAGACCAGCAACCCGTTGCCTGTCTCGCCGATGAGCTGATCGAGCCTCATCTCCCCAGGTTCCATGGCCAGCGCCGACAGCTTCTCCCGCACCGGCGCCTCCTGGGGCTCCTCGATCAGGATGGGGCGCCGGTAGCCGTGGCCCGTCGGTTCCACTCCGGCTCGCCTGGCGGACGATTGGCTCCAGATATGGCGACCGAATCGACCTCCCTCGATCAGCGGATGGCGCCTGCAGGGGGTCCCCTCGTCGTCGACGGGCCGCCGCAGGGTTCCGGTGGGCTCGGTCGCATCATCCCACAGGGTGACGGCCGGGTCGGCCACCTCGTCTGCGGGCTTGTGGTGGGACAACCCCGCCAGGTGAGCGCTCCCGCTGAACTTCTCGCTGCCCAGGATGCGCAGCAGCGATTCCAGGAGCCTGGGGTGCAGAATGACCGGGACCGATCCCCTGAGCTTCAGCTCCTCGGGGGCGACCCTCGGCCGTTGCAGCGCTCTGAAGGCTTCTGCGCCCAGCTCCGCGACCGCCCGGCGGTCCACCGAACCGCCGGTGGTCCAGTAGTACTCCTCCATCACGTTGTCCACCGCGGCCACCCCCTGTACCGCCGCGTTGGAGAAGCGGGTACTGCCACCCTGGGTGGTGACGGCGATCTCCCGGACCTCCAGCCGGACCTCCCCACTCAGCGAATCGATGGAGGTCCCCGCGACTTCGTAGGTCCGGTCGCGCAACGCACCGGCCATCTCGTACAGCGCAGATGGCTTGTCCGCCATCTCCACCAGTGCCCTGTCGGCGGATACCGGATCGGAGAGAAGCCGGCAGGAACCGAAACGATCCAGGTTGGCGGGGCACCCTCGGCCGAGCGCTCTCTTGACCGCTCGCAGCGCGGTCTTGAGGTCCAGCTCCATGAGGGCGCCGTACCCGATCATCCCCTCTTTGAGGGTCCTGATTCCGACCCGCAGCTTCTGTCCGGCCAGCCGGGGTGAGAGACTCTGGTTCTCGATCCGTACCGAGTGGGTGCGCTCTCTGGCGGTCCAGACCTCCAGGTCGTCCACCAGGGTGCGGCTGGATTCGACCAGGCTGGCCGCAAAGTCGACGAGAGATGAGCCGTGTTCCATCATGATGCTCAATACCCCAGGGTGATCGCGTCCGAGACGGCGATGCGTGTGTACGGCCCACCATCCGTCACCGGCTTGGTCTGGTACTCCTTCCCACAGAAGCCGATCCCTTCCATGTCCGGCACACCGGCGAACCCCTCGATACCCGCCAGGGCCCCCAGCGTCTTCACGGTGAGGTTCAAGGGACCGAAGATCTCGCCGGTGAGACGGCCATCCACGATGCGTCGGCCGAACTGGATGGAGGTGCTCATCCCTTCCTTGCTGACCGCACCCCCAAAGCTGCCCTCCAGCAGGATCCCCCGGCCGATATCCGCCACCAGCTCCTCCAGGCTGTCGGTCCAGTGGGCGCGGTCGGCTGGAAACAGGTAGGTGTTGGTCATGCGCACGACCCGGATGTCACCCAGCTCCGAGAACCCATGTCCGTTGGGCGTCTCCTGGTAGTAGTAGGCGGTCTGCCGGTTGTGCAGGCGGCCGGTGATCCGCCCCTGCTGCACCAGCGCGACCCGCTGCAGCTCCACCCCTTCGTCGTCGATGAACTGCGTTCCGAAACCTCGATCGGCGAGTAACCGCCCCTCCCCATCGCAGGGCGGACCGTCGTAGAGATCCACCAGGGCGCTGCCCAGCGGATCGACCGCCGCGTTCCCTTGCGGGTCGAACAGGCCGGAGCCGTTTCTCTGGATGATGTCCGCCTCGAAGTTGTGGCCCTGGGCCTCGTGGATGAACACCATGGCGCTGGGAGCCAGCACGATGTGGGTGAGCTCCTCCAGCTGGGCCTCGGTCAACCGGCCGGTGCCCAAAAGGGCGATCGATCGCTCCATGCAGTCACATACCAGGGCCGAGTACGCTGGTTTCAGATGACCCCCATCGAGCAGGTGGCTCAGGGAGCGGATGTCGCCGAAACGGATCCGGGTCTGTGCCAGCTTGTCGTTCTCCCTGGCGCGCGACAGGAGCTGGACGAAGGTCGTGGGCAGGACCTGGGTCTTGAACAGCCCCCGCATATCCATGACCAGCTTCTCCTCGACCAGGCTGTAGGCCCACACCTCCGGCACCAGCTGGATCGTCCGCCCCTCTTCCGCCAGCTTGTCGCACACCTGCCGAGCGGTGGCCTGGATCTCCTCCACGATGGCCAGCAGGCCGCCGCCCGCATCGGTCGTCCGGATATCCGGATCTGGTGTGAAGCCATAGCGCTGCCGGTCGGGGTTGGGTACGTCGGCCAGGCCGTAGTCGGGATCGGGCTGCACCAAAGCCAACAGGTCGAGCGCCCCGTCCAGGTCCGGTTTCAGTGTCTCGAAGCTGCCGAGCCCGAGCGAGATCTCCACGTGCCGACCTTCGGACCCCACCATCCGGACCTGGATCGCAGCCTTTCCGGTGTAAGCCTTGGCCACCAGCTCACCGCTGGAGAGGAGGTTGACCTCGGTCTTGGTGACGACCTCGGCAAGGAGGTCGGCGTAGGTACATCGGGGTTGGACATGATCGAGAATCGCATCGGCTAGGTCCTTGAGGGCAGCCTCATCGGACAGGACTGGTCCCTCTGTCATGTGTCCTCCAGCAGGTCGAAAAACGGTCCCCTCCCGACGGGGCCGGCAAGGTGACTAGCAAAACCACGGCGGGACCGTCAAGCGGCTCGGTGGCCTTCAGAACGGTTTGTCGCTCTAGCCCTTCCTCTGCAACTCGTTGCGGTAGGCTTCGATCAGCCGTCCCGTAGCGGCCGCCAGCTCGGAGTGAATCGCCTGTACCTCCTCCGGCTTCCACTGAGAGCGGTCGTTGCGGATGAAGGAGGTCTTGTCCACCCGGTTGTCCACCCGGGCCACAGGCAGATGCCAGCTTCTGCCGTGTGCTTCGAGCAAGGCGGTGTTCGGCCTGTCCGAACGCTGCATCAGGTGCTCCATGTCGTCACAGCCGTACTCGTTCATCATGACGTACAGCGGTACGCCATGGTGCAAGATGGAGCCCGGATCGTTGGGATCGGCGCGGGCGTCGTTCTTCCGCCGGGATTCCTCCGGAGTCACCCACACATAGAGGATGACCGCCCGGGACAGGATCTGCTCGGAGAGGTGTGCCAGCGAGTACTGGTACCCATGGGGCTCGGGCAGCGGCATGGAGGAGCCGTGCGGTCCGCCGCGGGCGAACTCCAGCACGATGGTCTTGCCCTCCAGGGTATCCGGGTAGTTCTCCTTGAGCCGCTCCAGGATGGTGCGGGCCTCGGCCTCGACCGCCTGGGCCACCTTGGCTCGGGTGGCACCGTCCAGGTTGGCGACCCGGATCGGGGAACCTACCGCCTCGTGGGCCCGGTCCAGGCGCTCGAACAGGGTTTCGGCGGCGTTCGTCAGCGCGATCTCCCGCCGGGCCAGCAGGTCGGCATAGTCCTGGTTGAGGAGGTGCACCAGCGCGCCCCAGGCGCGCCGATCGAAGAACGACTTTTCCGGGTCCTCGAAGTACATCCGGCTCCGCCCCACATCGATCAGCGCGTCGTCGATGCAGCGCATGAAATGCACGTAGGGGAAGTCGTCCAGCTGCACGGTCGGGCCCATGTGCATCTCTTCCCGGCACTGCTCGGCGGTCAGACTCGACAGGTACTTGCGGATCTCCGACTTGCCGGAGGCGGGAAGGGCGAGTAGCAACACGGTGTCAAAGAGTTCGCTCACGGGTCCTCCTAGGTAGTGGAAAACGGGTGCCCAACAGGCGGGCGAATGATAGTGAACAGGGGAGTTGCTCGTCAATCCGCTTGGCGTGCACGGCGTCAACCCATCGGACGATCGTGGGATCGCTTGCCGGCACGCCCCGTTCACCCAGGACCCCAGAGAACCTGATCGCGAAAAGGGGACGGCATGACTCAGGCTTTGGACTGCGCACACCATCCATCCGCCACCCGGCGGCTTGTCATCGACCGCGAGCCCCGGGGAAAGATCTGCCAACCGACAGGGCCCCCGGCCGATTGCGCTCGCTCTCCAAGCTGTTACACTCCCCGAAGGAACATCGAGCGCTGACGCAGATCGTGGCAACAGGAGGGAATGATGAAGCAAATGCGGACTGCAGGGTTGGTGCTGAGCCTGATCGGTCTGATGGCAAGCTGCGGTGACGAAGACGACAACGGAAATGGCGGCACGCATTCTGCCACCTGCTCCTCCTTCTGCGAGGCCATGGTCGCGGCAGAATGCGCCAACAGCCCCCGCAGCGTTGTCGAGTGCCCGACCCTCTGCACCGGTTTCATGGCCAGCTCCTGTTCCGACCACCTGGACACGCTGCTCTCCTGCGTCGGTGAAGACCCGGAGATGTTCTGCGACGGGGAAGGAGATCCGATGGTGGAAGGCTGCGAGACCGAGTTTGCCAGCTTCAAAGCCTGCGTCGAGGGTCTCGGAAGCTGACCTGACTCCTCGCCGGGAAGGCCGCCAGGCTGGGAGCGGTGATGGCCTGGGGCTACAGGTCCAGGTACAGCTCGAACTCGTAGGGGTGCGGACGGGCTCCGACGGCTGCGATCTCGTCCTGGATCTTCAGGGCGATCCAGGCGTCGATCAGGTCGTCGGTGAACACCTCCCCCCGCGTGAGAAACTCCCGGTCGTCCTTCAGCGCGGCCAGGGCGTCCTCGAACCGCATCGGGATCTCCTTGAGCCGGTCCTGCTCCTCTTTCGGGAGGGCGAACACGTTGACGTCCAGCGGACCATACCCCATGGCGGTGGGGTCGTATCCATCCTGGACCCCCTTCAGGCCGGCCATGAGCTGGGCGGCCAGGATCAGGTAGGGGTTGGCGGTGGCGTCGGGCATCCGGTACTCGATCCGGCACTCCCGCTCGTTGATGGCGTAGGCCGGCACTCTGAGCGCCGATGATCGGTTGCCGGTGGCGAAGAAGAGCTTGATGGGGGCCGCCATGCTGGGAGCGAACCGGCGATAGGAGTTGGTGCTGGCGTTGCCCAGCCCCATCAGGGCCGGGGTATGATGAAGCTGGCCCGCCAGGTAGCTCAACGCCAGCTTGTTCAGCCCCGAGTACCCTGCGGGATCGTAGAACAACGAACGCTCTCCGTCGGTGAGGTACTGGTGGAAGTGCATGCCGTTTCCGGCGTCGTTGGGCAGCGGCTTGGGCATGAAGGTCGCCAGAAACCCGTAGGAGAGGGCCAGGTTTTTCACCAGGTACTTCATCGTCTGGATGACGTCTCCGGTCTTGACCAGGGGGTGAAAGAAGATCTCGATCTCGGTCTGGCCCGCCGCTCCCAGCTCGTGATGGTGGTACTTGACCGGGATGTTGGCATTCTGGATGGCCAGCACCATCTGCTCGCGCACCTCGGTGAAGCGGTCCAAGGGCTGATCGATCTGCCCCCCCTTGTTGGTTCGCAGCCGGTAGATCGAATCGGTCTCAGGCCCCCAGCCTGCGCCCGGTGATTCCACCGACCAGTGGGCGCCGCTGGGGCTCGATCCATACTCGATTCGGTCGAAGAGATAAAACTCCAGCTCCGGACTGAACACCACCTGCCCGCCCAGGTCCAGGCTGTCCAGGTAGTCCTCCGCCTTGGCGGCCACGTATCGCGGGTCCCGTCCGTAGCGCTGGCCGTCGTTGTGATACAGGTCGCATAGAAAGGCGATGGTGGAGCGGCTATGGAAGGGGTCGATAAACGCCGTGGAGACGTCGGGAACGATCCGCATGTCCCCCGAATCCACGGTGCGATACCCCGGATAAGGGGAGAGGCTGGTCCCCGTCCCCTCGTGGAACAGCCGCTCGGTGATGTGGCTGGCCGGGTAGGTCATGCGGCGCCAGCGCCCCACCAGGTCGGACACCTTCAGGTCCACCTGCTCGACCCCTTGCTCCCTCAGATAGATCATGGTCTCGTCGATGCTGGAGAACATCTTTCCACCTCTGTCTGGCCCCCGCGCCCTTTCCTGCCTGGTCCCCGTACCAGCCGGAACAGGTCGTTGGAGACGGTTGGTCGAAGGAACTCCTCAATATGCAGAACCGGACGCAATTGGCAACCGACTTCGAGGGGATGCCAGAGGAAACCGGGGGTCCCGAGCCGCCAGGAGCGGGTCGGGACCGACATCGTGGAGGGGCTCCACCAGGAAAGGCGGGGACCGTCATCCCTGCCGGTCGAGCCGTTCCCGCTCACTTCGACGGTTGTGTGGGATGGGTCACTGCGGGTCAGGCCGTGTCGAATCCCCGGTCCCAGTCCTTGAAGACCGGATCGTGGCCGCGCTGGAGGATGACCCGAACCACCTCCTGCGAGCGGCGGTGATCTTCGATCTCGAACTGGCCGACCTCCCGTTCCGGTTCCAGGTATCCGGCGGGGTTGGTCCGCGATCCGGCGCTGAGCTGGGTGATGCCCAGGCCGATGAGGTTGTCGCGCAGCCTTGCCGGCTCCCGGGTGGACAGAACCAGCCCCACGTCGTCGTACACCAGCCGGCTGGCCAAGATCATCTTGACCAGGTCCCGATCCGATACCGGGTGAGGGGGTTGGTAGCCGCCGACCGCCTGGCGCAGCCTGGGGAAGCTCAGGGTATAGAAGACCTCGGGGTATCGCTTTCGGAGATAGGCCAGGTGAGTGGCCACAGCCGTCATCTCGAAGGCGTAGTGGTTCAACCCCAAGAGCGCCCCCAGGCCGATCTTGCGGAAACCTGCCCGGGCTCCCTGCTCCACCGCTTCCAGCCGCCGGAGGAAATCCCGCTTGGGACCGCTGGGATGCACCTCCTCGTACACGCGGCGATCGTAGGTCTCCTGGTAAAGCGCCAATCCCTCGGCACCCGCCTGGACCACCTGGCGATACTCCGCCTCGGTCATGGGATAGACCTCGATCGACACCGAGGGGAAGTACCGCTTCGCCAGCTCGACGCACTCCGCCAGGTAGGACACGGGAACCTTGTTGGGGGCCTCTCCGGTCAGCAGCAGGATGTGGCGCATCTCCATGGATCGGATGAGGATGAACTGGGCCTCGAGCTCCTCTGGCGTGCAGCTCTTGCGCGCGAACCGGTTCCGGTTCGAGAAACCGCAGTACACGCAGCCGTTGGTGCATTCGTTCGAGATGTACAACGGGATGTATAGCTGGATGGTCTTCCCGAACTTCATGGCGGTTCGGCGCCGAGCTTTGATCGCCATCTCCTCCAGGAAACGGTCGGCTGCGGCAGAGAGCAGTACCGGCAGGTCATCGGGGCAGGCGGACGCCTTGCGCAGCACCCGTTGTACGGTCTCGGGAGTCGCCCTTCGCCAGCGCTCCAGCACCGTTTCCTTGTCCGGGATTTGCTCGACAAAGCTCATCGATCGCCCCAGCGCTCGTTCAGCTCCACACGCTCAGTATACACCAGTCGGGGTGGAATGACTCCGACCGATCATCTCTCCCATTTCGTTCCGGCAGAGGGATCGACCTTTTGATGGGGCGGGGTGCCAAGTCGGGTGTGGTCCGTTACCCGAGGCCGACCTGGAGCAGCGGCAGCCTACTCGTCGAGAAAGCCGGTCAGGGGGCTGGAGGCCTCCGCCTTGGTCTTCTCCGCGGCCATGCCGGCCAGAAAAGCCTCCCGGCCCGCCATCACCCCCAGACGGAAGGCGTCTGCCATCCGGCCCGGCTGCTCGGCAATGGCAATGGCGGTGTTCACCAGCACGGCGTCGGCCCCCATCTCCATGGCCAGAGCGGCGTGCGACGGCGAACCCAGGCCGGCATCGACCACCACCGGTACCCCGCTCTGCTCGATGATGATGGCCACCAACTCCCGTGTCTTCAACCCGCGGTTGGAGCCGATGGGAGCCCCGAGCGGCATCACCGTCGCGCAGCCTGCCTCTTCCAGGCGTCTGGCGAGCATCGGGTCGGCGTTGATGTACGGCAGCACGGTGAAGCCGTCTTTGACCAGCATCTCGGCGGCTCGCAGGGTTTCCACCGGATCGGGCAGCAGGTAGTTGGGTTCGGGGGTGACCTCCAGCTTGACCCAGGAAGACAGGCCGGCAGCTCGCGCCAGGCGTGCGATCTTGACCGCCTCCTCCGCATTTCTGGCTCCCGAGGTGTTGGGCAGCAACAGCAGGCGTTGGGGGTCGATGAAGTCCAGGATGTTGTAACGGTGATCCTCGAACTCCATGCGGCGGATGGCGACCGTGACGATCTCGGTCTGGCTGGTCTCGATCGCTTCCTGCATGTGCGCAGCGGAGGGGAACTTGCCCGTGCCCAAGATCAGCCGAGAGGAAAAAGACCTGCCGGCGATGGTCAGTTTGTCCGCGATGTTGGCTGTCAAGATGATGTCCTCTTGTGAGAGCTGGTCAGGCGGAATCCGACCTGGGAAAGGGCGATCAGGCGTCGGACTTGCCGAGCAGCTCCAGTCCGTAGTGGTACCCCCGTTTCAGCGCCTGTCTGTTCAAGTAGAAGGTGCTGGGCGGCACCGAGCTTCGCAGCGACTCCAGGGCCGCTTTGAAGCTGATCAGGCCGGTGATGGCGGTGAAGAAACCCACCATCACGATGTTCTGTACGATCGACCGTCCGATCTCCTCGGCCAGGCGGGTGGCTGGGATCCCATAGGCCTTGATGGTCGGCCGGATCTCGCCCGGGTTCACCAGCTCGCTTTCGTATAGCAAGGAACCCCCCTCGACCAGGTCGGGGGCGAACTTGAGGTAGGCCTCCTGGCTCATGGCCACCAGCAACGACATCTGGTGTACGTAGGGGTACATCACCTCCCGGTCGGAGATGATCAGCCCGGCATAGCAAGCACCCCCGCGGGCTTCCGGGCCAAAGTTCTGGGTGAGGGTGGCAAACTTGTTGTCGTGGATGGCGGCCGCCTGGCCGACGATCATGCCGGCCAGGATGATGCCCTGGCCGCCGAATCCGGCGAAACGAAGCTCGGTCATGCCCATGGTGTCCCCCTGTACTCCCGATAGGCGTTGCCCAGAGCTTTCGCATGTTGGCGGTTCATGGCCTCCAGCCAGGTCTCCCGGTTGCGATCCACGAATCGTCCCACGATGATCTGGTCCTGGTAGTGGAGATCGACCTCGCGGGTATCGCAGCCTTTTTTGATCACCGATCGCTCCTTGTAAAAGCGCATGCGGTCCAGGCCGTCTCCCAGCCGGTTGCGCCGTTCGTACAAGGTGGGGCAAGAGCTGAGCACCTCGATGAAACGGAACCCTTTCTGCTTGAAGGCCTGGAGGATCGACTTCTTCAGCTGCATGACATGGAAGGTGGTCCAGCGGGCCACGTAGGTCGCACCGCAGCTATCGGCCAGGAAGGGCAGGTTGAACGGTTGCTCGAACGCGCCATAAGGGCTGGTCGACTGGATGGAGGGGGGAGGGCTGGTAGGTGCGATCTGGCCGCCGGTCATGGCGTAGGTCAGGTTGTTGATGCAGATCACCAGCAGGTCCACGTTGCGTCGCGCCGCATGGATGAAGTGGTTTCCGCCGATGGAGAAGAGATCGCCGTCTCCGCTGAACACCACCACGGTGAGCTCCGGGTTGGCCAGCTTGAGCCCGGTGGCGAAGGGGATGGCCCGGCCGTGGGTGGTGTGGAAGGAGTCCAGCCGTACGTATCCCGCCACCCGTCCCGAGCAGCCGATACCCGACACGATGGACAGCTTGTCCAGATCCATCTGGGATTCCAGCACCGCTCGGGCGAAGGTGTTGACCGCCGTGCCGATTCCGCAGCCCGGACACCAGATGTGGGGCAACCGCTCCATGCGGAGGATCGATCCCAGGGGATGGAGTTCGTCGTTCACCGCACCGCCTCCTCGATGGCTGCCAGGATCTCTTCGGGCCGGTGGACCGTTCCGCCAGCATGAGGGACCAGGACGGTCCGGGTCTTGCCCGCAACCAACCGCTCGACCTCCAACACGACCTGGCCGAGGTTCATCTCGGCCACCACCAGCGCCTTGACCTGGCTGGCCAGGGCTCTGATCTGGCGTTCGGGCAGGGGCCAGACCACGACCGGCCTCAGCTCACCCGCCAAGATCCCCTTCTCCCGCGCCATCTGTACCGCTCGGTGGGCCACCCGCGCGGTGATGCCGTAGGAGATCACGACGACTTCGGCATCCTCCAGGCCGTCCTGGCAGGACATCGCGATCTGCTCGGCGTTGCTCCGGATCTTCTCGGTGAGGCGATAGACCAGGGAGTGCTGGGCTTCGGCATTGATGACCGGATAGCCCTTCTCGTCGTGGGTCAGCCCGGTGACATGGAGGCGGTACCCATCCCCCGCCTTGACCATGTCCGGAACGAGATCCTCCTTGGGCTCGTACGGTCTGTACTCGCCCGGGACCTTGGCGGTCCAGCGGCGTGGGACCAGGTTGATCTGGCGGACCGGCGGGATCACGACCTTTTCCGTCATGTGCCCCACGCATTCATCCATCATCAGCATCACCGGAACCCGGTACTGCTCGGCCAGGTTGAACGCCTGGATCGTCAGGTCGAAGCACTCCTGGGCCGAGGCCGGCGAGAGGGCGATGATCTCGTAGTCTCCGTGGGATCCCCAGCGCGCCTGCATCATGTCCGCCTGACCCGGAAGGGTGGGCAGACCGGTCGAGGGCCCGCCCCGCTGGACGTTGACAAACACGCAGGGGGTCTCGGTCATGCAGGCCAGGCCGATATGCTCCATCATCAGGGAGAACCCGGGCCCGCTGGTGACCGTCATCGCCTTGGTCCCCGCCCAGACCGCGCCCTGGATGGCGATCGAGGCGGCGATCTCGTCCTCCATCTGGATGAAGAGCCCTCCGACCTGAGGGATCCGCCTGGCGAATCGCTCCACGATCTCGGTCGAGGGGGTGATCGGGTATCCGGCCACAAACCGGCACCCGGCTGCCAGCGCACCTTCACAGCAGGCATGGTCCCCGTCGATGAAGTGCGCCCCTGTCAGTATCCCGCTGGGATCGGCTTTCATCTGGTCGCTCTGCTCTTCACACGATAGCTATAGTTCAGGTCAGCATTTAGGCGTCTGCTCAACGGCTCGTCGGTTCGATCCGCTCGGCCCAGATGGCGAAATCCGGGCACATCATGCCGCACAGGTTGCAGCCCGTGCATCGCACCGGATCGACCAGGTGGGGAACATGCTGCCCTTTCTGGTTGAAATCCTGTCCGAACGCCAGGCAGTGCACCGGGCAGAACTCGACGCAGAAGCCGCAGCCCTTGCACCAGTCCTGCCGGATCACCAATCTGGCCTTGAGACGGGAAACCTTCGGCCTTTCGGATGGGGTTACCTGGTGTTGTGTTGACACGGCGATAAGGGGTTTTGGGGGGAGTATCCGAAGTAAGGAATCGTTGACCCTCGAATGGTTGGGCTCCTATCGGCCCCAAGCTCCCCTGCACTCTACCACCGATTCAGTTGGTGTCAACCAGGCCCGCTCCCTGGAATCCACCGCTTGCGCCCCGGCTTCGCTTCTGACATTCTTCCGGCAAACGTCCGTTGTTGGCGATTCTCCGGTGGTCGCCAGGAGGTTCGTCCGTGCTGGAACTGACACCCCTGATGGGAGCCGCGGCGGTTGGGCATGCACCCCGTGTCCGCCAGCTGCTCGATGCCGGCCACGATCCCAACGCACGCCGCACCAATGGGCGCACCGCCCTGATGGATGCCTGTGTGGGGGGATCGGTTGCGGTGGTTACTCTGCTGCTCGATGCAGGGGCCGACATCGATGCCCAGGACGCTCAGGGCTGGACCTCCCTGATGGTGGCCATCAGCCAGCGAAACGGTCCGGTGGTGGAGCTCCTGCTGGAGCGGGGTGCCGACCTCCATCTCGCGACCCAAAATGGGCAGACCGCCCTGTTACTGGCGGCTGCCACCGGCCAGCCCCGGATCGTCACCTGGCTGCTGGAGAGGGGGGGCGATCTCCTGGCGGCGCGCCAGGATGGCTACAATGCGCTCATGGCGGCAGGGCAGGGGGGGGACCTGGATCTGGCCCGCCGATGCCTGGAAGCGGCCATCGAGGTCAACGCTCGTGACGAGTTCGGCACCACGGCGCTCATGTATGCCGCCGAGGGCGGTTTCCAGCCGCTGGTGGACCTGCTGCTGGCCCGGGGAGCCGACAAGGGGCTGCGGGACAAGGAGGGGCTCGACGCACGGGACTGGGCGTTGCGAGCGGAGCACCCTGAGGTCGCAGACACCCTGGCATGAATGTCTGTCTGCGCCCGGACCAGAACAAGGGACCCATCATGGCGACGACACAGGAAAAGCAGATCCTCTCCCAGAAGCTGGAAGACCCGGACCCGGCGGTTCGACTGGACGCGGCCCGACGCTTCCTCGTCCTGGCCCGCACCCGAGACAACATCTATTCCTGCAAACCAGCGCTCCGAAAGGCGATCGACGATCCCGATCCCGCCGTGCGCAAAATGGCGGCGCTCGCTCTGGTGGCCGACCTCTGGGCCTATGGTGCGCTCCAGCACGCCGTTCCCCTGATCGAGCAGGGTCTGGCGGCCGATGATGAAGAAGAACGGCAGGACACCCTCCACCGCCTGCTGGAGGCGGCCAGGCAGTACCAGGATATCCAGGCCTCTGCCCCCCCCATGGTCGGGCTGTTGGTCCGCGCGCTGAAGAAACCGGACCGCGACACCCGGTTGGCGGCGCTGCATGCGCTGGGGCAGGCAGCTGCCTACGGGGCGGATATCCGGCCGGCTGTTCCCGATCTCATGCAGCTGATGACGCTCAGCGACGAGGGCATGATGGCGTCCGCGGCCGCCGATCTATGGTTTGCCACCCTCCAGGGATCCGACCTGACCATCCTCTGCCCCGTCCTGGAAAGCTACTTGTACAACCCCAGCACCGCGGTTCGCTACAAGACCGCCCATCTGCTGACCGGCCACTACCTTCTGAAAGGGCACGGCGAAGCGCTCGAGCGCCTGGCCGGCTGGGAAGAGGGGTACGATGTCCGTGAAGGGGTGGTCGATGGTCTGGCCGCCCTGGCTTCAGAGGGGGTCGAGCTGGCGGTCGCTCTTCCCGCTCTTTGCCGGGCGCTGCAAGATTCTGCCGGCGGGGTCGTGCATGGCGCGGTGGAAGCCTTCGCCCAGGCCGCCTGCCACCAGGTGGACCTCAGCCCGGCCCTTCCCGCTCTTCGCCAGGCGCTGGACCGGATCCAGTACTCCGACCAGGGTTGGACCTTCGGTCTGGACATCATCGGCCACTCCGATCTGCGCGCACAGAACGCGGTGCTGGATGTGGCGCGCCTGATGGCCTGTTATTTCATCGGACGCGACGACTGGGGTTCCATCCGCTCCCTGTTGGAAGATTCCAGGCCGATGGTGCAAGCCGGGGCTCAGCAGGCGCTCCGGAAGGCCGAGAAGGAGTCCAAAGACGATGCCCGCCTGGAAGAGATCCGGCGGCTTCTGGCTCTTCCCTGAGACTCGGCCTTTACTCCCGAGAGGAGACCGCGGCTTGGCCGTCCAGGCATTCGATGTTCGAGCTGGCTCCCGAGGGGTGACGGTGTGATCGAGCCACCGGAGGTGGCGGATGGAGAATCAGACAGCCCGCTAGGCCAGTCCGGCGGCCACCGCGTCGGAGGAGGGAGCGCTGGCGTCGATGCCCGGTATCCCGGCATACTTGGGATCATTGAACAGAGCCATGATGGCCGGGACGGCGTCCAGCCCGTACTTGAGGATGCTCCGGTAGTTGCCGGGCTCGTACTGGACGCTGGTGTTCATGGCAGCGGCGGCCATGATCTCGTGGAAGCTGTGGGCTCCCGCCGTCTGCAGGTGTGCCAGGCAGGCGAGCTGGTACTTGAAGACGTCGATCTCGCTGGTACAGCCGAACATCTTGGCGACCTCGTGCAGGTCGGTGGTGGTCCCCGAGATCCCGGCCGCCAACGGCATGTTGTAGATGGTGCGGGCGTCCTGGATGAACTTCTGGGATTCGTCCAGGGTGTACTGCTCGATACCCCGGCTGTGCCGCTGGCCCAGCCCGGCCGCCTCCTCCTCGGGGGTCAAGGCGGGGGTCGTCGGCACGTTCTCTTCGGCCGCGATCCCGACCGAATGCTCGGCCCGGCGGCTGGAGTCTGCCAGCCGCGTATCGTACCGCATGCCTGCGGGTAGAGGCGCCGTCGGGTCGTAGCCACCCTTCTTGGTGTTGAACCCCTTGCGCTGGTCGTAGCGGCCCCGGGCTGCCCGGCTGCCCTCGCCCAGCGTGGGGTTCTCCACCACATCGCCGGTGGCGGTCTGCTCGACCCCGAAGGGGTTCTCTCCGCCCGCGCCCGGCAGGCGCAGGTGCTTCAGGTTGGGCGCGGAGGCCCGGGCGAGCTGGGAGTCCCCGAACTCCTTGCGCCGTGCTGCCATCTCCTGCATCTCGGTGATGTAGGTCTGTGCCGGGGAAACGCCGGCCACCGGCACGGCGTCCGCCTTGTCCAGGATCTTGTCCAGAAAGCACTGGTGCGCCAGCATATGGTTCTGGATGGTGCCGGTGCCCTCCTTGAGCAGATCCAGCATCTTGCCGAAGTACTCCTCCTCGTTGCTCAGGTTGTCGACGATCCGACCGTAGAACACATCGGGCAGGTTGTCCCCGTGCATGAAGCTCATGGCCTTGAAGGACTCCTCCATGACCTTCTTCTCCTCCTGCCCCAACACCTCCGCCTTGGCTTGCAGGTAGCGATAGATCCCGTGCGAGACCCGCTCCACCACCGGGCGGTAGAACTCCTGGGCCATCAGGAGCGCCCTGCCCAGCGCCACCTCGAACTCCACCTTGAGCGCCGGATTGAAGTTGGTGTCGCGCGCCCCGCCAAACCGCCCTTCCGCCACCGAGCGGACGCTTTGCTCGCCGGCGGGCGTGCTGACCGTGGCGGTATCCACGTCGCCCGCATACCGCTGCACCGGCCGGTCGAAGCGCCCCTGGACCGGTCCCATCTGGGAGAGCAGACCCGACGCATCCTCTCCCTGAACGACCCTGTCGGCCACGGCATCCGCGTGGCGCTCGTAGGTGTCGCCGACCTGGCCCACGCCCTGGCTCAAGCTCACCCCATGCTGCTGCTGGATGACATGGGCCGCTTCGTGAGCTGCCGTGTGGAGATCGGGGGTCGACTTGAAGGCCACGTGGTCGCCGGTCGCGTAGGCGCTGGCGCCCATGGCCTCACTGGCCTTGGAGGCCTGGCTGCCCGTGTGGGCCTTGACCCCCGAGACGTCGTAAGCACCGAAGCTGGACTGGATGGCGTTCAGGTGAGGCAGGGAGCTGGATGGACCTTGCAGTCCATCACGGGCCAAAGACTTGATCTCCGACGCCCTGGCTCCCGGATCCCCTGCCATCTGGACCGGCTGGCTCGGCCGATCCGGCACTCCGGACTGGCTGAAGGAAACGGGCAAGGGCGGTCGCACCCGATCCATCTGGACCTCGATCGGGAGGTCGGCGAGCTCCTGCTGAAACTGCAACGAGATCCCTGGCTCTGTCGCGGACGATTCGGGCACCGCCCGCATGCTGTCTTGAACCGGCGATTGCTTTAGCTGATCGGCCATCTGCCTGGCTCCCTGGAAGTGCTCAGTGGGTTACACAACACCAAGAGAAAACATAACCCTTTCTTTCCACGATACAAGGTGGTGTATACACCGAGGCGATGATT
Organism: Bradymonadales bacterium; assembly: GCA_016931535.1. Classification (GTDB taxonomy): domain Bacteria; phylum Myxococcota_A; class Bradymonadia; order JAFGEP01; family JAFGEP01; genus JAFGEP01. The sequence goes on from JAFGEP010000076.1 coordinate 37,839, forward strand.
TTGAATCCCTTTCCATCGAACATTACCTTGGGAACCTCCGGTGGTTGATCTTCTCTGGTCCTTGTGTCGTGCAGCTCCAGGGACCTGCCTTGAATCCCGTCCGATGGGGATGATAGGGTAATGCCAGCTCGAGGAGCCGATCATGGCCAGAGGTCGAACAACCACAACCGCGATGAGAGCGTTGGCTGCCTTTCTGCTTCTTGCTCCTTTGTGGGGTTGTTGGGTCGAGGGCCGCTGCAAGACCGAGCAGGATTGCGAATGGCCCCAGATCTGCAATACCGAGGGTGCCTGCGTCCTGGAGTGTACCACGGTCGACCAGTGCGAGCTGGAGGAGATCTGCACCTTCAACCGTTGCATGCCAGCCCCAGGCTGCGCCGGCTGCTCCTTCGACAACGCCGACCACACCTGCGTGCACGGGGATTGCCAGATGGGAGCCTGCCACCCCGGCTGGATCGATGCCAACGGCCTGAGCCGCGACGGCTGCGAGTACTACTGCACCCCCACCGGGGAGGAGATCTGCGACGAGCTCGACAACGACTGCGATGGAGAGACCGACGAGGGGTTCGACCTCCAGCGCGACGTGAACAACTGTGGCCGCTGCGGCAATGTCTGCCCCACACCTCCCAACGCCATCCCCCTGTGCATCCGCGGCGAGTGCAGCTACCAGTGCGCGCCAGGCTGGTTCGACTACGACCCGGAGCAGCCCGGGTGTGAAACCGAGGAGTGCATCCCCACCGGGGAGGAGATCTGCGACGGGATCGACAACAACTGCGATGGAGAGACCGACGAGGGGTTCGACAAGACCTTGCCCGAGACCTGCGGGCCGCTGTGCATCCACTGCGAGTACATCCACGCCGAGGCGCTCTGCGTGGAGGGGGCTTGCGAGATGGGCGAGTGCGAAGAGAACTGGCACCACCTCCCCAACGGACCCTGGGACGGCTGCCCCAACGGACCCTGGGAAGGATGCTGCTACTACTGCGTGCCCACCGGTCCCGAGGAATGCAACGGTCTGGACGACGACTGCAACGGGCGCATCGATGATGGCATCAACTGCTGCCCGGAAGGCATGGTCTCCATAGATAGCCTGTATTGCATCGACATCTACGAAGCCCACCTGGTCGAGAATGGCCAGGGCGACCTGATGGCGGTCTCCGAGGCGGGTGTCTATCCCTACTGGAATCGCTCCCTGACCCCCGCGCTGGCCAACCAGTACTGCGAGGCGGCCGGCAAGCGGTTGTGCACCCCCGCCGAATGGCAGGCGGTCTGCATTGGACCCGATCGAACGCAGGCCGAGTGCATTCCCACCCCCGAGAATCCCGATGCCGCCTGCTACTGCTACGGGACCTCGTATGATCCCGTCATCTGCAACGGCATCGACACCTTCGGGCCGGGCGGCTACCAGCTGGTGACGACCGGGTACATGACCGAATGCACCAATGATTACGGCATCTACGACATCTGCGGCAACGTCTGGGAGATGACCACCGATGGGCTCGTCCGGGGTGGCGCCTTCAACTGCATCGACTCGGCCAGCCTGCACGAGTGCCTGTACTCCATCGAGGCCAGCCGGGTGATCGCCATCGGGTTTCGCTGTTGCTACTGAACGGGAATGATGAGATGACCTTCGCCAGTTGGGGGCATAAAACCGAACCGCTTCGCGTTGGGGGCAACAAGCGCCGGCAGTCATGCCCAGTGGGTACAGATGACGACCGGTAGGTCACGGGCTGTGGGCGGGGACCGCCTGGTCGAGGGAGACCGAGTCGTGCCATGAGCTGGTTCTCTCCAGCAAGAGCCGAGACAAGAAGTGCCAACTGGCGCCGCTTCGGGGGCCGGACCGCGCTTTTAGTCCTCCTCCCGGCGCTGGTTGCCATCGGCGCGAACTGGCTCAGAACCGATGGTCTTCCCTTGATCAGCGATACCAACTACATCGACGAGATCCTCGTCCCCTGCCCGGAAAACCTCCAAGAAGCGAGGGCGGTACGGGTCGCGGACCTCCCCGAGCTCTCCGGGGAGATCACCATCGTGGACGCCCGCAACCGGGGGGCCTTTTTGGCCGGCCACATCCCCGGCGCCATCAACATCCCTCACCGCCCCTTCAACGTGGACAATGCCACCTATCAGGCGGCGATCGAGCGCGATCTCGATCCCCTTCGGGGCATCCCCGGTGACCGGATCGTCGTCTGCGGCGAGACGAGCACCAACTCGGGGCGGGACATGGCCTCCGTCCTCATGGAGAACGGGTTCTCCCTGGTGCGCTACCTGGAGGGGGGCTGTGACGCCTGGCAGCTGGCCGGACGGCCCTTTGAAGAGGCCCCCGTGGATGTGATCGGCTTGAGACCCGAGGCGTTGGCAGCAAACCTGGAGGGGATCACCCTGATCGACGCCCGCTTCACCCGCTTCTACCGGCGCGGCCATCTGCCCGGCGCCCTGGCCATCCCCTATGCGATGCTCTCCGGACCACAGGATGAGAAGCTGGACCCCATCCGCTCGATTCCCGGGGACACCATCGTGGTCTACGGCTCTGTGGACTACTCGGAGGGAGACGCGATGGCCCGGGTGATGGCTGCGGGAGGCTGGCCAGGCGTACGCTACCTGGAGGGCGGTTTCGAGGCCTGGCAGGAGGCCGGCTTGCCGGTCGAGGGGGAGAACGCTGCAAACAACCAGACCGACTCGCCAGCCTCTGTGCCGACCAACGCCGAGCGCTCCGGTGCCGCCGAGGGTACCGCTGCCCCACCCTTTGGCGAGGTCACACGGGATCGTGAAGGGGACACCGAACCAGGAGGGACCGCGCCGTGAGCAGCCGATTCCAGCGCTTTCGCCAGCACCCGGCTCACTCCTTTATTGCGGTCCCCATCCGCATCCTGGTGGGGGTGGTGTTCATCTACGCCAGCTGGTACAAGCTGGCGGAGCCCAGGGATTTCGCCATCTCCATCGCCATGTACGAGATGCTCCCCATCGGCCTGATCAACCTGATGGCCATCACCCTGCCGGCTATCGAGCTGGTCGCGGGGATCACCTTGATCGCGGGGCTGTGGACCAAGGAATCGGCTTTCGTCGTGAACGGCATGCTGGTGATGTTCATCATCGCCATCTGCTACGTGGTGTTCGTGCGGGGGGAGCCCAACTTCGGATGCGGCTGCTTCTCCCCCGCCGCCGAGGCGGCCGAGGAGGAGATGGCCACGGGAACATTGATCCGGGACATCTGGTATCTTGTGGGTTGCGGCTACGTCCAACTCTTCGACGACGGCGCGCTGGGTATCGATGGATTGTGGAGATGGAGGAGAACTGCTCGTGTCTAGGTTCAACCGTTTCATGAAATGGTGCGTCCCCGGGACGCTGCTCTTGTTCGCAGGTCTGGCTCTTGCCCAGGACCAGCCGACTTTCCCCTGGGATCGGGTGGTCGGCGTCGACCCTTCCACCTTGACCGACGAGGTCCGGTTACAGGTGGCACAGCTGGCCGAACGCATCCCCAATTACCACGGCTGTCGAGGGAGTGTGGCCGAGTGCATCGCCCAGGATCCCCCGGACCCGACGGCCCAACGCCTGGCCGGCTTTGTGGCCCGACAGGTGATGACCGGGATGCCGGCCTTCGCCATCCAGTCGGCCGTGGCCGAACGGCGCCGCTCCGCCCATCCCCGGCAGCTAGCCGAGATCGACCTGGAAGGCGCATCTTGCATCGGAGCCGAGACGCCGCTGGTCACGGTGGTCGAGTTCGCTGACTTCGAGTGCCCCTTCTGCAAGATCTCCTCCCCGATGCTGGAACGGATCGCCACCGCGCGATCCGACCGGGTCCGCTTTTGCTTCAAGTACTTCCCCATCCGCTCCCATCCCCGGGGCATCCCCTCCTGCGTCGCCAGCCTGGCTGCCGCCCAGCAGGATCGGTTCTGGGCCATGCACGATTGTCTGTACGAGTCGGCTCCCGACCTCTCCGATGCGGCCATGGAACGCTGCGCCACCCAGGTGGGGCTGGACCTGGAGCTGTATCGCCAGGGTATCGCCGGCGAGGCGCTGCTGGAGGAGGTCATGGCCGACAAGATGGAAGGCCAGCTTCTGGGTGTCGACCGGACCCCCACCATCTTCGTCAACGGCAAGATGTACTTCGGCGAGCTGTCCGAGGTGGAGCTCGGGGATCGGGTAGACGAGGAGCTGGACCTGGTGCTCGGCCACCTGCCCGTGGTGGAGCAGGGAGACCGGGTAGACGAGGAGCTGGGCCTGGCGCAATGAGATGGCCAGCCTTCGATCCGCCACTTCCGGTGGCTTCGTCATGCCTTGCAGGTTTCCTTCGTAGGGCGGCACCGCTGGTAGTGGTTACCCTTGCGGGACTGATCTGCCTGACCCCCAGCCCAGATGCACAGGCCACCGAGGCCGAAGCCCGCATCGAGATCGCCCAGGGTGACATGGCGTGGGAGGCGGGAACAGTCGAGGAGGCGCTCCGTCACTACCAGGCGGCCATCGAATCCTCCCCCGACCTGGCCATCGCCCATGGCCGCCTGGGGGTGGCCCTGTTCACCGCCGGGCGGCGCGAGGAGGCGATCGCCGCTCTGGAGCGGGCGGTTGCCCTCGACCCCCATCACGCCCGCACCCGTCTCGACCTGGCCCTGGCCTACCTGGCGCAAGGCGATCTCTTCTGGGCTGCCGACGAGCTGCGCGAGGCAGGCCTGCTGGCGCCCGGCGATCCGGAGATCGCATACCACGAGGGGTTGGTGCTGATCGACCTGGGGGAGAATGAGGCCGGTATGGAGCGCTTGGCTCTGGCGGCAGGCGATCCGGCTCTGGAGCCCAAGGCTCGCTACCACCTCGGCATCGCGCTGGCCACCTCGGAACAGCGGGAAGAGGGACAGCTCCAGCTGGAGCAGGCTCGGGACGCCAGCCCCAGTTCGCCGCATGGCCAGGCTGCCGGCCGAGCGCTGAACCTGCTCATCCAGCAAGGGTGGGACACGCTCCCCTTCTTCAGCGGAAGGCTGGCCCTCAAGGCCCAGTACGACAGCAACGTGGTGCAGGAACCGATCGAGGTCAGCCGCCCCCTGGGCGCCGACGCCCCCGGCCTGGAGCTGCGTGCTCTGCTGACGGTGGCCCCCATCTCCACGCTGGCCCACACCCTGTACGCAACCCTGACGGTGAGCCGCATCCAGCACCTCGCGTCGCCCCCAGACCAGTTCAACCATACCGGTGTGAGCCTCGCCGGCGGAACCTCCTACCGCTTTGCCGCCCTGGGACACACCCATACCCTGGGACTCCACCACCGCTACGACCTGGGGATGCTCGACGGGGGGGAGCTCACCGACGTCGACGAGTTCTACGCCTTCCGCGAAGCCAACACGCTCACGGCGGAGTACGCCCTGAGCCGCCAGGGACAGTACCTGGCGACCGTCGAGCTACGCTATCGGAACGCCGTGTTCGCCGACATGAGGCGGGATAGCAACACGTTCCTGGCCAGGCTGAGCGAAACCCTCATGTTCCTGTCGGAACGGTTCAAGGTGATCTTCGCCGCCGGCTTTCAGTACGACCAGGCCCACGGAGACGGCTACGATCTCTGGGGGCTCAACGGCAGCGCCGGGATCTCGGCTTTGGGACCCTGGTCGCTGCAGTTTCTCGCTACGGTCCGGTTCGAGCACGCCGACCACTACCACAGCGCCTACTACTACGGCTGGGGCGCCGGTCGACAGGACGATGCCGTCATCGTTAGCACCGCCATCCGGCGGCCCCTCTACGACGCCCTGTTGGCCGAGCTGGCCTGGGTGCACACCGAGCGCCGCTCGACCACGCCGGCCTTCGACTACCGGCGCGACCTGGTGGCGCTGACCGCGAGCTGGGTGTTCCCATGAGATTGCCAACCGCCACCTTCCGCTTCCGACTCCGAGCTCCGGCGAGACCGGATGCCAGTGAACCAGAGCCAAAGGTTCCCACGAGCGCTCGATCCGCTCTCATGGCATTGCCTGTGGTCCTCGCCCTGTTGATTTCCTGGCCGGCTTCTGGCGAGACCATCGCCCGCTCTCTACTCGTTGGCGAGGAGGCCCTGGTGCAGTGCGCCGAGGGAGCCCTCTTTGTCGAGGAGATCGCGGATAGCCGATCATCGCCCGCGACGCATCCCTGTCCACTGGGCGAGCTGAGACGCGGCCTGGTGCAGCTATCCACCTCGCGTTCGGCGACCCTCTCGGCGGGCACCCACCAGCTGACCCTTCAGCCGGGGGTTTACCAGGTCCGACTCGGCGCTTCCGGGCTGACCCTGTGTACCCGAGAGGGTGAGGCCGCCCTTGCCCGGGGATTGGCCGTACCGGCTGGAGCCTGCCTGGCGTTCGATACAGCCGGCAGAACGGATGGGCTGCAGACGGCGACTGAGGACGGTGGAGCACCGCCCCTCTGGGTGCCGCTCGATCCTCCCGCTCCGCCTCATCCCCCCCTGTTCGAGCGCGATCCGGCGGTCGCCCTGGAACGGCTCGACCAGACGGTGCGCCAGCGGCAGGAAAGCGGGCAGAGCGATTCGGAGCAGGTAGAGGCCGGTGGTGCCGCGGCATGCCTGGAGGGAGGAGACGGGGGCGGAGAGGCCGGCGGGCCTGAAGGGCCGGAGACGCCGGAGACCGAGATCGACCGGACACAGCACCGGGTAGAGCTCGATGTGACCCTGGAGGGATTCTGAGATGGTCGCCCCAATCAGTCCGGATCCGGCAATGGACCGCTCCCGACCTGGCCGGAAGGCCGGTCAATGGGAGCCAAACCGAGAGCGGTTGCCGGAGGCCTGCGATCGGGCGGCCGGAGATCCTCTCGGTGCAACGCATCTCCGCGCTACAACGAGGGCAGCGCTCCTCGTCTGCTGCCTCGTCCTGGCTTGCGGATTGTTGGAGATCTCCTGCTTCGTCGAGCCGGTGGACAGGCCGGCCTCGGTCACCCTCTGGCTCGATCTCGGCACGCTGGAGCTACCGCTGGAGGTGTTGCCAGGTCCCAGGGAGGAAGACGGCCTGGTCCACATCGATCGGGTTTTTGCCTACATCCAGGTGGAGGTCAACGGACCCGGGATGGCCGAACCGGCGCTCGTTTCCTGGCCGGAGGAGGGAACCAGGAACCCCCGCCAGCAGGTGAGCCTCGAGTTCGAGGTGCCGGCCGGCCTTGCCCGGCAGTTCACCATCCTGGCCTACGTCTACCAGGGGGGTCAGGTCCGGATCTGGCGCGACGACGGCACCCTGGTCGCCGACCTGGAAGGTGGCCGTTCCTCGTCGCTAGCAGCCTCTCTCCTCCAGGTCGGGCGCGGAGCCGTTTCCTGCGAGCTGACCGGAGCCGGTGCCGCCTCGGTGACCGAGGCGATGGCGATCGACGGAGACCCCGAGCAGGGGTTCGACTCCGGTCCGGGGGTCGCCTGGCCACCGGTCGAGGTGCAGGAAAGCCAGTTCGAGATCACCGACCTGCCCGTCGGCCGTCCGCTCACCTTTCGGCTGGTCCAGGAGGGGGAAGATGAGGCCCTGCTGCCTCCCTTGCAGATCGAGCTGAGTGAACCGGCCGAGACTGTTCCCTGCCAGATCGCCGTTCCCTGAACCGCAAACACAACCCCAGCCGCTTGACATCGTGCCGGTTTCCGGTTAGGTGAGCCGCAACCATTTTCGGGAGGTTGGATCCGATGAAGCGTATCCTACGATGCAGTATCTGGTTGGTTCTGGTGTTTCTGGCGTTGCCGTTGTGGGCACAGCAACCGGCAGCAGAGGCGGAAAGCGAAGAGGCTGAGGTGGCCACGCAGGCGACCGGCGCGGACTACCAGCCGGTCGTGCCGACAGTCAACCTGCGCTACGGCTCGCTGAACCTCATGGGCGTTTTCCAGTCGCGCATGGACTACCGGTTGGTGGGCGACGACTTCGACAACTCCACCTTTTCCTTCGGACTACAACGTGCACGGCTGATTCTGAGCGGCCACGTGGTGACCGAGGGGTTGCAGTACTTCTTCCAGGGGGATGCCGCTCACCCGTCCGGCTCCTGGGTTCTGGACGCAGCGCTCAGCTACGTGTTCACCAACAGCCTGGCCATCAAGGTGGGCCGGTTCGTCCCCGACTTCTCCATCATGATGCCCCGCAACACCGCCGACCTCGGGGTCATCGACTATCCGCTCTACCTGACCGCCGGCAACTTCGTCGTCTGGCGCCAGCTCGGCGTCCAGGCCTCGATGCGCCCCGTTCCGCTGTTCTCCTTCGCTGTCGGCGCCTTCAACGGGATGCTGGTCGAGCCCACCGCCACCTACCGGATCGGCGGCGTCCCCTCAGGCGGCCGCCTGTACATGCCTCTGCTCACCGACGTGGGCCTGGGCGGCTCCAGCAACGTGGCCGACAACAACAGCCTGAAGGATTTCCTGGTGCGCATGAGCTTGCACCTCTCGCCGGCTGTCACCCTGGGCCTTCACCTCTGGTTCGGCTTCCCACATGCCTACACGGTGGCTCAGGCGGCCGATGGTAGCGATCGACTGGTCTTCGCCTCCTGGGCCGGCGACCGGAACACCTCCGACCTGGTCTTGCAGGGTGGTCTTTCCGCGGAGTACCGCACCAGCACCATGCACGTCGCCGGCGAGGTGATGGCTCGCACGGTGAGCTTCGACCAGGCCATGCCCACCAGCGTGGCAGGGCTGACCGATACCGCCGAGCGGATCGACTCCTTGATGAGCCTGGGTGCCTGGTTGCACTTCGGCTACCTGTACGATGGCTGGCTGGAAGGGGTGTTCCGGGTGGATTGGCTGGAACCGGCCATGGAAGACATCTACGACACCGACCAGGTCATCCGGGTTACCGTCGGACCGCAGTTCTGGCTGGAGAGCGGCAACCACTTCCGCATCCTGGTGAACTACTTCACCAACCTGTACTACCAGGACGACAATCGCGATCCCGACCACAACATCCAGACCCAGTTCCAGGCTCTGTGGTAGAACAGGAACGGCGCGGTAGCCAGCTCCTATCCAGACACCATCCCGACCGGCGGGGGACTGCCGGACGAGTAGCACCCGGTTTTTGCATGGGACGCCTTGACAAGGAGTGCCAGGGCGGGTATACGCCCGGCGACATCCTGACTAGGCGAGGGGCCTGGGATTACAATTCTTTCGTGATTTTAAACTGATAGATCTTCACACCACCGTTATCGAACTGAGCTGAAGCGAACAGGAGGAACCATGGGCGAGGAGAAAACGATTGTATCCATGTCGGCGGAGAAGCGCGTATTCAATCCCCCGGCTGAACTGTCCAAGCAAGCGTGGGTCAAGAGCATGGAGCAGTACCGCGAGATGTGGAGAGCCTCCGTGGAAGACCCTGACGGCTTCTGGGGCAAGGTCGCCCAGGACTATGTCTGGATGAAGCCCTATGACAAGGTCCTCGACTACAGCTTCGGCGACAACCCCGACGACCTGTACATCAAGTGGTTCAAGGGCGGGAAGCTGAACGTCACCGTCCAGTGCCTGGACCGTCATCTCGAGACCCGCGGCGATCAGCCGGCCATCATCTGGCAGGGCGAGCCGGAGGAGGATGCCCGGACGTACACCTACCGCGAGCTCTACCAGGAGGTCTGCCGTTTCGCCAACGTCCTCAAGAATCACGGCATCCAGAAGGGCGACCGGGTGGCCATCTACCTGCCCATGATCCCCGAGCTTCCCATCGCCATGCTGGCCTGCGCCCGCATCGGCGCCGTCCATTCCATCGTGTTCGGCGGCTTCTCCCCCGACTCGCTGAGAGACCGCATCATCGACTCCTCCTGCCGCATGCTCATCACCAGCGACGGCAGCTACCGCTCCGGCAAGACCATCTCGCTCAAGGCCAACGCCGACGCGGCCATGACCCAGACCCCCAGCATCGAGAAGTGCATCGTCTTCAAGCGCACCGGCAACGAGGTGTCCATGCAGGACGGCCGGGACAGCTGGGCTCATGACGAGATGAAAGGAATGGCCGACAGCTGCGAGCCGGAGATGATGGACGCGGAAGATCCACTGTTCATCCTGTATACCTCCGGCTCCACCGGCAAACCCAAGGGCGTGCTGCACACCCAGGCCGGCTACATCATCTATGTGGCCCACTCCTTCAAGTACATCTTCGACTACCACGAGGGAGACGTGTTCTGGTGCACCGCCGACATCGGCTGGGTGACCGGACACAGCTACATCGTCTACGGCCCCCTGGCCGCCGGCGCCCAGTCGGTCATGTTCGAGGGGGTTCCCACCTACCCCGACGTGGACCGCTTCTGGCAGGTGTGCGAGAAGTACAAGGTCAACATCTTCTACACCGCTCCCACCGCCATCCGCGCCGTCATGCGCTACGGCGACGAGCCGGTCACCCGCCACGACCTCTCCACCCTCCGGGTGCTCGGCACCGTGGGCGAGCCGATCAACCCCGAGGCCTGGATGTGGTACTACACCGTGGTCGGAAAGGAGCGCTGCCCCATCGTCGACACCTGGTGGCAGACCGAGACCGGTGGCATTCTCATCACCCCGCTGCCGGGCGCCATTCCGATCAAGCCCGGTTCGGCCACCATGCCCTACTTCGGCCTGGATCCGGTGGTGCTGCGCGAGGATGGCACCGAGGCGAGTGTCAACGAGGGCGGGTACCTGTGCATCCGCAAGCCCTGGCCCGGAATGATGCGGACCGTGTACGGCCAGCACTCCCGCTTCCACGAGACCTACTTCATCCGCTTTCCTGGCATGTACTACACCGGAGACGGCGCCCGAAAGGACGAGGACGGCTACTTCTGGCTCATGGGCCGCCTGGACGACGTCATCAACGTCTCCGGCCACCGGATGGGAACGGCCGAGGTCGAGAGCGCTCTCGTCAGCCACCCGGCCGTCGCCGAGTCGGCGGTCGTCGGCTTCCCGCACGAGATCAAGGGACAGGGGATCTACGCCTATGTCACCCTGAAGGTCGGCTTCGAGCCCACCGACGAACTCAAGAAAGTGCTGGCCAACCACGTGCGCAAGGAGATCGGACCCATCGCCACCCCCGACAAGATCCAGTGGGCGCCCGCTCTGCCCAAGACCCGGTCGGGCAAGATCATGCGTCGCATCCTCAAGAAGATCGCGGCCGGCGAGGCGAGCGAGATCGGCGATACCACGACCCTGGCCGATCCGGCCGTGGTCGAGGCCCTCATCGAGGGTGCCAAGTAAGCTTGTACCCCCGTTGCTCCTTGCAGCGGGAGTCGATCTGGTGTTAGCAGTCATCCCGGGCGATATCCGTCGCCCGGGATGATTCTTTTTGACGTGGCCCGCTTTGGGTTTTCTTCCCTGCCGATGTCGGCAGCAATCCAATCACAGTAGAACACAGAGGTGGATCATGGCGGAAGGGAAGGTGATGAATCGCTGGCTGGTGGTCGTGGGAGCGCTGCTGATCCAGATCAGCCTGGGCGCCATCTATATCTACAGCGTGTTCAAGCCCGGGCTGGCAGGCCGGTTCCAGGATTGGAGCACGACCAACCTGGCGCTGCCCTCCCAGCTGGTGCTGGCGTTTTTCGCCTTGAGCATGATCCTGGCCGGCCGCATCCAGGACAAGGTGGGTCCCCGCATCATCGCCACCATTGGCGGCGTCCTTCTGGGGTTGGGACTGGTGGTTGCCTCCCTGGCCCCCAACCTGTTCGTGTTCGTGCTGGGCTTCAGCGTCATCGGCGGCATCGGCATCGGCACCGCCTACGTCTGCCCCATCGCCACCTGCGTCAAGTGGTTCCCCGACAAGCGTGGCCTCATCACCGGCCTGGCGGTGGCCGGCTTCGGCGCCGGCGCCCTGGTGTTCACCCCGGTCGCCAAGTCCCTCATCGCCTCCTCTGGCATCATGTCCACCTTCCTCTACCTGGGGCTCATCTTCCTGGTGGTGGTGGTCATCGGCGCCCAGTTCATGCGCAACCCGCCCGCCGGCTACAAGCCGGAGGGGTGGAACCCGCCCGAACCCGCAAAGAGCGCCGGCGGCCCCAAGAAGGTCGACTACACCTGGCAAGAGGTCCTCAAGACCCCCCAGTTCTGGCTGCTTTGGCTCACCTACTTCGCCGGCTGCACCGCGGGCCTCATGGTCATCATGAACGTGACCAACGTCTGGCAGTCCTACTCCGTGCTGGGAATGGGTGAGCTGACCGGTGCCATCTCCGGCAGCGACTGGGGCTCGATCCTCACCCAGGCCGCCTCGGCCGTCATGATCGTGGCCATCCTCAACGCCCTGGGCCGCATCGCCTGGGGGAAGGTCTCCGACTCCATCGGCCGCACCAAGACCCTGCTCGTCATGTTTGTCATCGCCGCCGTGGCCATGTTGCTCCTCAACTGGCTCAGGTCCTACGCCCTCTTCCTGATCGGCGTCTCGCTGGTCGGCTTCTGCTTCGGCGGCTTTCTGGCCCTCTTCCCGGCCGTGACCGCCGATTACTTCGGGACCAAGAACGTGGGCGCCAACTACGGCTGGATGTTCACCGCCTATGGCGCCGGCGGCCTGTTCGGCCCCTGGCTGGCCCCCAAGCTGATGAAGGTGCTGACCGAGGTGGGCTACGAGGCCACCCAGGCGGGTGAGCTGGTCATCAAGCAGTTCAAGGCCGGAAACTACATGCTGGCCTTCGTCATCTCCGGGATCCTCTGCATCCTGGCCGCCGGCATCATCCTCATCGTCAAGGCCCCCAAGGCCAAAGAGGCGTAGGCAGCGGACTGAAGACTGCGGATAGCTACTACCAACCAGCCGACAGCTGACGACTGACCGCTGAACACGGTCAGCTAAACAGACCGGTCACAGGTCATCGAGCCCGTAGAGGAGAATCTGCCCGGCCTCTGCGCGCTGTCTGAGGGCGGGGGTGAACCCGCTTCTGGACCAGAGGCAATAGGTGACCTGTGAGGGCGGCCTCGGAAGGTCATTGGCCACCTCGGCCGTCTTGGCGACGAGAGAATCGAGAATGTCGGTTCCCACCGCGCGGGCGCTCCATTTCACCTCGCCCAGCAGGAGGGCACCATCTTCGGAAACAGCGACCAGGTCGACCTCGGTGCTCCCTCGCCACCAGCCTCCGATGCGTTGGTAGAGGGCTGGCAGCTGCTGGGTTCTCTGCAGTTGTTGGAGGTGCTGTACCGCGATCTCCTCGAAAGCGAGGGATACGTGCTGCTCGAGGTATGGCGCGACCTGGGTGTCATACACCACCCTGGCGTCACCAACCTCCAGGGCGCTGTAGTTGGGGAGCACAAACCGGAACCAGAACCGTAGGAAGGGGTCTGCCAGATGGTAGTGGCTCCTCCGAGTGCGATCTGGGTTCCGCTCGGTGGCGGGTGTTCGGCGCTCGATCAGATGCAGCTCTCGTAGCGTCTGCAGGTATCGGCTCACCACGCCGCGGTCTGATAGACCAGCTCCCTGTGCGATCTCGTTGGGCGTGGTCCGTCCGAAGGCCACGGCTCGACAGATGGAGAAATAGGTGTGCGGATCCCGGAGCTCCTGCATCAACAAGAAGCGGGGCTCGTTGTAGAGAGGTGAACCCCGGGCCAGAATCTGGTGGACCACGTTGTCAGCCAGCGTTGAGGCGGGATCGAACCGTTCCAGGTAGGCCGGTGTACCCCCAAGTATTCCATAGTAGCGAATCTGGTCCTCTACCGTGCTCGTGGCAAAGAACTGGCGCGCATCCCGAAAGTGTAAGGGCTCAAGGAGCCACTCTCCGCTGCGCCTTCCATACAGCGGATTTCTGGAGCCGAGCAGCTCCCGTTCCATGAACGAGACATAGGAACCGCACAGAATCAAGTGCAGTCTGCCCTGACACAGCTCGGCGTCCCATAACCGTTGGATCACCGAAGGCAACGAGGGATCGGAGTCACAGAGATAGGAAAACTCGTCCAGGACCAAGAGCAGCGGGGCGCTCTTTGCCCGCTCGCCAGTGAAACGCAAGGCTGCCTCCCAGGATGGCAGGACGGTTCCTTCCAGGGCCGGCTCTGATAGACCATCGAACAACACTCGTGAGAACGCGGCGAGCTGGTCCTGGCGCGAGCTCATGTCCGCCACGAAGAAGACGGAACGACGATCCTCGGCGAACCGGCGCAACAAAGAGGTTTTGCCAAGCCGACGCCTCCCGTACAGAACCAGCAAGGCGGCCCGATCATCCGGAGTGTGCTCGGCCAGGAAGTCCAACTCTACGGTTCGATTGAAGAAAGGTGCTGCGTGTTTGGCTGTATGCATACGATTAGACTAACTGTGATCACCCAAGTTGTCAATGTTCCTGGGCAAACACAATCCATCACCAGCCTGGCGAGCGATGCGGCATGGGTAAACGCCGCTCGCGGTCGGTCGCTCGGTAACGAAGGTAAAGCCCTCCATGAACAGCGACGGGTGGACAACCGTCGAGGGACGGCCAGCAGCTGGTGCCGGACTGATGTCAGTAAAATAGTGAGAACGGGTTGCTATCCATGAGCCACCCACCGACGATTGCGATCACAGGTCTTCGAACAAGGTGCCGGCCTGCCAGTCGTACTGCCCGGACACGGTGTGCTGGAAGCCGCCGCTCACCGAGGAGAACTCCCCTGCCGCTGTGTTCTGTATGCCGCCGGAGACCGAGGAGTGATCCCCGGATGCCACGTTGTTTACCCCCCCCGAGATGACGGAGAAATCTCCCGAGGCGACGTTCGCTGAGCCCCCGCACACGGTGGAGAAACCCGTTTGGTAGTCGTCAGCCATGGTTGCTTCGTTGGCCTGGCCGCCGAGAACGGTGGAGTACGGGCCAGAGGAGTAGTTCCCGTATCCTCCGGCGACGAGGGCGAACGGCCCCGAAGCCACGCCATGGTCGCCAGCGACCGTGACCGCGTAATCTCCAGAGGCCATTCCTCCGTCTCCTCCGGCTGCCAGGGTGTGATAGTTGGATGCCACCGCATCCGATCCGCCTACGACAACGGAGTAGTCTCCTGAGGCCTCACCTCCGGATCCCCCCGCTACCAGGGACCTGAAGCCAGATGCGTAGCCGGATTCTCCCCCAATGACGACGGACCGTTCGCCCCAAGCCACTCCATCGACACCTCCGGCGACCAGGGTCACGGGGCCGGTGGCCCAGCTTCCGGATCCTCCGATAGTGACCGAGTTGTTTCCTTCGGCCTGTCCCGACTCGCCGCCGACAGCCACTGCACCCTCTCCGATTGCCTGGGGGCTGGCTCCCCCCACCGCTACCGAGTTGAGGCCCTTTGCTTGTACCCAGTTGCCACCAGCAGCCAGCGAGTTTTCGCCCAATGCCCAGGCTGTAGAACCACCTATCGACACCGATCTGAGACCATCCGCGTATGCCCAATACCCACCGACCGTCACCGCCAGATCACCTGTCGCCATGGCGTTGTAACCGCCCATTGCAGCAGACTGGTCACCCTCTGCATGGATTTCAGTTCCGCCGATCGCCACAGCCTGCCAACCTGATGCCGTTGCCGACTGCCCGCCGATGGCGACCGACTGGGGCCCCGAGGCTGTCGTGTAGTAGCCGCCCAGGGCGGTCGACTGGTAATGAGAGGAAGTGATGTTCTCCCCTCCCAGTGCCATCGACAGTGTGGCGGAGGCGATGGCGTTGGTTCCACCGATGGCAATGGCGTGTATTCCTGTCGCCTGCGAGCTGCCACCGCCGACCGTGATTGCATACTGGTTGGTGGCCTGGCTGTTCACCCCTCCGATGGCCACGGAGTACTGCCCCGAAGCGGTGCCTTTATCCCCCCCTCCCACGAAGGCTGCCTCACCAGATACAATTGCTCCCGTTCCGCCGGCGGCGGAAGCCGATGTCCCGCTGACGACATGGTACTGGCCGCCGCTCACCGAGGCGTAGCTGCCGGTGGTTGCAGTCTCACTCCATCTGCCCGCGCTGATGGTCGATAGCACGCCGCGTGCGATGTTGCTGTAGTCACCGGTCACCGACGCGACCATGCCGACGGCGTTGTTCAGCTGCCCACCCGAGACCGAGGAGTAGTTACCCGAAGCGATATTCTCGGACCCGCCGCTCGCGGCAACATCGGGGTTCCCTCGACAACGACCTGCAACCAATAGCGGTCACCGCCAAGCGACTCGGCGAGATTCTGGCTTCCGCCGAGCTCGACTGCGAAGAGGCCATTGACCACGTCCACATCTGGATGTTGCTCGCTCCAGACGAGTACCCCCCCGGACTCGGCATCGTAGAGCTCGAAGGCCATGTCGTAGTAGCCTTCCACGGGCACCTCGCCCCGAGTCAGCCGTCCTGCATAAGACAGAAAGGTCGGGACCTCGGCGACCGCGGTCGACCCCAACACCAGCGCCAGGGGTACCACCACACTCCAGCTCTTTAGAACCTTCATTTTCTGTCTCCGACAAGGTGGCCGGCCAGGGCCATGTGTTCCAGGGAAAGGTCGCCACCCTCGCTGCGCATGGGGTGGACATGGGGAGCAACGAAACCGGATAGGGAGAGGTTATCGCCTGTAGCAGAGTGGGACGTAGGCAGGAGGATCCCCTCCAACCAGAGTTCTCCAAAGGGTAACAACTGGTCGGATACCCCGATCTCGACCGATTCCCGGGCCCCGATTGCGGAACGGGGTAGATCGACCAGCGATCCTCGATCCGGCAAGTCTCCGAAGGTATCGGGGGGGCCTTCCCTCTCCGCCGGGTCGCTGCAGCCCAGTAGATACGAGAAAAGTGTTCCCAGAATGACCCAGATCTTCCCTTTCATGTCTGCATTTATCCTGTGAATAAGCTACACAATTATATCCAAGACGGATCTCTGGTAGCAAAAAGAAATACGATCCGGTCAGCTGGGGTATTGAATGCCGAGGAATGCTGCTTCTCTGGCCCGATGGAGGTCGAGGAACGAGAGGAGTCGGTCAGGGGGTATCGAACGGCCTAACGGTGGGGTTGGCCAGGGTCCTGCTCGCCCTTCGCCCGGTATCATTCCGGCGACCATTGAGCTCACAGGCCATCGAGGCCACAGGGAAAAAGCTGGTCACCATCGAATCGCACGGCGGGGCAGGTTGTACGGCTATTCGGCGCCGGTTGCCAAACACCGGCCAGAATAAGGTCCACCTAGGACCCGGTACTACCAACTACTGTGAGCGGTCAGTACCTGTCGTCCGAGCTGAACCCCGAGGCATTGGAACAGATGCTGCAGCTTTCGGTGGAGCAGGTGGAGCAGGAGGAGGGGCCAGCCGAGGACACGAAACCGCGAGAGGTCTTGATGGCCGAGACACTCATCTGCTTGGCGACCTGGTCGGATCCACACTGGGGACAGGTAACGGGAGCATCCCTATTGAAGACTAGCTCCTCGAAGAAGTGCTGGCACTGCTGGCAACGGAACTCGAAGATGGGCACGGCGTATCTCCATTTGCTTGATAATGGAGTCTAGGCGCGTTCGGCAAAAGGATCAACCATGGAGATCCGGATCAGCTTTCCAGGAGGGCTTCGCGTCGATGCCGAGGCCAATGGATTCATCGTCAGGACCGACCAGCCGGTCGCAGAGGGTGGAGAGGGCTCGGCACCCGAGCCGTTCCTGTTGTTTCTGGCTTCACTCGGCACCTGTGCCGGCAGCTATATCCTGAGTTTCTGTCAGGCGCGGCGCATCCCCACCGATGGCATCCAGGTCCTGCAGACCATTCAGCGGAACCCCGACACCAACATGGTGGACAAGATCGGGATCGAGATCCAGATCCCCCCGAGCTTTCCGGAGAAATACCGCAACGCCCTGGTCAAGGCCGCCAATCTGTGCACTGTCAAGAAGCACCTCGTCAAACCTCCGGTCGTGGAAACCGTCGCCCGAGTGGTCTGAGGTAGGACGGCACCACACCAACTCGAATCGAGATCCTGCCTCGGATGGGGCGAGGGGGAGAGGCGCGCAAAACTCCAGGCCGGGCGCTTTCCCCAGACTCCAGGAGTATCATGGCGGCTTTGGATTTGACGTTCTCGCTCGCGGTCGGGCTCACGATCACGAACACGCTCACGGGTGGCGATCAGGGCAAGGGGGGAGGCTGCTGAGCTGTCACGTGAAGGGACAGACGGAAGAAAAGGTCGCTCGATGACGAGATCACAGCGGAACATAGATCTCACGCCGGTGTCGGAACGTTAGTATGCTGTCCTGCAATCCTACCGAGAGGAACACCCGATGATATCCCGACATTCGATCGTGCGATTTTCGGCCTTGGCACTTGGTCTTCTGCTGGTAACGGCGGTGAGCGATATCCGCTCTCAGACTCCGGACGTTCCGTCATCTTCCGACCCAGCGGTCACCTCATCAGACCGCCTGGACCAGGCCTACGACCTTCTCTCCAGCAACCGGTCCGCCAGAGGGTTGCGGCAACTGGCTTCGGCGTTGGCCGAGATCACCGATCCGTTCGAGCTGAGCCATCTACTTTACCTGGCCGGGCGGCACCACCAGGAAGCTGGCCGCTGCGACGTGGCCACCGCCCGCTACCAGGAGCTGGAGGCCGCTGCCGGCCCCGATGACCCGTGGGTCGGGCGCGCCCGGTTCGGAAGGGCCGAATGCCTGATGGCAGCCGGGGAGACCGAGGCGGCTTTGGAGCTGTTCGTCAGTGGCGCAGAAGCGCTGCTGGAACCCGGCCGGCGCCAGGAGCTTGCTGAAACCCTGGTCGGTCACGCTCGCTCGGCGATGATCCCCTCGGGGCCGACAGCCGTTCCCAATCACGCCCTGGCTCGGGGCCTGTACCAGCTGATCTTGGAGCTGGAACCGGGTGGCGCTCTGCAAGATGAGGCGGACCACTATGTCGCGGCAGGTATCCCTGCTGGGGTGGGCGGTAACCCGGACCTTCTGTTGGCCCGCCTGCGGCGCAACTCGGAGAGCCCCTGGGCTTGCGTGGACCGACAGGCTCTGGCTCACCTCACTGGCGACATCCCGGTCTCCTGGTACGTGGTGCAGCACTGCGAGGCGGATCAGGCCATCCCGGCCGCACTGGAGCTCGATCTCAGCTGGCAGGGCCAGATCGGTATCGAGGCGTTACAGGCGGTTCTCACCCGCTTTCCCGAGCATCAGCGCATCCGGGAGGTCAAGGCCAAGCTGGCCTTGGCCCTGATCCAGCGGGATGAGTTGAGCCGGGGCCGTGAGCTGCTTTTGGAGGTCCTGGACCAGGCCGATGGCATGGATGTCGACCTCGCCCTGTCGGCCGCCCAGCTCTTGGTGCAGCGCGGCCAGGGCGAGCTGGCCCGCGAGCTGTGGAACCTGGTACGGGAGAACACCACTCGCCCCCAGGATTTCGAGACGGTCCGCGCCCGCTGGGTGCAGACCAGGTTGCAGGAGGTGGGCCTCGCCCAAGCTCGTTCCGACCTCCAGGGCGCTCTGGACCTGCTGGATCTGCTGGCTGCAGAGATCCCGACCGAGCTGGCCCGGGCTCGCACCCTCAAGGGACAATTGCTGGCACAGGCGGGCCGATGGGAAGAGGCCGAGGCCGAGCTCCGCGCCGCACGGGTCCCGGAAGCCTCCCAGTTCCTGGTGGAGATCCTCGAGTCTCGAGGACGTCTCCAGGAGGCACTTCCACTACGCCAGCAGCTGGGAATGCAAGGGCGCACCGAACAGCTGGATGTCGCCGTGGTCCACCCCTTCCTCTCGAGCGAGGAGCCCTACCTCTTGGCCCGGACCGACGCCCTCTCCCGCCTGGAGGTGCGCTTCCGCCGCATCGACGTCCAGGATCACCTCCGATCCATGGGAACCCTCCACGGCCTGGACGCCCTGGACATCGATCTGATCGCCCCCGAAGTGACGCGGACCGTGACCCTCGACGCGCCTACCCTGGAAGGCGAACAGCAAGCCGGCCCCACCTATGGACCGATACCCCTCGGTGCGATGGCTCCCGGTGTCTACGCCGTCCAGGTAGTCGGGCAGACCCGCCAGGCCACCACCATCCTCACCATCTCCGATATCGCTCTGGTCGCCCGCAACGTAGGGGGGGACCTGGTGGTCCTGGTGGTGGATCGGACCAGGGGAGAACCGATCGAAGGGGCCCGAGTCCTGGTTTCGGATGGAACCCAGATCCTGGCCGAAGGGCAGACCGATCGGGCCGGCCTCTACCAGACCGAGGTCCACACCGGAGCCCTGGAGGTGCTGGCGGTCCGCCGTGACGACGTCTCCTGGGTGAACGTGCAGGCGGTCGGCGGCCAGACCGCTGTCGAGCTGAACCAGCAGCAAGCCGAGCAGCGTCGGGTCCAGCTCTGGATCGACCGCACCCTGGCGATACCGGGCGAACGGATCGCCTATCTGGCGATGGTCACCCAGGGCGAAAGCCCGCGCCGTCTTGTCGATGGCACCGCCGCGATCCAGCTGTTCTCGGGAGGTGAACTCATCGATAGCTGGGAGGAGACCATGGTTGGTGGGCTGGTCCAGGGAAGCTTCCCCTTGCCGCGATCCCTTCCCGCCGGGCGATGCGAGCTGGCGGTCGAGGGCGAGCGGCGGGCCTTCCTCGTCGGACAGGAAGGGGCTCCCCGTCCCCTCCTGCGCGTGACCCAGGAAGCCCCCTCCCCGCCGCTCGGCCCGGCCCGATTCCTGGTGGAAAAGAGCGGTCCGGACGACCTGCCCGTAGCCGGGGTGGAGATCCACGGAGATCTCCAGGACGGCCTTGGACAGCGGTCGCTGGGCAGGACCGACGAAAACGGACGGTTGTGGCTCTCTGTTCCCCTGGTCGCAGGCCTCCCCAGTCCGGCCATCCAGGTCGAAGGCATCAGCTACCCGATCGAGATGGCCGACGATCCCTCCGATCTGTCTTTTACCCTTCCCGACCTCACCGGCGGGACCGCCGCTCCAGCCGAGATCTCCTGGACCGGCGGCCAGGATGCCCTGGGCTTCCTCTCCATCTCTTCTGTTCCCTCGGCCAGCCAACCGATCACCCCACCGGCCATCACCCCCTCCTGGTGGCCTGTCCAGGCGGTGGACAGCCGGATCGTCCTGGAGCATGTCATCCGCTTCCAGCTTGCGGAAGGGCAAGCACGAGTCGATCTGCCTCCCCTCGATCCGGGCCGGTTCCAGGTCGATGTCGAGCTGATCCGACCCGATGGACGTCGTGCCACCACCAGCCGGCAAGTGGAGGTGGTCGAACCATCCGAGCTCATGGAGATCCAGACGCCCGATCAGCCCCGTGCCGACGGCGCTGCTCTCGAGCTCCAGGTCCAGCAGGACCTGAGGCTGCTTCCCCGTTCCCCCGGTCGGCTGCCGATGCTGTTGACCATCGAGGGGGTGGGGATCTGGGCCCAGGCGACCGTTGGTTCAGGCCGGGAGGCCAGGTTGACGTTGCCCGAGGGGATGATCGGTCCGGGCAGGTTGACCTTGACCCGCTTTGACGAAAGCCGGCCGGATGATCTGCGCGCCCAGTCGCTGGTGGTGGAGATCCCGATCGAGGTAGCGCGACGGATCGACCTGTCGGCAGCGATCTCGGAAGGTCCCGAGCGCTCCGTGGAGGTGTCGCTCACCGACCACGCCGGCCAGCCGGTTCAGGCGCCGGTCTTCATCTCCCTGCTGCCCGCGGAATGGGAGCTGCCGGAGACCACCGGAGATCTCTTCCCTTCCACCCTGGCTGCCCTGGCGGCTCAATCGGCCTGGTCGCAGGTGGAGTCACTCTGGGTTTCGAGTACCGCCGTGGACCAGGAGATCCTGGAGCTGCAGGCCGAGCTGGCCTATCGCCAGATGCCGGCCGATGTGATCGATCTCGACCAGTGGGCCGAGAGCGAGGTCGGCGGTCTGTATGGGATCGGCAGTCAAGGCCTCGGCTACGGCGGTGGCGGAGCAGGGGTTGGTCGTGGCCAGGCTCGGATGCCGCAGGTTCAGCTGGGCCGGGTCACCGAGGCGCCGAACGAGCGCGACATCTCCCCGCGCCATCATCCCGCCCTTTGGACCTTGGCCTACACCGACGCCACGGGTCACCTGGTTCTTCCCATTGAACGCGGGCTGATCGACCGCGGTCATTACCATCTGACCGCTGTGGCCCTGGAAGGCCTGGGCGCTCAGGCCGAGCGGAGTAGACCCGCAGGGCACAACGGAACGATGCTCTCCCGCTCCCTGTGGCTCGGCGAGCCGTTGTTGATGCCACCCGGCCAAACCGCGCCGGTATGGGCCTCGACCCGGGAGTACAGGCGGATGCTGACCTTGGGAGAACGGGTGAGCCTCGAGGCCTCCGGCGCGCAATGGTTGGAGGTGGAGGTCTCCGGGCCAAGCCCCCAGGAGCTGATCGCCGTCCTGCTGGCTCCCGATCTCGCCTTTGGCACACAGGCGGCCTACTGGGCCGAGCAGGTGGAGAGTATGGATTTCGTCCGCTCCTTCGCCCAGCAGACAGCGCGGGAGAGCTGGACGACGGCCGGGGTGCCGGGTGTGCTCCGCTGGATCGCCGGCCGACGACTGGCTACCGCCCGGGGGGTCCGACCGCTGTCGGCTCAGGATCTGTCCACCATTCTGGCCGAGATCGAGCGACTGGCCGAGCCGGAGGTGGCCCAGCGGGCCGAGGCGTTGGTGGGCCTGGGGCGGCGCTCGCCCGGGCATTCCCAAGGGATGGCGGCGCTGCTGCGGCTGGCCCGCACCGAAGGGGCACGCCAGCCGGATGTGGTCGGCACGCTGGCTCTGGCCATGCTGCTGCTGGACCCCGACAATCCCCAGACGGCGCGAACCCTCCTGCCCGACCTGTCTCAGGCCGCACAGTCCGCCTCGCTGCTAGGCCGCGCACGTGCCATCGAGGCCCTGGTGCGGCTGGGGGAGACCCCACCCGTCGATCCCCGTGCGCTGCTGGCCGAGCTCCCGGTTGCTCCGGTAGAACGCGGCGGGCACGCGTTCGCCCTGGCACTGGGCTCCCTGGCCCGTTCTCTGCTGGCCACCGGTCATCATGAGTCGGCCGAGCCGCCGGTGGTGCAGCTTCGCTCGTCACGTCTGTCGGTTGCGATGCCGCCCGGCACCTACCTGTTCCCTTGCCCAGAGGACGAGGAGGCCATCGAGCTGGTCGCTTCCGGTGCCCCGATGGCGATCCGGGTCTCCCTGATCTCTGATCGGACCGACCAGACGGGCACGCTTACCATCAGCCGGACTGCACAGCGCCATGGGCCCTGGTTCAGAGGGGAGGAGATCGTCCCCCCTGCCCAGACCGGCATCGGACCGGCGAGTCAGGGGGTGGCCGGGCGCCGCCTTCGAGTTCGCCTCGAGCTGGCTGGACCCATGCGCGATGAGACCGAGGATGTCGTGATCGAGGAGATCCTTCCTCCGGGAAGTCGACTGGTCGCCGGCAGCGTGGAGGGCGCAGAGCTGCTGTGGTCCGGAGAGGGTAGGGCGGTATTTTTGGGTCGACTGCGCTTTCGCCTGGCGGTGAGCTACGTGGTGGAGCTGTTGCAGCCGACCGAGCAGACCCCACCAAACCCGCTGCCGGCTGTTTCGCCCGACTGGCCGGCTGCGCTGGTACGGGGTGCCAACGGCACTGCGCTCGCGGTGGGATCGGCAAACACCCTGACGGTGGTGGACCGGCAGGTGGAGCTGGCCGATCGGTTGGCGGGCGAGGTGATCTGGCCCTCCGAGACGTCGACCCTCTCGGTGCCGGAGAACCTTTCTTTGGGATTTGCCATCGAGCGCGCCACGGAGACGAGCCGCGCTCAGCAGCAGCGAGCGTTCGACCTGTTGTTGCCCCTTCTGGAAGGGGGTCGGTTGAACGCCGGCCAGGTGAGCAGCGCCGGTGAGGCGGCCTTCCACCTGGCACTCGCCCTGGAGGACGACACCGGCATCCGCAACGTTTTTGGCATCCTGGAATCGAGAGCACCTCGGGCCACCGTCACCCAGGAGCAACTGTGGCAGGTGGCGCGCCTGTTCTACCGGCAAGGCGAGGGAGAGTACGCCCTGCGCGCCTATCGCGCCCTGCTCAACCTGCGTTTCCTGGCCGAGGTGGCGGCCGGCGAGCGGTTGATCGACCTGGGGCAACCCGCCCTCGGCCTGCGACTGGTGCACGACCTGACGCGCGCCTACCCCGATATCCCGTCAGTGGTGGACTCGGTCTTCAATGTGCCCCAGATCATGCTCAACCTGGCGACCAACCTGCCTGATACCGCCGAAGGGCGCTTCCAGGCCCGGCGCTACCGGCGAACCGCCTCCAGGTGGCTTGCCGAATACCTGATCCGCTACGGGACCGAGGAACGCGCCGCCCAGGCCGCCCTCATCCAGCTCAACACCCTGGTGGACCTCGAGCACTGGAGCCGACTGGTCCAGCTCTCCAGCGCCTTCCTGGAACGCTACCAACAGACCGAGTTCGTCGATTCCTTCCTCTATCTGAAGGCCTATGGCCAGCAACGGCAGGGAGATCTGGACGAGGCGATCACCCTCTACCGGCGGGTGGCCGAGGAGCAGTTCGACGGGCAATACAGTACCGACCGAGATCGGGCCCGCCTGGCTATCGCCCAGATCCACCACGCCCGAGGTGAGCTGACCCAGGCCCGCGAGCTGTACGAGGAGATCCGCAATGAGTTTCCCGACGCCGAGTCGGCGCTCGCCACCCTGGAGCTCGCCGAGCTCAGAGCTCCCGCCGTGGTCGAGGGAGCACCCGGCCCCACGCTCGATCTTCCCATCCGGGTCCGGGACGTGGAGCAGCTTCAAATGTGGGTGTACGAGGTGGACCTGGAACGCCTGTTTTTGCGCGAAAAACAGGTGCGCGCGGTCGAGGACATCTCGCTGGCCGGCATCGAGCCGGTGCTGGAACGGGAGATCGAGCTCCCCGCCAATCACGGTACCCTGGCCGAGCATACGGTACAGCTGGATCTCCCCCGCCCCGGTGCCTATCTCGTGCTTCTGCGCGGCCCCACCGTCAGAGCCAGCTCCCTCGCCATCGTGACCGACCTCCGCCTGGACATCGTGGAGGACCTCGGTTCCGGCTCCCTCCAGATCTGGGTCACCGACCGCCGGGGACGCCCTCAACAAGGAGCCCGAATCCGCGCCGCCATGCCTTACGCCGGCTACACCACCTCTCAGGTCACCGACCTGCGGGGTCTGGCCCGCCTCCAGGGGTACGGTCAGGATGCGCACATTCTGGCCCAGGCGGGGGATACCTATGCCGTCTATCGGGGCGCTGAGCAGGACGGCTACGCACTGCCCAGCCAGATCTACACTTCGGGCTATGCGGCCGCCCCCTTGGATTTCGAGGACTCCCTGATCGAGGGCCAGATGAGGCGGGCCATAGACCTCCAGATGGACAACGAGGCCGTCTATGAGCAGAACGTCCTGCGCAACCGCAGACAGGAGTCCAACTTCGAGCTGGAGTAGCAGGGGCGGATCTTGGCCCGCCCCCTTCCTGCGAAGGTGCCTGTCATTGGGGAGGAGGCAACGTGGAAACGGTCGATAGCTACTTCAACCGACCCACCGGATTCTGCTCGAGAATGAAGCTGCGCGCGGTGGAGGGGATGCTGCTGCGAGGGCTGAGGAAGCGACGACAGGAGACGATTCCTTTGACCTTTGGCACCTCGGATCGGGTGGAGGGGTTGCGGATCGTCCATCGCGACGAGGGACCGTCGTTCGACTCGGGGCTGGTGGTCGGAACGGTGCGAATGGGGTACGGACACCATCGCATCGCCGCATCTGCCTACTCCTGGTCTCTGGCCCAGGGGGTGCCGACCTACCTGCACGACCTCCTGGCGATCGAGTCGCCGGAAGCCGACTTCATCGCCCGGATCGACAAGCACTACAGCCGCATGAGTCGTTTCGCCGCCGAGCTGGGAGGTCCGTTTCTGTGGCTGTGGGGGAAGGCGATGTCGCAGGGAAACCTCGACTCCTTGCGGCTGTCCTGCCGGATGGCCCAGGAGTTGAAGGCACTTGCGACAGGAATGAACAGCGGCCTGCCCTATCTCGCTTCCTATCCACTCAACGGGCAGATCGCACTGGCAGCCGGTTTCACCAAGGTGGTCAACCTGGTGGTGGACAACTACCCTCAGTACTTCCTGCTGGTGCCCGGCGCCGTCAACCTCGTCCAGAGCCCTCGATTCTACACCAGGTTGCGACAGATGGGGGTGCCTTCCCGACACCTGGGGCTGGTGGGGCACTGGGTCCATCGCGACATCGCCGAAAACCTGGAAACCGATTGCCAGGCCCGGATCCGAAGAGCTGAAGCGGGTGCGCCCCGGCGGATCCTGATCCCGATCGGGGGAGCAGGCGCTCAGAAGAAGATCGTCGCCAGCCTGTTGAAAGCGGCGGCCCCAGCGCTGCGACGGCACCAGATCCGGATCTACCTGAATACCGGCGACCACCAGTCGGTCTTCCGGTTTCTGTCGGAGGTCGCCGGCCACCTGGGGATCGACTTCCACGCGATCCGCAGCTTCGACGAGCTCGGCAGCTTCTGCGCCAGCCGCTCCCTCGGGGAGGAGGAGCCGCCGGACGAGAAGCCGATCACCTTGTTCCATTTCGAGCGTCACCTCGAAGCCTTCAGCGCCACCGATCGTCTGACCCGGGTGGCCGACATCCTGGCGACCAAACCCTCCGAGCTGGCGTTTATCCCCATCCCCAAGCTGCTCTTGCGTCGGGTCGGCGAGCACGAGGGAACCAACGCTTTCCGCTCCGCCGAGCTCGGCGATGGCACCATCGAGTGCCGCAACTCCCGCGAGGTCGCCGAGATGCTCTCGCTCCTGTGCGACGGCCCCGACCTGTTTGTCCGGATGAACGAGTGCATCCTGCACAACGGGGCCCAGGGGATCTACCACGGTAGCCAGCGGGCGGTGCAGTGGGCGCTGTCGCTGTAGCCCCAGACCTGATTCACCAGTGGGGGGTGGTGCCCGAGTTTCTGTAGCTGGCGTGGTCGCGGAGACCGCCCGCGGTTTCTTTTTCGCA
>JAFGEP010000008.1 GCA_016931535.1 Bradymonadales bacterium
CCGCTCGGCGGGTCCCGGCGTCCACTCTACGGATTCGGCGAAAGTCCAGGCTCCGCGCGTGGAGGCGTCGCCTGGGCATTTCGCCTCGCTCACGGTCACGGTCACGGTCACGGTCACGCTTACGATTGTGGGTGAGCTTGGGGGGTTCCGGCATGCACCTAGCGCAGCTCTACCTCCAGCCGGGTGGTCAGGCCGGCGACGATGGTGAAGTTGTAGCGTCGGTCGATGCCGAGCGGTTGGTTGACGAAGCGGATGGTATGGACGCCCACCTCCAGGGGCAGGCGGAAGACAGGGGTATCCAGGCCGGTATCGCGGTCGTCGATGAAGACGCGGGCGGCGGGCACAGAATCGGCCGACAGCTCTCCGTACTCGCCCTCCTGGTAGAACAGGTTGCGGAAGGGCACCGGCTCGCCAAATCGGTCGTAGCTCTCGGTGATGGCCGTCACCACGCACCAGAAGGGCGAGTAGGGGATGACCTCGGTGGCATCTCGGACGGAATGGAGGGTGAAGGAGCCCAGCTGGACCTCGAGCTCGTAGGTTTCGCCGGTTGGCTGGGAGGGACCTGCAGGCTCTCTGGAAAGCTGCCGCAGACCGCAGGCGTCGAGTTGGTCCAGCAGGCCTCGCGCTTCGTCGAGGGAGGCCAGTCCGAGGCCGGTCAGCTCACCGTAGCCCTGGACGAGGCTCTTGGTCAGGGTGGCGATGAGCGTGCCTCCCCTCAGCTTGATCTCATAGCGGACCCGGTCGTAGGGCGAGAACTCGCTGCGGACGGTCAGGACGAGCGACAGCGGCTGGGGCAGCTCGGTTGGCTGGCCGGTTTCGTCGCAGTCTTGATCCGCCACCTCTGGCGACTCGATCCCCTCCCTGCCCCTCGATGGGTGTCGTTCGGGGCTGGCTTCCGCCGGTTCACCCGGATCACCGTTTCCAAGCGTACAACCGCGAGCGGCGCTTTCAAGTGCCGCGCCGCTCGCTGGGCTGGTGGTGGATTCTGGGCGGACCTGCTCCAGAACGGCGGTACCGATGGACAAGGGATCGGGGGCCGAATGCTGGGAGAGAGTGGTTCCATCGCCCGCAGGGTCCGAGCTGGAGCCGTGCGCCGGCTGTCGCTCGATACCAAGACACCGGGGACGGTCCTGGGGGTTCATGCCGTCCGGAGGAGGGTTGGTCATGGCGAGCCCGGGCACTGGAGCCTCGGCGACCGCTGGCAAGGGGCTCACCAGCGAGCAGAGCAAGGCGAGGGGGAGCCAGGGGGGCATGGCCAGCCTCCGGGTCAGGCGATTTGCTTCTCTTCGTAGACCAGGTAGGGGCGTTCGCCCTTGAGGACGACGTCCTCGGTGATGTGGCATTCGCGGACGTCCGGCATGCTGGGGAGGTCATACATGATGTCGAGCATGACCTCCTCCATGATGGAGCGGAGGCCGCGGGCGCCGCTCTTGCGCTCGATGGCTTTGCGGACGATGGCGGCGAGGGCCTCGTCGTGGAACTTGAGCTTGATGGAGTCGAGCTCGAACAGGCGCTTGTACTGCTCGACCACGGAGTTCTTGGGTTTCCACAGGATCTCGACCAGCTCCTCCTCGGTCAGCTCATCGAAGGGGACGGTGATGGGGACCCGTCCGACGAACTCGGGGATGAGGCCGTACTTGACCAGGTCTTCGGGTCGGATGTGCTTGAGGATGTCGGTGGTCCTGCGCTTGACGTGGCTGAAATCGGCTCCGAAGCCGATGGCGCTCTTGCCGGTGCGGCGCTCGATGATCTGGTCGAGGCCGTCGAAGGTGCCGGAGAGGATGAACAGGATGTTGGTGGTATCGACCTGGATGAGTTCCTGCTGGGGGCGGGTGCGGTTTCCGTCGGGGGGGATGGTGACCTTGTCGCTCTCGAGCATCTTGAGGAGCGCCTGCTGGACACCCTCACCGCCGACGTCGCGGGTCATGGAGGGGTTTTCCCCCTTTCGGGCGACCTTGTCGATCTCGTCGAGGCAGACGATGCCGTGAGAGGCGCGTTCCACGTTGCGGTCGGCGGCGATCCAGAGGGTCTTGATGATGGACTCCACGTCCTCGCCGACGTAGCCGGCCTCGGTGAGGGTGGTGGCGTCGGCCATGGCGAAGGGGACATCGAGCTTCTTGGCCAGCGTTTCGGCCATGAGGGTCTTACCGCAGCCGGTGGGGCCGATGAGCATGATGTTTCCCTTGACCAGCTCCACCTCTTCTTCGTCTTCGGGGAAGTCCACCGCCTGGATGCGCTTGTAGTGGTTGTAGACGGCCACCGACAGGGCGATCTTGGCCAGATCCTGGCCGATCACGTACTCGTCCAGGTAGGTCTTGATGACCTTGGGGCGCATGTCGGCGATGGTCTTCAAGGGATGAGACCGGGGGATGTGATCCTCCTCGATGATCTCCCGGCACAGGCGGACGCACTCATCGCAGATCTGGACGTCGGGTCCGGCGATGAGCTTGCGGACGTCCCTGGCCTCCTTACCGCAGAAGGAGCAGCGGATGAGCCTGGTTTCTTCGTTCTGATCCATGCGACGCTCGTTTACCGAGGGGCGCCCGCCGGGGGAACCCTGGCCGGGATGCCCGCAGGCCGAGGTGGACAACCCCATCGATGGGCGGGGCCGCTCCCCGGACAACTCTCCGTGGCCTCGAAGTCGGCGTGAAGCTCGCATTCGGGCCACCTGTTCACAGTATGAGCAAGGTGGAACGCCAGGGCAAGGGGGTGGGCAAAGGAAGGGATGGGAAGGTTCCATGGCCGCGTTTGTCCAAGCCCGGTAGCTCGTTCAGCGGTCGAATAGGGATGCTCCGGGCTAACCTGCGCTAATTTCCCAGGTTTGGCAGGATCGCGATTGCGATCAGGGGATAGGTGATGGATTCGGCTGGGCGAGCTCGGTTGCCAGAACGGCTGGTCCGATGTAGCGGACCAACCCGGTCACTCGGTCACGCTCCAGTCGAGGAAGGTGCTGTCATTGTCCTCGTCCATCTGGCTGGCATAGCCGCTTACCCCGGGCTCCAGGTTGAACTCCAGCTCCTCCGGGTTGAAACCCACCGCCTGGGAGAAGTCCGCCATCCAGTCGTTGTCCGCGTCGGTCACGACGTTGCGGAACGCGCTCTGCTCGTCCTTGAACGCCCACACCTGCACCTCGGTCTCGCTGTCGGCAGAACCGGAGACGGTGTCGTAGACCGCATCGACAGAGGTGACCTCCAGTCCGGTGACGGTGTGGGACTTGGTCGTGGCTCCATCGGATACGGTTACCAGGTGTCCCGCCGCGATATCCAGGGCGATATCGTTGAGGTCGAAGTTGCCCCACTCGTCGGTCTGGGGGTTGGCTGAGAAGTCGGGGGAGGTTGGCTCGCCGATAGTCAGGGTCAGCGTGGTGCTGGCCAACCACTCGTGACCCCAGATGTGATCTGCCGCGGGATCCACGTTGACTTGCGTGTTGGGAGCGGCCCAGTCGGCGGCGGTGCAGTCGCCATCCTCATCTAACTCCTGGGCCACACCGCTCGATCCGAGCACGATGTCGAAGGGCTGGTCCTCATCCCCCGGCCCCACCGCCTCGGAGAAGTCCGCCGCCCAGTTGCCGTCCCCGTCGGCCTGGATCCAGCGCACAGGTATGGGTTCCTCCTCGACCTGTACCTCGATCTGGACCATGGCGTCCGGCGTTGCCACTCCCGATATCATGTCCGCGTCCACGTCGATGGACGCGACGGCAAGTCTGCTGACGACATGGGTCTTGGTGGTGGTTCCGTCGCTCATCGTCACCAGGTCACCCGCCTGGACCTGGTATCCCCGGAGCCCTTCGAAGAACATGCCCACCTCATCGGTATGGAAATGGTAGGTGGAATCGGGTGCGGTGAGGTCGCCGATGGTGACGGTCACATCGGTATCCGGCGGCCAGTCCCAGGCCTGAACCGCAGAATAATCGAGATCGACGATAAACCAGGGGTTGGGTAGCTGGTAGGAATGGACGGTGCGATCGCCGTCTTCATCTCCGACTATGGCGTCAAAAACGCAATCCGGCTTGATATCGAGAGGCTGTTGGGACACCTCGTCACCCGCGGCCTCGGAGAAGTCCGCCAACCAGTGGCCCTCCGAATCGGCCTGAATCCTCCGCATGGGGAAGGGTTCATCAGCATACGTCTGGCGCACATCGACCCATACACCGGGCGAGGTGATCCCCTCAACGGTGTCGTTCTCGGCGTCGCCGCCAGTGATCTCGATCTCCATGACGGTATGGGTCTTGGTGGTGAGCCCGTCGCTCACCCTCACCCGGTCCCCCACCGCGATGTCATGGTCGATCTCCCAGACCTCGAAGTAGCCCTCTTCATTAGTCTGGGTCTCGGCGGAGAAATCGGGTGAGGTCGTGTTGCCGATCAGGACGCTCACGTTGGAGTCCGGACTCCACAGGAAGCCGACGATGACCCGTCTTGTGGGGTGCACCCACATGTGCGGGCCGAGCGGTTGATCCGAGGGGGTCAGCGCCAGGTTCACCTCGATGGCCTCCGTGCTCTCGATGGTATGCAGCTCCGCCCGTTGCTCGTACCCTTCGGCCATCGCCCCCACCTCGAACTGCGTTCCTGTCGGGACGCCATAGAACCGGTACTGGCCGTCGCTAACCGTGAACCGGGTCATGAGACCGTCCATGGAGAGCCGCTCCGGTTCCAGGTCGATCCAGATCCGGGCATCTTCGATGGGATCGCCGGTCCGTGCATCGGTCACGACTCCGTAAACCCCCAGAAACTCCGGTTCAAGCTCCAGCAACACCCCGACCGGTTCGTCGGGATCGGCGGTGCACTCTTCAGAAGTTCGGTTCTGGTATCCATCGGCGTAGGCCTCGACCCAGAATGGAATGGAGGGGTCCGGCAGCTCCAGCTCAGGGAATGCAAAGTTGCCGTCCAGATCGCTGAAGGTCCGCGCCAGGATGTCCGCCTGCCCAACCATGTCTGGCCACTCGGCCCAGTAATGGACGGTCACCACGGCCCGCTGAATTGGCCGAGCCGTCGTGGGGTCACAGACTGTTCCGTAGAGATCCGATTCGGCCGTGGGTGTGCCGAGAGTGCAGGGCGGTGGGGTCGCCGATGAGCAGCCGACAGCCAGCCACAATGCCGCGGTCATCCAGGCGAATCGGAGCAGACGCTGGACATTCTGGAGGCGATGAGGGGAAAGGAAGCAGTTGTTCATGATGTCTACCTCGGTGACACGGTTACTTCTATATTTCTAACACCATGCAATTTGTAATGGTACACCAAAAGCTCGGTAATCTTGACGGGCCGGGGCGTTATTGGCTTCTCAAGCCGGGTTGTCGTAGACCGGATTGGGTGGGCCACGATGTCGGTGTCAGCCCACGAGCGGAAAGCTGGTTCGGTCGAGCACATTGACGGGCGGCTCCTTTCGCGCGACAAGGAGCGGAGAGGGCAGCCCGGATGTGGATGTGCTGTGGCGTGGTTCGGCCCTGCTTTGGGCCGATGCCGGGAGGTCGCAGGACGAGGAGCCTGGCGAGGCGGCTGGCCGTGCCATTCAGTGCGGATGGGGGCCCACGCCGACACCATCAATCGATCGCCGTTCGATGAGAAGCCTACTATGAGTCAGTCCAGCACCATGCAGCGAGTCTACGGCACCTGGCACGCGGACCTGGCGCGCTGGTCCCAGGTGGATCCCCAGGCAGCGGGGAAGACTTTCGGTTTCCTGTTCAAGCTGCTGGCCGCCAACCTCAAGGTAGTTTTCACCGAGGAGACTCTGACCATCGAGGGGTACGGGAAGGGTCCCGCCAGGACCGACCGCTATCGGCTGCTGTCCGAGGACGGCTCGTCAGCCAAGATCGAGGTGCGGCGAGGGGCTCGGATCGGTATCTACGTGGTGGAGCTCCTCGACGACACCCACATCAACCTGCGGCTGGTCGAGCCCAAGCAGGACGTGCTGGTACTCAAGCGGGCCTCGACGGTCCGCACATGAGCGCGTCGCCTGGGCATTTCGCCTCGCCTCCGAGACTCCGCCACCCCCCGATCATCCTCTACGGCGCCGCAGCCAGCCAAGGCCGATCAGCAGGAGGCCGGGCAGGACCAGCCAGGGTACTGCCGGTACGGTGGTGCAGGAGCAGGCCTCGCCGGGGAGATCGGTGGCCGGCTGCTGTACGTCCTCGAGTGTCAGGGTGACCACCTTGGCCAGGCTGATCACGACGGACGATCGATGTGCCTGGAAGGTCGCCTGCAGGTCGCGGTTCACCTCGTCGGATGCCTCGCCTGTTCCCTCAAGGGTCTCCTGTTCGGGCACCTGCAAGGTCACGACGAGCAGGGGGTGCGTGTCTCCGGTTGCGGCTGAGAGGTCGCCCAGCTCGATGCGGTAGAGGTTTTCCTCCTCCAGGTGGGTCACCGGCAGGATGGTTTCATTGAAGGTCGCCTCCTCGGTCAGGGTCAGGCCACCCTCCGGGCGGATGCTGATCCATACCGAGGAGAGATCCAGGCCGAGCCGGTTGATCAGCTCGATCTGCACCCGGGTGGCATCCCCGGCGTGCACCGGAAGGTCCAGCACCGTGGGCACCAGCTCCAGCCAGCTCAGAGGTACCGTGGGAGGCACGAAGGTGACCGTGGCCCCGTGCTCCAGGGGTATTCCGGTGACCGAAGCGGTCACCGCCGACTCGCCGGAGTCGATGGAGGTGAGCTGGGAGGTATAGGTGCCATCTCCGCGATCAGTGGGCTCGGTGCGGGTTCCCAGGGTGGCCTCGATGGAAACCAGGTGTCCCGGTCCCATCTCCTCACCATCCAGGCGGATCGGTCTGACGGTGATAGTGGAGGCGCTCTGGCCGTCAGCCGCCACGACCGTGGGTGATGCAGACAAGCTGGAGGCCACGGGATCGACCGGGAGGCACTCCACGTAGACCTCGATCTCGACCGGCGGATCCAGGTTGGACAGCGAGACCCCGTTGACCTCGGCGGTGACCAGGATGGGGTCGTCGGCACAGAGGTTGCTGCACAGGGTGGAGAGGTAGCCGCCTTCGGCCGGCTCGGTCAGCTCGCTCAAGGTGCCGTAGGAGGAGTACAGAAAGACCGCCTGTCCGGGAGGAAGCGGCTCGGAGAGGTCGTCGAAGACCTCCAGCAGGATCTCGGCGCAGGTCTCGCTGTCGGCCACGATGGTCTCTGGCTGGGCAGTCAGGGTTGCCGAGCCAACCTCGAGGCAGGTGAACCGGACGGAAGCGCCCTCAGGGATCAGCACGTCCTCGATGCGGGCCCCTATGGGTACCGGTTCCTCCCGGCACTCTTCGGATGAGAGGCGGTTCATGTAGGTTCCGTCTCCTGTATCAACCGTCTGCGTATGCTCCAGGTCTCCGAACTCCGCCAGCACCTCCACATCGAGACCGGCGCCGATCACCAGGCCGGCCTGGTTTCTGGGGGTGACGATGATCCGGCTAGCGGCCTCTCCGTTGGCGGTCACGATGTCCGGGATGGCCTCGATGGTGGACTGGAGCGGATCGACCTGGCTCAGCTGGACAAACAGCACCTGGGCGGCCTCGTCGGCCTCGATGGAGGGCAAGCTGTCGCTGTGGCCACTCACGGTCACCAGCTCGGTGACGGCATCGGTCACCCGCACGGTGGCGGTCCCATCGGCCCGCAGCCGCCCATAGACCTCCTGGCCGCCCAGGCCCACCGCCGAGAGGAGGGTGGTGGCGGTGATGGTGGCCAAGCCATCGACCGCCACCCGCACGTCCACATCCGACACGGTCGGGTTGCCGATCGCATCCACCGCCACCAGGGTGACGACCTCCTCCTCGTCGACGTCAGCCAGGCCGTCCTCGGCCAGTGCCACCATGTGGTCGGCGGAGGATGGTACAAATCGCACCGAGGCCCGGATGTGGCCGATGGTGGCCGGCATCTCCGGTGCCGTGGGGACCACCTCGACGATCTCGGCGACCTCGTCGGTCACCAGGATGTAGGCCGATCCGTCGGTCTGGGTGGTTCCGTTCAGGGTGTTGCCGCCGGGGATGGCGCCACCCAGATCGGTATCGACGAACAGCGCCGATCCGGTGACCGCCAGGGATAGATCGAAGATTCCGGCCACCGGATCTCCCAGGGCGTCCACCACCGACAGGGTGATCTGCTCGTTCTGGGTCACGGTGGCCACCCCGTCATCGGCCACGGCCACGACATGGTCGGCCACCGGTTGCCGGATGCGGAAGTCATAGGGGCTGTCGTCGAGGCCGGTGAGGCCCGCCATGTCGGTGGCGATCACTCGAAAACGGCCCAGGCTGGTCTCGTCGCCCGAGACGGTCCAGGTATAGCTGCCGGTGTCGGGTACGTCCTGTGCGATGGTCGTGCCAAAGCTTCCCCCGCTGTCGGTGGAGAGCTGGATGGACACCGTGTCCGGGTGGAGGTCCTCGGTGAGCCAGCGGATCTCGATCTCCTGGCCCAGGTCGAGCACGACGCGGTGATCGGGGTAGAGGAAGGTGACCTCGGGTGGGGTGAGGTCCAGCTCGAAGGTGCCCAGGTGGGCGCCGGTGTTACCGGCGACGTCGGTCAGGCTGGCCACCAGCTGCACGATCCCTTCGCCCTCTCCGCCGCTGACGGTATATCCGAAGGTGTAGAGCTGTTCGTCCTCATCGATGAAGTCGGCCGGGGTGGTTCCGTCGACCGTCACGCCGGGTGGGGGTGCGCTGCGCAGAGGCTCCGCGCTTTCGAATACGATGTCGAGCGGTTCCGAGGTGGTTGCGACCGGCGGGTTCACCTGGATCGGCCCGACCAGCTCGGGCGGGTTGAAGTCGAAGACCACCGAGCCTTCGGTCGAGCCAGGATTTCCGGCCAGATCCTCGCCGATTACGGCGATGGTGACGGCGGCCCCCGCGGGATCGCCGGTGTCCACCTCGGTCCCCTGCACGGTGTACTGGTAGTAGTAGGTCAGACCGGATTCACCCATCGAGACGGCGTCCCCCCCGCCGCTGATATGGACCGTTGGAGGCTCGACCAGGGTATTGTCCGAGGTGACCTGCAAAAACAGGGTCACACCGGCCCTGGCCGGATCGGGGGTGACCGACTGCAGGGTCAGGACGGGAGCGTTGGCCCGGACCCAGATGGTACGGGACGATTCGGGTCCGCAGTTTCCGGCGGCATCGATGGCGCGTACATGAAAGCTGTGCTGGCCGTCGTCGAAAAAGTCCTCGGGGGTGGTCAGCTCGGGATCGGTCACATCCACGGTGCAGTCCGCGGAGCCATCGAACTGGACGGAGTAGCCCAGGATGGGGGAGATGGGGGCGGCAACGGACCACTGGAGGTAGGGGTCGTTGTCCTTCTGCCACTGGCCTTCCAGGATCATCGAACCGCCAGGCTCGGTATAGGCGACCAGGTCCACGATGGGGTCTTGCTCGTCGTCCACGTACAGGTTGTACGCGCTCGGGGTGCCG
Source organism: Bradymonadales bacterium (assembly GCA_016931535.1). Classification (GTDB taxonomy): domain Bacteria; phylum Myxococcota_A; class Bradymonadia; order JAFGEP01; family JAFGEP01; genus JAFGEP01. The sequence continues at coordinate 9,377 of JAFGEP010000008.1, forward strand.
CAGTTGCCAGCGGCGTCGATGGCGGACACCTGGAAGGTGTTGGCGCCGTTGGGCACACTGGTGAAGGAGGTGCTGGTCGCGTTGGTATCGATCAGGCAGTCCGGGCTGTCGTTCCAGGCGTAGCTGTATCCGGAGATGGGGGAGGTGGAGCTGGGTGCGCTCCAGCTCATGGTCGGGCTGTCGTCCGGCTGCCAGGTGCTCTGAGGGATCACGGATCCACCCGGGGCGGTCCGCGCTGTCAGACCGGCGATGGGGTCGGCGACGCTGTCGACCCAGATCTCGAAGGTGACCCCCGATCCGCAATTCTGCGCGGCATCGATGGCGGTCAAGCGGAAGGTGCTCACGCCCTGGGCCAGTGGGCCGATGGGGGCATTGGTGGCGGTGGTGTCGACGCTGCAGTCGAGGCGCGATTCCCCCGAGGTTACCGCGTCGTAGCTATAGCCGATGATGGGAGCGGTGGAGGAGGGGGCGACCCAGGTCAGGTAGGGGGTGGTGTCGTTCTGCCAGGTACTGGAGGCGAACTCTTCCCCGCCGAGGTTCTGGAAGGCCCTGACGTTGGTGGGGTTCTCCGAGGTGTAGTCGACCTGGATGTCGCGGCTGGTCACGGGGCCGCAGTTGCCGGCAGCGTCGATGGCGCGGAGGCGCACGGAGTTCAGCCCGGTGACCAGGGTGTTTGCCGAGGTCTGGTAGCTGTAGCTGTCCCCGCTGCCGAGGTAGCTCTCCGCGATGTCGTCGGGGTCCTGGCCGATGGCCCAGGAGTAGCCGGTGATGGGGGCGTAGCGGGCGGTTGTGTTGATGCCGTAGCTGAGATAGGGATCCCGGTCCGAGGTCCAGCCGGGGGGAGCCGGGATCAGGGAACCACCGGAGGCGGTCCTTACGGTGAACGAGGTGATGCTGTCTTGCGACCAGTCGATGCTGAAGCTGCGCGAGGCGACGGAGGACTCGCGGCGGGCGAGGTCCTCGCTCTTGGCGGACAGGGTGCAGGTATTGGCGCCCTGGTTCCGGCAGTAGGAGCTGGAACCGACCGTCAGGTTGACGTTGCCCCCATAGGATCGGGCGGTCCAGGAGCGGGTGGTCGTGGTGCCGCTGACCACCTGGTACTGGCAGGCGGTGGTGTCGATTTCAGCCCCCGAGTCGGTGTCGGTGAAGGATGCGGGAAAGGTGGCCCTCTGCCAGCTGCCGGCTGTCGGGTTGGTGATGGAGGTCCTCGGGTTGATCAGGTCGACCTGGATGGTGCGATAGGAGCTCTCGGTAGATCCCGTGGGATTGACCTTGGGGTAGCTGCCGTTGGTGGCTCGGATCCGGAGCCAATACTCGTAGCTGTGCGACGGTGTGAAGCTGTTGGTGCAACCGCTGGGACACAGGCTCATGGAGCGGCCGTATGGGGCTGATGCGTTGTAGAATAGGAAGGAGGAGGTGGTCTTGTTGTATAGGTCGAAGGTGTAGCCGGAGATGCCGGTCTCGGGGTCGGAGGCGGCCGCCCAGCTGACATTGAGGGTGGTGTCGTTATCCCACGTGGGATTGGAGATGGAGTCGTCGGAGAAATCGGGCGTGGCCACATTGGTGGGATTGGTGTCGTCCTGGTACCAGATGCGATGGTACAGCCGGTAGTTGTTAGTCAGGTTCCAGTCGTCGTACTCGTTGTTGTCACTACACACGGGGGAGTAGTCGGGGTAGGCGCCGTCGTTGTTCCATACCCAGGCCGCGGAGGACATCGAGGTGGAGGGTCTGACCCAATGGTTGCCGACCGAGTCGTCGGCGTCGGCGTTATCCTGGTCGAACAGGCCGAAGTAGAACCGGGCGGTTGTCCCGTTGGAGATGTTTGCGGAGATAGCTCCATTGGGCAGGTCCCAATAGCCGCAGGTATCGTTCTTTGAGGTGCAATATGAACAGCTGCTGATGATCTGGTTGGTTGAGCCGTTGGCGATGACCGCGTAGTAGATCAGATCGGGCGGCTCTGTGTTTCCAAAAGGGTTGTACGGGTCGTATTCGTCTTCGACGTGGCAGACGTTGTCCACCGCGTAGACCGAGAAATGGGCCGAAAGGGTGGCGAAGGCCTGTCGCCCGACGGGGGCCAGAATCCCCGCTACCGCCACCAATGCGACGATCCACCGTTTCATGTGCGCTCCCACGCCTTGGTTTGTCGATCGCGGACGACCGGGACGGCCCTCCGGATCGAAATGGAGTATAGCAGGTTTTCGGTTTCCTAAAGCGATCTGCTTGCGCGCCACAACTCGGCCGGTTGTGGAGAACCGCCGGAGTTCTGACGCATTTTGCGCCACAACTCGGCCGGTTGTGGAGAACCGCCGGA
>JAFGEP010000077.1 GCA_016931535.1 Bradymonadales bacterium
CCTTCCACCCGACCAGACACCGCAGTGCACCGAGGGGCGGGAGGGGTTCTTCCACCCCACCGATATGGCCGGAAATGCGGCCCGAATGGTGGTCAACCTGATCCTGCGGGACTTTTCGGACGATCGGCTGGCGGAGCGCGGCCGTCACCTCCTCGGGCTGGTGGACCAGCTGAAGGAAGAAGAGCCTCGGCTCCGCATCACCTGCGAGATCAATAGCCAGTACCGCAACATGGCGCCACTGCTCGCCCAGACTCCCGCCGTCCTGAAAAGGGCCTTTGACGCCATCCGAAGGACAGGGCTGGAGTATCGACACAGCCCCGTGCGCGGAGGCACAGATGGAGCCCGCCTGACCGCCATGGGACTGCCAACCCCCAACCTGTTCACCGGCGGGCACGAGTACCACGGACCCAAGGAGTGGATCTCCACCCGGGCCATGGCTCTGGCCACCTGCACCATCCTGAACCTGGTCCAGCTCTGGGCGGTGGGGGAGTAGTACCTCGCCAGAGGCCAGGATTGCCCCCACCGGCGGCTACGCGGGCAGCGCTTGTCCCAAGACCAGGATCGCCCCCTCCGCCCGCTACGCGGGCACCTCCCCCGGGCGCTGCCTCGGGGGAGGATCGCCCCCTCCGCCCGCTACGCGGGCACCTCCCCCGGGCGCTGCCTCGGGGGAGGATCCTCAGAGGTTCGGCAGGAATCCGGTCTTCACCACGTGCTCCCAGCTCAGCACCGGGGCCAGCCGCCTGGCCTCGTCGAAGCGCGCCCGATGTGGCCGGCTCAGCGCCTGGTGGAGCTCCCGGGCACACTGTAAAGAGGTCTCCCGCTCGACCTGCGCACGCACCGCTGCGCCGATGGGAGTCCCCGCCGGCAGATCGCGAGCCCTCTCGATGAAGTGGGCAACGACCAGGCTGGATGGCCCGGATACCCCCGTCGATCGAGCCGCCGACAGGACCGTCTCCACCGCACCGAAGGCGTCGGACAGGACACATACGCTGCCGGCGAAGTAGGGCTCCAGGGCGGCGATGCCAAACGGTTCGTAAGTGGACAACCCCAATTCGACGTGCGTTCCGGTACGCAGGGTGAAAAAGGAGCTGCCAAACAGGTCGTCCTCCTTGCCAGCCACCAGGTCGGGGGCGGGGTGCCCCTCCGAACCGCCGCAGGAGGGGCAGTTGACCTGCCCGATGTCGAGCCAGCGGTCGCAACGGGCGCAGAACCACTGGACAAAGCCCAGCCGGCTGCGACTCCAGCCGAATTGGTTGACGAAGAGGATCAACCCGCGAGGGTCGTCATGCTGCCAGAAGTACTCACGGTTGAACTGCTCGATCGGCTGGTAGGCCTCTTCGTCCCGGGGCAACAAGTCGCCTCCCGCGCTCCGCGAGACATGATGGAAGGGCCAGCCATAGTCCTTGCGCCAGCGCCCCACCTGTTGTGCGCTGGGCAGATCCGGGGCCGGATTGGCCAGCCAGATCAGCACCACCCGGGCCTTCTGGTGAGCGTCCAGGTAGGATCGCAGTAGCAGCGGCAAGCGCCAGGGGGCCTTGCTCACTTCGGTTCGAGAGACGCTGGTCCACAACTCGCAGTCCGGCTCCTGCTCCAACCGACGGGCGAACCGTGCCAGTCGAGCTGCCTCGCCACAGGCCGGACGCAGGGACTCCGCCACCGCCATCCGGGCGACGGCCCGGGCCAGCTCCTTCCGGGCCAGCTGGACCCGTGCGAACACCTGGTTCTCCCGGTCTGGGCTGCCATCCGGGTTGTCCAGCTCGAGCGGCATCGGCACCCCATTGGGGCAGAGGCGCAAGCGGCTCCCCAGATTGGGCAGCACCCAGCCGGTCTCGTCCCGCACCCGGTTCCCCACCGCCATCACTCGGCCGAACCGATCGGCCTCGCAGTTGATCCGGTGGTAGGGCACGTGGCGGAAGGGGTGGTTCCCCAGGCCGGGGCAGGTGGAGAACCGGGTATCGAAGCTCATCGCCTCCTGTCCGGCACGCTCCATGATCTGGTAGAAGCCCACGTCGAACCCCCCCAGCTCGAGCCCCAGCTCGGCCAGCGGCTGGCGCGCATCCAGGACCTTGCCCTCCACCATCAACCGAGCGATCCGGCATTCGTGCGCCATGTAGATGGTCCTCGGCACCAGGTTGGGTGACGCCAGACGCATCGCCCACCAGAGGGGAATGCCCAGCCAGTCGTGGGCCACGAAGGTGTCCACGCATCCCATGCCGGCCACCCCTTGGGCCAGACCAGAAGCCACGATCCGGGTAGCTGCCCACAACAGGGGCGCCGCATGCGTGTAGAACTGGACCTCCAGGAGGTAGGGGTTGCACTTGTAGGGAAGACCTTGCGGATCGGGGTAGAAGGCGCGCCCTCGGTTGAAAACCACCCCTCCCCCGATCGGCTTGCCGCCCGAGAACACCCGCTCATCGTCGCTCAGTGAGGGTCCCGTCTCGGGCACGATGGCCGGGAAACGGCGCTCGTACCAGGCCAGGTTGAACTCGTACTCCCGGTTGACGGCCGCCAGGAAGCGCTGGATCACCGTCTCCTTGAGCCCATGCGGCGAGGCCAGCACGACAGCCACCCGATGGGGCTCGCCCCGTTGCCGGGTGATGAAACGGCGCTCGCCGTAGGCCACCCGTCCACCCCACTCCGCCACCAGCGAGGCCAGCTGCCCGAAGGTCTGCCGAGGATCGGTCAGCAACGTCGGCCCGACCGCCTGGTGCTCCGATGACGGTGGAGGGAAACGGGCGCTATCCCTCTGCGAGTCGAAGTGGAGCACCCCCATGCCCCCCCAGGACTCCGCACGACGCGCCGGTTCCCGGAAATCATAGGCGCCGGCCAGAATAGTGCGCTCGAACTCCTGGTGATAGAGATCCTCCACCAGCAGCCCTCCGTAGAGGACAGCACCGATACCCGCGATCTTTCCCGCGGCCTCGTGGGTGGAATGCAGGATGATCTGCCCCATGGGTTCTCCTTGTCGTTGGTCGATCCGTCGCGTCTTGGTGGCTCTCTCGATGTTCTGGTACCAACCTCCGGTAAATGCAAGCCTGTTCGGCAGGCTGTGCCGGAGGGACAGAGAATCCCCCCTCTCCCGACCGCACGACACCTCCTCTCGCTTCACCGAAACGGCGGACAATTGCCACCCTCGTCGAGCCGGCTGGACAAATCGGCCGATTCTGAGCCATGGTTAGGGACACCGATGGTAACGCAGTCCCTTCAGAAAACGCTGAAGCCGGAAGCACCACCGGCCCGAACGAACGGGATCGACTGGAGAAACCGCAGTGGACCTGGTGGAACTACTCTCCCGCTACAACAACCTGGAGATGGTGCTGGACAGCTTGACCGATGCCGTGATCGCCCACGACAAGGAGCGCAGGATCACCTTCATCAACCGAGCAGCGGAAAGACTCAGCGGACGGTCGCGCGAGGAGGTCCTGGGGCAGGACTGCCACCAGGTATTCGACGGCGGCTTCTGCGGCAGCCACTGCAGCTTCTGCCACGGGAGTGAGCAAGAGTGCAAGCTGCAGAAGTACCCGCTGGTCATGGCCGATCTCGATGGGGACTACCACCAGTTGGAGGCCACGGTCGTCCCCATCACCGACAACCGGGGCGAGGTGGTGGGCGCTGTCCTGGCGGCAAAAGATATCACCGAGATCAGCCAGCTGCGGCGCTCCCTCGAACGGGAGCGTAGCTTCCAGGGGATCATCGGGCAACATCATCGCATGCAGTCGGTCTACGAGCTCATCCGACAGGTCGCTCCCACCGACATCGCCGTACTCGTCCAGGGAGAGAGCGGCACCGGCAAGGAGCTGGTCGCCTGGGCCATCCACAATGAGAGCGCCCGCGCCGGAAACCCGTTCGTGGTCGTCAACTGCGGCGCCATCCCCGAGGGGTTGCTGGAGAGCGAGCTCTTCGGTCACGTGCGAGGGGCGTTCACGGGGGCCGTTCGCGACAAGCGCGGCCGGTTCGAGCTGGCCGACGGGGGCACCCTGTTCCTGGACGAGGTGGCCGAGCTCAGCCCCACCATGCAGGTCAAGCTGCTGCGCGTGCTCCAGGACAAACGGATCGAACGGGTGGGCGCCGAGACCCACCGCGAGGTCAACGTCCGCATCATCAGCGCTACCAACCAGAACTTGCGAGAACGGGTGGAGGCCAAGGAGTTCCGGGAAGACCTCTTCTTCCGCCTCTGCGTCGTCCCCATCCACCTGCCCCCGCTGCGCGACCGGCAGACCGACATCCTCCTTTTGGCCGACCATTTCCTGAGCGAGTTCGCCGGGGAGACCCGCCGCTCGGTTCCCGGGCTGTCGGAAGGCGCCGTCAAGTGCCTGCTGGAGTATCGCTGGCCCGGCAACGTGCGCGAGCTGATCAACGCCCTGCAGTACGCCATGATCCGAACCAGGGGCGCCATCATCCAGGCCGACGACCTGCCCGTGGAGCTGCGCCGGGTCCATGCGGAGGCCCCCCTCCGTCGAGCCGGTCGAAAGCAGAAGCTCAACTGGGACGACGTGCAGATGGCGATGAAAACAAGCGGGGGAAACAAGGCCGAGGCGGCCCGCCTGCTGGGAGTTGGCCGCGCCACCCTCTACCGTTTCCTGGATGCCCAGGAGTCGGGGTAAGCGAGATCCCAACCTATCGGAACTGTCTCGAAATACAACAAGTGTCCAGATTCCCATCGAGACTCTCCCCCTTTGCCCCGACACCCGATTGTCCAGTAACACCTCGTTATCATTAGGAATAATTGGACAACTGTCCCCTGAGGCAGCCCCGAGGATGCAACCTGTCTCGATCGGCCTGCAGCGGAACCGATACACCTCGATCCGAGGAGGCAGCAATCCAGACGTAACAGTACGGATATAAACGACAAATTTTATTTCCCCCGCCAGAAGGAGGTTGGCCTGTTCTTTGCGCACCCAGAGCGCCGTTTATTTGTCTGGTGGCCAAGACCTCGATCTGCTGGTCCGCCAGGCCATCACGGCGACATGGATAGGAAATAAAGATGGCGACCAGGAAGATCATCCGGATCGACGAGGAGCGGTGCGACGGCTGCGGCCTCTGTGTTCCAGCCTGTGCCGAGAAAGCGCTGCAGATCATTGGAGGAAAGGCTCGGCTCGTAAGTGAAACCTACTGCGATGGACTGGGCGAATGCCTGGGGGTCTGTCCGCAGGGTGCCATCACCATCGAGCAACGGGAGGCGATGGCCTTCGACCCGGAGGCGGTGCAAAGGCGCCTGGCAGCAAGCCAAGGCGACCCCGTCATGGCTTGCCCGTCCCTGCGAACCGAGCGTTTGAGAGTGACGGCTGCCAGGCAGGCGCCCTCCACCCGCGAGGATGCAGCCCCAGTCTCCTCCGCACTGACCCACTGGCCGGTGAAGCTGGCTCTGGTGCCACCTTCGGCGTCTTTCTTGCGGGACGCCGACCTCGTCCTGATGGCCGACTGCGCCGCCGTGGCCTCGATCGAGGTTCATCGAGCGATTCTTCCGTCTCACGCGGTGGTGATCGGGTGTCCCAAGTTCGACGATCCCAACCGGGCGCTGGTCAAGCTGGCCGATATCCTGCGGCAGGGGCAGATCCGCAGTTTGACGGTGCTGCACATGGAAGTTCCCTGCTGTTTCGGGTACAGATACCTGGCGACGCAGGCGATGCAACTTTCGGGCAAAGAGATCCCCCTGACCACCCGGGTTGTCGGCCGGCACGGCGAGATCGGAATCGAAGGGAGGTGAACCGCGATGAGCATGTTCTGTTACCAGTGTGAGCAAACCTCGAAGGGCAGCGGGTGCACCGCCTTCGGTGTGTGCGGCAAGGATCCGGACACGGCGGCACTGCAAGATCTCCTGATCCACGGGCTCAAGGGGCTGTCCATGTACGCCAGGAGAGCTCGCGACCTGGGGGCAAGCGACCCCGACCTGGATCGAATGGCGATCGAGGTGTTGTTCACCACTGTCACCAACGTGAACTTCGATCCCGAGCGGCTGGCGGAGCTGGCCCGGCGGTTGGGCGAGGCGATCCAAAGAGCACGTCTGTTGTACCAGGAGGCCTGCCGGAGCGCGGGCCGACAGCCGGAGATCCTGGACGGACCCGCAACCTGGCAACCGGCAGCGGACCTGAACGGTCTGATAAGCCAGGGAGAGGAGATTGGCATCGAGAGTCGCATGGAAAGCCGAGGGAAGGATGCAACCGGGTTGGAGGAGCTGATCGTCTATGGGCTCAAGGGGATGGCCGCCTATGCCGACCACGCCCTGGTCCTGGGGCGGTCTGACGAGCGGATCAACGCTTTTTTCCACGAGGCCCTCGACACGCTGGTTCAGGCGCACACCCCCGAGGAGCTCCTGGCGCTGGCCCTCAAGGTGGGGGAGGTGAACCTGGCCACCATGGCCCTGTTGGACTCGGCACATACCGAGACCTTCGGTCATCCCCAACCCACCGCCGTGCGCATCGAGCCCAAGAAGGGCAAGGCCATCCTGGTCTCCGGACACGATCTGCTCGACCTGCTGGAGCTGCTCGAGCAGACCGAGGGTACAGGAATCCAGGTGTACACCCACGGGGAGATGCTTCCGGCCCACGGCTACCCGGAGCTGAATCGATTTGCGCACCTGGCGGGCAACTACGGCGGTGCCTGGCAGGATCAACGCCGGGAGTTCGACAGCTTTCCGGGCTCCATCCTGATGACCACCAACTGCATCCAGAAGCCGAAGGAAAGCTACAAGGGTCGCATCTTCACCACCGGTCTGGTGGCCTGGCCCGGGGTGGAGCATGTCCACCGTAGCGACTTCTCCCCACTGATCGAGGCTGCCCTGGCGGCCGACGGCTTCGAGGAGGACGGCCCTGACCGGACCATCCTGGTAGGCTTCGGACACGAGGCGGTGGCCGGTGTCGCCCCGACAGTTGTGGAGGCGGTGAAACAGGGGGCGATCCGCCACTTCTTCCTGATCGGCGGGTGTGACGGGGCCAAGTCGGGACGAAACTACTACACCGAGTTCGCCAGCACACTCCCCTCCGACTGCGTCATCTTGACGTTGGCCTGCGGCAAGTACCGCTTCAACAAGCTCCCCTTCGGAGAGGTCCAGGGCATCCCCCGGCTGCTCGACGTGGGCCAGTGCAACGACGCCTACTCGGCAATCCAGATCGCCTTGTTGCTGGCCGAGGCCTTCCAGACCGACGTCAACAGCCTGCCGCTCTCGCTGATCCTCTCCTGGTACGAGCAGAAGGCGGTGGTCATCCTGTTGACCCTGCTTCACCTGGGCATCCGGAACATCCGCCTGGGTCCCTCGCTGCCCGCCTTCATCACCCCGGCCATGCTCTCCATCCTGGTGGACAAGTTCCACATCATGCCGATCACCACCGTCGAGCAGGACATGGCGGCGATCCTGGGTGGCTCCTAACTGGCATACTGCAGTAGATAGAAGACCCCCTCTCCCGAGGCGGAGACCGGGGGAGGTGCCCGCGTAGCGGGCGGAGGGGGCCGGCGCGCAGCGACGGAGGGGGCGATCCTAGCCTCTGGCCGAGCGTTCCTCCCCCGAGGCGGAGACCGGGGGAGGTGCCCGCGTAGCGGGCGGAGGGGGCCGGCGCGCAGCGACGGAGGGGGCGATCCTAGCCCCCGGCCAGGCGCTACTCCGAAACGCCACCAGTAGACAGAGAGACAACCGCTGGCGTAGACTCTGTCCGTCTCGACGGAAGATGACAGGACAGACACCGGTCGCACAGACCATCGAACCGAGGACCTCGAGCTGCAACCCACTTGTGGAGAGGGTTTCCCATGAGCGAAGGCAGATCGTTCTCCCTGTTCCGTTCCGCTCGTCTGGCCATCGCCGGGCTGGTCACCCTGGTGGTGGTGCTGGGCATGGTCTTGCTGGTGGCATCCATCCGACACGCCGGGCAACCGGCCCTGGCACAGCGGGTCAACGCCCTGGCCGGCAGCAAGGACGAATGTGTGAGCTGCCATAGAACCTCCACACCGGGCATCGTGGAGCAGTTCGGGATGAGCACCATGGCCGCCGCCGAGGTGACCTGCCGTTCCTGCCACGAGGTGACGGCCGATCACCCGGGAGCGGTGGAGCACGAGGGCACCTATGTCCTCAACCAGCCCTCCACGGCCAAGTGCCAGCCCTGCCACAACGCCGAGGCGAACCAGTACCTCTTGAGCCGTCACGGACTTCCGGCCTACGTCGCCTTCGCAGGCACAGAGAGTCTGACCCCCGAGCAGCGTCTCCTGTACGACCGCATCGAGGAGGCCCGCTTCCAGCCCAACCGCGCCCGCAACGCCCTGTACCACCTGGAGGGACCGGCGGTCACGCGCTTCGCCTGCGAAGATTGTCACAACGTGGGTCGACCTCACCCGGATGGCAGCGTGGGCGAGTGCCAGAAATGCCACCTGCGCCACCAGTTTACCCTGGAGCAGGCGCGCCGGCCCGAGACCTGCAACTTTTGCCATATCGGCCCGGATCACCCCCAGTGGGAGATCTACCACGAGTCTCCCCATGGCATCGCCTATGCCACCGACGGCCATCGCTGGAACTGGGAGGCGGAGGCGGGAACCCTCTCGGTCAATGACTTTCCAGCTCCCACCTGTGCCACCTGCCACTTCGGCGGATTCGGCTCCAGCGGCACCACCCACGATGTGGGCGATCGCCTGACCTGGTTCCTGTTCGAGCCGATCAGCCTGCGGCGTCCGGGATGGGAAGGCAACCAGATGCGGATGCAGAACGTCTGCCTGGAATGCCACAACACCAACTTCATCAGCGCCCTCTACGAGGACGCCGACGAGGCGACCGAGGCTGTCAACGCCTGGGTCCGGCAGAGCGACCAGATCCTGGCTGGGTTGCAGGAACGGGGGCTGGTCACCGACGCCCCCTTCGACGAGCTGTTCGACTTCGTTCATTTCGAGCTCTGGCATCACTGGGGGCGAACCGCCAAGTTCGGCATGTGGATGCAGGGCCCCGATTACACCCAGTGGCACGGCGCCTACGAGGTACTGCGAGCCCTCGCCGAGCTGGAGGAGATGGCCCACGCCAAGCTGGCCACGGCTGGCGCCGAGCCCCCGCCCCAGGGCGCAACCGACACCCCGCCCCCTGGTCCGACCGAAGCCCCTGGTCCGACCGACACCCCGCCCCCTGGTCCGACCGAGGCCCCACCCGATGTCGAAGCCACTGTCGAGATCGAAGCGGGCCCATGAGCACCTACTACCTGGCAGAGGTCATTCCACCCATCCGCAGGTTTGGCTGGTTCGGTCTATCGCGCGACCAGGTCCTGCTGCTGATGGCGGCCATCAACGAGATCTTCTTGGGGGTCGACATCTACCTGGCCCACCGCATCAGCGGGACCATCGTGCCCAACGAGTGGATCCCGATCTGGTTTGGACCGGCGGCCGGGGTGCTACTGCTGTTTGTCGGCCTGGTTGCCCTTCGCTGGCGGTCGTTGGCCAATGTCCTTGCCACGGTGGTCTTTTTGGCCAGCATCGGCGTGGGGCTGTTGGGAGCCTACTTTCACTTCGTGCGGGCCATCCTGCCTACCGGACCGGCGGGGGAGCAGGTCACGGTCGGGCTGTTGGTATGGGGTCCCCCTATCCTGGGTCCGCTGACCTTCTGCCTGGTGGGTGTGCTGGGTCTGAGCGCCGCCTGGCAGGAGTCGCCTGCGGACAGCGGGGTTCTCCTGCTTCCTGGTCGTTTCCAGATCCGGATGCCCTACAGCAAGACCCGCGCACTGGTCTTCCTGGTGGGCCTGGGGATCCTGGCGACGGTCTTGAGCAGCGTGCTGGATCATGCCCGCACGCCGTTTGTCAACCCATGGCTCTGGATCCCGACGGCGGTGGGTGTGCTGGGGACCATCGTGTCGATCGCGCTTGGCCTGATCGCCAGGCCGAACCGGGTCGATCTGACCGTTTTTTTGGTCGTGATGGTGCTGCTGATCGCGGTGGGGCTGCTGGGGGCCTACCTCCATTTCCACGAGAACCTGACGGCCGGCGGCCAGTTCGTGCCCGAGCGGTTCATCCGGGGGGCACCGGTGCTGGCTCCCCTGCTCTTCTCGAACATGGGGGCGCTGGGGCTCATCGCCTTGCTGGACTCGGGGAGATGACCTCGATCAGTTGATCGCGGTCCGCTCGATCCAGAGACTACTCGAAGACCTTCTCCTCCCAGTCTCCTGCGTGCTCCGCATCCAGCTCCGACTCGCGGATGGGAGAAGCCTCCCGGGTCCGTTCGTGCTCCCGGTACCATTCATGGCTGGTGATCAGCCGCATGATCTCATTGGTCCCGGTCCAGATGCTGGCCAGCCCCAGGTCGCGGACGATGCGCTCCACCGGGTAGATATTGGTATAGCCGATACCGCCCATGACCTGCATGGCGGTTCGGGCCACCTGCTGGCAGGACTCGGTGACGAACCGCTTGGTTTCGCTCACCATGCGGCGCACGGTCCGAGCGGGGGTGCCAGCGTCCACCATCATGGAGGTGGCGAGCACCATGGCGCGGCAGGCATCGAGGAGGGTGACGGCGTCGGCGATCGGAAAGCTGACCCCCTGGAACTCCTTGATGATGCGACCGAAGGCTTTTCTCCTCGCGCTGTAGCGGGTGGCGATCTCCAGGGCGGGGCGAGCGGCTCCGATGGTCATGGCCGCGGTGCCCAGCCTCTCGGGGATCATCATCCGGTAGAACACCTCGGTCGCGCCGTTCTCCTTGCCCAAAAGGTTGGCTTGCGGCACCACCGCATCCTTGAAGACCAGTCGGGCGGTCCCTCCTCCCCGGCACCCCATCAGCCCATAGGAGTAGGAGGTGGTGACCCCCGGGCCGCGGTCCACCAGGAAGCAGGAGAGCGACTGGGCGGGCGGTGCCTGGGGGTTGGTCCTGGCATAGACCAAAAAGTAGTCGGCCGCTTCGCCTCCCACGATGAACCGCTTCTCCCCGTTGAGCACCCAGACATCACCCTCGCGGCGGGCGGTGGTCGTGGTGCCGAAGAAGTCCGAGCCCCCGCGAGGCTCGGTCAGGCACTCGGCCGCGAAGATCTCGCCGGCGAGCAGCGGATTGACGTAGCGTTCCTTCTGCTGGTCGGTTCCGAAAGCGACGATCGCATCGCAGACCAGCTCGGCACCGATGCCGAACACGCAGGCGAAGATGTAGCCGAGTACCCCGACCTCTTCCATGCACATGCAGGTATCGACCCAGGTCAGCCCGCGGCCGCCCCAGCGCGTGGGGTGGCGGACCCCCAGCAGCCTGCGGCGGCCTGCTTCGGCCAGAAAGGTCTTGGGGAAACGGATCTCATCCCGATCCATGGCGAGGATCATCTCGCGTGGCACCCAGCGAACCAGATCCCGGATCTCCTCGCGCAAGGATCGCTGCTCAGGGGTCAGCAGGTACTCGAACATCGGAACCCCGCTTGGTTCAGGACGATTTGCGTAAGCCGAAGTGGGTCGGCTGTTGCCCGAGCGCTTCGCGACGGGACAGCTTGACCTTGCCGGCGCGGTCGATGGAGATGCACTTGACCAGGACCTCATCACCCTCCTGCAGGACATCGGTCACCCTCTCCACCCGGTCTTCGGTGAGCTCGGAGATGTGGCAGAACCCGTCCAGGTTGGGAAGGATGGTGATGAAGGCTCCCGGATCGATGACCTTGCTGACCACCCCGAGATAGATGGCGCCCACCTCCGCCTCCATGGTCAGGCCATGGACCATCTCCAGGGCGCGCTGTGCCGCATCGGAGTCGATGGAGGCGATCTCGACGGTGCCGTCGTCCTCGACGTTGATGTCGCAGCCGGTGGCCTCGATGATCCCTCGGATATGCTTGCCACCCGGTCCGATCAGGTCGCGTATGCGGTCGGTCTTGATCTGGATGGTGATGATGCGGGGGGCGTGAGGAGACAGTTCGGGGCGTGGTTTGCTGATGGTCTGGTCCATCTTGTCCAGGATGAAGAGCCTGCCCACGCGGGCCTGTTCCAGGGCGGTTTCCATGACCTCGCGGGAGATCCCGGAGATCTTGGTGTCCATCTGGAAGGCGGTGATGCCGCGGCGAGTGCCGGCCACCTTGAAGTCCATGTCGCCGTAGGCGTCCTCTTCTCCCAGGATGTCGCTCAGAACCAGGAAGCGATCCCCTTCCTTGATCAACCCCATGGCGATGCCGGCCACCGCCTCGGAGACGGGGACGCCGGCGTCCATGAGGGCCAGCGATCCGCCGCACACGGTCGCCATGGAACTGGAGCCGTTGGACTCCAGGATTTCGGAGACGACCCGGATGGTATAGGGGAATACATCCTGCGAGGGCAGTACCAGCTCGAGGGCGCGATGTGCCAGAATGCCGTGACCGATCTCGCGGCGGCCGGGCCCCCGCAGCATCTTGACCTCCCCGACGCTGAAGGGGGGGAAGTTGTAGTGCAGCATGAAGGACCGGGACTGGTCACCCAGCAGAGTTTCGAAGCGTTGATCGCTCTTGCCGGTCCCGACCGTGGTGGTCACCAGGGCCTGGGTCTCACCGCGGGTGAACAGGGCGGAACCGTGTGTACGGGGAAGCACGGTGACCTCGGCGGTGATGGGGCGGATGTCGGTAGGACCGCGTCCGCCCACCCGCTTCCTGGTGGCGACGATAGTGGCGCGCATGGTGATCTTGCGGACCATTTCGAAGGCCCTTGCGATCTCGGGTTCGCGGTCGGGGAAGAGGGGGCTCAACCGTTCGAGCAACTGGGCCTCGATCTCCTTGAAACGCGAGGATCTGGCCGCCTTGTCGTGGACCTCCAGAGAATCCTGGATCGCATTTCCGGTGAGGTTCTGCACCTGTTCCAAGAGCTCGGTGTCCACGGTGGGAGGCTGGTAGGGTCGCTTGGGAATGCCGACCGCTTCCTGCAGGCGGAGCTGGATCTCGAGCAATCGTCGGACCGAGCTCTGTCCGAACTCCAGGGCATCGAGCATGTCGCTTTCGCTGATCCCCCTGGCCTCGCCCTCCACCATCACGATGTTGTCGAAGGAGCAGGCCATCACGAGGTCGATGTCGCTGGTCGCGCGCTCGGCGGTGGTAGGATTGGCGACGAAGCGTCCATCGACTCGACCCACGCGCACCCCCGCGATGGGACCGTTCCAGGGGATGTCCGAGATCATCAGGGCGGTGGAGGCGCCGGTGATGGCCAGGACATCGGAGGTGTGCTGTCGGTCGGCCGACAGGACGGTGGCGACGACCTGGGTTTCAGACCGGTACCCCTCGGGAAACAGGGGTCGAAGCGGGCGATCAATGAGGCGGCTGGCCAGGATTTCATGTTCGGCCTGTCTTCCTTCGCGCCGGAAGTAGCTTCCGGGGATGAAACCGGCCGCATAGGTTTTTTCGACGTAGTCGCAGGTCAGCGGGAGGAAGCTGGCATCCGCCCGTTCGGAGCCCCCGACCGCCGTGACCAGGACCATGGTCTCCCCCTGCTGGACGAGCACCGATCCACTGGCCTGCTTGGCCATACGGCCGGTTTCGATGACAATTTCCTCTCCACCGAGGATTGCGCTTTCTTTGAGATATCGCATGGTAGCACTTCTCCATGTACAGACCGTCGGTCTGTAGGATGTAGCCACCTCCACCGGGCTTTCTGTCTGGTTGTGTAGCGTGTAGCCAGATGGTCGTGACCCGTAGGCTTCGACCATCTGGCTACAAGCTACGCCCAACACAAACCCGCTCGGTGGACGCAGCTTGCCGCAGTCCCCAACGGGGATCTGCCTGAACCAAGGACCCGCCCCTACCCAGAGTAGCCAGGCGGGTCCAGACTATTTGCGGAGGCCCAGCTCGGCGATCAGCTCGCGATACCTATCCCAGTTCTTTTCCTTGAGATAGTCGAGAAGCCTTCGACGCTGGCTGACGAGAATGAGCAACCCCCGACGAGAGTGGTGGTCCTTCGCGTGGGTCTTGAAATGCTCCGTCAGGTACTGGATGCGCGCGGACAGCAGCGCCACCTGGACCTCGGTCGAGCCGGTGTCGGTCTCGGCCAGGTTGAAACGCTCGCGCATGCGCCCGATGATGTTCGCCTTCTCTTCTGCTGACAGCGCCATGGGATTCCTCCGCTTATTCACTGGTGAACACGGTCCGGGGGTTTTTCCCCTCGCAGAGCAGAACACACCGCCCCCTACGGACCGCAAAACCCGAAGCACCCACCCATGGAGAGTGGCTTCGAGCCAGCGCACTATAGGGACATGCCCGAGGGCGTGTCAACGCCAATCGGCCCTCGTGCATCGCTGCCCACGACGGCTCCCTCAGATCGGGACCTTTCCAAGGAAGCCGCTTGGAACCGAATCTACCCGATTGACCAGATTCACCGACACAAGGCAGGCACCCGCAGATGGCACGATCAGGGGCCGTGCCGCTCGCTGACCAGGCGGCGGATTCTTGGCTCCCTAGTCACCTGCCAGCTCCTCGAACAACGCCTCGATCCGGGCTTTTATCGCCCCCCGAACCTCTCCCACCTTCTCGCCGTTCCGAAAGGCGAGAATCGTCGGAATGGCCAAAACCTTGTACCGGGTCGGCGTGTCCGGGTTCTCGTCCACGTTCATCTTGGCCACCCGTACCTTGCCCTGGTAGCGATCGGCGAGCGCATCCATCGTAGGTCCGATGGCCAGACAGGGCCCGCACCAGGCGGCCCACAGATCGACCACCGTCGGCAGATCGCTCTGCAACACCTCGGACTCGAAGGTCGTGTCCGTCACCTCGAAGACATTCTTGCTGGCCATGGGTATCCTCGACTGGGTTCTGTTCCAAGCCCTCCGAACAACCGGGGCATACGCGAGACTACCCCAGATCGCCTCACTTGTCTGCAGGCTCGGCACACGGATAGCGTGTGGCGGGGTTCAGGGAAGCTCACTGGGGGGGTTGATCGCAGGCTCTTCCATCGGTGCCGGCTCCGGTTGGGCAGGGGCATCGGTCGAGGCGACGGTGCAGGGCTCGCCAGCAACGCTTCCAGCGGGATCCTCGCGCGCGGGTTCGATCGGGTCGGTCACCTCGATCCCGAAGCTCGCCATGGCTTGCAGCGTGGTGATCACCAGGGTACGGTAGTCCTCTCCGCGGATCTTGAGGCCACCCGATCCCCCGTTCTGGGCCCCGGAGTAGATGCCCAGGTACTGCTCTTGCTCCTCGGGCGTGATCTGCAACCCTTGTGCCTCGAGGAGGGCGATCAGCCTCTCCACGTCCCGCCTCCCCGGGTAGGCCACGGCCAAGATGGCATGGTCCGCCCGCCAGCCGTGCCGGACCGCCAGAAAGAAAGCCAGCAGAGCCCCGGCCCGGTCACCCCCGTGATCGCAATGGATGAAGATCTCGGAGGGCTGGAAGTGCTCCGTTCCGCTCATCAGCGTCTCGACCGAAGGGAAATTCCGGCCAAACCAGACGTTGACCCGCTCGATCCCCAGGCGCCGGCAGGCCTGGCGGGGCTCCTCGGCCATCACCACGCCGCTGACTACCACCCGGACACCACGGCGATGTAGATCCTCGATATCGGCAGTCGTGACCGGCGCCCCTCCGATCCAGTACCCCTCCGGCACCGGGTGGGTGTTGGGTGGCAACGCGCCGACCCAGCACGGGCCGGCCCCCAGAACGGCCAACCAGGCGATGACGGCCACGATATGACGAACTGGCAACGGTTTTCTCCGCGTTGTCTCGATTGCAGACGCGAACCGCCTTCTCCCCGTGCCGATGAAGGAGAGCCGGCGACTTTCTTTCTTGTATCAGACAGTGCGCAGCAGGGAAAAATCTTTCTTTGCCCGAGGGCGATCAGGCGGAGTAGGATGGCGGTTCCCAACAACCGGCCGAGTTGTGGCGCAAAAGGCGGCTGTAGACCGATCATTCAAGGCGCAGGCGGATGCTTTTCTGCTGGGTGGTGGGATTGGCTACCGTGACCCACAGGATGGTACCGGAAGCTGCCTGGTCGGACAGGGGGATCTCAACGGTCTCACCAGCCAGTTCCTCGGCGACCAGCTCGGTACCGCCGGAGGAATCGACGGCCACGCGGATCGCGAGGTCGCTGTAGCTGCTGCTCTCCAGCCACAGGCTACGCCCGGAAAGGTCCTCGATGGAGCGGAAGAAGGCGAACCCTCCATGGGCCGAGATGTTGGCGTCGATCGTAGTTCCGGCCGCGAGGTTGCTCGCCTTCACGCGGTCCAGTTCCAGCGAATCGAAGCCGAAACGCCCGTCCAGGTAGTCGGGATCGTCCAGTGCGATCGCCAGCGCGAGGTCGCCCAGAAGCTCGCCGAACTGGATGGCCGGTTGCTGCGCTGAAAGAAGGGGCTGAAGCGATCCGATCCCGTTGGCCTCGTCGGCAACAAGGTCTGCGATGAAGCCTGCGCCCAAACGCTCGTACAGGTAGGTGCCGAACAGCAGAAGCACACCGTAGTGGACCGAGTAGCTGTCGGCCATCAGGGTGGCGGAAGGGTCGTGCAGCCAGCTCGACACCCAGGCCTCGTCGGTCCCGAAGCCGGTGACCACCATGGCCAGCTCACTCATCGCCTCGTTCAACCAGCTCTCCTCGTCGCGGTCGTGGTTCCAGTGGACCAGGTGCTGGAACTCGTGGGCTTGAACCGACAGCAGGTAGTCCGAGTCGGGATCGTACTCGAGGGTGTTGATGTGGAGCATCTCTCGCCGGTTCGAGACGGAGCTGGCTGACTGGTCGTCCACCCGGAAATAGCCGTCGAAGGTGTACTCCCCGTAGCCCTCCATCTCATACAGCAAGAGATAGATCCGGGGGTCGTCGTCGAAGGTGTCGGGCGGCTGGCCAAACAGGCCGGTCACGACCTGGTACAGACCCCGCTCCGGATCGGCCGGGGTGGCGTGATCCCATGCCTCAAGGAGGTTGGCCACCGCCTGCTCATCCACCGTGTGTCCCCAGGTGGACTGCTCCACCACCACCACGACCCGCTCCCCTTCCCCTCGCACAAAGGCGCAGATCTGCTCGTTTCGGGGAGGCATCACCGAGAGGTTCCAGATCCACCAGAGGTCGTCATCGGTACAGATGGGGTCGGAATCGTCGGGGGTATCGCCCAGATCGCCCTGATCCTCGGACCCCTGGTCGATCATCTCCGAACCGTCGTCCAATGCGGCATCCGAGCCCAGATCACCCGCATCGACGTCGGTCCAGACTCCGGCATCCCCATCCGGCCTGCCATCTGGGGAGCCGTCCAGGCCGGCATCACCTGCCGTCCAGTCGCCGCCATCACCTTCCTCACCGCAAGCGACGGCAAGCAGACCGCTCGCCAGGAAAATAAAAGCCTTGATGGTGGTCATACTGCCCATCTCCACTCGCGATGGTCTGGTCCCATCAGTCCTCTTTTGGAGCTTAATATTACAGGACTTCAGCCATTGATAGAACCGACCGACGCCGCTTCGATCCCTGTTTTATCCTGAGAATAAAAGTGACTAGCTGAAAAAGCGGTGGCGCCATCCCATCCCTATCGCAAGCGATCTCACCCGTCTTGACTCTCGACGCCACATTGGCCATGGATGAGGGTGAAGATACGGGGTGGAGAAAGCCCCCCGTTCGACTCAGGTTCGCAAGACGATGTCCAAGAAAATCCGCATGGTATGTGCCAGCTGTGCCCAGGAGTTCTACTTCACCCCCGAGCAGCTGGAGAGGATACTGGCCAAGCACGAAGGCCCAAGACGCAAGTGGTGCTGCCGCCAGTGTGTCGCTCTGTCCTACAAGTTCGATGCGATCCGCAAGGAGAGCGACCTCCCCGAATGGAAGCGGGCTCGGATGGTCCCCCCGGGGGCCACTCTGGAGAGCCAGTATCGGCGAGGAGTGCCGGACACTTCGAGGCCGCCCACCTGCAGCCGATGCGGGCGGGAGGTCGGCAGCTCCCAGGAGCAGGAAGAGGGCCAACCGATCCTGTGCAGAACCTGCCGCCAGGTCGAGCAGCAACGGTTCGGACGCTGAGCTGCTCGACCTTCTTCGCAGGTCAAGCCAAGCCAAAGCGGTGCTCCCGGCGGGGCTGCGCGTTCGATATGGGGTTCGTTATATGGGTCGTTCCAGGGGTCGGCCCGAAACCACCGCAGGTCGCTCCAAGGCCAGGATGATGACCGATGTGGCCACCAGCAGGTACCCCACGACCATCGGCCCCGTGATCGGCTCATCCCATGCATAGAACGCCACCAGTCCGGCAAACAGCGGCTCGCTCACCGTCGCTGCCGACAACCACCCTGCCTTGATGTACCGGATGGCCATGTTGAACGAGGTGTGGCCGATCAAGGTCGGCACCAGCGCCAGCAAGATGAACGACAACCACGTCCGGCCGCTGTAGTCCACCAGCGGCTCCCCCATCACCAGGACGCCGGCCAGCGCAACCGCGGCTGCGATCCCATAGATTGTGCACACATACAGATTGGTCGGCACTTTCTGACGGACCCGCTTGCCCGCCAAGAGGTAGATGGTGAAAAACACGGAGCACAGCAAGGCCAGCCCATTGCCCAGCAAATGCCTCGGGCTCAGGCTGACATCCGCGCTGCTCATCACCACGATGCCGACCAGGCCGATGCCGATGGCGATCACCAGCCGTTGCCCGACCCGCTCGCCAAAGCACAGGTAGGCCCCGGCAGCCGTCAGGACCGGGTTGATGGAAAACAGGATGGCGGCATTGGCCACCGTGGTCAGCTGGACCGCCGCAATCCAGCTGATCAGGTGAACCGACAGCGCCACCCCCGCCAGCACCGTCAGCCATCGATCTCGCCGATCTATCACCGTCAGCCATCGATCTCGCCGATCCAGCCCTTTTCGCCGAGAAACCTCCCCAAACGACCACGGCGCCAACACGGCAGTGGCTAGCAGGAGCCGCCAGAACGCCATGGCCACCGCCGGCGCCTCCCCTAGCCGTATGATGTTCCCTGACTGGCTGGCCGCCAGGATCCCGATGACGAGAAACAGGTAGATGGCAGGCGGGATCTTCATGGCCGAAAATTGTACAACAAGGAGCCGATCCGCGGCTACCGGCTGATCACACACTGACAGCCGCTGCCATCGACAGCAGGCCGGGCGACAGGGCTCAGTCCAGCTGACACGGCTGAGCACCTTCCTCGCGCAGACCGAGCAGGCCCGCGCACTCGCCCATCGCGATCCGCGCCAGGCCGGCAAAGAGGTGATCGGTCCGGGAGAACCGGCAGAGCGAGTCGAGTGCCTCGGAGCAAGGAGAGTGGCCCAACAGGGTGATCGCCTCCAGGCACTCCTCGTTGGAGCTGTCCCGGGCGCCCAGCACGCCGGCGGCCTCCAAGACCAGCTGGCGGTGCTCCCCCTCGTCGTACTGGTACATCTCGGGAAGCAGCTGGTGGGCTTCCCAGTAGGCATCCAGCAGCGGGATATCCCGCGGCTCCACCTCGTAGGTGAAGGACCGCAGGCGGATCCTGCCGGTCTTCTGATCCAGCTCGGGGTAGATGGAGACACAGCTCCTGGTCTCGCACCTTCTCGATTTCCGTTTGTTCAGCTTGATTCTTCGCGATGACATGGCCATTCCCTCCTGTTGAGACATGGCGGTTATCGGCCGGTCGGCCGATCCGTTGCCGGAGGGAACGCGCTTGGGGCAGACAACGAGGCAACCTCGCGATCGGTGTCCAGTAACCGCCGGTGGGTGGCGGAGTCTCGGAGGTGAGGGCTTGCTCGGCCAGAGGCTAGGATCGCCCCCTCCGCCCGCTACCGGGCACCTCCCCCGGGCTCCGCCTCGGGGGAGGGCTTGCCCGGCCAGAGGCTAGAGTCGCCCCCTCCGCCCGCTACGCGGGCACCTCCCCCTGGCTCCGCCTCGGGGGAGGATCGCCGGGACCCGCCGAGCGGTTGCCGCTGGGCAACTGCCGGTGGGTGGGGGAGTCGCGTAGGTGAGGGATAATGCCCAGGCTGCAGGCTGCCTGTCCGGACCGAGTCTCGGAAGGCACGCGTCCGGTCTACCTCACCGCGCCGCAGGCCACCCCGGCGGCATCGATGGAATCTCCGGATCGCCCACTGAAGCCGATGGCTGCCGTTCCCGGCGGACAGACCAGGTCGAACGGTTGGCCCCCGTCGCCTCCCTGCGTCTCCAGACGGTGCAGATCGACCGTCTCGGCACCCTGGGTCAACTGGCTCAGGGGAGCGCAGGTGATCCCCAGGGCGTCGATGACAGAGCCCGCTCGGCCATGCACTCCCACCATCACCTCTCCCGAGGGGCAATGAGCGCGGAAACGCTCCTGGCCTTGGACGGACGACCCAAACTGAGGTCCCTCCAGCTCCTGGCGCCGATCCCTCGCTCGGGTAACCCCTCGTTCCCTCGCGTCCTGGGAGTCTTGCGCCTCTCCCTGCAGGGGGGTGCAGGCTGGAACCAGGTTGGTGAGGTATCGCCCCGCCTGCCCGGTGAACCCTCGCATCGCCGTTCCATCCGGGCAGAGCCAGGCGGCCTGTCGGCCTCCGGATCCGCCGGCGACCAGGACCTGCTGGACCGCGCGGTCTTGCCGGCTCTGGGAAACCTCGAAGAGCCACCAGGGGTCCTGGTGGAAGATGAGCTGCAGATTGGAGCGGCTCAGCGCTCCCGTGGGCTCGCGAGAGGAGCGCAGCAGCACGTAGTCGAACTGAGTGAGGTGTGGGCTCCGCCAGAAGTCGCCGTGCAGTCTGGGGGGGGTCATACCCTCGCGATACTGGATGGGACAGGTAGGGCGGATGGCAAAGCTGTCATCGGTGATGCCTCCGTTTGCCAGGGAGTGGATCGCCTTGGGTATGTGCCATAGCGGCCCCATGTAGGTGATGTCGTTTACGTGTTCCCACTGGACATAGCTCAGCCTGGTGCGGTCCGGCAGACCGGCGATCGCACCCGGCAGCTCGCTCAGGTAGGTGCGCTCGAACTCCCTGAACTTGGCGTTGACCTGCCAGGGAAACAACAGGGCGACACCGGTCAGCACCGCCACCACCCCCCTGGCTGCCCACCCCTCCAGGTCGATCCGAGGCCAGATCGCCAGCAGCAAGAAAGCGATCATGACCACCCGCTGGGTGATCACCTCGACCTCGGTGATATCGGAAGGGAGAAAGAAGTAGGCGGTGATGCAGGCCAGCGTGATGATCTCGAGGGTATAGGCCCGCACACGCCCCAGGCGCGTGGTGAGGGCGGCATCCTGCACCTCGGTAGCTCTCCCCCGTTGTGCCAGTGCCATGAGGGCGAACCAGACCAGGAGCAGGGCCAGCACGATCCGCTCCTCGGTGTTGTCCCGAAAAAAACGCATCCCATAGGCGTGCACCTGGCCGAGCAGATCATCCCACCGCTGGAAGACGGAGCCGAGCCCCTCCTGGCCGAAGCCGCCCATCCTGCGGCCCGCTTCCGTCGCAGCCCGGGAGACGAACTTGTTGGCGATCCAGGCGCCAGGAAGCGGCAACGCCAGCACCAGCGGGATCAGCCGAACCAGCCCTTTCAGCCCGCGACACCAGAAGACCAGGATAAACAGGCAGATGCCCAGGCCGATCAAAAACGCGATGATGTGGGCGAAATACAAGAGGTTCAGCAGCAGCGCCAGGCCAATCCCGCGAATCCATCCCCCCCGCTCGGCCATCGCCCGCGACAGGGCGACGGCGAAAAAAAGCAGCGGCAGGCTGACCAGAAAGTCGAGCAGCCCCATGTTGAACAGCGCGTTGAAGGACATGGGAAACGCAAAGAACACCAGCCATCGCGAACGCCGAAAAGCCAGGCACATCGCCAGCATGGCCAGGGGCAGGCCGACAATGTACCAGGATATCAACAGCTTGGCCGACAGCCCCACATCGACCAACGGACGGAGCAGCCAGCCGACCTTGTGCGTCAACGAGTTGGGACCCCATAAACCCGAAACCGTGTAGGTCTCGCCGTACAGGGTCTCCGGATCATCAGAGCGGGCCACGATATCCATGAGCTCGATGTGGGCCCCCACATCACCCATCGGCAACCAGCGCGAGGCCCAGATCGGCACCAGGTTGAAGGCCAGCGCCAACAACAACAAGACCACGAACAGCGTATCCACCGAAAACAGCCACTGGGGTTTTGCAGTCAAGGTCGTTACTCGCTCGATCAGGTGGACCACTCTTGTGAAATCCAGCCCTCGTGGGGTAGGGATTGTATCGTAGGGGAGTATCCGCGTCACGCCGGGTGAGCCTTCGGGCCGGTTCGCCACCGCTTGCTGTCGGTTGCCCTCCCCCTGCTGCGTCGCGGTCGGTTGGCCAGGACCAACACACCGACCGACCTATCCGACGCTGGCGCGGCCCCCAAGATCGAGGCGCTCATGGAAAGCGAGATCCTGCTCGTTCAGCTTCCACTCGGGGTGCTGGTGCCCCACCGGCTCACGGCCAACCTGCCCATGGCAGCCGCCAGCCTCATCCTCCACACCCGACATGACCCGGATCTACCGCCCCACCTGCGGCCCGCCCTTCTCCCCACGACCGTGGCCAATCGAGCTGGTGACAGCGCCTTGATCCGGGAGATCGCCGATCGACAGCCCCGGATCGTCGGTTTCACCTGCACCGTGTGGAACATCGAGCGGGTCCTCTACGTGGCGCGCCGGCTCAAGGAGATCGACCCGTCAATCGCCGTCTGGCTGGGCGGGCCGGAGATCGCGGCCGACTCGTGGGCCATGGTCGACCCGCATGCACCCTTCGACCTGGCGGTCGAGGGCGAAGGGGAGCAGGTCTTCGTGTCCCTGTTGAAACATGGCGGCGACGCGCCGGAGCACCCGCTCCTCCTGCCGGGCGGAAAGAGAGTGGGGCGAGGTAAACCGATCCCCACCCTCACCGATCTGAGTACCATCCATGACCCTTTCTTGGCGGGGTTGGTCGAGCCGGAAGGGGACCGCTCGATGCTGATCGAGCTGTGGCGGGGCTGCAAGAACCGCTGTGCCTTCTGCCGCTATCACCAGAGTCGCCCGAAGAGCCCTGCCATGCGCTCCTATGCCCAGATCGAGGAGGTGTTCGCCTGGGCCAGGGAGCACGACATCGGCGACATCTACATCCTCGATCCCAGCCCCGATCAGCGGCCCGATCTGCCGGAGCTGCTGGACCTGTTGAGCCGGTGTAACCGGTCCCCGCAGATCCCGATCTTTGCCGAGCTCCGGGTAGATCGGCTGGACCAGGCGTTGGCGAGCCGTCTGCGAAAGGCCGGGATCACGCGGGTGGAAACGGGGCTCCAGACGGTCAACCAGGCCACCTTGGCCAAGGTGGCCCGGAAAATGGACCTCCAGCGCTTCCAGAACGGCTTGAACGCCCTGGCCAACGCCGAGATCCAGGTCAAAGTCGACCTGATGACCGGCTTGCCCGAAGACAGCGAGGATGGTCTTCTCGACTCCTGCGCATTCCTGAAAGACATCGGCTTCGCCCGCCACGTCCAGATCTTTCGCACCCAGGCGCTCCCAGGGACTCGCCTGCGCCAGATGGCCTCAAGCTGGGGGCTGACCTGCGAACAGAGACCGCCTTACTTCGTCACCTCCACTCGGCTCTGGCCCCAGGAATCCCTGGACCAGGCGATCTGGCTGGCCGAAGAGGCGCTGGAGATCAGCCAGGCCCCCGAGGACAGGCCGGTCCTGCAGGCACCTCGCTGGCTGGACAATGCAATCATCCGCCATCGCTATCCCAACAGCGACGCCGTGCTCCAGCTCGCCGTGGACCTCGACCGGCAGGACGGCATGGAGTCCTGGAACCGAGAGCGGTTCGTCGACATCGGGACGGCTCTGACCCTGTGGATCAAAGCCCGCGACCCGACCGGCCACATCTCCGCCATCTGTAGAGGCGTCGAGCGCATGCTGCAGGACAACCCCTTTACCTCTCTGTGTCTGGCTATCGAGAGCGAACCGGAGATCCCCCGGGACCTGTTCGATGCGCTGGGCGAGCTGCTCGATCGTCACCGCCTCGGCCACTACCTGCCCCGCTTCCACGCGGGCACCACCAGCACGGTGCGCCCCGAACGGAGGCTGCTGTCGCTGATGGAGCAGCGGCAACGCCAGGCCGTCGATCCCGACTGGCTGGAGGCGCTGCGCCCGGTTGCCGAGGTGGTCTGGTTTTGTCGCTGCCGGGACTGGGAGGAGGCTCTGGAGCAGATCAAGGCGCAACCTGGCGGCGAGGAAGACTACCTGCTCATCGACCTGGAACATCCGGTGGAAACCGGGCTACCCCCTCATTTCCAGAGGTTGTTCGACGCGACAGCAGCGCCCGACCTGCTTCTACTCTCACCGGTTCACCTGCACTGGGCCTGGACGCAATACCAGGCCCAGACGGAGTAAAGCGACTGGTAAAGCGGAACAGGCGGCGGTTTCCTGTCTACAGGCAGATCGGGCTCGATCGCCGGTTCACCCCGAACAACCCCTGGAAAAAGCCTCGATGATGATGAGGATGACCAGGGGCAACCCGAACATGAGTGCGGCCAGCCAGATGGCGCTCCGTCCCTTGCTCTGCTGATCGGACCAGGCGGTCTTTCTGACGGGTGGCAGCTCCTCCTCCGGTTCTTCCGGTTCTACCGGCTCTTCCGCCTCTTGTTCCTCCGCGTCGAGATCGGCCTGGTCCTCGGTCTGATCCGAATCCTCCTCATCGACCAGCAGACCTTTGCCGGGTCTCACCTCTTCGTCCTTACCCGCTCTCTTTTTACTGTGAACTGCCATAACCCCCTCACACCCGACTGCCGGGTCTTGTAGGCTGACGGGATGAAGCAACGGTGTCAGGTACCATGCTACTTGTCGTCTCCCAGTCTGCAGGCCGGTCTGCCAGCAGATGGGGGTATCTCACCAGGGCGGCCGTGAATATCTCCCGGATCAGCTCCTGGTGGGTCCAACCCAGCTTGATGGCCATCAGGACCAGGTCGCTGTAGGTGCCCAGACCGGCCAGGGGGTTGATCTCCAGAAAGTACGGGGTTCCTTCGGTGTCGAGCCGGAAATCGACCCGGCCGAAGTCACGGCATCCCAGAGCCTGGAAGGCGAGTATGCTGGATTTTTCAATTTTTTCCAGCAGGATCCCATCCAGCTGAGCCGGACACTCATACTCGACCAGGTTCTTCCAGTCGCGCTTGACCTCCAGCGAGTAGACGAAGCGATCGAAGCTTCGCTTGGGCAGGATACGCATGATCCCCAGCACACGCGGGGGAGTGTTGCCCAGGATGCCGACGGTGATCTCCTGCCCCTCGATGTACTGCTCCACCATCACCGGCTGGTGATACTGTTCGAGCTGCCAGCCTGCAACTCGCCGCAGTTCGGAGGGGTTATCGACCACCGAGGCCAATCGCACCCCCTTGCTGGAGCCTTCGAATGCCGGCTTGACAAAGGCCGGAAAAGGAAATGCCTCCCACGCAATCTGCTCCAGCTCCTGCTGGGAGCCCACGAACTTCCACTGGGGGGTGGCCACACCGGCCGCGGCGACGATGGTCTTGGCCAACGGTTTGTCCAGGCAGACGGCCAGACACTGGGGATCCGCGCCGGAATATGGGAGATCGAGCATCTCCAGGACCGAGGGGACGTGCGCTTCCCGGCTGCGGTAGTGTCCGCGACCTTCGGCGATGTTGAACACCAGGTCGAGCGGAGTGCGAAGTGCAGCCTGGAGGAACGCCACCCCACCGCCCAGCCGGATCACGGTATTGCCGCCCTGTTGCAGGGCCTCTTCGATGATCCCGACGGTTTCCGCCGTGTCGTACTCTTCCAGGGCATCCTCGGGGCCGCCGGTCGGGGTGGGCACCTCTGCTTTCATGTCGTACGATAAACCGATTCTCATGGGTTGCACCATTTGCTACCGGTCGAGCCGGTGGTTGGTCGCACTAGCTGTTCAAGGTCTCGATGTCTGGGCCTTGTGGGGCGATGCCGGCGTGCAGATCGCGTTCCTCCTGGGGATTCCGATAGAGGAACACCTCTCCCCTATAGTTGCGGATCCAGGCCTCCTGTGGGCTCTGAGAAAGGAGGTAGTTGGGCTGCAGCGGGACCTTTCCACCCCCGTTGTGGAGATCGACCACCAGGGTGGGTACCGCCAGCCCCGAGGTGTGCCCGCGCATCCCCTCGATGATGGAGAGACCGACCTCCAGCGGTGTCCGCAGGTGCTCGGTCCCCTGGACCTCGTCGCACTGGAACAGGTAGTAGGGCCTGACCTTGATCTTGAGCAGGCTGTGGCACAACCTGGTCATCTCCTCCACCGAGTCGTTTATGCCGCGCAACAGAACCGACTGGTTGTTGATCGGCACACCGCTCCGCAACAGGCGGTCGCAGGCCATCGCCGCATCCGGCGTGACCTCCCGATGGTGGTTGAAGTGGGTATTGAGCCAGATCGGGCCATACTTGGACAGCAT
Organism: Bradymonadales bacterium; assembly: GCA_016931535.1. Lineage (GTDB taxonomy): Bacteria > Myxococcota_A > Bradymonadia > JAFGEP01 > JAFGEP01 > JAFGEP01. The sequence continues at coordinate 26,189 of JAFGEP010000077.1, forward strand.
GGCACAAAGGTCCTCATCGATGCGCTGGGGCAGAACCACCGGACAGCGGGTACCGATGCGGATGATCTCGACGTGCTCGATCTCCCGCAGCGAGGCCAGGATCGCCTCCAGGTGGGGCGTCGACAGGGTCAGCGGGTCCCCGCCCGAGACGATCACGTCCCGGATCGCTGGGGTGTGGCGCACATAGTCCAGCATGGCGCTGATGTCCTGGCCCGTGCGCACCCAGGCGCCATGGCGCCACTCCCGCTTGCGGGTACAGTGGCGGCAGAGCATCGGGCAGATATCGGTCAACACCATCAGGGCCCGATCGGGATACCGGTGCACCAGCCCCGGCACCGCACTGTCCCGCTGTTCCGCCAGGGGATCCTCCATCCCCAGCGAGCTCATGGTGAGCTCCTCGATGACCGGCACCGCCTGTCTTCGGATGGGATCGTCTGGATCGTCCGGATCGATGAGAGAGAGGTAGTAAGGGGTGATCGACAGGGGATATCGCAGGGCCACCTGGCGGATCTGCTCGATTTCCTCGGAGGTCAAGGGCAAGAGATCGGCAAGCTGTTGGATGGTGTGGATGCGGTTTCTGAACTGCCACTTCCAGTCGTGCCACAAGCTGTCTGGAACGTGGCCGAACCACCTGACGCGGTTGGAAGGACGACTACTCGGAGGTTCCTCGTCCTCCTCCAGTCCGCTCTGTTCGGGGGTAGAGCTGTTGGACTGGTCGGTTGCCATCTGTCCTTGATGGGTGTCGCCATAGACAGCGTCCTTGGCCGCGTGTGCAGCTCGGCTGCCAACGAAGGTAGGGGTCGGGTTCACTTTGTCGTTTTCTCCTATGGTTGGACGGTCTGCTGAAAACCCTCCCGGGGGAGGACGAACCCAATCTCTTCGATGCATTGATGTAGTACTGGTCCGCAACGCCCGCAAGGGAAATCTGATCCTCCGGGGCCCTGGGAGCCCCCCTGTTGAAAAAAAAATGAGGGTCTCTCCCGACCCCTGGGGGAGGGCTTGTAACACACATCCAGCATTGAGGCCCTCAAGAGGGAATGGTCAGGATTTCCAGTCGGGCTTCACCGTGATCACGGCCTCCGGCAGGTCCAAAAAACGCGTCAATCACCCGACATGGCACAGGTAACACTTGAGGTAACGGCTCTCGGGACAGGAGGGGCTGACCGGGTGATCCACCCCCTGGCTGCGCCGCTCCACGATCCGGACCTCACGCCCCGCCGCCAGAGCGCTCTCTCCCAGCATCCGCTCGAACAACGCCTCATCCACCACCCCCGAGCAGGAGCAGGAGACCAGGAGCCCCGGACGTGCCAGAATCCGCATGGCCAAGGTGTTCAGCCGCCGATAGGCGGTCAATCCCTTCTCCAGGTGGCGCACCGACTGCACTAGCTTCGGCGGATCCAGCACCACCAGATCGAACCGCTGGTCGCCCTGCAACATCTCCTGCAGGACCGACCCCACATCCCCCTGGATCGCTGTCACCGCCGGGTCTCCGTTGAGCGACAGGTTGCGCCCAAGGAGGTCGATCGCAACAGGCGAGCTGTCTATCGCCACCACACGCCTCGCTCTCCCTGGTATGGCACTGTACATCGAGAAGGCGCCCGAATAGCAGAAACAATCCAGAAGGCTGCGGCCAGAGGCCAGCTCCGCCACCCGCCTGCGGTTCTCCCGCTGGTCGAAGTAGAAACCGGTCTTTTGCCCCCCCACCAGGTCTACCTGGAAACGGATGCCATGCTCCTCGATGATGACCGGCCCATCGGGTGCCGCTCCAGCCAGCAACCCTTCCACCGGCTTGAACCGCTCCAGCTCGGCAAAGGCCGCAGGTGACCGACCGAGGATGCCGGCAGGTGACAGCTCCTCTTGCAGCGCCTGGAGCAGCGGTTCCTTCAGCCGCTCCATGCCGGCCGTTCCGATCTGGACCACCAGGTAGTCCGCATACCGGTCAACAACGACACCGCTCAGCAGGTCGCCTTCGCTGTGTATCAATCGATATCCGGTGGCTATCTCCGGCAATCCCAGCGCTCGCCGCACCTCCACCGCACGGGAGATCCGGCGGCGGAAAAAGGCGGCGTCGATGGCCTCCTGTTGGTCCCAGGTCAAGATCCGGGCAGCAATGGTGGAGTGCGGATTACAATATCCCCGACCGATGAACTGTCCCGAGGCATCCTCGATCTCGACCGGCTCTCCCGGTGGCACCTCGTCCGACAGAGACTGGATGGCCCCCGAGTATACCCAGGGGTGATGTCCCCACAGCGGTCGCGCCCGTCCTTTTCTGATCCGGATGGTCAACATGGCTGATCGGGATGGTTAGGACACATGGCCTGGCCCGGTCAACACCCACGTGCACCCTGTAGGCCGGTATGGCTATCCACACGGCCGGAGGGACCGACCCGAGCTTCAGATAGGGGGAAGCCGTGCGCATGGCCGTTCACGAACTGGCCAAGGAAGCTCACCCACCGGACTTTGGTCTTCATAGTGGGACAATTTTCATATGTCTATCAATTTTTCCTGTCACAGATGTGCACGCAGGTGTATGTTTCTCTCAACAGAATCATCCGTTATCCATCGATTGCGAGGAGCCAAATTGCCTGGTGTTTGAACCATGTGCTCTGGAATCCTGGTGATGTTGTACTCCGATCTCTTCCATTGGGCTTGTTGGCTGGGGCGGGGTTGTTTCCCCCGGACTTGACTGGAAACCTGGGTGTTGCCGGTGCCCGGCCCAACCGGTCACCATCACCAAACAAGGAGGGAGCATATGTCGCAACGCGGAAGATATGGAACAAGGCGTGGGGGGCTGACCTGGTTGCTGGGAGGTGCACTAGCCATCAGCCTGGTGATCTGGTCACAAGTCGCAAAGCGCAGCCAGACCGATGAGGGTCCTGAGCCGGTTGTTTCCTTGGCTAATACCACCCGGACGTCGAGCGATGGTTGGCTGTCAACCCATTCGGCCGCCGAAGTTCGTGCGTCGGTTACCCGGCTGCCACTCCACTTCGAGGCCAATCAAGGGCAGGTGAACGATGCGGTACGGTTCCTGTCGCGATCTACCAGGTACGACCTGTTTCTGACCCCAACCGAGGCGGTATTGGCGTTGAAGCAGCCGCCCGCCCTCCCTTCCCGGCAAGGCCGCGAACACCCCGCGTTTCCACCTGGTTCGGAAGGCTCGGCCTCCGTTCTTCGGATCGGGTTCGTCGGAGGCAATCCCCAGCCAGAGATAGCGGGCGAAGAGGAGCTGTCAGGTCGGGTGAACTACCTGATCGGAAACCAGCCCGACCGCTGGCAAACGAACGTCTCCACCTTCGAAAAGGTGCGATACCGGGAGGTGTACCACGGTATCGATGTCGTGTTCTATGGCAACCCAAGACAGGTCGAGTATGACTTCGTAGTTTCTCCCGGCGCCGATCCGGAGGTCATCCAGCTCGCATTCGAGGGTGCCGACAGGCTGGAGATCGACGAGGCGGGGAACCTGGTAGCAAGTGTGAACGGTCTCGCGGTCCTCCAGCGCACACCGGTGGTCTACCAGGAGAGAGACGGCGCCAGATCTGACCTTGATGGCCGCTATGTTCTCCTGGACGAACATCACGTAGGTTTCGTGGTCGAAGGTTACGATCGCGAGCTGGCCCTGGTCATCGACCCGGTGCTGCAGTACTCGACCTACCTGGGGGGGGCGGGATATGACGAGGCCAACGGGATCGCCGTGGACATCTGGGGGAACCTCTACCAAGTCGGCGTTACCTATTCGACCGATTTCCCGACGACCGACGGCGTCTTCACCACCGAGTTGGAAGCCCTGGGCTCGGTCTTCGTGACCAAGCTGAGCGCAGACGGGTCGTCGCTGGTCTACTCGACCTATGTCGGCGGAACCGAAGATTGTTTCGGGAATCCCTCCTACGATTATGGTTTGTACCTTGCCATCGACCGTGATGGGAATGCCTATGTGGGGGCTGACACTAGCTCGATCGACTTTCCTACCACCCCCGGAGCGATCGACCAGACGCTCGGCGGATACTCAGATGGCTTGATCTTCGTTCTCGATCCGTTCGGTACAGATCTGCTCTACGCAACCTATGTTGGTGGTGAAGGAACCGATTTCGTGCGCAACCTGGCCATCCGGGGAGATCACTTCTCACAGGTGGTCATCTATGCGGAGGGAGGGACGGACTCACCGGACTTCCCCGTCACCGACAGCGCCTACCAGGGCACCCTGGCGGGTAATATGGACGCCTTCGTGCTGGCACTGGACCCGAGCCCTGTGAGATTTGGAGGAGGTCTCCTCTACTCCAGCTACCTCGGGGGGGAGTTCTGGGATATCGGCCACGCCATCGCCGTGGATCGCGAAGGCTTGGTCTACATAGCCGGTCGCAACCAGTCGGTGAGTCCCCCACCGTCAGGCGTCTACTGGCACCCGGACACCTACGGCGACCGTGGTGTCATGTGGTGCGGTGCCGACGACTCGGCCTGGTCCTCTCCCCCCGGCTATGGGAATTACTGGAACCAGGCTCTGACGAAAGCCTTTGACCTTCCGTCCGGAGACATCAGGCTCGTCTTCGAGGCACAGTGGGATACCGAGTGGGACTTCGACTTTGGGTGGGTTCAGGTCTCGATCGACGGTGGGGACTCCTACGATACCCTGCTACAGTTCTCGGGCGGCTCGGCCTGGTTCGCCGATCCGGAGTTTGCAGACTGGTACATCGAGCTACTGCAGGGGCTGTTCCCAGCGCTTCTGGGCATCGAGGGCCCGGACGAGGATGGCTTTGTCGAGGTTCAACTGGCCCTTTCGGACTACTCGGATCAGGAGGTGTTGATCCGCTTCCTCTTCACCTCGGACGTCGCATGGAGCGACGAGGACGGGTTTCAGGACACCGACGGCGCGGTCCGGCTCGATTCGGTCGAGGTGGCGGGAACCGTCGACACCTTCGACGACCATGAGGGGAACTGGATTGCCAGCGATGGCTGGGAACCTCCCGATCCCTACTTTCCCGCCGATTTCTATTATGGCCCTCGCGGGTTTCCGGAGGACAACTTCGTCGCCAAGTTCGATCCGACCAAGAGCGGCGAAGAGAGCTTGATCTACTCGGTCGTCGTGGGCGGAAGCGCGTTTGACAACGCGGCGGAGATGGCGGTTGACGACAGGGGGAACGCCTATGTCGTCGGGATCACCCAATCGCCCGACTTTCCCACCACCCCGGGCGCGCTCGACAGGACGCTCTCCGGCGTCCAAGACGCCTACCTCCTCAAGCTGAACCCCAATGGTTCCCGGCTGGTTTTCTCCACCTACATCGGCGGGGAGCAGAACGAGATACCGTACGGGATATCGGTTGACTTCCAGGGGAAGATCTACCTCTCGGGCCACACCAGCTCCCAAGCCCTTCCCTTCCTCACCAGCAACGCCATCCAGACAACCCTGGCCGGTCCGGTGGACGGGATGGCGCTCGTCCTGAATCCCAACGGTTCCTCCGTGGTCTTCGGCACCTATTTCGGCGGTTCCGGTCAAGAAATCTGGGGGATGAGCACCCTGGACGGCTATGGAGACCTCTACCTTTCGATCCAGACCCTGTCCGATGACTTTCCCGTCACACCGGGGGCGTACGACACCACCTACAACGGGGACTATGACCAGGGAGTGCTGAAGCTGGAGCTGGGTGGTCCCCGGATCGTTCTGTGCCATTACCCGGCTGGCGATCACAAGAATGGCATCACGATCGTCGTCGATCGCGAGCTGGTCTGGGAGTACCTGCTTCAGGGAGATTCCTTCGGGCCCTGTCAACCGTTTCGTCTGGAACCACCCACCAGCTTGAGGGGGAGAAATTTCCAAGAGAGGATTCGCCATCCGCTCATTCGTCTTCTCCCTTGACGGGCGGAGCTGGAGCCTGAAACCCAGCCGAACCCCGCCAGGGGTGCAGTGGCCCGAAAGATGGAGCTACACCCCGCGCAACGCCTCGTGATCGCACTTCCGCAGCCTCCCTCATTGACGGCCATGTGCCAAGACAATAGACTATTCGAATATCAATAAAGGGACAGTGTGGGCAAAAGCCCGGGTTGCCGTCAGCGCTGGTTAGCCCTTGCGGGCATTCCCTACCAATCCCAAACCTGCTCCCGCCTGCTGGCGGGAAGCTCAGGGATGGTGGAATGCCGCCTCGCCTGGGAAACGTGATAATGCAGATCATCCAAGAGAACAGCCTGGCTGAAACCCTGGAGGCGCTCAACGACCGTTTCTTCTTCGGGATGGACCTCACGGAAGAAGACAAGAGACAGGCCGCCAACTGGATCGCCAAGCGCCATTACAAGTTCGGCCGCTACGCCAACATGTTCGCCCCGACGGACTATGACTTCCTCCACTTCAAACGGGTCTTCACCGGGGAGAAGCTGGCCTCCAAAGCCCGGACGGCCCATATTTTAGGCGAGGAGGCCTGCCGAGCCCTCATCCTGCTCTCCGTCGCCAATCGCACCGTCCAGTCTGCCTTGAACGAGGCCTCCGAGGGGATGATCCACGCCTTGAAAGCCAGCCAGGAGCGGGGTGAACCCGGCGGCACCTTCTGCTGCGGAACCTGCACCTGTGCGTTGTGGCGGCATCTCGCCGTCGGCGGATTGACCAGCCCGGAAATGCTCCTCGAAAGTGGCCTCAAGCACCTCAGAGCACATCGGGACGGCGAGGGACGCTGGTACCGATACCCCTTCTACTACGCCCTGCTGACCTTGACCGAGATCGATCTCCCCGCGGCCAGGGCCGAGATCCGCTATGCAGCCCCCGCCTGCGAGCGTTCCGAGCGTCGCCTGAAGCGCACCGACCGCTATACCCGCCGCCGCCTGGCCGTGATCGCCAGGGCCATGTCCCTCTGCTAGCCCCTGCCGGATCCGCCGACGCCCCAACCACCCGGACCATGACAACCGACTTGACCCCCGTCTCGGCCGGGACAATCATATCGGGGTGGATCCAACTGGACGAGGGAACGCATGAGCTTTCTCTGTCGCGAATGCAGCCGTCTCGAAGAGGCTTTCTTCCTGGAGCAGGACCAGCACCTGCTCGCCGAACTTCGGAAGGAGGCCAAGGTCAAGCAAACCCGCCAGGCCTTGAAGGAGGTCTCCGGCATCGACAACGAGCTGGTCCTGGACAAGCTGATCGAGCTCGATGTCCGCCCCGAGGTGGTGGCCTCCCTCTCCCTGGTCCCCTTGATCGAGGTCGCCTGGGCTGATGGTCATGCAGACGCCAAGGAGAAGCAGGCCATCCTGGAGGCCTCTCAGAAGGTGGGTCTGGTCAAGGGAGAGATCGACTACGAGCTGCTGTCACGCTGGCTGGACCGCCAGCCCGGGCCCGAGCTGATGACAGCCTGGATCCTCTTCGTCAAGGCGCTTTGTGAAAAACTCTCCGATGACGAACGAGCGGCGCTCAAACAGGAGATCCTCGCCGACGCCAGAGCGGTAGCCGCCGCCAGCGGCGGTTTTCTGGGGATCGGCAAGAGCTCCCGCTCGGAAAAACTGATGCTCCAACAGCTGGAACAAGCCTTCGAGGGGGATCTGCCCGGCTGCTCCAGCACAGAGCCGTAATCCGGCCCCATCGCCCCGGTGGTCCTGGAAGGACCCCGCCGACTGGAACACCACTCGTATCGAGGGAATGATCATGGGCTTCATCTCGCGACTGTTCGGCATTTGCCGCACCAAGCCTCCCATCGACCCCGATTGCTGGTCCTACCAACAGGGAGCGATACACCTGGATCTCGGTCGAACGACCGAGCTCCAGGAGAAAGCCGGCGCTATCCGCCTCGAGGGCAAGGGGCTGTCCCAGCGCGTCCTGGTCTTTCGCGGAGACGACGGGGAGCTCCACGCCTTTCCCAACTACTGCACCCACGGAAAGCGCCGGCTCGATCCCGTCGCAGGTAGCTCGGTCGTCGAATGCTGCAGCGTCGGCAAGAGCCGCTTCGACTACCAGGGAGAGCGGCTCTCCGGCTCAGCCACCAGCCCCATTGCACCCCTGGATGTCTCGGTCGAAGGCGATCGGGCGACCATCCGCCTGAGCTGAACAGGACCCTTGCGGTCTACCCTCGCCTGCTGATCAGGATCACCGCTCCTGACGTCTGCTGGACCACGTCGAGGGCGATACGGCCAAACACCTTCTGGCGCCGATCCACCCGCCGGACCCCCAGGACGGTCAGGTCGCTCTCGGAGGCGTACCGCAGGATCGTAGATGACACCTGGCTACTCCGTTCGACCACCACCCGGTACCCGCCCGGGACCTCCTCCATCGCGTTCTTGGCCAGCTGGCGCTGGACCTGCCTGGCGGTTTCCTCTGAGGCCTCTTCGCTCAGAACGGAAAGGAAAACCGGTTCGATCTCATTCTTGCCGAAGCGGTGCAGGCTAGAGAGCAGGCGAGCTCTGAGCTCGTCATGGCCACCTCGACCGCCCAGGGGCACCAACACCTTGCGGGTGTCGGAGAGCACCCACCCCACTGGCGCCCGTAGAATGGCCACGTCGCACTCGACGCTGCTGATCAGCTGCTCGATCTGCGAGTAGACCTGTTTCTCGGAGATCTGCGAAAACCCGATCAAGAGGCTTTCACAGTCGTAGGACCTGGCGACCCGGATGATCTCGCCCCAGGGATCGGATGACACCGTGGTGAGCGCTTCCGGGTGCAACCCGGTAGAGAAAGAGGCCACCAGGGACTCCCGCAGGACAGCCTGGGCGGCTGCCAGCTGGGGCGGCACCTGGCCTGGTTGCCAGGCATCGGGAGGTGAAACCACGCTGAGCAGCAGCACCCGGCCGACCTCCGGTGGGGCCAGGGCACTGGCCACCATCACCATCGGCACGGCATTGGCGGGATTGGCGATCGGCACCAGCACCAGAGGGCTCCTGCCCCGTAGGCGGACCAGCCCCGGATCCCGCGCCTCCGCCGCCGCATCCACCACCCGCGCTCGCCTGGCGAACAAGGCGATGAACAGGACACCTCCCACCAGCAACCAGCCACCTCCGATCAGACCCGCAGAAGGCACCTTGACCCCCTGGAAGATCGCCAGAGCCAGGCAGGCCATGCCACCAACCACCGGGATGAGAGGAAACCAGCGGACACGAAAGGTGGGCCGGTCCGATCCACCGCGACGCCGAGCCAGGATGGCGATCAGGTGGGCCAAGGAGAAGGTGACCAGGAAGATCAGGCTGGCAGCCGCACCGGCTGCCGCCACGTTGGGCACCACCAGCAGGATGACCGCGATGATGGCCGCCGTGGCCAGGATCGACCGGTAAGGTGTTTTCTTCTCCGGATGGACCCGATCCAACCAGCGGGGCAAAGTCCGGTCTCGCGACATGGTCAGCGCCACCCGCGAGGCACCCAGCAGGTTGGCCTGCAGGCCCGACAGCATGGCCAGAATGCCGGCCACGATCACCAGCCAGTACCCAAATGGACCGAGAAACACCCGGCTCGACACCGCCACCAGCGCATCCGGCTGGCGGGCGGCCAGATCGGTGATCGTGGTGCCCCCTGGCACACCCACCGTGGCCAGAATGAACAGAAAGGGCAGGTAGATGGCCAGCGCGATGCCCTCCGAGAGAAACATGGCCCGCGGTATGACTCGTCGCGGATCTCTGATCTCCCCGGCCACCGCCGCGATCAGGTCAAACCCCTGCAGGGCGATGAAGGTGTACCCCATGGCCGTGAACAGACCGCTCACCCCAGCCGGAAAAAAGGGGCGGATGGCAGCCCCCAGATCCGCCGGCGCCCGCCTGGTCAGCGCCCAGAACCCACCCGCCAGCAGCACGGCGAAGACCACCGCCTTGCCGGCGTTGGCCCATTGCCCTCCCCCACCCTGGCGCCGAAGCAACGCCAGGGTGTAACCCGCCGTGGCCAGCATCGCCAACGGCACCGCCAGCAAGCGGCCCGTCATCCAGGCCGGCGCCGGTCCCACAACCGCCTCCACCAGCGAGACCAGTGCCATCCCCGCAAAGGAGCCGAACCCCAACGCATACAGGACCCCGGCGACGATGGAGGCGAACCACACCACCCATCCCACGCCGAAGGCCGATCGCACCGAGAGGACCTTCCGGGCGAAGGTGTAGGTTCCCCCCGACTCGGGAAAGGCGGTGGACAGCTCGGCAAAGCTCAAGACCGTCAAGATGGCGATGGCCCCATTCAGCCCGAATGCCAGGATGGCCCCCGGGCCGGTCACCGAGAAGGCCGCCCCGGCCAACGCCAGGATCCCACCGCCCACGATGGCCCCGAACCCGACACCGGTGGCACCCAGCAACCCGATCGTCCGGTTGTCCTTCTGCTCCGCCATCCCCCTCACCCTCTGCTACTGCTCATGCCAGATGCCGATCTTCGCCATCATCGACCCCCATCGATCCTTGGCTTCCGCCCACAACTCCTCGCCTTTTCTTCCTGCCGCACCGGCTGCCGCCAGGACAATTTCCCCTCCCGCCCGTCGGGAGACAAGAAGGTTGCGCAAGTGCCTTGACCCTCACTTCCAGGTCAAGGCACTCTCCGCCGGAGGCCAGACATGGCAGCGCCCGAGCTCTGCGCCCTCTTCGATCGGCTCCTGAATCGGTCTTCACAGGTCACACCAGACGCACACGGTATTCATACCAACTCGGAGATCGCGATGGCCAGTTCCCTGCGATATCGTCTGTTCACCCTGGGTACCGCCACGGCCTTCCTGCTGCTCTGCCTGGAAAGCGCCACCCTTCGGGCGCAGGATAGCCCGGAAGATCCCGAATCAGACCAAAACGAGGTCCAACCCGCACCCTCCGATCCCGAAGAGTTCCACTACGAGACCGTGGTGGTCGCCGAGCGCACCCCTGAAGATCCCTTCCAGTCCAGCCGATCGGTCTCGGCCCTCGAACGGGAAGCGATCGAGGAGCAGGCCCCCAGGACGACCCCCGAGGCGCTGGCGGAAAGCCCATCGGTCCTGGTCCAGCAGACCAACTACGGCGGCGGATCCCCCATCATCCGGGGCATGATCGGCCCCCAAAACCTGATCCTGGTGGACACCGTGCGGTTCAACAACTCGGTGCACCGGACCGGCCCTACCCAGTACCTGAACCTGCTCGATCCCCTGGCGACCGACCACATCGAGGTCCTGCGCGGGCCGGGATCGGTGCTGTACGGGTCGGACGCCATGGGAGGGGTCATCCGCGTGTCACCACTGGCGCCCGAAAGCCACCGGGCCGACCCGGCGCCCTATGCCCGCGGTCAGGCCCTGCTGCGTTACGGCTCGGCAGCTCGCCAGAGAACCGCCCACCTGCACGCCGAGGGTGGGTTCGATGGGCTGGCACTACTGGCTGGGGCGACCTACAACGGGTTCGACGACCTGACCGGCGGGCGGGGCATCGGGGAGCAGATCTACAGCGGCTACGAGGGAGGCTCGGCAATGGGCCACCTCACCTGGGATCTCCCCGAAGGGCTGATCGCCCATCCCCATCTGTCCATGGTCTACCTGATGACCCGCCTGGTCGATGCCGGTCGGACCGACAAGCTGGTCGATTCCCACAACCTCCAGCTGTACGACAACCAGGATGACCTGGTGTACGGCCGATTCCAGGGCGATCTGGAGCCGCTTCAAACGGCAATCGGTCTGACCCTGTCCTACCAGCGTTTCTTTGAACGCAAGGACTCCATCCAGGTAGAGGACGACTATCGCACCGAGCGCAGCACCCTGCGGGACGAGGTGCTCGCCCACACCCTGGGATTGGACCTGGAGTTGACCAGCTGGTTGCTCGACCGGCGCCTTCGCCTGCAGTATGGGGGGATGTGGTACAACGACTGGGTCTCCTCCGACCAGACCCTGCGCTCGGCAGGAGAGCCCTGGGTACCTTCCGGCACACCGGTCTACCCCGACGACTCCGGTTACGCCAGCTACGGCGGCTTCCTGCTGGCCGAGGGAGACCTGATCTCCACACAGGGCGATCGAATACTGCGAGCCGGCGCCGGCTACCGCCTTCACGGCTCCTCGGCCGACACCCCCGCCACCGGAGAGCTGCCAGCGGTTCAGTTCGACTACCTGGGCCATGTCTTCTTCGCCAGCCTCCAGTACCTCCATGGAGAAACAGCCGCCCTCTCCGCCAGCTTTGCCCAGGGATTTCGAGCCCCCAACCTGATGGAGTCGGTGATGCTGGGGGATACCGGCCGGTACTTCCACATCCCCAACCCCGATCTCCAACCGGAGCGCTGCGACACCTTCGAGCTGCTGGGAAGAGTGAGGCTGGGGCCGATCGCCGCCAGCTTGACGGGGCACCTGTCCTCACTGGATTCACTGCTCAAGCGGGTGCCCGCCCTCTGGGAGGGACAGAGCACGATCGGCGGCAAGCAGGTAGTCTGGAACGTCAACGGACGATCGGGGCTGCTGTGGGGGGGCGAGGCGGAGCTGTCAGCCAATCTCCCAGCTGGACTCTCCCTGGCGGGGTCGATCACCACCACCTGGGGCCAGGAGGAACTCCCCGACGGCCCCGACGTGCCCCTCACCCGCATCCCCCCGCTGTTCGGCCGCCTTGTGCTGCGCTATGACACACCGCGGAGTCTGGACTGGCATGGGTTCGTCGAAACCTTCGTCCAGGCCGCAGACCACCAGGACCGCCTCTCCCCCGAAGACCTGATCGATGCCCGCATCCCTGAGGGAGGCACCCCCGGCTGGTGCACCTGGAACCTCCGCGCCGGCTTCACCTACCACCAGCTCCGGTTGGGCCTCACCCTGGAGAACCTGACCAACACGGACTACAAGACCCACGGCTCGGGAGTCTACGGGGCCGGGACCAACGCCGTGCTCACCGTCAGCCTGGCTCATTGACACCGGCCTCTGGCAACGTTACACCTCCAACAACCCGGATGCCCTTTCTACCGATGGGTGAACCATGCTGCGTACGACCGCTTTCTTGTTGTTTTTCGCTCTGATGCCGCTTTGCCTGCTGGCCGCCGGTTGCCTGGCGACCGATGACTCGGGCGACCACAGCCATTCCACACAGGAAGATGCCGATAACGAGTTCGACAGCTCGATCCCCACCCCCGACCAGGGATCCGAGGACGAAGTCGACGCATCGGCCGACCCGGCCCCTGTGTGTGGAGGCCAGGACCAGCCCTGCTGCGATGGATCCAGCTGCTTCGGCGACCTGGTGTGCCAGGATGGGTATTGCACTCCGCCTTCTTGCGGAGATCAGGACGAGCCTTGCTGCGCCGGCTCCAGCTGCAACGGCGACCTGGTGTGCCAGGATGGTTATTGTGTCCCACCCCCCTGCGGCGATCTGGACGAGCCCTGCTGCGCCGGCTCCAGCTGCAACGGCGACCTCGAGTGCCAGGACGGGTTCTGCGCCGTGGCCAGTGGCTGCCCCGATGAACCGGCATGCATCGTGCCACCTTCGGCCACCTGCAGCAATATCCCGGTCGCCACCCAGACCGGGTTGCCCCCCACGTTGGCCGGCGGGACCATCTCCAACCAGACCTACAAGCTATCGAGAATCGACTTCTACGCCGACGCCACCTTCAACACGCTGGTCGTCTCCTCCTACTCGATCGTCAACAACGGCAACAGCTGTGGCAGCCTGGAGTTCAGCGGTCCGGAGTGGGGCTTTACCGCCTTGTTGAACCTGGACCTCAACCTGGAAACCATCGTGGGGCCTTTCGCACAGGCTATTGTCCAGGAGCTGTACGCCGCGGGCTGCTGGACCGTCGAAGGCAACCGCCTGGTCAGCGACATCACCCAGTGCTCCTTCTGGGTCGAGGGCGCCGATCCCCCGGATGGGCTCGACTTCGAGACCGGCAACCAGAGCATCAAGTTCCTGCTCATCCTGACCAAAGAGACCATCCTGGCCTCCGTCGCCGAAGAGGACCGCTGGGCCGCCGAGATGGCCATCGCCGGGGACCTGCCGGTGCTGTTCACTTTCCAGGCGATGCAGTAGGCCCAAAGCTCTAGGCAGACCTTGAAGGCCAGATCTGGGGGCTGTCAACACCGGGTAGGCCGTGCGGATACCTTGTGCCCCTGGCTGGGCACTTCGCACCTCATCTGGCTGGCTTCTTGCGCGGGTGGTCGCCTCTTGAGTGGACCCGATCGCCTGCCCGATCGCCATCCGATCTGGCTCGGATCCGAGAATAGAACTGCCGGCTTGTGGGTGGAAATCGAGGTTGCGCCCCGATGGTGCGCGCGACCCTGTTCAGTACAGCACCATCATCATCGCCACGTCGGTGCTCTCCAGCATGTTGGCGTCCAGCGCTTCCGTGGTGTTCAGCTCGGTGCCGGGGGCCAGGTGGAGGAACCAGGTCTCTCCCTGGGGATACTCTGACAGGCTCAGCTCCTCTGCGGTATGGGTGACGATCAGCTGACCGCCGAAGGCCTCGTCGTATGCATACCGCACCCCCTGGTGGGGGCAGATGCCGGTCCCGATGGCCAGTTCCAGGTCCCACTCCGGCCGGTCCCACTGGATCACGGCCATGACCCGGGTGATACCCGACGGCATGGTGAAGTGAAGGCGGCGGTGGAAGTCGACCACCCGCCAGTTGCCCGGGATGGTCCAGGTGAAGATGTTGTCCTCGAGATACTCCGGTTCGATCCCCTCGTTCACCACCATTCCGGTCAGCTCTGCCCCGGAGCTGTTGCCCGCCTTGTCCTCAGCCTCAACGGCCAGATCCAGGGCACCGTCCTCCAGACCGGTGGTGTCGAAGGTGAAGGTGAAGGGAGATTCGGTGAGCACATCCTCGACCTCGCCACCGACCAGCAAGCGGACCTCGGCCAGACCGGCCTCATCCGAAGCATCGACGGGGATCTCCTGCCGATCGGAGAACAGGATCGGGAGCCCGATGTCGGCAAAGGCGACAGTGGGCGCGGTGCGGTCCAGGTTGACTCGGCACACCTCCGAAGTGACCTCGGTTCCCCTGGCTCCGTGCGCGACCGCCTTGAGCTGGTAGCAGGCATCTTGCAAGGATGAGGTGTCCCAGGTCAGGGTGAAGGGAGGAGTCGTGCTGTTCATGACCACCTCCTCGTTGACCACCAGGTCGACCTGGACCACTTCCCCCGTGACCTCGACCGTGATCTGAGTCACCTCGGTCAGGTAGCTATCACTCGCCGGGGAGGTGATGGCGACGGTGATGGTCTCCGGAGTGATCTGCTCGCCGCCGCCAGGCTCATCGTCACCACAGGACGCCAGGGCCAGACCAGAAAACAGGTAAAGGACAACGAGTACCAAGGTGTTGTGGATTTTCACGGTCAACCTCGAAAATGGGGTCAGTTGAGGGAGGCTCGGTACCAGTTTTCGGGCGGCTTGTCAAAGGCAAAGTCTGGTTTGTGGGTAGTAAAAGGGGATTTACAACGGCTGCCAGCCGTGAAAAAGGTAGGGTCTGGCCTCCACAGAGCGTGGTGATGGATCCAAGAAGAAGAAACTGGAGCTCGCCCTGGCCGATTCTGCTCTTGTTGGCCTTGGCTTGCTGCTCGCAAGGGCGTGAGGACTCGCCGCCATCCGGCATCCTGGTGATCCAGGCCTCCGGCCCCCTGCCTGCGGACCATCCCGACCGGCCTCCCCCTGGCACAGGCGAACAACCGCAAGCCGAAACCACCATGGGAAGTGCTGGAGTCGAGGGCGCATCCGATAGCGAGCACGACCTGTTCCAGCAGGCTCCCACGGTGGAAAGCGGTCTGCCAGAGTTGGGGTCCGCCGATGCCAACGACATCCAACCAGCCGGAAACGCTTCGGAAAGAGATCAGACCGCGGAAATGGGAGGTAGCGAGCCGAACGGATCGGAGAGTGGATCCCTCCCTGTGAACGGCCTCGCCCCCCTGCCAAGCGCGATCGCGGAGGAACGGCCAGAGGCCCGGCTTGACGGGAATGGCCGACCGATCCAGGAGCCGGACGAGGCCACCGGTCCTGCTGGCGGAGAGGAATCACTCCCGCCATCGGTCACCCTCCAGATGAATCGCTCAGGCGGCGAGCTGGTGACCGGAGCCTACCGGGCAGTCATCCCGGAGTTGCCGGAAGCTGCCGAGGTCACCCTGGCACCCATCCGGTTGGAGGAGATCTGGCAGCCCCGGCCGTTGAGCGCCCCGCTGGCAGCCGCCGAGCTGCGGCCATACTGGACCATCACCGAGAGGATGTTCGATCTCACCTTGCCGTTGCGAATGGAGCTGCCGGAGGGGATGCGGGTGCAGCTTCTGGCCTTCAACCGCTCCATGGACGCCTTCCTGGTCGCCGATGAGCGACCGGTTCCCGCCGACGGGACGGTCCGTTTCCGGACCGACCTGTTCACCCAGTGTGTGGTCATCGCCAGGCCGGAGATCCAGGAGACGCGATGTATCGGCTCTACGCTTCGGATCGCCGATTCGGTTCCCGACGCCCAGGAGTCGGAGGTGGTCGGCCAGGTTGCCATCGAGGAGCGGATGGATCCCCTGGTGGCCCGGACGGTGTTGTCGGACATGCGGTACTTCCCGGCAAGCCGGTTCATCCTGTTCAAGGACGAGGAGCAGCGCCAGCTCGACGAAGCGGGACAGGCCCCCTTCGCATCGGAGGACTACCTTTTCGATCCACGCCTGGCGGCCGGACTGCAGCAGGTGGGCGAGCACGTGCTGGCGCAGTGGACCGATCCCATCAGCGAGGGGCCGGCTTTCCAGCTCCGGCTCACCGAGGGGTACGACTCCTTGATCGAGCATTCGCCGAACTCCAATCACTACCGGGGGCGAGCAGCCGACCTGACTCTGTCGCCGGTGCCGGCAGCCAGCCGGGAGGCTCGCGCGGAGTACTATGGCCGTCTGGCCCGCCTGGCGGTCTGCGCGGGATTCGACTTCATCGCCTTCGAGGACCGGTTCCACATCCATGTTTCCGTGCGGCCAACCCGGGTCGCCTACCTCGAGGAAACCGACGGCGGACGGGAGATCGTCGTATGCGACCTGGATGGCCAGAACCGCCTGGAGATCAGCCGTCTTGCCGGATTTTTCCTGCGGTCGCTGGATGTCCGTTCCCTGGCCTTCGACGAGAGCGGCCGAACCCTCGACCTGTACGGGCGGCAGAAGGGCGAACCCCTGGCGTTCCGGTTCGACCTGGTCGACGCCAGTGTCCAGCCCATCGATGTACCGGACCCTCTGCCGCGGTCACAGCCATTTCTCATCATCGATGCCTCCCTCCGGCTTCAGGCACGGGACGGCCGCATCCTGATCCATCGGCCAGCCGGCTCCCCACCAGGCACCAACCGCGGGGAGACCTGGCCAACCGAGCCTTATACCTTGACCCCCCCCGGCGTAGCCGGTTGGCATCCGGCCGTCTGGAACAGCATCGTCTCACCAGCTCGGTCAGATGTCGGTGAACCCCTCAGCGAGAAGTGACATGACCGAGGAAGAGTCATCCAACCATAACGGATCCACAGGCAAGACCCTGCTGTTGATCCTGGCTGCCGTCGCTGCCGGATTTCTGGCCATCAAGCTGACCTTCTGGGCCATCAAGTGGGTGCTGGTCCTGGCGGTGGTGGGGGTCGTGGGATATCTGGGTTACAGCGCCGTCAGACAGCTCCTGCCCTCGTCCAAAAAGCCCGATACCAAAGCGCTTCCCCCCGGATCCGACGAGGAAGGCCCCTTGGAACAGGATCCTCAGAAGGAGCTGGACGCCATCTTGCGCGAGCTGGAAGAGCTCAAGAAAAAGCGCGGGGAATAAGGCCTCAGCCGTCCTTGTACCCTCACACCGTATCCGTTTTGCCACAGCCCCCCAACGGCTGGTAGCGGGTCAGCGGCGACACCTCCCCCGGGCTCCGCCTCGGGGGAGGAGGCACGCTGCCCGCTGTCATCCCCAAACTTGGAACTGGAAACGAAAAACCGGCAAGTATCCCATGGCACGTTTGTTGCTGCGATACCCGGTGCCGATAAAGGAGGTGCACATGGCACGCATCGGTTCCGTCGCGCTGATTGTAACCCTTTTCTCGATTGCCGCCCCTGTCGCCCAGGCGAAGGGCCCGCATTTCTTGGCAGAAGCCGGTGTTGGGATGATCGGCGGCCTTTCTGACGCCGATACCACCGATCTGGGCATCGCCGGGGGAATCGTGCTAGGGGTGGGCGGAAGGCCAGCCGGCTCCTGGCTGCGCTACTACTTCCTGATGGAGTTTCTGGCAGGGGAGTACGGGCGACAACACGACCAGAACTACAGGACAATCGAGCTGGCACGGACCATCTTCGATGCGGGAATGGGCCTCCGCGTGGTCGTGCCCATCACACCCCAGATCCGGTTCTTCGGAGACATCCTGGGGGTCCTGGTCGTATCCTCCACCGAGTTCACGGGAGATTTCCTGTTGGAGGAGGTGGGCTCCTCCGAGCTGGATGGCGGATTTCGTCTCGGCACAGGGCTTCAGTTCCGCCCCATCGAGATGTTGAGCCTCGGAGCCCGGTTCGGCATGACCACCACCTTCAGCCACTTTGATGACGACGGCGGGCGCGGCTGGCTGGTCGGCTTCGACTCGGAGTACGGACACTGGGAGCTCGGCCTGCAGGCCAGCTTCTACTTCTAGGCAGAACCGGATCAACATCGGGTGAACAGATGCGGCATGTTCCACACTCAAAGAGGGAAACCGACCCAATCGACCAGGTGGATCAGAGGAAGCCCCTGGCAAGATCAAAAGGGCAGCTCGCGCGATGGCCCCTGGTGGTGTGCGCGGCCTTGGCCTTGCTCTGGCCCGCGACCGGCGAGGCGTTCCAGATCGAGGGCACGGGGGACTTCCAGATCAGCCTGACTGGCAGCAACCTGGACGACTACGCGGTGCTCTGTCTGGCGGGCTTCGACCTGGTCCCGGGGGGACGACCCGGAGACCTGCAGCTCCTGCTCTTCGCCGAGTTCGGCCCCCGAGACGTGATCAGCGGGAGCAGCGAGCGTGCTGGCCAGATCTGGATCGAGATCCCGACCAGGCTGTTGCGCAGGGGCTATCCCACCCTCCTCTCCACAGCCTCACTTACTGGCCCGGCTCAATTGGTGGAGTGGAACCGGGAGGGGATCGCCACCTTCCAGGGACAGGTGGAGATGGGGTGGCTGGAGATCACGGCCGATTACGAAGGGGACGACCTGATCTCCATCGATCTGTCCTGCGAGATCACGTTCACCGACACGGTCCGGGCAGAAAACAGGTCCGTGGAAGGCCTGTTCTTCGGCGGCGCCGTGTTCGACGGGGTACCGACGACCCGCCCGCTGTACCCGACTACCCGTCGGGTCACCCGGGTGCAGCACGGCTGCTCGGGAGAGTACTACACCGTGGTCTACGAGGACCCCTATGCCCCCTATCCCTACACCTACCCGGTCGAACAGGAGCAAGGTTGCGCCGGAGACGACCTGTCGGACGACGACGAGGCCTACTACTACAACGATGGCGACAGCTCGGGCTGCCAGGGTGACACCCTCGATGACGACCAGGCTCAAGACGATGGCGGCTGTGAAGGGGAGTCCTCCACGGGCGACGACTACTACGACGATTCCAGCGCCTCCTGCTCCGACGACGACACCTCGACAGGCGACGGCGATGAGGACAGCGGCGACGATCTGCAGTGTGCGGGTGACGACCTGGAGGGTGAGACCACTGCCGCCTCGATCTGTCCCCTTCCTACCCGCCCGCGTTCCCAACGCCTGGTGCGGACCTTCTTGCGGAACATCCACATCTGGCTTCCTCTGATGGTGATCCTGTTCTGGAGGCGCCGGCTTCGTGCCATCGAAAGAACTGCGCGGCGAGAGAGCTGAGACCCGGCTGCCGGCTGATCATCGCGACCCGCCTTCGGAGGGACCATCAACCTGGCCACAGAAGACCGACGGAGCCGCTCGTCGCCCACCCCTGCAGCGCTGCCGGTACAACCGCCCGGACGGTGCCCAGTCAGCCAGGCGGATGGCGATTCGATCCTCTGGAGCGCCATAACAACGTGGCGGCCGGCTGCCAGGGATCTCGCGACAGAGGTGGCGAGCGGTCAGGGCGCGAACACGCCGACCTGCAGGATCTTGGTCAGGATATCCCGGGTGAGGTTCCGCTTGCCGCCGCGTCCGAAGGCATCCACCAGCCAGACCTCGGTGTCCATGGAGGAGCTCACGGAAGAGCCGATGAACACGACGGTGTTGCCACTGGGAGAGATGGCCGTTCGGCTGATCTGGATGACACAACCGGAGGGGGTGTACTCCTCTTCCACCTCGTCGTAGCAGTCGGGGCCACCGTGGTTTGTACCGGGGTTCTCCAGGACGACCTGCATGCTGTCCAGCCCCGGGTCGATCGCGACCAGGTTGGTGATGGGGATGTCCAGGTCGACGCAGTCGTTGGAACCCACGAACAGGATGCGGCCATCGGACCGCCACATCGGAGCCGCGGTGACCTTGTTGTACTCTCCCGGATCGAGATAGGGCCCGCTGGTCGCCTGCATGCAGGAGAAGCGCCCGTAAGGGCCGATCACGCGGTGACCGGGCACACAGACACCGTCGGCCGTCTCGTGGTAGGCATCCAGGTCGCACTCGTGGTAAGTGCCGCAGTCGGCATCGCTGCTGCAGCCGGCCGGGTTGTCCGGGGTGGTCAGCAGGTGGGCTTCGGACCGGTTGATGAGATTCAGGACGAGCTGCTCGCCCTTGCAGCGGGGGTTCTCCGGGTTGAGGTCGGAGCACTCGTACTCGTCGTTGGCGCACACGGGATTGCCGGGGTCGCAGGGCTCGGCCATGTCCCAGGCCATGGTGAAGATGGCCAGGTACTGGCCGTCGGGAGAGACCGACATGTCCATGTGGCCCTGGTAGAACGAGCCGGGGTACCCCTCGATGTCGGAGACGAAGTGGTAGAGCAGGCGTTGGTCGGTCGGATTGGTCACCGACACCTCGATCAGATCGGCCGAGGAGAGGCTATTGGGGATATTGGCGATGACCCGGTCGATGTGGGGGGCGTAGTGGAAACCTCCCGGCAGACCTCCCTCTTCGTAGATCGTGAGGAGCTGCACCTCCGACCCGCCGGCCAGCGGCTGGGCGTAGACCACGCCGTTGCGGGCGTAGACCACGTACTGGGGGCCGACCTCCCACCCCTGGACGTTGTTGGAAACCACCCGGGCCGAGGTGGAAACCGAGTAGCTGGAGTCGATGGGCGCGATCATCAAGGTCCCGGTGGAGGCCTGCGGATCGATCCAGAGGGCGTAATCCAGCTCCGGTGCCAGGGCGCACTCCACTTCGCAGGTGAAGCTTCCGCCGGTCACCTGGGTCTTGTCGCATCGGCTCCAGCTGCAGTCCTGGTCGGTCACCCACATCTCCCAGTACTCCTCCGGGTCGGGTACCCGGGTCTGGGTCACGTAGGAGATGACGATCTCCTCGCCGCTGGGCTGGTCGGGCAGATCCGCACTGGTGTCGCCAGCATCCGTCCCGGCCGAGCCATCCCTCCGCTGGTCCTCCACACCGGTATCGGTCACGCCATTGTGATCATCGTCATCGTCCGAGGGGGGACAGGCGACCAACAGCAGGCCGGTGGCCAAGACTATCGCAATCTGCCTGGATCTCTTGCGTTCCATGGATGCTCTCCCGTGTGATCTCTGCGCGGTCGTCACGACAACCGACGGTTATTGTAGTGAGGAGCTCCAACCGTCTCAAATGGGTCGCTCGAGCCGACCCAGAGGGCAATGACCGGCCTGGTCCCCCAAGTGCCAGCGCTCCTCTCGACGGCCTGCTTCACGCAGGCGCGTAGAGGAACAAAAACAGCTCCAGGCCGCCCCCCGCACGAGTGATGGTGCGGTCTTGAACCCCTACCCTAGCCCAGCTCCTCCCGGTCTTCCTCGTCATCAGGGCTGGGATCGTTGACCGACGGGAACCTCTGGATCTCGTTGCGGGCGATGGTCCAGGCGCGCTGGACGATCCAGGAAAGCGACCGATCCTGGCGGTTGGCCTCGCGCTTGATCTCTTCGAGCATATCCTCGGGAAAGTAGAGGCTCTGTTTTCTCTTGTCACTCTTCATCGTGCTCCCCTCCCGACCCGGACTCACCTCCTGCACTCGTTTCAGTGAGCCGTCGTTCACCACCGGCCTCACGGCGTTGCCGGTGCCGTCCCGGCAGGAATCACTTCCAGTGGTACGGGCTGCTCCCGTGAGCGGATGCGATCCAGGGTGATCCGCCGCCCTCTCTCCGCGCCGGTGCCTTCTGCCACACCAGGGCGGAGTGTGGTCAGGGTCCGTCGGCCACCGCCACAAGTCGCCCCGGTGGCAGGGTTCTCGCGGATGGTGGGACGAACGGATGGGCTCTCCTGCTGTCCCTGGACAGATCCGGTCTGCTCGGACCCGCTTGCGGTCTCGTCAGGCTGTCCGGAACCGTTGACCAGGACGATCTCCCCGAACTTGTCTGGCTGGTGGAAGGAACCGCCGAAGACCGGGCTCCAGGCGGCGGTCAGTGTCTCCCCATCGGCGGTGCGGTCGTATCGGTAGAAGTTGCCGCGCAGGATCTCCCCACCTCGGGCCCGGGGACCGAAATCGGGCAGCGAACGCCAGGGGATGGCAAACTCGGCCGACCATCGTCGATCCCGGTCATCTCGCTGATTCAACGTCCCGTTCACCTCGACGGCCGCCTGCAGCCCTTCGATGTTCCTGGCTCGAGCCGCTGCCAGATCCCGGTTGGCGGCCCGATCGAAGATGGCATCGAAGACGGTTCCCAGAGGATTGATCTGGATCTCCACGTAGTTACGGCCATCGCCCCGGGGATCCAGGTAGACTTCCAGCACCTCTTCCTCCCACAGGTCTCCGTCCCGCTGCGCAATCGTACTCCAGATATCCTGATCTTGAGCGGTAATCCCGATGTACAGGTACTGCTCGTCCCACAGCATCCGCGCCTGGGTCCGGATCCCCCGCATCTCCGAGCCATCGTTGGGATGGATGAAGGCGCTGGTATTCTCGGCACGGCGCCAGTGCGGCTCGCGCAGGGAGCCGTCGATGGTCAGCTCCCCCTGCAGGGGGGAAACCTCGTAGCGGACGAGGTGTATCCTGGACTCGAACGATCCGACATGCAGTCGGCCTGTCGGATCGGTCGTACCCTGGCCGGGATTGGCGATCTCCATGCGGGCCCCATCCACTCGGCGCCACAACCCCAGGTAGATATTCACGGTGCCGGTCCCCATGTGGGCGGCCAGATCGACCGTCTGCTGGTCGCGGATGATGTCCCCCTCCCTCCAGTACAAGGAGGTGTACAGCCCACCGACCATCTCGTGATCCAGGTTCTGCCGCTGGCTCCCACTGTCCAGGTGGACAAAGATCTCCCAGCGATCCTCCACCCTTGCCAGCACCCGCCAGGTCCAGGTGATGGTGAACGATGAGCCGATCTCCACCACCTCCGGCTCGATATCGTAGCCGACCAGCTCCACCTGGTCGCCAAACACCGCGCCGATGGGGTGCCCGACCTGGGGAACCTCGGTCAACAGCTGCTCCTGGATGCGCTGGCGCTGGTCCTGGGTCAACAGGGGAATCGGCTCGCTGATCTTCTGGCAGCCCAGGGCCAACCCTGCCGCAACAAGCAGGACCGCAACCGAAAGACTGACATCTCTTCTTCTGTCCATTCTCGGTCTCCCCATTCGGTTGATCCAATCGAGTCGCGGAACTCTAGCGAAAATCAGCCGTCTCCACAAGGCACCGACCGTAGCACCTACCAGTAGTGCCCCCTTCACCCGATGAAAGGTGGACTTGGACTTGCATCGACATTTCTGCCATATATCTCGGATCCGGATCCGACGGGAAGCCGATCGAGATGGCCATCATCGTACAGAAATACGGCGGTAGTTCGGTCGCCACGCCCCAACGCATCAAGGAGGTGGCCGCCAAGGTGGTCGCCACCCGCAACCGAGGCTACGACGTCGTCGTGGTGGTCAGCGCCATGGGCAACCAGACCGATGACCTGATGGCGCTAGCCCGACAGGTCACCCCTCACCCCAACAGCCGCGAGCTGGACATGCTGGTGACCGTCGGGGAACGGATCAGCATGGCCCTGCTGTCCATGGCCATCCACGACCTGGGCTACCATGCCATCAGCTTCACCGGCAGCCAGTCCGGGATCATCACCAACGACACCCCGGGCGCCGCCCGCATCCTCGACATCCGGCCCTACCGGGTGCAGGACGAGCTGGCCCGGGGAAACATCGTCATCGTGGCCGGCTACCAGGGCGTCAGCTACAAGCTGGAGGTCACCACCCTGGGGCGGGGAGGCTCCGACACTACCGCGGTCGCACTGGCCGCCGCCCTCTCGGCGGAGGCCTGTGAGATCTACAGCGACGTGGATGGCGTCTACACCGCCGATCCCAGGGTGGTGCTGGACGCTGCCCGCCTCGTCGAGATCGACTACGAGGAGATGCAGGAGCTGGCCCGCTTCGGGGCCAAGGTGCTCAACCCGGAAGCGGTGGAGTTCGCCAGGCGATCGGGTATCCAGCTATTTGCCAAGGCTACCTCGGGCTCCGACCAGCACACCGCCATCCGGCGCCCCGATGGCTTTCCCGACACCTTGCTGGCGGAACAACGGGCCAACTATGTGACCGGAGTGACCGGCTGCACCAAGATCCTCCTGGTGGAACATCGCGGAGAACCGGATCGCGAGCACCTTCCGGACGCTCTGCTCGCAGAGCTGGAGCCCTGCGAGATCCTGTACTCGGCGATCGATGCCAGGGAGCGAACCGTTAGGCTGGTGCTCCACACCGAAAACATGAGACAGCCGGTGAGCTTCATCGAGGAGGCGGCGGCACGCTTTGCAGGCACCTTGTCCATCACGCAGGACCTGGGCCTGGTAACCGCCGTCGGCTCCCGGGCAGGTTGCACGCCGGCTGCCCTGCGCCGGCTCCTGTCATCCATCGAGAGATCCTCCATCCACCCCAGGCTCTCCTTCACCAGCCGCCTGGCGGTCTCCGCCCTCATCCCGCGAACCGACGTGGACCGGGCCGTCCAGGTGGTCCACGGTGAGTTCTTCGGCAGTGATCATGCACCAGGCCTCTGACGGCGCGGAGATCCTGCTTTCGGTCCAGGATCTGAAAACCTCCTTCCTCACCGAGCAGGGCGAGGCCCTGGCGGTGGACGGGATCTCCTTCGAGGTGCGCCAAGGGGAAACCGTCGGACTGGTGGGCGAATCGGGATGTGGCAAGAGCGTCACCGCACTCTCGATCATGAGACTGGTTCCCAGATCGAACGGTCGAATCCGAGCGGGCCGCATCTTGCTGGAGGGTCGAGACCTGCTGGCGCTGCCGGAACGGGAGATGCGCCAGCTCAGAGGCAACCGGATCGGCATGGTGTTCCAGGAGCCGCTGACCAGCCTGAACCCGGTATTCACCGTCGGCGACCAGATCATCGAGGCGATCCGCCTCCATCTACGGCTGTCAAGGCCTCGGGCAAGGGAGCTGGCCATCGATGTCCTCGGCAGGGTGGGGATCTGCTCGCCTGAGCTGCGGGTGGACGACTACCCCCACGAGCTGTCGGGAGGGATGATCCAGCGGGTCATGATCGCCATGGCGCTGGTTTGCCGCCCTTCCCTGCTGATCGCCGACGAGCCCACCACCGCCCTCGATGTGACCATCCAGGCCCAGATCCTGGATCTGCTGGCACAACTGCAACAAGAGCGGTCCATGAGCATCCTGCTCATCACCCACAACCTGGGCGTGGTGGCGCAGCTGGCCGACCGAGTGGCGGTCATGTACGCCGGCAAGGTGGTGGAACAGGCCGCCGTGGCCGAGTTGTTCGCAACTCCGCGCCATCCCTACACCATCGGGCTGTTCGAGAGCCTGCCCAGCCTCACCCGACGCACCTCCAGGTTGATGACCATCCCCGGTATGGTGCCGAGCCCTCTGGCACTGCCCCCCGGCTGCCGCTTCGTGACCCGCTGCGCCTTCGCCGATCCGAGCTGTGTCGAGCAAGAGCCGGATCTTCAGGACGTGGGGCGGGGCCATCGGACCGCCTGTCACTTCTGGCGCGAGATCGCGGCCGGAACCAGATCCCGCAAGGGACCGGTGGCTGGCGAATTCGACCGAAGGGCAGCGGTGGAGGAGCGAGGACTCGATGGATGAGCTGGAACACCAGGTGACCGCCCCCAACCACACCGCGAGGCTGGACCAGAGAACGCCGCTGTTGGTGGTTCGAGACCTGGTCAAGCACTTCCCCATCCGAACGGGATTTCTGCGAAAGGCCGTCGGCGCGGTGCGCGCGGTGGATCGGGTTTCCTTTGATCTGGAGTCGGATGAGACCCTGGGGCTGGTCGGAGAGTCTGGCTGCGGCAAGACCACCTTGGGACGTACCATCCTGCGCCTGGTGGAGCCCACCTCGGGCCGGGCATTCTTCAAGGGGAAAGACCTCTTCGCCGCCAGTGGCGAGGAGATGCGCAAGCTAAGACGCCACATGCAGATGGTGTTCCAGGACCCCTACGCCAGCCTCAACCCCCGCATGACCGTGGAGCAGATCGTGGGGATGCCGCTTTCCATCCATGGCATCGCCAGGGGAAGGCAGCGCCAGGAACGGGTCTGCGAGCTGCTTGGCCAGGTGGGTCTCGCGCCCCGCTTCCTGTCACGCTACCCTCACGAGTTCTCCGGGGGTCAACGACAACGCATCGGGCTGGCCCGCGCCCTGGCCCTCAACCCCGACCTGATCCTCTGCGACGAGCCGGTCAGCGCACTGGATGTCTCCGTACAGGCCCAGGTATTGAACCTGTTGCAGGACATCAAGAAGGCCTTTCGGCTGTCCTACCTGTTGATCTCTCACGACCTGGCGGTCGTCCGCCACCTGGCCGATCGGACCGCAGTGATGTACCTGGGCAAGATCGCGGAGATCGCCCGATCCGAAGATCTCTTCACTCACCCCGCCCATCCCTATACCCAGGCCTTGCTCTCCGCCATCCCTTCGGCCAGCCCCGGCCAACGAGGGCAACAGATCCTCTTGTCTGGAGACGTACCCACACCGATATCCCCCCCGCCGGGATGCCGATTCCACCCTCGCTGTCCGGTCGCATTCGACCGATGCCGCCTGGAGGAACCGATCGAGGTCGAGCTGGAGCCGGCTCACCGCGTGGCTTGCCACCTGTACGACCCCCATGCTGCCGTGCCATCCGGATGAGTAATCGCAGACCGGCATCCTAGCGGTGCAGGCTCAGCCTCAAGCGGTACCTTCAGCCGGTCGCCAGGGCAGGCCCGCCCCCCCCTCCTCTTGCTGCAGGGTCAGCTCCACCGTGAACCGGCTGCCCCGTCCCTCGGTCGAATCCACGGTGATACGGCCGTGCATGTTTCTGACCAGCTCCCAGCTGATGGCCAGACCGAGGCCTGTACCGGCCCCCACCGGCTTGGTGGTGAAGAAGGGCTCGAACAGTCGACCCCTGACCTCCTCGGGGATACCGCATCCGTTGTCGGTCACGTCGATGTGGATGCAACCGCCCTCAAGCCTGCTGGCCACCCAGATCATGTTCTTGGGTCGAGGACGATCGCCAAAGGACTGGTAGGCGTTGATGACCAGGTTCAACAGGACCTGGACCAGCTGGGTGCTTTCCAGGTGGACCCGGGGCAGAGGTCGCAGGTCCAGCTCCAGTCCCGCCCGATGCCTCAGCTCGGCGCCAGCCAGCTTGAGCACCTGGGAGATGAACTGGTTGATGTCGACCCACTCGGCCTGTCCCGTCCCCTTGTGGGCGAAGGAGCGCAGATCCTTGACGATCTCGTGGATGCGACGCATCCCCGTCAAACACCTGGCGATGAGCTCGGGCGCATCCTGTAGCAGGTAGTCGAGCTCGTGCTGCTCCCTCAGCGCTTTCAGCCCCATCTCTACCCCGTCGGGAGCGGCCTGCAGCCGGGCATCCAGCGCCCGCTGGTAGGCGACGAACCCCTGGACGTACTCCTCCAGCACGGTCAGGTTGGTGATGATGAAGGCGGCCGGGTTGTTGATCTCGTGGGCGACTCCGGCCGCCAACATGCCCACCGCCGCCAGCTTCTCGGCCTGGCTCATGCTCTTCTGGGCCTGCCGCAGAGACTCGATGGCCTGGCTCGACTCCTCCCGCAGATCACAGTTGCTGATGGCCAGCGCCAGGATCCGACCGAGTGCCAGCAGACACTCCAGGGAAAGCGACACATCGGGCACCAGCCGGATACCGAGCACCCCCGACCTGCTCTTCCCGTAGAGCAGGGGAACCATGGCGGACAACGCCGCCGGGTTCTCGCCAACCCCCTCGCGCCCGGTGTACTGGAATCCGGCAAGCAACCGCCCCGATTCTCTGTGCGCCAGCTCCTCAAGCAGCGCAGTCCACCGCTCTACCTGGACGCTGTCCAGACCGATCTGCCGAAGCAGGACCAGACCGCCCTCCGGGCGATCCTCGTGCAGCACCACCGCGTCGCATCCCACCGCGTACTGGAGAAACCGGATGGCAGAATCGAAGAGCTCCTGCCGATTGCGGCCAGTCGCCACCGTAACGGTGAAATCCCTCAAGATCTTGAGCTGGCGATCCTCCTCGCGATCGGGAGCAGGGGCCTGGCTCTCCTCGAGGCGGATGAACCGCCGGGTCGCCTGGAAATCCCGCCTCAGACCGCTCTCGATTCCGCTGGCGGTATACCGTCCGGCCTCGGCCAACAGGATGGGGGTCAGCCCTTCGAGGTCATCGGCCCGAACCTCGTCCGGCAGGTCGTGGACCTCCAGGGAGTAGCCTGCGCCTTGTAGAAGGGCGATCAGAGCCGGATCCAACGCTCCCACGATCTTGACGTTGGACATCGGACAACCTCCACCCGGCCGACACCCTTCAGACAGCTCACCTGCTCCCCAGCCGCGGTGGACCGAGTAACCTTCAATCCGACTCGGCCAGGTACTCCCGGTAGTAGCGGTACACGGTCTGGATGTAACGGCGGGTGTCCGGGTACGGGATCCCGTCGTAGCGATCCACGCTGCCGGGACCGGCGTTGTAAGCGCTCAATACCAGGTTGATGTCCCCGTTGTAGCGATCCGCCAGGATCCGCAAGTAACGCGTGCCGCCAAAGATGTTCTGCCGGGGATCGAAGGGGTCGGTGACCCCCATCTCCTCTCCGGTCCGGGGCATCAGTTGCATCAGCCCCTGGGCTCCCGCTCGCGAGACAGCCCTGGGGTTGAAGGCCGATTCGGCCTTGACCACCGCCTTGATGAACTCGAATGGAATGTTGAAGGTCTCGGCCGCCTCCCGGATCAGGGGGTCAAAGGCGTCCTCGCGGACCTGGATGCGGCTGCTGGAGCTGGAGGACCGACCGGAGGAACGGTTGCTCCGAGAGGGCTGAGACCGGATCACCTCCACCAACTCCATGCCGGACATGCGGTAGGTCGTGAAGACGTGGGTTCCATCGCGATCCACATAGTGGTAGATGTCGCCCAGCGCCGCTCGGGGAACGGCAACAAGGCACCCAACCACCGAAAGAAGAAGGACAAGCCAGATCCGTATTGCACCGTTCGTCATCACACCCCATAGTACGGGCCGATCTGGCCAGAAGCAAAAGGTTTCCGATCCGGCATTCTCCCAGACCCCAGGAGCTGCGCATGACCATCGAAGCCGACTACCTTGTCATCGGGAGTGGGGTCGCCGGCCTGAGCTTCGCCCTCGAGGCCGCCAAGCACGGAACCGTGGCCGTCATCACCAAGCGCGAGATCGACGAGTCCAACACCCGCTATGCCCAGGGTGGCATCGCCGCGGTCATGACCGCACAGGATAGCTTCGAGCGCCATGCCGCGGACACCATGGTCGCCGGTGCCGGGCTGTGCCGCCGAGAGTCGGTCAAGATCTGCGTAGAGGACGGCCCTCGACAGGCCCAGCGCCTCATCGACCTCGGCATCCAGTTCACCCTGCGGGAGCAGGGGAACACCGGTCAAGAGGTGGAGTTCGACCTCGGTAAAGAAGGCGGACATCGGTTCCGCCGAGTCCTGCATGCCGGTGACATCACCGGCAACGCCATCCAGCAGGTGCTGGTGGATGCCGTGAAGGACCAGCCCAACATCTCGGTCTATGAACACCACATCGCCATCAACCTGATCACCGATCACCACTTGAGCCACCCGACCACCCCACCCAGCGGTCGGATCGTGGGGGCCTACGTGCTCGACCGGCGATCGGGTCAGATCCGGCCGTTCGCCGCTCATTGTACCCTGTTGGCCTCCGGCGGCCTCGGCAAGGTGTACCTGTACACCAGCAACCCTGACGTGGCCACCGGCGATGGGATCGCCATGGCCTATCGGGTGGGCGCCAAGGTGGCCAACATGGAGTTCATCCAGTTCCATCCCACCTGCCTGTACCACCCGAAAGCCAAGAACTTCCTGATCAGCGAGGCGCTTCGAGGAGAGGGAGGAGAGCTCATCAACGCGGCGGGCGATCGCTTCATGTCTCGATACCACGAGCTCAAAAGCCTGGCCCCCCGCGACATCGTCACCCGGGCCATCGACAACGAGCTGAAACGCAGCGGCGATGACTGCGTGTTTTTGGACATGACCCACCTCCCCAAAGAGTTCATCCAGCGGCGCTTCCCCAACATCCACGCCACCTGCCTCCAGTTCGGGGTGGATATGACCCTCGAGCCGATCCCGGTGGTGCCCGCCTGCCACTACTCCTGCGGGGGGGTCCAGGTGGGCCTGTTCTCCGAGACCTCTCTTCCGGGGTTGCTGGCCGCGGGAGAGGTGGCCTGCACCGGGCTCCACGGCGCCAATCGCCTGGCCTCCAACAGCCTGCTGGAAGGGCTGGTCTTCTCCTGCCGAGCGGCCGCCTATGCCAGACGATATGTCGAAAACCTGGCAGACCGCGACGGCTACGACATCCCCCCCTGGGACCCCAGGACCTCCCGCCCCAGCGATGAGGCGGTCATCATCAGCCAGAACTGGGACGAGATCCGGCGCTTCATGTGGAACTACGTAGGGGTGGTCCGCACCAACCGTCGCCTGTTCCGGGCAAAAAAACGGATCGAGCTGATGGCCGCCGAGATCCGCGAGTACTACTGGGACTACCACATCACCGCTGACCTGGTCGAGCTGAGGAACCTGGCCACCGTCGCCCGCATCATCATCGAATCGGCCCTGCGCCGGCGAGAGAGCCGGGGACTCCACTACAACATGGACTATCCCGAACGGGATGACCAACGCTGGCTGCACGATACCGTCGTCGATCGACTCATGCTGGAGGGATTCAAATGAGAGACGGACAGATCAAGGTCTTCTCCGGACGAAGCCACCCAGAGCTGGCCACCGCCATCTGCGAAAACCTGGGCATCCCGCTCGGGAAAAGCCGAGTGGTCTCCTTCGCCAACGAAAACCTCATGATCCAGATCGAAGAGAACGTCCGAGAATGCGACGTCTTCGTCGTTCAGACCAGCTCCTCGCCGGTCAACGAGCACCTGGTCGAGCTCCTCATCTTCATCGACGCCCTCAAGTCGGCATCGGCGGCTCGGGTCACCGCCGTGCTCCCCTACTACCCCTACGCCCGCTCCGACAAGAAAGACAAGCCGCGGATCAGCATCACCGCCAGGCTCGTGGCCGACCTGCTGGAAGCCGCCGGCGCCGACCGGGTCCTCACCGTGGACCTCCACTCCGCCCAGATCCAGGGGTTCTTCCATATCCCCGTGGACCAGCTCCAGGCCGCCACCCTGCTGTGCCAACACCTGAATGAGTCCCTGGATCTCTCCCGAGCGGTGGTGGTAGCCAGCGACGCCGGAGAAGCCAAGGACATCGGCCGCTACGCCAACCGGCTCAACCTGCCTATCGCCATCATCGACAAGCGGCGCTACGGCGACGACGACAAGGCCCGGGCCGAGCACCTCATCGGCGACGTACAGGGCAAGACCGCCCTGTTGATCGACGACGAGATCGCCACCGGGGGGACCATCGTCGAAGCCGCCAAGTTCCTGCTCGCCAACGGCGCCAACCAGGTCATGGCCGCCGCCACCCACCCCGTATTCAGCGGACCGGCCTGCGAACGACTCGGAAGCAGCCCCATCTCCCCCATCGTCGTCACCAACACCGTCCCCGTCCCACCCGGCAAGCAGTTTGAAGGGCTCCAGGTGCTCTCCATCGCCCCCCTGCTGGCCAACGCCATCCGCCGCATCCACGACGGCCGAAGCGTCTCCGAGCTCTTCGAGCCCGAGTGCTGATCGACCAGGCGGCCAACCCATTTAGCCCTTTTGAAATCCAGAGGGAAAGCGCCCTCCCGCATTTCTTGTTTGACTGGGTAACGACAAAAGTGCATATTGAATTCATGGGTGGTGTAATTTTTTAAAAATACGATAATCTTTTCCTACACAAATAGTATCTATATTAAGTTTCCTGGGTTTCATCACAATGCTCCAATGAGGGATTCCTCGGGACCAAGACAGAAGCACATTCCTCGCAAGGTGACACCTATGGACAACCTTCCCAACCTGAACACCATCCCGGACTGTGTGTCTTACTGGGCCATGAAGACACCGGACAACCTGGCGCTGACCTTCATCGGAGAGGACGGTCGCGAAACGGGCCGCCGGACCTACGCCGAGCTGGACCGCCGCGCGCGGGCTGTGGCCGGCGCCATGAGCGCCGGTGTCCAGCCCGGGGATCGTGTGCTCATCGTCATCGAGCCCGGCATCCCCTTCTTCGAGGCCTACCTGGGCTGCCTGTACGCGGGGGTGATCGCGGTGCCCACCTATCCGCCCGACCCGGCGCGCCTTGCCCGCTCCATTCCCCGGTTGAGAGGGATCGCCGACAGCTGCCGGCCCAGCCTGGTGCTGGTCTCGGAGATGATCCAGAAGTTCGCGGGTGCGGTCCGAGACCAGCTCGGAGACATCGGGGAGAAACCCTGGCTGCCGGTCGAGTCGGTCTCCACCAACCTGGCGGATGCCTTCCAGTACCGGCCTGTCGATCCCGACTCCATCGCCTTTCTGCAGTACACCTCGGGATCCACGGGAAACCCCAAGGGGGTGATGATCTCGCACGCCAACCTGGTAAACAACACCCGCTACCAGTACCAGACCTCGGGCTCGGACAACTACATCGTGGGGATGAGCTGGGCTCCGCCCTACCACGACATGGGCCTGATCGGTACGGGGCTTGTGTTCTGGACCATCGGTGGCCACACGGTGCAGATGGCTCCAGCCACTTTCTTGAGAAGGCCAGTCCGTTGGCTGGAAGCGCTGCACAACTACCGGGCGACCGCCACCTTCGTGCCGCCCTTCGCCCTCGAGTACACCCTGCGCAAGGTACCGCCGGAGCAGCGCGCCACTTTCGACTTGAGCAGCCTTCGCCTGTTGGGCTCGGGTGGCGAGCCGGTTCCGGCCGATCCGGTGGAGGCCTTCCAGGATGGGTTCCGGGTCTCCAAGTTTGGCGTGGCCATTTCGCCGGGGTACGGCCTGGCCGAGAACACGGTCTTTTTGTGCCACTGCGATCCGACAGTGCGAACGCCAGCACAGACCTTCGATGCCGATGAGCTGGCCGAAGGCAAGCTGGTCCCCGCCAACCGACACACTCGCAAGATCGTCCGCCTGTGCAGCAACGGGAGGGTCGGCAATGGTGTGGTCGTGGTCATCGTCGATACCAAGACCGGCAACCTCTTGCCGGAGGGGACCATCGGAGAGCTCTGGATCCACGGCAACTCGGTGGCCCGAGGGTACTGGGGACGCGAAGAGGAGAACGAGCAGATCTTCCGAGCCAGGCTGCCCGGTGACGACCGCCGCTACCTGAGGACCGGTGACCTGGCAGCCGTCCTGGATGACGAGCTGTTCATCGTGGGCCGCCAGAAGGAGGTCATCATTCTGCGTAGCAGGAACCACTACCCCCAGGACATCGAGCGGACCATCGAGCTCTCTCATTCCAGCCTCCGTCCCGGATGCTGTGCGGTCTTCATGATCTCCGATTCCGAGGTGGTGGCGGTGACCGAGGTGCAAAAGGGGGTAGACAAGTCCGCCCTCGACAAGATCCGATCCCACATCCTCGCGGAGGTTGCCCAGGCGCACGGAATCCACCTGCACGACATCGCCCTCATCGAGCCGCGCTCGCTGCCCAAAGCGTTGAACGGCAAGCTGGCCCGCAACGAGACCAGAGCGGCCTATCTCGCCAATGCCCTGCCTCGAATGGATGCCGGCACCCCGATGGACGCAGAGCCGGTGGAGGTGGCAACGCTCAAGAATCACTATGAATCGGATGAGCAACGTCACCTCGCCCGATGCCTGGAACGATACCTCGGCAAGGTCCCCGATCTCGACCAACCTTGCAGCATCCTCGGCCTCGATTCGATCCAGGCCTTCCAGCTCGCCAGCGACATCGAGCAGATGTGCGGCCTGGTGGTCATGCCCCAGATGTTCTTGGGTCAACATACCTGGAAGGAGGCACTGGCCAGCGGTAGTCGGAACCTGATCGACACCCGGGTGACGGCCGAGATGGTCCCCATCAGCAAGTCGATGCCGGCCACCCGGATGCAGACCTGGATCATGCGGGTCCACGAGGCGGTGC